>JBEKPH010000019.1:0-66438 GCA_049520915.1 Terriglobales bacterium
CCTTTCACAGCATCGGGATTCACGATCGTCCAAGTTTTACCGTCCTCGCTTACGAAGGTCTTGCCGTCATCGCCAATTTTGCCCGTGACTTTGCTGGTTTTTTTCGCCATGTCAGACTTCATATTGTCGTGATTCATCGTGTCTTGCGCGACCGCTACGGTGCAGGTCAGAAGTGCGAGCGCGAAGCACAATGCGATTAGCTTTTTCATGTTCTTCTCCTT
Organism: Terriglobales bacterium; assembly: GCA_049520915.1. Taxonomy (GTDB): domain Bacteria; phylum Acidobacteriota; class Terriglobia; order Terriglobales; family Acidobacteriaceae; genus Acidiflorens. Next base: position 222 of record JBEKPH010000019.1, read on the forward strand.
GAGGTTCGAACACTTGCGCGGGTTAGTGTAAGGCAGGATGAGGCCCCTGGCACTGCAGTGTTTCCTGTAGGGCGAGTGCATTTGATTTGAATCGTTCATTCGCTTAAGAACGATGAAACCCAAAATCGAGCGCTCGGACCGCCCTGCCAACAGTTTTTGCAGGGGCGGGGGGAACCTGCACCACGGCAGTCAGGGCGAGTAAGAAAAGGACGGTCAATATACCGAGGGCCAAAATCCACTCAGAGGATGCGTTAACAAACCAACGGCCCACGCCAAACAGCCATTCGGGCTTCCAGTATGCGACGAATGCGGCTGCGACCGCGAGAACGCCTTCAATCTGAGCTAAGTTCTCTATTGTTGCGCTTTGCGGCTTAATTACAAAGATGAGCAGGCATAGCGCAAACAGAGCGAGAACCAAAAGTATCCAAAAACCCGGGTAGTCTTTAAAGAACCTTAGTGAAAGGAAGCCAAGGTACCATTCTGTATAAATTCTAGCCGGGAAGAAGAGCAATAAAAGGCAAAACACGAGAATCAGCTTGTCGTGCGGGCTCTTTGGAAGTCCGAAGGCGTGTTCTTCCCAAAGAACGACACCCAAATACCAAAAATAAAAGAAAGCGAATCCTACGCTTAAATAAGTGAAGAGTAATTCGGAGTACAAGGTGAAACTTCCCCGATCCCAAATTATTTGATTTCCTGCATCAAATAAAACACCAGTTTTTTCCTTGTAAGCTGCTTGCGCTTTCGCAATCTCTAGTTGTCTCTCTCGGCGTTCCTCTTCCGACGCAGTACCGTAATCTGACAACTTCTGAATTCCACTGTTATGGAAATCTGCCGCTTCCAGCCACTTCTGTCGATCCCCGATTTGATGAGGAGGAATAAACCGAGCGTAGTTCGTTACATCCAGCGATACAAACCAAGCGGCAATCGCCTCAAGTACGAAAAGCAGACCTATCGCGCCGAAAGTCCAGCCGCGCTTCAAAACCCAGACATGGTGGGGCTGGAATTCGTCGGCAAACAAACCGACCGCAAACGGAAACACGAAAAGGAGAAAAAGATGAGAGGCAAGGTCGTTCTTGATCCACGGCATTGCGCGCGACCATTCGTATTCGCATTTCGCAAAAATGATGACCGGATGCGCCACCATCAATAAGAAAGTTCCGATGGCAAAAATCGTAAGAGGCCCCATCCATACCTCCGTTCCCGAAGTCTTTTGACTAAGCCCTGTGCAATATAACTGGGGATGCTGTCCCGACATAAGGCAGACAGCCATGCCCAACTAATTTGCGGCGGACTGGAAAGCAGGACTCGATCGAGAACGCCGACAAGAATAGCACAGAGGGCACGCGATGCGGCGAGCGAAAGAGTCGTCATCACATAGAGGGGACGGTTTCGAGTTCCTGAGTAGTTGCCAATTGTCGCTATTTCTTCACGACGGCAATCCCTAGATCGCGCAACTGCCCGTCAGCCACCGGGGTGGGAGCTTCCATCATCAGGTCTTTGGCGGCGGCGGTCTTGGGGAAGGGAATGACCTCGCGCAGACTTTCCGCTCCGGCGAGAATCATGACGATGCGATCGAGACCCAAGGCGATGCCGCCATGTGGGGGCGTTCCGTATTCGAGAGCTTCGAGGAAGAAGCCGAAGCGGGCGCGAGCTTCTTCGTCGGTCATACCGAGGGCGTGGAAGATTCTGCTCTGCACGTCCTGCCGGTGGATACGAATGGAGCCGGAGCCCAATTCGGTGCCATTCAACACAACGTCGTAGGCGAGGGCTCGAACCATGGCGGGATCGCTTTCGAGTTTGTCCATGTCATCGTCGTGCGGTGAAGTGAAGGGATGGTGGGCGGCGTTCCAGCGCTTTTCTCCCTCGTCGTACTCGAACATTGGAAAATTGGTCACCCACAGAAAGCGGTAGTCGCCTTTCTGGAACAACTTGTGACGATCCGAATATTTCTGCGCGAGGGCGACTCGGAGCAGCCCTGCGGAGGCGTAGATGGCCATTTCTGCCGGAGTTACCTTGCGCTTGCTGGCGGGATGCGCGTCGGTTTTACCGGTTTGCGCGGAACCGACGACGAGGACAAGCAAATCGTCGGCAGCGGCTCCAGCTTTCGCACGGACTTTCGCTCCGGCTTCAGGGAATTTGGTTTCGATACGTTTGAAGTCTTCGAAGACACGGGCTCCGCCCTTGGAGACGAAGAGTGGCTTGATATCGTCGCGTTCTTTGCGCGAGAGTTCGCCGACGTGCGGCGTGCGGATCGCAATCACCGGCAGTTCCGGATTGATGGCAAGAGTTTCCAGATCGGCGGGTGTAAAGCAGTCGGCTACATCGGTGAAAGCGGGCAAGCGGAGATCGGGCTTGTCGATGCCGTATTGCCGCATGGCTTCGTCGTAGTCCATGCGGGGAAAGGGCGTGGTGATCACGTGTCCGGCGGCCTTGAAGGCGGCGGTCAGGAAGCCCTCGACGACCTCCCAAACGCGCTCGGGCTGGGGATACGACATTTCGAGATCGATTTGGGTGAATTCCGGCTGACGGTCGGCGCGCAAATCTTCATCGCGGAAGCAGCGGACAATCTGAAAGTATTTATCAAAGCCAGAGATCATGAGGATCTGCTTGAAGAGTTGCGGCGATTGCGGCAGGGCGTAGAACTGCCCAGGCTGGACGCGGCTGGGGACGAGGTAATCGCGCGCGCCCTCGGGAGTGGAGCGCGTCATGAAGGGAGTTTCAATTTCGAAGAATCCCTGCGACGCCAGGTTCTCGCGGATGGCCAGCGCGACTTTGTGCCGCAGTTCGATGTTGAACTGCATGGCATCGCGGCGCAGATCGATGTAGCGATATTTGAGGCGCATCTCTTCGTTGGCAAGGACTGTGTCGGACGGGAGAAAGGGCAGCGGCTTGGATACGTTGAGAATGCGCAGATCTTCGACAACGAGCTCGACTTCTCCGGTGGGAATGTTGGGATTGATGGTGTCGGAATCGCGCTTTTTCACGGTTCCGATAGCTGCGATCACGAATTCGTTGCGCAGGGCCTCGGCCTTTTGGTGAACAGCGGCATTGAGTTCGTGGTTGAAGACGACTTGCGTGATGCCGGTGCGGTCGCGGAGGTCAACAAAGATAATCTGGCCGAGATCACGGCGGCGGTTCACCCATCCCATGAGCACAACTTTCTTGCCCGCATCCGAGAGCCGAAGGGCTCCGCACATATGAGTTCGTTTGAGATCGCCTAAGAAATCGAGCACGTTTGCTTGCCTTGTGTAGCCGGATTTGGTCTTGCCGACAGTCGCGGGGATGAAATTTCCGTCGTGAGCTGAATTTGTGATTATAAATGGAACGGCGGGAGGAGTTGGGCAAATGCGGACGCTTGTGGACAGGTGGCAAAACGCTCTACCACGAAGGGCACGAAGGAACACGAAGGGGATCGGGGAACAGCAAAGGGCGATTGGTAAACGGGGATTTGAACTTCAGTCGTCAATCGGGGTCGGCGGCGCTCCAGAGGTTGGGGGTGAACTGCCGGAATTTCAGTTTCCATGCGCCACCGATTTTGGCCCAGGTATCGGCCATATGGCGATAGCGCGGGTGCTCTCCCGGGACGATCAGGTTGTAGGTAACGATGGCTGAATCGGGGGTCAGCTTAATCACGTGGAATTCGTAGGCTTGCAGTTGTTTTGGCGACGGACCCTGAGCGGAATCGATGATTTCTCCGCGGTCGTAGGAGTCGCCGTTGATGGCGATGCCCTCGAAATCGTTGGCGATGGATTGATCGACCAGGGTGGCGTTGTTGTTCTGGATGGCTTGCAGGAGCTGTTTTTGCTGGTCGATCAGGTGTTGATCGAAGTCGGAAACCGCTGGGGCTGACTGGGCAAAAGCCGCACTCGCGGTAAGAATCGCAGCACAGAGTAGGGAAGTGGTTCGCATCGATCTTCTCCTTCTTAATTCTTAGTCTTTGGTCCTTGAGTTTGCGGCTTCGCGTGTTTAGTTCCAACGGGTGATTCTACTTCTTCTGCAGGATGCGTTGCGGCAGATCCGCACGGGGCACGGTGACCTGTTCACCAGTGGCGAGATGCTTCAAGGAGAATGCGTTGGCCGCGACTTCGTTTTCGCCTACGATTAAGAGATAGCGTGCGCCGATCTTGTCGGCCGCCTCGAATGATTTTTTCAGTTTGCGAAACGACTCGTCACCGAGTTCGACGACCAGATCGTGCCGGCGAAGTTCACGCGCGACTCGGGCGGCTTCGCGATCCATGCCCGGGCCGAGCGGGGCTACGTAGACGTCGGGCTTACGCAGAACGGATTCGGCGGTTGCCGTGAGAGACAGGACGAGCCGATCTTCTCCAATGGCAAAGCCGATGCCCGGAGCGGCGGGGCCGCCGAGCGCTTCGGACAGGCCATCGTAACGACCTCCGCCTAGAATCGCGTTCTGCGCGCCCAGCGATCCGTGGGTAAATTCAAAGGCAGTTTTCGTGTAGTAATCGAGACCGCGCACCAGGCGCGGATTCTCAACGTATGGGATTTCAACCGCATTCAATATCTGCTTGACTGCTTCGTAGTGGAGGCGGCAATCGTCGTCCAAAAATTGGTTGATGGTGGGCAGAGTGTCGATGATCGGCTGATCTTCGGGAACTTTGCAATCAAAGACGCGCAGAGGATTCGTGACCGCTCGCCGCTGGCAATCCGCGCACATCTTGTCGACAACGGGCGCCAGGGCCTGGCGCAGGGCTTCGTTGAATCTTGCGCGGTCGGCGGGACAGCCGACGGAGTTGAGTTCGAGGGTCCAGCCGGTGATGCCGACGCGGTCGAGCAGAGTCGCGAGCAGCTCGAGAATCTCGGCGTCTCTGGCGGGAGACTGGCTGCCGGCTGTGGCGGGGCCGATGACCTCGGCTCCAATTTGATAGAACTGGCGGTAGCGGCCTTTCTGCGGACGCTCGCGGCGGAATTGCGGTCCGATATAGAAAAGCTTGTTGATGCCGCGATCCCAGAGCTTGTGCTCGATGTAGGCGCGCACGACGCCGGCGGTGTTCTCGGGACGGAGGGTGAGCGACTGGCCTTTGTCGCTTTCGGCGCGGCCGCGATCTTCCCATGTGAACATTTCTTTCGAGACAATGTCGGTCTCTTCGCCGACGCCACGAGCGAAGAGTTCAGTCGATTCGAAAATCGGAGTGCGAATTTCGTGAAAGTTGTAGGCGCGGAATACGTCGCGGACAGTCGCTTCGACGAAGTTCCAGAGCGCGGTATCGGGGGGAAGAAGGTCGCGAGTTCCTCGGGGAGATTTGATCATTTTGCTGATTATCAGTCTAACTTTGAATTCGTGTTTCTGCGGGGAGCGTCGAAGACGTGTCCGGGCGCGGGTCAATCCTTACCTTTATTGATTAACTTCAACGATTCGACTAATGGACTAGTTCTGTGGATACTACTCAGCAGTCCCAACCTTAATGCGCCGCATACAGTTTATCGAAATTCACGATCAAGAGTGGTTGCCTGCGCCGATTCGCGATGGCGTTACCAGTTCATTGCAGTTTGGCATCAACCTGCTGAATACTTACCGGCCGGTTGTGCCGCTGTTGCGGCGCGGACTGGATGCGATGGCGCTGCCGGCGAATGGCGGTCATTCGGTAGTCGACCTCTGTTCTGGTGGTGGCGGGCCGTGGCTTAAGCTGCGTCGTGACCTGGAGCCAGCAGGTTCGAACGGGAACGGTTCTGCGCTGCAGATTTCTCTCACCGATAAATACCCGAATCTTGCGGCGTTCGAAAAGGTGAAGAAGGCTTCGGATGGAAGAATCTGTTTCCATTCGGGTTCGGTCGATGCGAGACAGGTACCTTTTGAGTTGCGGGGCTTTCGCACGATGTTCACATCGTTTCACCATTTTCCGGTGGAGGATGCTCGCGCCATATTGCAGAATGCGGTCGACGCAGGCGAAGGGATTGGAGTGTTTGAAGTCACGCGGCGCGCTCCCAAGACGGTCATTGTCGTTTCGGCTTGGGTCTTTCTGTTGTTCCTGTCTGCGTTCTGTATTCGTCCTTTTCGCTGGTCACGAATGTTCTGGACTTACGTGGTTCCAGCGATTCCGGTGGTATTGCTATTCGATGGCGTGGTTTCGTGCCTGCGCACTTACGGGCCCGATGAACTGCGCGAACTGGTCGCGGAATTGGTAGGCGCGGAGTACCAGTGGGAGATTGGGGAGCTTTCGGATGGGAAGGCGCCGTTGACGTACTTGATCGGACATCCACGAAATTGCATGAACGCACGAGCAGACGCTTAGAAAGCGTGTGGCGAACAAGGGATGAGTTGCGGCCTGACCCGCAACTCATCCGGTCAAGTTTGCGGAAATTAGTAAGCGGCGATTCCGTTGAAACCCGCGGCCGCGGATAATCCTCCGGCATCACCCAGATTGTTGAGGGTGCCGTCAGAGTTGATGGCGAAAATGCTAACGGTGCCCGTACCCGAATCCAGAGTGTAAAGAAACTTGCTGTCGGAACTGATTGCGATATCCAGATTCGTGCTGCCGGCGGGGTTGGTGCCGACGACGGTGCCGGGAAGAGGCGTTAATGAGCCCGTGGCCCCAATCGCGAAACCGGAGATGGTGGCCGAACCTGCATTTGAGGTGAAAACAAACTGGCCGTTGGGAGTGATGGCGTGCCAGCAAGTTGCGGCTGCCAACGTGGGAACACTGGTGCTGATGGGGGTCAGTACTCCGTTGGCGAGGATTGAGTAGGAAGAGATGGCGGAAGCGTTGGTGCCTCCGGCGGGACCGGTTTCGACGGCGAGCGCTGTGCCGTTTGGAGCGAACAGTAAGGCGAAGAGGCCGGGACCAGCACTGGGATTCGTTTTGATTGGGCCCAGGGTTCCGTCCGCCTGGACGTGGAAGGCGTCGATGTTATTCGTCAGTTTTTCTGTTACCAGAAGAAACTGGCCGTCTGGGCTGAAGGATATTGAAGAGGCGCCGGAGTTGCCGGTCGAAAGAAATCGGGTCGAGCCTGCGATCGACTTCAACTTGCCGGTGCTTTCGAGGTAGAAACCGGAAACACTGCTGGCGGCTCCCTCATTGGCAACGTAGACCAGCGATCCGTGCTGCGCGACAGAGATCGGAGCGCTGCCACCGCATGCAATTTTCTGTACGAGAGACAGCTTGGATCCTTGCACCCGGAAAACAGAAAGATTGCCGCTGCCGGCGTTGACGGCAAACAGCCAAGTACCGTCCTGACTCAGGGTGAGGGAGCCCTGGGAGCCGAGGGGATCGGTCACGCCTCCACTGCCGCGACCGCCGGTGAGGAAAGTTCCACTCTGTTGTAACGAGCCGTCGGCGTTGCGCATGTAAGTAATGATTGCGTTGTGCTGGACGTCGTTGGTCATCGCAAGAACGGCGCCAGTCGAGGCGCCACGGGTTTCGGCTTGGCTGCGGGCTGGCAACAAGATGCTGGTTGCCAAGAGAGCTACGAACAGAAGATGGGAGGTGCGGACCATTTCGAACTCCTCATTCAAAGAATTGCGCACCTCGCCCGAACAAGGCTCTCCGCGAGCGCAGGACCGTGCTTCGGGAAGGGTGTCGCGGCTGAATGAGAGTTACGACCGACGACAAAGTTTCAGACAACGCAAAACAAATTGAGATGGGACGGTCAGCAGGTTGCTTCGACCGCGCCGAGGCCTGGGGTTCCCCGTCCAGGCCGTGGCTGGGCGGGGACATTTGGGTGGCACCTACTTTATTTCGCGAAATAGGCGGCGTTCTTTTCGACGAATTCTTTCTTGTCGTCCGGAACTTCGTCGGCGACAAAGATCGAGTCGGAGGTGCAGGCCGGGACGCAGGCGCCGCAATCGATGCAGCCTTCGGGATCGACGTAAAGTTGGGTGGCTGCCTCAAAGTTTGGGTCGTCTTTTTTGGGGTGGATACAGTCGGTCGGGCAGACTTCCACGCAAAGTTCGTCTTTGACGCAATTGTCGGTGATTACATAAGCCATGATGACTTCTCCTGAGGGTTTTCTGGAGTAAATTCACTCTTACCTTAGCGGCAGATGTCCGTGTTGTCCGTGACATTGATCACAGGCCGGGGTGGCATTGTCACGCAGATGAGTGATCGTCGTCACAGGCAGGGCTAGGGGGAAGGAGTAGAAAAGATACATCTGCAATAGAAGGAAGCACAGTATTGCCCGGCCTCACCCCACGACCCCACACAGCCGCCCCCAAGCGGCGGGCCGGGCAATCTAAACCAGTGGGACAGACCAAACCGAAAGCCTGAAATTATTTCGACTCGTCATTGCTGTTCGCCGACCAGTGCAGCGTCAGGGGTCGCCTTGCACTCTTGAGATTATGGTCCCGCACTATGGAGCATCTCTCGTCGTTCCAACACCATTCGCGATTCTAGGTTAGCAGTTGCCGGCAGATTGCCGATAAGCGGGAGATGGGGGCGCACTGCGGCTTCTCCTCCCGATGAAAATCATGACGGTGATCGTTGCGATAGCGTCGATGACAACTATGTGGGCGGAAACCGCCGCGGCCCAGGCTGTTGGCCTGCAGAGCTTCGGTTTTGACGACGTCCGAAGTCCGGTGGTACAAAGCACTTTCTTTGTCCGTCCCTATTTGACATCGAAGGATCTTGCGCGCGCACGATTTTGGACGCGATCGACGATTGTGCTGACGACGGTCGACGGAGCGGCGAAGGCTGCGGACAGCTATGTTACGCGGAGAAATATCGCTGGCGGAGGGGTGGAGTACGACCCGCTGGCCCGACCGTTTGTGCGTACTGGCGGAGTCCAGGTCGTGGCGACGGGAGCCTTGTTTAGTGCGGAGCTCACAGCGGCTTACTTATTTCATCGCAGGCGGCACGACAATGTCGCGCATCTCATTCTGGCAAATGGAGCGGTGATGAATGGCTGCGGAGCCGCTTCCAGTTTCAAGAACCGAGTGAAGAACTGGTAACAAAGCGAGTGGCCGTGGCGGCGGGGGTTGTGGAAAGACAGGCCGCCGCTAGGCGCGCTTTTTCCTCGTGGGATTCTTGCCAGGAGCAGCTTTGACATCGGAGGCTTGCGGCTGTACCGAAGCATTGTTTTGCGCCGCGGTTGGGGACTGCGGCACACTGTGTTGCGCTTCCTCTCCATGCTTTTCCTGTTCGCTGAAGGGGTTGTTCTCCTTCTTGCGTGCATGCCGCTTTTGTTCTTCGGACGGCTGCCCTTGAAATCTGATTTTCGCCATTTGAGCGACTCCTTCGCTTTCACAATAGTCGACGACGCTATGATGACACAGACGGGCGAGGGATGCTCTCGCGCCGGGGTCACCCCACATCGTTAGTCTCGGGGTGGTCCGTTGGTCTTAAACCACGTGGTAGACGAAATGGGCGAAGAGAAACGCCAGTAGCAAGACCGCGATGCCGATCACCCAAAAGAGAAAATGTTCAGTCAGTTTCGGGGAGTTGATCTCTTTCTTATCCATACAAGGAGAGGATACTCCTCCATGGCGAACTAATGGTTCAACCCCCAGGGCCTTTACCACAAAGGGCACGAAGGTTCGCGAAGGAGATCATTTTTCCAGGCCAGATACGGTTTTTGCCGGAAGAATCTTAAAAGAAGCGCGTTACGCCTTCTTCGAGAACGACCACTTTGTCTTTTACTCCGGCGGCGAGGGCGGCTCGCTCGAGTAACTGCAGGGGTTCTTCGATGGGTTCGTGGGACAGGCGGAAACTGCCGTAGTGCATGGGAACCATCCAGCGAGATTTGAGGTCGACGAAGGCTCGGGTAGCGTCGGCGGGATTGGTGTGTACGTTGCGAAATTGCTCGGGATTGTAGGCTCCGATGGGAAGCAGCGCGAGTTCAGGCGACAGGCGGCGGCCAATCTCACGGAAACCGTTAAAGTAAGCCGTATCGCCAGCGTGATAGACGGAGTGCTTGCCGCTACGCAGTACGTATCCGCCATAGCCGCGGTGCGAATCCTTGATAATGCGGGCGCCCCAGTGGCGGGAGGGAACGTGCGTGATGTCGAGAGTTCCGTGGCGATAGGTGTTCCACCACTCCAGTTCGACAATCTGTTCGTAGCCAAGATCGGAGACGAGGTCGAAGAGGTGATGAGGGACAACGAGGGTGGGAGCGGTTCCAGTCTGGCGGCGAGTCTGGCGCGCGATGGCGCGTAAGGACTGGCGATGCAAGTGGTCAAAGTGGGCGTGGGTGACCAGGACTACATCCATGGGGGGCAGATCGCGCAATTTGAGTCCGGGACGGCGAAGGCGTTTCAGGACAAAGAGCCAGCGCGCGAAGTTGGGGTCGATAACGACGTTATGCTTGCCAATTTGAAGGAAAAAGCTGGAGTGTCCGATGAAGGTGATGCCGAGTTCGCCATTCGCGACGAGTTTAGCTTGATGGGTCTCACCGGTGAGGGGGGTGACTGCCGAGTTGCGCACCAGGCGGGTGAACTCGCTGGCACGCTTGCGGAGAGCCGGATTCTTCAAAGACGACTTCAATATCGTTTCAACCAATAGGATTTCATCCCTTCGTAGTTGTGCAGACGACTATGCACATTATCGGCGTTGTTGAGCCAACACTCCAGTGACTTTAGATGCTCGGGAAGCACGGACCGACACTGGACGGGCAAAATAGGCGGGAAGGATGGGTGGACGGGCGAGCAATCCAAGCAGAGCCGTCGCCTGTTTTCCTTGACCCTCCCTTTGTAAGTCGTATCTAATCGAAAGTTATACAAGCTGGGAAATTGTTCCGAGAAAGTCAGGAGTTGAGAACGATGCGTGTCGCTTTTTTGGGTTTAGGAATCATGGGACGCTCGATGGCCGCCAATCTGGTCAAGGCCGGACACGAAGTTTCCGTCTGGAATCGCAGCAGTGGTAAAGAAGTGGAGGGCGCGCGCAGCGCAGTTTCTCCGGCAGAGGCGGCGGAGGGCACGGAAGTGATTTGGATGTGCGTCTCTGATACGAAGGCAGTGGAAGAGGTGCTGGGCGGCCCCACGGGCGTCGAGAAGGTGCTGGATGAAGGCATGATCATTGCCGACTCAAGCACGATCTCACCTTCGGCGACACTGCGCTTCGCGCAAAGGGTAAAAGCTCGCGGCGTCCATTGGGTGGACGCGCCCATGACGGGATCGAAGATCGCGGCCGAATCGGGCAACTTGATCTTTATGGTTGGCGCGGACGACGCGTCGCTGGCGCGGTTGCAGCCGCTTTTTCAGGCGACGGGAAAGCAAGTCTTTCACATGGGAGAAACTGGCAAAGGGCAGGCAACAAAGCTGGTGATGAACCTGCAGATCGCGCTGATCTTTGAGGGATTCGCGGAAGCGCTGACACTTGGCGCCAAGCTGGGCGTGGATGTAGAAAAGCTTCTGCCACTGATTATGGCTTCGATGGTGAAATCGGGGGTGGTCGAATATAAAGCTCCTTTTATTTTGAAACGCGACTTTTCGCCGAATTTTCCGTTGCGGCTCATGTTGAAAGACATTCGGCTGGCGCTGGATGCGGCGAAAGAATCGCGCGTGCGGTTGCCCGGACTGGAAGCGGTCGAAGAGGTCTATGACGTGGCCGCCGAAGAAGGGCACCAGGATCTTGACTACGCGGCCACGCTCACCTTGCTGGAGAAGTGGGCGGGGGTGGAAGTGAAGGCGGCGGTGTCTAAGTAAGAGCGGGCGCACCTAAGAATCGGCCATAGCTCGGAAGAAGAAGACAACTGCGGAGCCGCTGAGCTTCGCTCGGCTTGGACGGGCGAGACGCCCGTCCCCACACGAACAGGCCGTCCACAGAAACCTCTCGTTGTCACAACGAAGCCGTCTACTTCTTGGCGAAGGAACGGACGTAGTTGACCATGTTCCAGATGTCGTCATCTTTGGCGCGGTCGCCTTCGGGAGGCATATCGCCCCTGCCGGTGCGGATCGCGTAAAAGAGTTCGCCGTCTTTGCGATTCTTTAGCGATTCGGGATTGGTGAAGTCGGTGACGTTCTTGATGTCGGAAGCCATGTCGCCCTTGCCGTCGCCACTGTTTCCGTGACACATGGCGCAATCGAGGCCATACAGTTTCTTGCCCTTGGCCAGCGATTCTTCGGAGGGTTTGACGGGGTTTGCTTTGGCGGCAGCCTCGGGAGGGACTTTGTATTCGGCGGGTGGGGCGTCTTTCGGTTTTTGCGCCCACAGGGCGAAGGCAAAAAGAAGAATTCCCACCATGACCAGTAAAGTTCTCTTGCCTGAAACTCGACGTAGAGTTTTTGTTTTCAACACACACCTCCTGCTTTCGGAGCTCGGTTGACCTGACAACCATACTCTACGTCAGAGAAACCTGCAGAGAAAGATGCGGGGTCACAGAGTTGCGTGCCGTGAGTCACAGGGCGGGACCGCGGGGAGCGATGTCTGGCAGGGAATCCTACACACGTCTGTCCATGCGGAGCGGGGAGTTGGCCAATCCTCGTTTTTGGGTTAGGTCCAGAGAGGGGTCATATTACTGGCGTAACCCCTTTGTCTGGAAGCGATTACAGAAGTATTACAAACAAGAGTACGGTCTCTTGATATTGTCCTATTCGGGCTTGAGTCCAAGTTGACTAAGGGAAAAAGCGATGAGCGAAACAGTACGCGAGACAATTGACGAAGCAACCAGCCAAGCGATGAGAGCCGGCGGGGAAGGCTCCAATCGCAAACAAAAAGCCAAGGCCGACGGCTTTAACTGGATCACCGCAATTGCGATGGGCCTGTTTCATGTGGGCGCAATCGCGGCCTTATTTTTCTTTACCTGGCCGGCATTCTTTGTGGCCATTTTTCTATGGTGGGTGTCGGGCAGTCTCGGCATCGGTATGAGCTATCACCGCCTGCTGACGCATCGCGGCTACAAGACTCCGAAATGGGTGGAGTATTTTCTGACGTGGTGCGCCACGCTGGCACTCGAAGGCGGACCGATTTTCTGGGTCGCGACACACCGTATCCATCATCAATTTTCGGACGAGGAGGGCGATCCGCACTCTCCGAACGACGGCAAGTGGTGGGCACACATGGGATGGATCCTCACCGGCAAGTCGATGCATCATGACACGACGACGCTGGCACGCTATGTGCCGGATCTGACGAAAGATAAGGTTCACGTCTGGTTGACGACGTATCACTGGACGAGCAACGTGATTTTAGGCGTCATTCTTTATGCGATTGGCGGACTGCCCTGGTTGCTGTGGGGAGTGTTCGCGCGCACGGTGGTGGGACTGCACGCCACATGGATGGTGAATTCAGTCACGCATCTGTGGGGATCGCGGCGGTTTGCCACGAAAGATCTTTCGACCAACAACTTATTCGTGGCAATTCTGACTTTTGGCGAAGGCTGGCACAACAATCATCATGCGCATCCGGTGTCGGCGCGTCATGGGCTGCGCTGGTATGAAATCGACATGAACTGGTACGGCATCTGGGCGCTGAAAAAAGTGGGCTTGGCGCGGCATATTTATAAAGTGCAGCTCGACCATCTGCCTCCGAAGCCACCATTGACGAGGGATGTGCGCGCGGAAGCAGTGTTGGCGGCGGCAGCGGGAAACGATTAGAAGGACAGGTCTCAGGTCTTAGGTTTCGGGTCTCAGGAAAAGGCTCTCGTACCGACTGTGAAGGTCGGGGATGGGAGCCTTTCTCATTGGAGCCTGATTGCTGTGACGTGTGTTTGAGGGCGCCCGATTCGCAGCTCACGGCTGTCCGGTCAGGTCCGCGAGCTTTCGGAGTTGGACGGTCGCGTCGTTGGAAATGTCTTGTCGGAGCCATCCGAGGTGACCGGCGCCGTAGATCACGAGGATTCGCTCGTTCGGAGAATCGATCAGCTTGACGATGTCGCAATAGATGCGAATGTTTCTTTGAAACCAGAGGGTGAGCAGTTCAGGGCCGGCATATTCGTAAGGGTCTCCGAAGGGCACGTATTCGTAGTAGGAGGCGACATCTTTGGCTACAACCGGATCGGAATTCATGTACTGCAAGGTCTCGAGGACGGTGTGCGACTTCAGGAAAACGTCCTGCTCTTTGACTCTGGCCTCGGTGCTCGCCTGCATCGCGTCGAACTTTTCTTTGAGGCCGTTGGCCTTCGCGTAATTGAGCACGCGATAGTAGGGGAAGTCTCCATCGACATCGACCGGGTAGATGGCGTGATGGCCTAGCTCTTTGGCGAGGCGGTATCCGAGCTGGTCAATTTCGTTAGGTGATAGGGCGTATTTTCCGGCGAGGTAGTCGGAATACTCGCGGTCGATACGTTGGCTGCCGAACTCGGCTTCGATGGCAATTTTTGTGGGTCGGAACTTCTTCAGGACCTCGACGAGTTGGGCGATTTCCTGCTGGCGTTTCGGCGACAGCACGTCGTCGGCTTGCATGTTGTGGAGATCGCGTCCGGGGTTGGACATGTGATAGGTGCCGAGGACGAGGATTTCGGGCCGGGCGGGGGATTGGGCCTGGGAAGATAGCGATATTGAAAAGATTGCAAGAAGCAGGAAAATGCGGCGCATAAGTCCTCCACCTAGAGATACGGGGCTGTGGGAGGTAAAGTTCCGGTTGGCACTTGAGTTTGCTTAGCCGCTATTGCTCACTGTTTGCGATCGCGTACTTCACCCCCCAGACCTGACACCTGCCGCCCACCCCCGCGCTACAATTCTGTCGTGCGCATCATTAGCCGGCAGAAGGCGGTCTATTTCTTTCTGACGCTGGGGGTTTGCCTGGCGGCGGTGGCGTTTGCGGTCGGCAGTGGATGGATCATCCTCAACTGGCGCGAGGGGATCAGGGTTTTTCTGGGGATCATCTTCTTTGGGGCGATTGTTGCCGGGCTCGTGCTCAATACGATTTTTCTGGTGCGTGAAATTCGGCGGAACGAGCAGCACGACAGTTTTATCAATGCGGTTACGCATGAATTGAAGACGCCGATTGCTTCGATCCGGCTGTACCTGCAAACCTTGCAGAGACGCGAGGTGGAAGATTCGCAGCGGCAGCAGTTCTATGAACTGATGTTGGTCGATACGGATCGCCTGCTTTATACCGTCGAACAGGTTTTGAAAGCGGGCGCGGCGGCGCAGAAGAAAGTGAAATCGCAGCGTCTGCCGGTAAGGTTCGACGCGCTGGTGCGGGATTGCATCGAGCTCGCGCGTACGCGGCATCACTTGCCGGACGACGCGCTGGAATATCGCGAGGCGTCGGCTACGGCGGTCGCGTCTTCTCGAAACGGGGCGGGAACGCTGGTTACGGGGGATCCGGAAGAATTGCGGACGGCGGTGTCGAACCTGCTTGATAACGCGGTGAAATACTCGCCCTATGGCGTCCATATCTCGGTCGAACTGGACGCTTCCGACAAGGAGCGGCTGGTGCTTCGCGTACGCGATCACGGGGTGGGGATTCCGCAACAGGAGTTGAAACGGATCTTCAAACGGTTTTACCGGGTCACGCAGCGCTCGTTGTCGCAGGTGAAGGGAACGGGGCTGGGGTTGTTTATTGTGCGATCCATTGCGCGCAAGCACGGCGGGCGCGTCTTTGCGCAAAGCGACGGCGCTGGTAAGGGAACGACCGTGACGCTTGAATTGCCGCGGAGGGTGGCATGAGCCGGGTTCTGGTGGTGGAGGATGAGGCGCACCTGGCGCAGGGATTGCAGTTTAATCTGCAAGCGGAAGGGCACGCGGTAGAGGTTGCTCCCGACGGCGAGACCGCGCTCGAGCAGTTGGTGGACAAGAAAGAACGATTCGACGTGGTGGTTCTCGATGTGATGCTGCCCGGGAAGAGCGGCTTCGACGTGGCGGCGCTGCTGCGCGAGAAGAAAAATTATGTGCCGATCCTGATGCTGACGGCGCGCGGGCGTCCCGAGGATGTGCTGCTGGGCTTTGCGTCGGGAGCCGACGACTATCTGCCGAAACCGTTTGAGCTGGCAATTCTGATCGCGCGACTGGAGAGCCTGCTGCGCCGCAGTGTGTGGATGAAGGATTTGGAGGCATCGAAGCCATCCGGGGACGATGGCGCCGCCAGAGCGCTGAGTGGTGACGGCCAAGCTTCGCAGGCAGGTCCGGCGGTGGGCAGCGACATTTTCCAATTTGCGGGCAAGACGATAGACTT
This sequence comes from Terriglobales bacterium, assembly GCA_049520915.1. GTDB lineage: Bacteria > Acidobacteriota > Terriglobia > Terriglobales > Acidobacteriaceae > Acidiflorens. The sequence continues at coordinate 16,229 of JBEKPH010000019.1, forward strand.
CGGAGAACTGGAACTGCGCACGCTCGGGAATACCATCCACCTGACGGTGATGGAAGCGGAATTTCTTCGCTACCTGGTGCAGAGTGCCGGACGAATCGTCTCGCGCAAGGCGATTCTGGAGGACGTGTGGGGACTGCACGAAGATACCGACACACGCGCCATCGATAACTTCGTGGTGCGTCTACGGCGCTATATCGAAGAGGATCCGGCGCATCCTAAACATCTGCAAACGGTGCGGGGAGTGGGTTATCGCTTTGTGGCGGAGCCAGAGTAGAGGGGCCGGCGGACTGAGGTCGATTACTTTGCGGGATATGGAAAGGGGCGTGACGAGAATCGTCACGCCCTCATTCAGAGCCCTGTTAGATCGCCAATAAGCGGTGGAAGAAAGAACGATAGCGCTGGAGAGCGACGCGCAGTTCTTCGGTCGAAACGTTATCGCCTCGGTCCCACTGCTGCTCCAGCTTTGCACGCTCCTCGGCGAAGACTTCTGCCAGACGCTTCATCGCGGACGCAACCAGGCCGTCCGCTTGTTCGACGGCACGACGAGGTTCGTCGACAAACGCCGCCTGGACCTCATTCCAACGATTGCGCAGGCCATCGAGTTCAGCGGCGGGGAAAAGTGGAGTCGCATCAAGGGCCTTTTGGGTGACAGGGTCGTTCCGCAGAGTGTCGACGCGGGCCGAGGTCTCGGTCAGGGCCAATTGCTCTGCTTCGGCCGGTTCTCGCGTTTCGGTCGTATCTTGCGTTCCGGTCGGTTCTAAGGTAGACCGCTCGGCTAGTATTGGTCCTGTACGCGCTTCCGATGTAACTGGCGATGCAACTGGACGCTTGGTTTGGGCCAAATCGGCCGTGGTCAATTCCTCGTCGTCAAACTCGTCTTTTCTTAATGGCACGCTCATGCTCGTGCCTCCTTTCTTACGGGTACGGAGTCTTGAAGCAATTCGTCAAACAGGGAGCGATAGTGGACCATCGCCCTCCGCAGGTCTTCGGTGCTGGCTTGTCCGCGACTGTGGCGTAGCGCTATGTCGTGCGCCGCGCGATAGTTTTCGACGACTACAGGATGATCGACGGAAATGTCCGCGGTGCGCTGATCGAAGTCCGCGACCGGATATCCGCGAGCCTTCATCACTTCGTTTACAAGCTGATCGGCCCGCGTAACCGAACCCTTCGGATCATCGACAAATTGAGTTTGCACCGTCATCCAACGGCTCGTGAAATCCGCGCGCATGGCCGAAGTCAGGGGGCGAATTTGAAATTTCTCGATTCGGGCCGCGCGTATCTCGAGGACGCTCTCCGCGCGCCCAATCTGACCCTCTTTCTTGACGACCCGGTCGTATTCAGGGCCAAAGCGTTCGCGCAGCCGTTGACTTCGTCGTTTTCGCGTTAGGAAAAAAGCAACCGCGGCGATCACTACCACGACCACGATAGCTGCTATCACGAGCGTCATCTGATGCTGGTCCATGAGGCCTCCGTGCCACACATCTGATTCCCTTACGGCAGGAGTGGTTGTATTCGCCACGCGAATGGTTGGCTTTGACCTTCAAACGGTGCAGTCTCGGTTTTCGAGGATGTTGCTTAGTGCTGCTTGGCGGAAGAACTGGCAGCGAGCTCGCGGAAGAGGCCGAGCAGGGCGGTTGCGGCTTTTTGATCGGAGAGGTTTTCGAGTGCTACGGTTGCGGTGAAATGAGGCGACTTGGAATTGAAGCGTACTCCGACGAAGTCTTTGTCGCGCCAAGAGGCGAGAGCTTGGACGACGGGGCTGAGTTCTACTGGCCAGTCTTCTTTGGTTGTCAGGATCACGGGGCCGGGACGCGTGACAGACCATGCCCGAGCCATCCCGGACTTTGGGGTCGGAGTTTTGGCCCCGGAATGACCGGACCAGCGATGGCGCACGATATCGAGATGAAAACCGGGGGGAAATCCTAAATTGGCTTCGAAGGTCAGGGTCTCTTGCTGCTTCCGCCAGCGGCTGAGTGCCCAGTGCACCGGAAGCGGGCGAGGAAGAAGACGGATGGTCAGTTGGGTGTCTTCAAACCAGCGCGAGGAGAGATTCAGGCTGGCTTTGAGGCGGGAACTGTTGCGCTGCCAGCGCAGGTCTTCGACGCGGCCACGGCCCAAGCAGGCCTCCTGGACCCATAGCAGGACGGTTCCGGCGCGGCGCCGGTTGTACCGCACAAACCATGCGTACCAGAGAAAAAAGAGCGCGACTGCCCCGGCCACGTCAATCAGGATGAAACGCCCCACGGAATGCCTCTTGGCAGAAATCGTACTGCTTATAGATGCAAGGCGCAAGAGGGAGGGAGAGGAAAAAAGTGGGTTCGAACCGGGAGCGCGGGGCGACGATCGAACCGTCTCCAAACCGGTTGAATTGTCGCGAAAATTTCGAATTCGCGGCAGTTTCCCGAAGGAGTTGAAAAGCTTCTACCACTAAGGGCACGAAGGTACACGAAGGAAGAACCGATGCCGCAGGGATTGACGAGGTCTTTCACATCACCGGGCGGGATTGACGGAAAGTTGAATCGGCTGCCGGAAAAGGGTGCGTCCCAGGTAGGAGTCGTTGTTCAGACGGACATAATACAAATAGGGCTGATCGCCAATTGTTGAGAAATTCATGTCGGGCGCAGCTGGGTCGAGGAGAGTGAAGTAGGCGTATTGCCAGTTTCCCGTGGGCTCCTGCTCCAGCAATTTCGCGAGGGTTATGACGAGAGTGGGGGTGGTCCAGTTGACGAGATCGGTGGAGGTGGTTAGATACAGACCTTCCGGGCCATATTCGTTGTCGTAACCGTTAAATATGGTGGCCACGACGATGTTCGCCGGCTGATAGATGTTGATGGAGGTCACAAACGACATGTAGGGAACGGGGGTGTAGACATGCTCCTCGGGACGCTTCACCGGTCCGGCATAGGGATCGACGAACTGGACTGAGAAATCGCTGCCGCTCCAGCCGCGCCATGAGGAGGGGTCGAAGACATCCTGGGTGCGAATTGGCGCGCCGCCACCCTGGCTAAGACAACGGTTCGGACCGGTTTGCCCCGAACAGCCTAGAGGCCAGGATCCGTCGTCGGTCGCCATGGCGTAATACCATCCGTTCCACTCGATGATGTTGGTATCGACGCTGTATCCCATCGGGCCACGGTCGATCGCGTACTTGTAGGGAAGTCCTGCGACCAGATTTGCCGGAGCTTTCGACTGGTCGAAGTGGTAGCCACCATCGTAAGAAATGTGGAAGGTGTCGGAATCGAACTCGCACAAGAAGATATTTTGCGTGTGACACTCGCCGGGGAAGGACCAGCCGTGATATTCGGTGTGCGACAGGCCGGCGACTTTTTTGCCATCGAAGGTGTAGAAAGAATCGATCCAGACGGTGTCGTCGTAGTCGGCGGGGTTTCCATCGTTTACGGAATGATAGCCCGCGTCGCAGGTGTGAACTGCGCTCTCGAGCGTGGGTCCAAGGCTCTGGTAGAGATCGGTGGCGGCTGCCACGAGATGGACGGTTCCCGTAGAGTCGCGGAAGGCACGCGCCATCGCGTCGGGAAGGTCATTCGAATCACACATTTGCTGAGGGGTTACGAAGACGGGGACGCGGGGACCGCCGAGGACGCCTGTGACCGTGGGAGTCGATTGGGGATTTTGCCCGGCGGGAACTGCTTCGTTTTGTGCGGTGGAAACTGCGGTCAAGGTGAAAGCAAACAGAATGGGCAATATTGATCGCATCGCAGGTCTCTCCGGCCAGGTATCTCAACGGCAGATTAAACCCAGGATTATTCAGATGCACTCGGCCTCGGGCATGTTTATTTTGCGCCCGCGGTTTTCCTCAGTGGTCGAAGGCGTCGCCCCCACCCGCTACAATGGCGGCGTGCCGTTTTCCATTCGACCGTTTGAGAAGGGTGACTTCGATACGCTGTGGCGGATCGATCAGGCATGCTTCGATCCGCAACTGGCCTACTCGCGTCTGGAACTCGCTTTTTATATGAAGCGGCCGGGAGCGTTCACTTTGGTCGCGGAAAGCGACGGCGTCATTCTTGGGTTTATCGTCGCAGAGAGCCGCCGCAAAACGGGACATATCATCACGATCGATGTGATTGCGAAGGCTCGGCGAACGGGGGCCGGTTCTCACTTGCTGCGCGCGGCCGAGGAGAGATTATCGAATGCGGGAGCGGTTGCGGTCGCGCTGGAAACTCCGGTGAATAATCTGGCGGCGATCCAATTTTATAAAGCGCATGGATATTTCGTGGAAAAGACCGTTGCTGGGTACTATTCTGGCCAGCTTGATGCGCTGGTCATGAGCAAGGACCTGGCGCTGGCACCGGCGAAATGAAGAGCCCAAAGATGATAATGAGGAAACGCCACAAATGAAGATTGCGATTCAGGGAGAACTCGGTTCCTTCAGCCACGAAGCGGCTGAGACCATGTTGCCACGGGCGCAGATCGTTCCCTGTGCGCGTTCGCTGGAAGTGTTCGACCGGGTAAAGCGAGGTTCGGTGGACGGAGCGGTGATCCCGATCGAAAATTCGCTGGCGGGTTCGGTGGCCGAGCATTTCGACTTGTTGCTGGGACGCGATGTGCATATCGTCCGCGAATTCCGGTTACGCATTGTGCATAACCTGATCGCGCTCCCGGCCACGAAACTGGCGGAGGTGCGCCGCGTGTACTCGCATCCCGTGGCGCTCGATCAATGCCGCGATTTGTTTTCCAAGAATCGGAAGCTCACGCCGGTGCCGTTTTACGACACGGCGGGCAGTGTGAAGCATGTGGTGGCTGAGGGCTTGCCGGATGCTGCGGGAATTGCCAGTCGCCGCGCCGCCGAGGTCTATTCGGGAAAGATTCTGAAAGCGGGCATTGAGGACGACAAGAAAAACTTTACCCGCTTCTTTCAGATCCATCGTGGAAAGCCGCGGCCGGCGCCCAAAGCCAACAAAACCTCGCTCGCCTTCAGCATGAAGAATATTCCTGGGGGGCTTTTTAAGGCGCTGAGCGTTTTCGCTCTCCGGGATATCAATTTGAGCAAAATTGAGTCGCGGCCGATGCGGGGCCGTCCCTGGGAGTACGTATTTTTTGTTGATCTCTTGCGCGGCGACGACCGGGATGCCCGCAACGCGCTTCGCCATCTGAGCGAGGTGGCTGAGTTGGTGAAGGTGCTGGGCATTTATCCCGAAGCCTGATGGGTTGCGACGAGGAACCGGCTCTGTCCTTTCGTCACATCTCCCTGTGAGGCGCTGCACAGCGCGAATTCCAGCCGAGGTCTAGCCTCGAAATGGGCCACGTCAGCCCTGCCATAGGAGGCGTTATGCGTCAGGTGTTTGCAGGAATTCTTATTGTGATCTGTGTCTTTATGTTGAGTTCGGTGCTGTTGGCTGAGAATCAGATGGGTATCTCGGACAGGTATCAGGTCAGCTTCGTAGAGAACGTTCGGGTTGCCGACACGGTTCTGCCGAAGGGAAATTATGAGATTCGGCATGTGATGGAAGGATCGGACCACATCATGATTTTTCGGCAACTGAATACAAAGAAACCGGTTGAAGTCCGCGCCAAGTGCACACTCGTCCCGTTGGCTGAAAAAGCTGGCGGCGACCAGAGGATTTATGTCCTAAATGCCGCCAATGAACGCGTCCTGAGCGAGCTAATATTCAAGGGCGATCACGCCAAGCATGTGTTCTAGTGGCGGGCGAAACACCCGCAAATGTCGCTGATTGACGGGGACGCGCCGGAAGCAGGATGTCTTGCGGCGCGTCCCCGGAAGGCTCCTCCCACAAAGAGCCGGCAGAATCCCTTCTGTGTCTTGCAAAAGCGTAAAAAAGGTCTAAAATTCAACAACCTAGACCCAGTGTTGCATCTTTTAAGTGGTTAGCTTCATCAAAGGTTGAGTGCAAGTCACTCAAGGGAAAAACATGAGCGATATTATTTCCAATTCTGCCTCTAGCGACCTAAGTTCTTACGACACCACCGAGCGCTCGCTTCCCATACTGCCGGTGCGCGACACAGTGCTGTTTCCGCACGCTGTGCTGCCCCTGACCGTCGGGCGCGAAAGCTCCGTGCAACTCATTAACTCACTGGGCGAGGACAAAACCATCGTCGTTGTGGCTCAGCGCGAGGCGCGCGTCGATTCGCCGCAGCCCACCGACCTTTATTCCGTCGGGACGCTGGCCGTCGTCCATAAAGTTGTCAAGATGCCAAACCAGAGCCTCTTCGTTTTTGCCGAGGGCTTGGAGCGTGTGCGACTTGCGGACTTTGCTCAGCTGACACCGTTCATGCGGGCGCGCGTCACCACGATTGCGGAGATCATTCCGCCCAAGGACTCAGAAATTGAAGCTCTGCAGCGCAACGTACTCACGCTCTTCCAACAGATCGTGGCGGGATCGCCGACGCTGTCGGACGAGCTTTCGACCGTTGCCATGAACATCGAAGAGCCGGGCCGGTTGGTGGACTTCATCGCCTCGTCGCTGCCATCGCTTTCGACCTCAGACAAGCAGGAGACGCTGGAGACTACAGACGTCCGCATTCGCCTGGAGAAGATCAACCAGCATCTTGCGAAAGAACTCGAAGTACAGCAATTGCGCAACAAGATTCAGAGCGAAGTGCAGGACCGGGTGCAGCAAACGCAGCGCGAGTATTACCTGCGCGAGCAGATGAAGGCGATTCAGAAAGAACTGGGCGAGCAGGACGAAGGCGCCCGCGACACCGAGGAACTGAAGACGAAGATCGAATCGGCGGGCATGCCGGACGAAGTGAAGAAGGAAGCGCTGAAAGAACTCGGACGGCTGGCACGCATGTCGCCAATGGCCGCCGATTATTCGGTCACGCGCAACTACATCGAGTGGCTGGCGGTGTTGCCGTGGGCGAAGACGTCGGGTGGGGAGATCGAGATTCCGAAAGCGAAGGAAATTCTCGACGCCGACCACTACGACTTGCAGAAGGTGAAGGATCGCATTCTTGACTACCTGTCGGTGCGGCGGCTGAAGCCGAGCATGAAGGGCCCGATTCTGTGTTTCGTAGGCCCTCCCGGTGTAGGCAAGACGTCGCTCGGCAAATCGATTGCGCGCGCACTGGGTCGCAAGTTCACGCGACTCTCGCTCGGTGGAGTGCACGACGAGGCCGAAATCCGCGGCCATCGCCGCACGTATATCGGAGCTTTGCCGGGCCAGATCATTCAGGGCATTCGGCGTGCGGAGACGAAAGATCCAGTCTTCATGCTCGACGAAATCGATAAGGTGGGGCGTGACTTCCGGGGCGATCCGTCCTCGGCGTTGCTCGAAGCGCTTGATCCGGAGCAGAACTCGACGTTCCGCGACAACTATCTGGACGTGACGTTCGATTTGTCGAAGGTGCTTTTCATTACGACCGCGAACATGCTCGATCCGATCGCCGAGCCGCTGCGCGACCGCATGGAGATCATCGAGCTTCAGGGATATACGGAGGAAGAGAAGGTTCACATCTCGTTTCAGTATTTGATTCCGCGGCAGATCGAAGAAAACGGAATCACTCCGGAGCAGATTGAATTTCCGGAAGAGACGGTGAGCTACATCATCCGTCATTACACGCGCGAAGCCGGAGTGCGTAATCTGGAGCGTACGATTGGCACGATCTGCCGCAAGCAGGCGCGGCGACTAGCGGAAGGCAAGACCGAAAAGCTGGTGGTCACCAAAGAGACTGTGCAGCAATTTCTGGGCGGGATCAAGGTGCGCAGCGAGGGCGAAATCGCCGAGCGCACTAAGAGGGCGGGTGTCGTCGTCGGCTTGGCTTGGACTCCGTCGGGCGGGGACGTGCTCTTCGTCGAAGCCAACCAGATGAAAGGCAAAGGCGGCCTCACCATCACGGGACAGATTCAGGATGTGATGCGCGAGTCAATGCAGGCGGGACTGAGCTGGGTGCGGTCGAATGCGAAAGAGTTGGGAATTGACGAAGAATTTTTCGCCACCCACGATATTCACATTCACGTTCCGGCGGGCGCAATTCCGAAAGATGGTCCGTCGGCAGGCGTGACGATTGTGACCGCGCTAGTCTCGTTGCTGACCGGAAAACAGGTGCGCCCATTGACGGCCATGACGGGAGAGATCACGCTGAGCGGCAATGTTCTGCCGGTGGGCGGGATCAAAGAGAAGGTGCTTGCCGCGAAACGGGCGGGAGTGCACGACGTCATTCTTCCGGCGGAAAACAAAACCAATGTCGAAGAGGATCTGACTCCGGAGCAGCTCGTCGGACTGACCACGCACTATGTCAAGACGGTTGACGAAGTACTAGCGTTCGCCCTGCCCAGTTCTCCACGCGAAGAACTGCAAGACGCGGAAGAGCGTTACAAGGTGTTGCAGCAGGTCGACTAATCCAAACAAAGCTGGAGTCATTTCGGCAACGAAGATCCCACCTTAGTGCACTTTCTGCGCGAGGGTGGGATTTCACGTTCGTTCCGCGGGATCGAGCTGCGGAAGGCTCCTCCTTCGCTGCTCTCGGCAGTGTCAGAATACCCCTTCTCTAGGAAGCAACTGTTGGCGTATCCGTCAATCGATGGCTTTTGCGAGGGAGGATTCCAGGCCTTGAATGAGCCGGCGCCTTACCGGCTCGTTTGGGGATGCAGGTTCCGTGTTGTGATAGATTCCCATGTTTTGCAGCCAAGTTAGGAATTCGGGCGCTGGGCGCAGGTTGAAGAGTCGCCTCGCAGCGAGGGCGTCGTGGTAGCTCGTGGATTGGTAGTTCAGCATCACATCGTCGGAGCAGGGTACGCCCATGAAGTAGTTACATCCGGCGGCGGACAGAAGTAATAGCAAGTTATCGGCCGAGTTTTGGTCAGCGGCGGCGTGGTTGGTGTAGCAGACGTCGCATCCCATGGGAAGACCGAGCAACTTACCCATGAAGTGGTCTTCTAACCCGGCGCGAATGATCTGGCGTTCGTCATAGAGATATTCGGGGCCGATAAAGCCTACGACGCTATTTACGAGGAATGGCTGGAAGGTGCGGGCTACTCCGTAGGCACGGGCTTCGAGGGTGAGTTGGTCAAGTCCGTGATGGGCTTCGGCTGAGAGTGCGCTGCCCTGGCCGGTTTCGAAGTACATGGCGTTGTCTCCTACCCACGGAGTGTCGCGCTGACGATGGTGAGCGCGGATTTTGTCGTGGCCTTCGCGGAGCATGGAGAGAGTGATGCCGAAGCTGCGGTTGGCGGCTTCGGTTCCGGCTACGGATTGGAAGAGAAGATCGACCGGGGATCCGCGCTCGAGGGCGGCGAGTTGCGTGGTGATGTGGGCGAGGACACAGGTTTGGGTGGGAATTTTGTAGGCATCGACCAGGCGCTGCAAGGCGTGGAGGATTGCGCTCACGGTCTCGACGGAGTCGGTGGCGGGATTAACGCCGATGACGGCGTCTCCGCAGCCGTAGAGCAGACCTTCGAAGGCGGAGAGAAGAATTCCTCCGATGTCATCGGTCGGATGGTTGGGCTGGGCGCGGATGCCGAGGACGCCGCGTTCTCCCATGGTATTGCGGCAGCGGGTGACGTTTCTTATTTTGGCGGCGGCGAGGACGAGGTCTTTGTTGCTCATGAGCTTGGCAACGGCGGCGGCAATTTCGGGGATGATGGCGTTTTGGATCGGCCGGAGTTGGGACTCGGCGGTTGCGTCGTCGAGAAGGAATTCGCGAAATTCGCCTACGGTCATGCTGGCGATGGAGTGGAAGGCTTGGCGGTCGTAAGTGTCGAGGATGAGGCGGGTGACATCGTCGTCATCGGGGTCGATGAGAGGACGGTTAACGATTTCTTGCAGGGGCAGATCGGCGAGTTTACGTTTGGCGGCGACGCGCTCGCGGTCGGAACGGGCAGCGATTCCGGCCAGGTGGTCTCCGGATTTTTCTTCGTTGGCTTTGGCGAAGAGGGTGCGGAGGTCGGGGAAATGGAAGTGCTCGATCATGAGATTTCGCCAATCCCTGATTTAGGTATGGCTGCAAATTGCCGAGCTTTGCTTGGCTGGGACCCTTCGACTTCGCTTAGGGCAGGCTCACAAATGCGTCCGTCCCCACGCAAACGAGCTCGTCGCCACACGTGCAAGAAATCTATGGTAGCGGAAAAGCTGTCAGCAGAGTGGAGTGTTTGGCTAGCGCCAGGCGCGTTGCATGCCGTCGGAGGGGGAAATCACCATAGGCTCGTGGTGAGCTTTGGTGGCGTGCTCGTTCATGGCGGAGGCGGCCTGGGTGCGGAGGTTTCCGGCTTTGGTATCGAAGTCGAGGGTGCTGACGCTGTGAGGGCAATGGGTGCAGACGAATCTCATGCCGCTCTTGATGCGCTCGATGCGATAGGCTTTCACTGCTTTGAGTTTAGTCCTTCCACGGATGTTTGCTAGACGCGTTGGTGAGGCAGCGAAAGTAACGATGGGATGTGACCTTGTCGTCCGCTGATATGGGGCCGACCTGCGCTCGGTTTGGACCCTTCGACTTCGCTCAGGGCAGGCTCACGAGACGCCCGTCCCCACACGATCAAAAGCAACATCTTATTTTGCAAGGCGATTGTATTTTTTCAGGACTTCGCGAAGGCGGTCGTGGGGGAGAGCGATGGCGGTGTGGTTGTCGATGCCGGTCATGGTTTCGGCGGCGACCATGGCGTTGACTACAGCTTCTTCGGTGGCTTGGACGGTGGCTAGAAATAGGGGGTCGAGATCGTCGTTCGGTAGCATTTTCAGGTCGCGGACACTCTTGGAGGAGGCCGCTTGGGGATTGGCGGTGGAGAAGGAGACGAAGATGTCGCCAGAACCGTCTCCCGAGTAGCTACCGTCGCGGCCGAGGCCGAGAGAGGCTTTGCGGGCCAGACGCTTAAGTTGAGTGGGAATGAGAGGGGCGTCGGTCGCGACGACGATAATGATGGATCCGGTGTCGACTGGCTCTTTTTGTTTTTCCGCGTCTTCGTAGGCGGGATGCTCGGGGATCTCTTTGCCTACGGGGACGCCGGCGATGCGGAGTTGATCGCGGCGTCCGTAGTTACATTGTACGAGTACGCCGATGGTGTAGCCACCTTCTTTTGCGTCGAGGACGCGGGAGGAGGTGCCGATTCCGCCCTTGAATTCGTTGCAGATCATGCCGGTGCCGCCGCCAACATTGCCTTCTTCGACCGGACCGCCATGGGCGACGTCGAGGGCGTGAAAGGCGTCTTCGGGCTTTACGTGGAATCCGTTGATGTCGTTGAGCCAACCATCCCAGGTTTCGGCGACGACGGGGAGCGACCACCAGTAGCCTTCCATGTCGGGCTCGCCGCGTTTGACTTTCCAGGCGATGACGGCGTCGCGGACGACGCCGACGCTATGGGTGTTGGTGATCATGATGGGACCGTTGAGGAATCCGGAGTCTTCGAGCCACGTGGTGCCGGTCATTTCGCCGTTGCCGTTCAGGGTGAACCAGGCTCCGAAGACAGAGTCGTTGGCATTCTTGCCGCGGGGATGGATGGCGGTGACGCCGGTGCGGATGGGGCCGACTCCGACGTTCAGTTTGCCTGCGCCGGAGATGAGGGTGGTGTGTCCGACTTCTACGCCTCGGACGTCAGTGATGGCGTTGTAGGGGCCGGGAGTGCCGTCGAAGGGGACGCCGAGATCGCGGGCACGGGGCTTGGGCTGGTCCGCGGCGAGGCAGAGGAGTGAGAAGAGAATCAGGGAGATCGGGACGACCGAAAACGGGAGAATGCGAAAGCGCATCATAGGAGTTGGTTCGTCGTGTCGGCGGAAGTATAAAGCATTTGGTTTAGAATCCGGCTGGGGGATGTACCTCAGGGCTAAGAGCCCGATTCTGGTGACGGGTTACGGCGCGGCCTAGAGCTGGACCCTTTGCAAAGCTTTAATTCAGTACGAGAAGTAGCATCAGGAGATCATATGGATACTTGGAAGCGAGCGGCGGTGGCGGGATCGGCGGGGATTGCGGTGTTGCTGTTGGTGAAGGGGCGGCGTCCGGCGGCTGTGCTGGCGGGGAGTGTCGGATTGGCGGTGCTGGCGTCGGAGTATCCGGAGCGGTTCGCGCAGATTCGGGAAGAACTGCCGTCGTATGTGCGGCAGGGGACTCGGTATCTGGATCTCGCGATCAAGATTGGGAGCAAGATTGAGCAGTTGGCGGACAAGCGGGCGGCGCTGGCATTTGAGGAGTTGGGGGAGTATTAGGCGCGTCGTTCGTCGCTGGTCGTTCGTCGTTCGCAAGTCAAAGAACGGGAATTGCCGAATAGCGAACGACAAAAAGCGATTACTCGATGCCTAGTTGTTTGCGGGCTTCGGGGCTTAGGCGCTCGGGGGTCCAGGCGGGTTCCCAGATTACGTTGACGTTGGCGTTGCGGACGCCGGGGAGTTGCTCGACGCGGGATTTGACCTGAGCGCTGATGTTGACGTGCTCAGGGCATCCTTGGGCGGTTAGGGTCATGTCGACGGTGACGTCTTGCTGGCCTTCGGGAAGATCGTCGAAGCGGATGTCGTAGATAAGGCCGAGATCGACAATGTTGACCGGGATTTCGGGGTCGTAGCACTGCTTAAGGGCGTTTAGGACGTCGTCTTGAACGATGGGCATAGATTCCTTCTTGGCGGGTGGTCTGCTTAAAGAACAACTTCGCTAGCTCTTATTCTATAGCCGACTGGACGGGCGAGTCGCCCGTCCCCACACTGGACCGTCCCGCCCCATTCTTTCGCCTTGGCCGGGCGAGGACGCCCGGCGCTCCACAGAATTGAGAGGATAAAGGTTTTAGATCATGGCGCTTGATCCGGAGCTTCAGAAAAAACTGCAGGTTTTTATGGTGGTGGCGATCGTGGTGGCGGGAGCGCGAGCGGGGTACATCGTCTATGAGCGGCATGAGGCGTTAAAAGAAGAGTCGAAGCCGAAAGTGGAGACGGCGCTCAAGGCGGACTACTACGTTACTCCGAAGAAATTTCACGCCTACGATCTGAAGTCGGCGAAGGAGTTGTCCGCGCAGCCAGTTTGGGTGAAGTACGGGTATCAGATGACTTATTTTCCGTATGACGTCGCACGGCATCGGGCGGATTTCGGGCACGATGCGGGGACTTTGAAGCCATTGCAAAAGTTGGCGATTCAGGATGTGGTGGAGGAAAGTGCTCCGGAGGCTCCGGGGCTGAAGCAGGTACTGGCCGTGTTTTCGCTGGACGGAAAATCGTACGCGGTGCCGATTGGAGCGGACAAAGGCGGAGATTTCAAACTGCGGGCGGACGATGTGTTTTTTATCGAGGATCCGCATGAGCTTTATAAGTATTGGCCGGTGGAAGTTTGGCAGAAGATCGATGCGCACGCAGTGCAGAACGGGATGAGCGAGCTGCAGGTAAGCTTTGCGATTGGGTATGGCGTGCCCCAGGGGTCGGGGGAGTATGGATCGCGGACGCTGCAGTATCCGAACGGAGGTAAGGCGGTGGTGATTGCGTTCGAGAATGATAAGGCGGTGGAGATTAAGGCGGGTGCGTAGGGTTTTTCACCGCCGAGCCGCGGAGGGCGCCGAGAAAATCTTTGGGATCTTCTTACTACTGCTTCGAGCTTTCTTGGGCAGACGAAGTCTGGGCAGGGGCTTGCAGGCGGGCGCGAACGAACTTTACTACCTCCGAAGTCACGTAGTTGGGTGGGTGAATCGCGAAGGTGGGGCGATTCATAACTGGCTTTAGAGAAACGTTCTTCCAGGTTGATTTCTGGGAGTCGGAGTTGGAGTGAAGGAGGATGGCGTCGGCGCGATCCAGATAAGTTTGCGCGGACGCTTTAAAGTCTTCCGTTGCGGGATCTAGTACGGTCAGATACAGATCGGGTTTTAGGAACTTCAAGATGCTGTTCGATTCGATAATCGTGTTTTGCGTCGTCGACAGAATCTTGCGGACGCGCGGCATAGCTTCTGCCAGTTGACCTTGTTGGGTTCGGATCCACCACGAGTGCTCAGCTCCGGCAAGCAGGTAGCGCGAGGTGTCAGAATCTCCGGAGCGATCTTTCTCTTCTGACACCGCCAGCGAATGATCGGCGGTAACGCAATCGCAGGCCTCTCCGTCGGCCGAACAGATGCCGTGTCCGTATTGGGTAATCTTCAGGGCGGTCCAGTGAAACTCGCGCAGCGCTGCGATCAAACCAGCTACTACGCTGGTTTTGCCGACGCTACGAGTGTGGCCGCCGATGACTACGATGGGCATGGGAGTCGGTCTTGGCTGCTAGCTTCTGGCTTCTAGCTTACTCGCGCTGACGACGATTCATTGCCGCAGCTTGGCTGCTTACGACTTCGTTGGCTACGGTTCCGAAAGGAAGCGAAGCAGTTCCTGCATCAGGCGCGAGCTTTGGTCGGTATCGAAAATAAATTGCGCATGGGCTGAGCCTTCGAGAATCACCAATTGTTTGGGCTCAGGAGCTCGGCCGTAGTGTTCTGAGATTCTGGGAAGTCTAAGGCCTTCAGCGCTCGCGTCATTGCGGCTGACGATGAAGAGTTTTCGTCCGGGCAAGCGTTCGGGTGTATCGCCTCCGTCGGACCCTAGGAAAACGATTCGATCGATCTCTTCTGGACGTGCTGCTATCGCGGCATCGGCGGCAGCGTCTCCACCCATGCTTGCTCCCACCACAGAAACTGACTTGGCTCCTGTGGAGTGTAAGTATCGCACCGCGGTCAAAACGTCTGGGTAACTTTTGTCGTCGGAGGTCTGTGTTCCGGCGATAGTTTGGCCGTATCCGCGGAAATCGAGCGCCAACACACGGAAGCCAGCCTTAGCTAAAATTCGGGCTTGCTTGTCCCAGCTCTCCATGGTGAAGCGTCCGCCATGCGCCAGCACCACACCGCGTGGGCCCTTTCCGTAGAGATCGGCGCGAAGGAGGTAACCATCCGGAGCGGGAAACGAAATATGTCTCTGCGCCAAGGCCAAACCTGCGAACAGCAGAACTATCAACGTCAGAGTTAGGGTCAAAGTTAGGCTTCGCACGCTGTTAGTTTCCTTTCCGGGCCGATCGCGCCAGGAACGCCAACTCCTTGAGATATTCCCGCACAGGCTTGGCGGGAGTTCCCCAGAAAACTACGCCATTTCCGCGCAAAATTTTCTTGGGAAGGATGCCGCCTTGTCCTCCGATCATAGCGCCGGCTTCGACGCGGGCGTGGTCGCCAATGCCGACTTGTCCTCCCATGACGACGTTGTCTTCGATCGTGACGCTGCCGGAGAGGCCGGTTTGGGCGGCGATGATTACATTTTCTCCGAGTTGGCAGTTGTGGCCGATGTGAACGAGATTATCGATTTTTGTGCCTTGGCGGATGCGAGTTTCGTCGAGGGCTCCGCGGTCGATGGTCGAGTTGGCTCCGATTTCGACGTCGTCTTCGAGGATGAGGCGCCCGATTTGCGGGGACTGCTCGTAGCGTCCAGTTTGCGAATCGCGGACGTAGCCGAACCCTTCGCTGCCTAGAACGGCTCCAGCCTGGACGACGACGCGATTGCCAAGATGGACTCCCTGATAGATGGTGACGTTGGCGTCGATGCGGCAGTGGGCTCCGATGGCGACGTTATC
This sequence comes from Terriglobales bacterium, assembly GCA_049520915.1. Taxonomy (GTDB): domain Bacteria; phylum Acidobacteriota; class Terriglobia; order Terriglobales; family Acidobacteriaceae; genus Acidiflorens. The sequence continues at coordinate 31,688 of JBEKPH010000019.1, forward strand.
GTCGATGACAGCGCCGGGTCCGATGGTGGTGTCATCTTCGATTCTTGCGTTTTCTCCGATTACAGCGCGAGGGCCGATGGAGACGTTGTGGCCGATTCTGGCAGATTCAGCGACCACGGCGGAGGGATGAATTGTGCGAGCTTTCTCGGGATCGCGGAGGAGCTTGGCGGCGCGGGCGAAGGTGAGGCGTGGATGCGAGGAGATCAACAGCGACTTCGAGGTGGCTGCGGCGAAGTTGGTGGCGGCGAAATCTCCGACGATGAGGGCGGCGGCTTGAGATTCGAGAGCGGCGTCGAGGTGTTGAGCGTCTTCCACGAAGACGAGGCCGTCAGGTGTGGCGGATTGTAGGCTGGAGACACGCGAGACGGTGACAGAGGGGTCTCCGAGAAGATGGCAGCCGAGTTTTTCGGCGAGGGAGCGCAGGTTTTGGCTCATGCGTGTCTATTGTCGCGTAATCAGTACCGAGTCGCCAGTACCCAGTACCCAGAGCTCCGTTTGAACGGAAGCGGCCGTCCCGACGCAAGCCTTTACGGGGGAGTCCCGTCACCACGCGATCAAATGCTTAGTACAGCGGGGGGTGGCCGGGTGGCCTCGTTTTCCAGCGGCGGTGGACCCAGAGCCATTGGTCGGGGTAGCGGCGGATTACATTTTCGAGGACTTTCGTGAATTTGGCCGTATTGGCGACGATATCGGACTCGTTGTCGGCGGTACGAATTAGCTCGATGGCGGGTTCGAAGTGAAGGACGTATTTGCGAAGAGTTTTATCCCATACGGTGAAGCCGGGAACGACGGCGGCGTCGGTGCGGAGGGCGATGCGAGCGAGTCCGCTGGCGGTGCAGGCGGGGATTCCGAAGAAGTCGACGAAGACACCTTGCGGCGGAGTCATGTTGGTGTCCATGAGGATGCCGACGGTTTCTCCGGCCTTCATGGCGGAGAGAAGTCCGCGAACGAAATCATCTTTGTCGACGGTGCGATTGCCGTGCATGGTGCGGTAGCGCTGGAGCAGGGCGTCAACATAGGGATTGTCGAGGGAGCGCATGACGATGGAAAGGGGATGGCCCTGGAGTGAATGGGCGAAGGCGGAAAGTTCCCATGCGCCGATGTGTCCGGTGAGAAAGAGGACGCCTTTGCCGCGCGCGTAGGCGCGATCGAAATTTTCGAAGCCTTCGTAAACGACGGTGCGGGAGACATTTTCTTTGGTGTAGCGGGGAAAGAGACAGAGTTCGGCGAGCTGGCGTCCGAGCGAGATGAATTCTCCGCGAACGATGCGGCGGCGATCGGGTTCCGACATTTCAGGGAAGGCGATGGTCAGGTTGCGGAAGCCGACGCGGCGGAGACGTCCGTGGACGGAGTAGACGATGAGTCCGAGAGTGATGCCGATGGCGCGAGCGAGGGGGCGGGGGAGCACGCCGAGGAGTTTGATCCAAGGCCAGAGGAGAGCGTATTCGAGGCGTTCGCGCAAGGGGCAGTACCCAGTGGCCAGTACCCAGTACCCAGTCCTCAGCGGCCTATTTGAAACTCGGCCGCCGGGAACTGAATGCGGGATACCGGGTGCTTATTTTGAGGCTTGCTGGGCCCATTTTGCCAGGCTGCTCAAGAACGGGTAGGCATTTTTGGGGGCTTCGACGGCTCCGGTCAGCGAGGTCTTGAAGGGGACCATGCGGCCGTAGAAGTCTCGAGTGCTGTCTTTGTCTTGCTTGATGACGGCGCCAGAGAGTTCGAGTCCGGCAAAGAGACCACGGGAGCGGGAATAGGTGAGGACCTGCGCGCGCATCTTCCAGTCGGTGTCGGCGGCGGCGTGACGTCCTACGGGGCCAGCGGCTGCGCTGGCATCGCCACCCAGTTTGAATTTGCTGGAGAGCAGGTTATCCATACCGCCCTTGTTCATGATGAGCATGATGACGTCGCTCGCCTGGCCGCCGATCTGGAGGCCGAAGCTGCCGCCACCGATGGTGAAGAAGGCGGGGGCGCTCCATCCGGTGGGAGTGCGGCAACTGGCGACGCCGCGTCCGTAGCGGCCGCCGAAGACGAATCCTCCGTTGAGCAGGGAGGGAACGACGGCGACACACTCGGCGTTACCGAGAATTTCTTCGGGAATACGATTGTCGGGAGCAGCCTGAATTTCGTCGAGAACGGTGCCGGCGGCTTCGATGCGTCCCGAGGCCTTCGTGACGTCGGAGTTTTCATCGGCGGAAAGAATCGGGGTCAGAAAACAGGCGAGCAGCAAAAGAACGAACAGACGTTGCATCAGTGCCTCACTGGGAAATTGGACTGTGGAATTCGTTACTTATGATTCTATTCGATGCGAGGGTGGGAGCGGGGTATACCGGGGGAGTGACGAGGGTGAGTCAGGGGTGGGCTGGCAAACGATGAGCTAGATTTGGGATTTAGAGAGTGGAGGGCAAAAAAATGCGGGGCTGAAAGCGGCGACCCTAATCTCCGTTTTCAACCCCGTCTCCCAGGTTCTGTGGTAGGTGAAGAGAGTATGGGGCAGGTGAGAAAAGGGGACAAGATTACGAGGGTCACTGTACGTTGGTAACTAGAGGCAGTTCTCAGTTCTCAGCTGTCAGTTCTCAGTGCAAAGCCCCTTGCCGGGGGGGATGATCTGGGAAGAAGCATTCTTTGTGGATCTGGCGTGGGAGCCGGTGGTTCACAGTGGATTAACATGCGGGGGGTTCCCCTGAAGCAATTACGGCGTGGCCGAAGCCACGCCGTGGGATTGCGAGATCAAGAACGAATTTTAAACCTACTTAGCGGTTACCAAGGAATGCGTAATCGCGTGAACGGATAGGGCGATGCGATTTTGGACTCCGACTTTACGCATGAGTTTGGCGACGTGAGCCTTTACTGTGCGCTCTTCGATGCCCAGGGCGGAGCCAATTTCTTTGTTCGAACGTCCGGCAACCAGCATCTCAAGTACTTCTTTTTCGCGGTCGGTAAAAGTGATGCGACCGGCGGGAAAGATGCGGCCCGGAGAAGTGCTGACCCGTTCGATGAAAGTGGAAAGGACGCGGCGCGGGGCCCAGACGGAGCCTTGATGCACGATGCGAAGAGCCTGAATGAATTCGGCCGGGGAAGCGGCTTCGTCGACATAACCTTTGGCACCGGAGGCGATGGCTTTGAGAACACTCTCGTCGTCCATGCCGGAACCAGTCACGATGATGCGGAGGTCGGGACGAATGGCCTTCATGCTAGCCATAATGTCGTAGAGGTTCTGGCCGCCGCGGTTACCGAGCAGCACGAGATCGATGGCCTGCAACTGCCCGAGATCGGCGAGCGAAGCCGAGACAAGCTCGAGATCAGGTTCGGTATCAAAGAGGGCCCGGAATCCCACGAAACGCAGCGGATCACTTTCCACTACGGCGACACGGATCAGCGGCTTTCTGGCTACGGCAGCTTTCATCAAGATTTCCCTGTTAGGATTGCTTCCTGTTACAGCTTGCCTGAAGGGGGAAAGAATTGAAACGATTGCTAAGCGAAACAAATTACGGGGGTAACCCCATTCAGGCGAGGTAAAGGAGGGGTTTGGCATGAGAGAGAAACGAAGATTTCGGTTTTATTTGGGAATTCTTATAGTGTGCGTCGCAGCGTGGGGAGCGGCCATGGGCCAGGAGGCGCAGCCTGCGGCGGGCGGGTACCAGCCGAAGTTTGAGGGCGATCCGGCGCATTCGGAGCCGGAAGCGCAGGCGCTGGCTTATATGCGGACCGTGTTGCGGGCGCAGCACGCCTACAAGAAACGGCATGACAAGTTCGCGGAATCGTTGCCGGCGCTGGCCGGAACGGGATCGTTTACAAAGCGGATGTCGCAGACGACGCAACGGGGGGATTACACGGCGAGTTTTCGTCCCCACCATGATGGGTTTGTGTTGACTATGACGCCGAACAAGATGGATAGCGAACACCGGTCGTTTTATGCGGAGGACGATGGGGTGATTCACGCGGACGATCAGAAGGCGGCGGATGCGGAGTCTCCCAAGGTTCGTTGAGACAGCGCGGGTGTGCATTACGAATTAGGCGGGCGAGTCGCCCGCCTCCACACTTAAGAACAAATTCGAAAAGCTATTTGCCGGCGGGTGGGCGGGATAGTTCGCGAATCAGGTGATTGAAATCGGGGGGGAGTTTGCAGTCGACCGAGACCATCTTTTTCGTGCGGGGATGGGTGAATTTGAGGTGGGCGGCGTGCAGGGCGACACGATCGATGCGGGTTTCGGCGGACTCGGCGGGATGGAATTTCCGGTCTCCGATGACGGGATGGCCGAGGGCGGAAAATTGAGCGCGAATTTGATTTTGTAATCCTGTGACGAGTTCGATCTTTACAAGTGTGGCGTTCGAAAAGAGGCGGTCGACCGAATAGCGCAATTCGGCGCGAGTGGCTTCGGGATCTTTGGCGGAGCGCAACTGCTGGTACATTCCCTCCTTGCGAAAATAATGCACAAGAGTTCCGGATTTGAGCTCGACGCGTCCGCGTAGTGCCGCGATGTAGTGTCGTTCAGGAGTGTGGTCGAGGAACTGACGAACCAACCCGGCGCGATCGGCAGCGGTTTTGGCGAACAGAAGAGCGCCGGAAGAGAAGCGATCGATGCGATGGACGATCAGGGCTTTCTGCTTTTTCTTCTCCAGCCGTTCGGCGAGGAGCGACCAGGCGGAGGGTGTTTGAGAGCCGGGAATGGGGACGGCAAGCAGTCCGGAGGGCTTGTCGATGATGATCAGGGCGTCGTCTTCGTAGAGGATGGAGAGGTTGAGGGAGAAACGCGGCTTGCGCTGGTCGTCTTTTTTGGGCGAGAAGCGGCGGTTTGAAGGGCGGTCGGGCTTGGCCGTCCGGCTATGCGATTTTTTGGGAAACTTTCTCATTGCTTGCGGGCCGGAAGACTCAGATTTCAAAAACTAGCGGTTAGGGGACTGGCATCGGCGGATCTTCGTCTCGTTCCGGGTCGCGTTCCGGACGGGGAGCGGGTTGAACGGTGTGGACCTGGTCGGCAATGCGGCGCACGGCGTTGGGATCGATTTCTCCGCCGTGGCGGCGCAACTCTTTGACGATGGTCTCGTGGTCGTGGGCTCCGTAGTCGCGGGCGAAACGAGTGAGGGCCTGGGTGAGGATGTCGTGGTGGTGAACGTTTTCCAATCCTGGTTCACGGGTGACGTTAAGCCAGAGGCGGTGAAGCAGGACGACGTCCTCGTTCTTCATGGTGGGGGTGTGAGGGCCGATGCGGAAGGTATCGACGTTGCCGGTCGGCTGAACGATCTGGAGGATGAACTGCTGTTTGGGTTCGGGGATGGCTTCCCACGCGCTACCCAGGACAAAGGCCTGCTCGGCGGCGGACATTTTGCTGGAGAGTCCGGCGACGACGCCGGAGGACTCGAGGTTGTGAGCAGTCTGGGCGACGGCGGACCAGGGGTCGCGGGCGGGAACAAGGAGCAGTGAGATTTTCTTGCCGAAACTTTCGGCGACAGAAACGGCGCGGGTGAAGACGGTCTGTTCGTAATCGCTGAAGATCTGGTCGGTGGAAAGGCCGTAGGCGGCGGTCCCGAACTGGCTGATGCGCGCAGTCATGACGACAACATCCTGCTCTTTGGTGTCGGTGCGCTCCAAGACCCACTTGAGGTGATTCAGGGTGTTGTAATCGCGGACGGGGACGAGGACGTTGCCGGGGCGAATGCCGACGGTTTCACGTTCGACGGTATCGGCTTGCTGTAATTGGAACTGCTCCTTCATTTGGGCCGCGTGGTCGAGGTGTTTGCGGCGGTTGATTTTTTCAGAGAGAGTGAAGATGACGAAGAGGACAACCGAGAAAATAATGCCGCTCACGGTGGCGACGGATTTCGTGAACAGATTGACGATGGCGGTGGAGAGCAGAACCATGGCTACGGAGGCGAGTCCGATGGGAATCTCGTATCCGAAGACGTGGAGGTTGGGCGGAACTTTCCAAGCGCGCACGCCTTTGTAGCGGTAGCGCAGGACGAGCATGGAGATGGTTTTGAAGACGAAGCTCCAGACGACACCGAAGGCGTAAGCTTCGCCGAGGGTATAGATGTTGCCCCAGCTGACGATAATGGTGAAGAGCTGGAGTCCGACGATGAGGTTGATGATGCGGGAAGTGGTGCCGAAGCGCTTATGAGGGCGGCGAAACCAGTCGGCGAGGACGCCGTCTTCAGAGACGCGGTTGAGGACGCCGTTGGAGCCGACGATGGCGGTGTTGACGGCCCCGGAGAGAATCAGGAATCCAACCACCACGACGAAGGCGCGGAAGGCAAGACGCAGAACCTCGGGACCGACCATGTTCATGGCAAGTCCGGCGATGAGGTTGTCGCTGTAAACCTTCATACGGACGTTGTCGGGGATGAGCATGACTGCGAGCAGGGAGACGAGTCCGGTGAAGACGAAGCTGTAGACGCCGATGACGATGGCGGTGCGCTTCAGGTTTTTGAGCTTGGGATGCGCGAGTTCGCGATAGACCTGGGCGAGGGATTCTTCGCCGCTCATGGCGAGGACGGAGTGTCCGAAGCCGATGATGAGGCCGAGAACGCCGAACATGTGGGGCAGGTTGCTGTGCTTCCAGAAGCCCAGCGATTCTGAGCTGTAGTGGATGTTGGCTCGGGTCGGGAAGGGCGGCAGGTGGAATCCAACTTTATACAAAGTGAAAGCGGACCAGCCGAGGAGCATCACGACCATGACGGTGGTGATCTGCATGACCCAGAGGGCCTTTTCGCTGGATTCCTCGATGCCCTTGATGTTCTCCCACCAGAAATACATGGTGACGGCGATGGCGAAGACGACGGAGGTGCCGTTGACGCCGACTTGCGGAGTGCCGTGAAAAAGGTGGTGAACGGCGGTGGGGATCCAGCCATGAGCGTCGGCGATGCTCAGAGTGTCGTTGATGAGTCCGGCGATGTATTGTCCGGCGGAGACACCGGAGACAGGGCCGGTGAGGATGTAATCGAACATCAGGGCAGAGACGCTTAGTTTGGCGAGGGTGCCGCCGAGAGCTTCTTTGACGACGCGATAGACGCCGCCGCGCACGAACATCGAGCAGCTTTCGACGTAGACGGCGCGGACGGCGAAAGCGAAGAGCATGACGCCGAGGATGAACCAGGGGGCGCTCTTGCCGATGGCTTGTTCGGCGATGCCGCCGGCGTAGAAGGCGGAGGATCCGAGATCGTTGAGAATGACAGCGGCGGCTCGCCAGTAGGAAATAAAGGTGAGCATGACCGACGTCGCGACGACGACGCGAACGCGATTATTGCCTGTAGGTGCGTTGGATGTTGACGACATGCGGCAGGAGCTCTAGTGCTTGATTTCGTCCTTCCTGTCTAATAGGGTTCCGACGTCTTCGACGCCCGTGATCAGCAGCACGAGGACGGAGCCAGCCCAGCCGGCAACGAACATGTACTCCAGAATTTTTATCAGGACTACAGTCAAACTCATGATGGACTATGGTATCTGATTGGAACGGAATGTGGCGGCAGATTTTGGCGATTACGCGCCGCGAGCAACGTAGGGTGAGCGAAACTAGTACTCCAAATCATTGTGCGAAGGTCGCCGCGCGGATCTCTTTGTTATTCTGAGGCGTGCTGAAAATCCACGGAAGAGCTTGGTTGCTGGTGCTGCTGTCGGCGGCGCTCCAGATTGTGATTTTTCCTCTAGCAGGGCTGTATTGGCTGGCTTGGATTGCGGTTGCGCCGCTGCTGGTGGGGATCTTGCGGGCGCGGAGCGCGGATTCCGGAAAACTGCAGTTGCAACTTGGAGGCGCGGAAAGTCTACAGCCGGCGACGCCATTGCAGGGATTCGTGTTGGGCTACGCCTGCGGAATTCTGTGGTTTGCCGGGACCTGCTACTGGATTTACGACACGATGCATCGCTACGGCGGGCTGCCGGTTCCGGTCGCGGTGCTGACGCAAATTCTGTTCTGTATGTATGTCGGGCTGTATCACGGAATGTTCGGGTTGTTAGTGGCGTGGGTGGCGGGAGCGGGTTCGAAGCCAGGAGATTCGGGAGCGGCGGTGCGGCGAGCGCTGGCGGCGGCTCCGTTTCTTTGGGTGGCGGTGGAGTTGGCGCGTACGAGAATTACGGCGTTTCCATGGGAGTTGATGGGATATGCGCAGACGGGGAACTTTTCGCTCACGCGCATCGCTACGCTCACCGGCGTCTACGGGTTGTCGTTTGAAATCTTGCTGGTGAATAGTGTTTTCGCGGCGGCGTTTCTCGTCCCCAAGGATGCGCCGAAGGAACGGCGGAAGTGGTTGCTGGCGGCGGCCTTTGGCGCGGCGGCGTTCCTGCAGGCGGGGCAGTTGCTGACGCCCGCAGCAATGGCGACCGATCACACGGCGCTGCTGGTACAACCGAATATTCCGATTCTTGATGGGGCGCGATGGACGAAAGATTATTTTCAGGAGACGCTGCGGGATTTGACGAAAGTGAGCCTGCATCCACCGGGAGAGAAGCTAGGCGAGCATTTCGATTTTATTGTTTGGCCGGAGTCGCCTTCGCCGTTTTATACAAACGATCCCTTGTTTCAGGGGGCGGTGAGTGAGTTAGCACGCCGGTCGGGGACTTGGGTAGTGGCGGGGTCGATCGGGATTAATAATCTGACACAGACCGGTGGAGGCAGTGAGGGGATTTTCAATTCGGCGGCGCTGGTGAGTCCGCAGGGAACGTGGGTGGGACGCTACGACAAAGTGCACCTGGTGCCATTTGGCGAATACCTGCCATTTCCGAAGCTGTTTGCATTCGCTGGAGGGCTGACGAAAGAAGTGGGAGAGTTTCAGCATGGAGCGTCGCATGCGCCGCTGGATGCGGGCGAGGAGCGGATGGGAACGTTTATCTGCTACGAGTCGATTTTTCCGGACGAAGTGCGCGAGGGGCCGCTGCAGGGGGCGCAGGTCCTGGTAAATATTTCGAATGATGGATGGTATGGAGACAGTGGGGCGTGGAAGCAACATTTGCAGCAGACGCGGATGCGAGCGATCGAAAATGAACGGTGGCTGCTCTCGGCGACGAATACCGGCATGACGGCATCGATTGACCCATACGGAAGGATTGTGGGGTCGAGTGAGCGCAAGATTCGAACAGCATTAATTGCGCCTTATGCGTTGAGCGCAGGAACCACGTTCTATACGCGGCATGGCGATTGGTTCGCATTTGTATGTGCGATAATTTCTATGGGCGCTCTGGTCGTCAGTCGATGGCCGTCGGTCGTTCGTCGCTAGCAAGAGCTGGCTGACGATTTGCCGCGAACCACCAACGACGAGCGAACATAACGAAAGCGCCGGAAACAAAAAGCTATGTTGGATGAATTAGAACAGCAATACACTTCTTTAAAGACCAAGGTTCACGACCTGCGGGAGTATCTTTGACGGCGACAAGCTGCGCCAGCAGTTTGCCGAAATAGAGAAGCAGGCGGCGGATCCGAATCTGTGGTCGAATCCTGAAAAATCTCAGCAAGTGATGCGCGAGCGCAAGCGATTGGAGAGCCTGTTGTCGCTGGAAGGCGATTTGGCGCGGCGCACGGACGATATCTCAGCCTATTTCGATTTGGCGGGCGAAGGCGAAGATGTGTCCGCGGACTTGCAGCGGGACCTGGAGTCGCTGCGCGAACTGGTGGACCGGGTCGAGACCGAGACGCTGCTTTCGGGACCAACGGATGGATTGAACGCGATCATGACGATTCATCCGGGGGCGGGCGGGACGGAGTCGCAGGATTGGGCGGAGATGCTGCTGCGGATGTATTTGCGCTGGGCGGAGCGGCAGGGATTTAAGACGGAGATGTACGACTATCAGCCGGGGGAAGAAGCGGGCATCAAGTCGGCGACTTTTTCGGTGATTGGGCAGTATGCGTTTGGATATTTGACGAGCGAGATTGGAGTGCATCGGCTGGTGAGGATTTCTCCATTCGATCAGGCGAAGCGGCGGCATACTTCGTTTGCGAGCGTGTATGTTTCTCCCGAGATTGACGACACTATCGAGGTCGACATCAAGCCGGACGACATACGGATTGATACGTACCGGTCGAGCGGCAAGGGTGGGCAACACGTGAATACGACGGATTCGGCGGTGCGAATCACGCATATTCCGACGGGGTTAGTGGCCAATTGCCAGAACGAGCGATCGCAGCACAAGAACAAGGAAAAGGCGATGAGCATGCTGCGGTCGAAGATTTACGAGTACGAACTGGAGAAGAAACGCGAGGTCACGAAGAAGATTGAGGATTCGAAGTTGGATATCGATTTTGGATCGCAGATACGGTCGTATGTGCTGCAGCCGTACCGGATGATCAAGGACCACAGGACCAAGTTGGAGATTGGAGACGTGGATCGGGTGCTCGACGGAGATTTGCGTCCGCTGATGCAGGCTTATTTGAGGATGCGGCGAGGAGAGAAGAAAGCGTGAGCGAAGGCAGTCTTGCTGGGTTCAGGGGTCCTTCGACTTCGCCGAGCCATTCGCTTCGCGGATGGCTTGGCTTCGCTTCGCTCAGGATGACATTGATTCGAGTATGAAGGCTAAGAAAAAAATTTCGATCGAACCGCCGAAGCTTGGACCGCGCTTACAGCGCGCCTTCCGCTACGCGGCGGAGAAGCATGCGGGGCAGACACGGAAGCAGACGGCGGTGCCTTATCTTTCGCATCTGATGGCGGTCGCGGCGCTGGTGCTCGAGGCTGGTGGGGACGAGGATATGGCGATCGCAGCGCTGCTGCACGATGTAGTGGAGGATTGTGGCGGGATGCCGAGACTGCGAGAGGTCCGCAAACTGTTTGGGGCGCGAGTGGCGGGAATTGTGGATGGCTGCACGGACGCTTATGTCGAGCCGAAGCCGGAGTGGCGGACGCGCAAGGAAGAATATCTCCGCGAAGTGAAGCACGCCGATACGGCAACACGATTGGTCTCGGCTGCGGACAAGTTGCACAACGTCCGCACGATCATCGCGGATTATCGGCGGGATGGCGACACCGTCTGGGGCAGGTTCAAGGGGAAAAAAGAAGGGACGCTTTGGTACTATCGCGCGTTGAGCGATGAATATCAGCGGCGAGGGCGGAACCGGAATACGCGCGAGTTGGCGCTGGCGGTTACGGAACTGGAGCGACTGGTAGACGAGAGATCGGGAGCGGCCGCGAAGAAGGTGGTAAAGAAATCCGCGAAAAAGATCGTGACGAAAACGGCGGCGGCGAGTTGGGGGAGATAGATCATGCCCAGCATGATTGAGATGATTCGGAAGTCACAGGTTCCGTCGAACCTGATGCAATCGGCGTCGCGGGGCGCGTTATCGGTGCCGCCGGGCGAGATGATTGAGATTTTGGTGCATCTCGCAATTCATAACAAACTGTTTTCGGAGCGAGCACGTCTGACGCTGGCGGGTTGGGACGAGAAGGCGAGCGTGGCGGCGGCGGGAGATCCGCAGACGAGCGCGGAGGTGCTGGGATATTTCGTTTCGCTAGAGAATCTGAGAATGTGCGTATTGCCGGCGCTGGCAGAGAATAAATCCGTGAACGAAGAGCAATTGGACAAGATCGTGGTGTCAGGTTCGCGTGCGGTGGTGGAGATTTTGCTGACGAGTGAGCGGGTGATGAGTTCGCAGCGCTTGTTGCAGGGGATGCAGTCGAACGCAAACCTTCGTCCGCCGGAAGTGGCGGAGATTGCGAAGAGGTTGAGCGCTCTCGAGACGCCTAAGGATGCCAACGGTTCGGAGCCTCCTGACGAAGTGGTCGAGGTGGCGATCGTAAAATTTCTCGAAGAGAATGCGGCGGAACTTGAGGCGGAAAAGGACAAGGCGTTTGTGCCGATTGCGGCTACGCACGATGAAGCTGCGGCAATTGGGATCGAGCCGGCTGCGCTGACAGATGCGGAAAAAGGCGCGCAGGCCAAAGTGACCGCAGATGCGGCGGAACAAGCGGCGTTCGAGAAGAAGAGACCAGTGGTGGGCGGACTCTCAGACCGGCGAGACAGCGCGCTACAAAAGATCGCCAAACTAAACATTACGGGGCGGATTGCGCTGGCGATGCGGGGCAATAAGGAGGAGCGGTCGATTCTGATCCGCGATTCGACGAAGCTGGTGTCGCTGGCGGTGCTCGATTCTCCGAAGGTTTCGGATGGGGAGGTGGAGAAATTTGCGCTGCAAAAGAACGTGCTGGAGGCGGTGCTGCGGGCGATTCCGATGCGGCGGAAGTACGCGAAGAATTACAGCATCATGCGGAACCTGGTGTTTAATCCGCGCACGCCGCTCGATCTGGGTTTGGGACTGATGAAGAATCTGCTGATTCACGACTTGAAAAACTTGTCTGGGAACAAAGAGGTTTCGGACACAGTTCGCAAGTTGGCGCTGCGGATGTTTAAGCAGAAATTGGAGAAGAAGGATTAGATCCGGAATTCGCGGTTGGCTTTTCGTCGTTCGCGGTTCGCTGGTGTTCGTCGTTGTCGCTGGTCGTTCGGAATCCTCAGGAGATTGGATAGATAAGTGACGCAGCCTGATGCTATTTACGATTTGTTGGCGCGGGTCAAGACGATTGCGGTAGTAGGATTGTCGGAAAGCCCGATGCGTCCGAGCCACGGGGTCTCAGCGTACATGCAGGCCGCGGGATATCGGATTGTTCCGGTGAATCCGAAGATCGAAGAGGCGCTGGGGGAAACGGCGTATCCATCGTTGCTCGATATTCCGGTTGCGCTGCGAGAAAAGGTCGATGTGGTGGATGTTTTTCGGCGGCCGGAATTCGTGGATGAGATTGTAGAGCAGACGATCGAGTTGAATATTCCTGCGATCTGGCTGCAGGAAGGTGTAGTGAACGAGCGGGCGGCGAAGAAGGCGCGTCAGGCGGGGATTTTCGTCGTGATGGATCTGTGTATTTTGAAGGAGCATCGAGCGCGGTTCCGGTAGAGAGACAGCGACGTTGTCTCAGAAGACCAGATAGTTCCCGGTTGCAATCGGTGTCGAGCGAGTCTCGCTCACGCGCTAGGAGCGCGGACACATTCTTGACGATGCACGCAGGCGGACAGGAATGTCCGCCACCACACATGAGTGCTGGAGTTCTACGCAGAGTTCGTTAACGCGCTTTAACCAGGATTACCGTGGCGTCGTCCCGGAGCCCGGTTCCGTTGGTGAACTTGCTGACGTCGGCCAGCAAGTTCTCGACCGTGATCTCCGCGGACTGCATTTGTTTCAACAGGCGCTCGGCCCCGTAGTCTTCGCCGGAATCGATTTCGGCCTCCGTAATGCCATCGGAATAAATTGCAATGCGCGAATTTTCGGGCAGTAGGATCTCCGTCTCGGAAAATTTGCTGACTGAAATGCCCAGGGGCAAGCCGTGTTCGTGATCGATCCAGCGATAGCCGGAGGGATCGACGAGGAGCGGCGGAAGATGGCCTGCGTTGGCGATGCGCAGAGTGCGGCGGTGCGGATCAAGTTCGGCATAGACCATGGTGACGAAACGGCCGCTCGGGAAATCTTCGATCATCATGTTGTTGAGGCGGGTGAGAACCTCTGCGGGTCCATTGCCGGTTTGCGCGAGCGAACGCAACATGCCGCGTGTGGCGGACATGAGAAGCGCGGCGGCGGTGCCTTTGCCGGAGACGTCGGCGAGAACGAGACCCCAGCGTCCATCACCAAGCTGGATGAAATCGTACCAGTCGCCGCCCACCGAGCCAGCGGCGATAGACAGTCCTGAGACGCGGAAACCGGGAATCAGAGGAGAACTGCGCGGAAAAAGAGCTTGTTGAATGGCGTGAGCCTCTTCGGCTTCGCGGCTCATCCGCTCGCGTTGGGCGCGCTCGTCGCCGAAGCGGCGAGCGTTGTGGACGGCGACGGCAACGTGCGAGCAGAGGCCTTGCAGCAGGCGGAGTTGATCGGAACAAAAAGCGTCGACTTCGCAATGGGAAGCGGTGAAGACTCCTACCAGTTCGCCGTCGCGTTGCAGAGGAATGGCAACTTCGGAGCGGGTGTCGGGCTCGCAAGCGAGATAGTAAGGGTCGCTGGTGACGTCGGGAGCGTAGTGCATTTTGCGAGTCTCAGCGACGTGGCCGACCATTCCGACGCCGAGTTTGATGCGATGGCCTTTGCCGTGGACGGTACAACCGCGCACTCCCGCCAGGATGAGTTCGGGATGCTGGGGATCGCGGAGGAACAGGTTGATTTCGACGCAGCCGAGGGAAGCGGCGACTTCGTCCACGATGCGGGGAACGAGCTCTTCGATGTCGAGGGTCGAGGTGATGCGCTGAGCAAATTTCTGCAGGCGAACGAGTTCGGCAAGCCTGAGCGCAGAGGCCTCAGCGGGAGGCGAAGCGGAGATGCCGACATCGGCAAAGGGACTTGTGGCCACAGGGAAACCCTCCAGTAGGGGCGAGGTGCTTATGTTTTTGATTCCTTGGAAGAGGGGTTGGATTCGCTGAAATTAGAGGTGGCGCGATGTCATTACCGGTCTTAACGAAGGCAAACAAGGGAATTGGAAGGGTTACTGAAACACAAGGTCCCTCCACTTCGCTCCGGTCGGGATGACAATTTGTTTTGGAGAGCGGAATGTCGAGATGACAATTTCATTTCTAGTTTATTTCTACGGTTCGCGATTCGGGCTGGGTGAGGACGACTGCTTGATTCTTTTAATTTCTTCCAGGCGCTCGCGGATCCGCTTTTCTACTCCTTCGTTGGTGGGGCGATAGTAGATGCGGTCGCGCAGGCTGTCGGGGAGACACTGCATGTCCGTGACTTTGTCGGCGGTGTCGTGGGCATATTGATAATCCTTGCCGTAGCCAAGACCTTTCATCAGGCGGGTCGGAGCGTTGCGAAGTTGCAGCGGGACGGGTTGGGCAGCGGTTTGCTCGACGTCCTGCTGAACGGCTCCGTAGGCAGTGTAAAGAGCGTTCGACTTGGGCGCGACTGAAAGATAGACGACGGCTTGGGCGAGAGCAAGATTGCCCTCGGGCATGCCGATGAAATCGACGGCGTCGCGGGCGGCCATGCAGAGGGCGAGAGCGTTTGGCTCGGCGAGTCCGATATCTTCGACGGCCATGCGGACGACGCGGCGGGCGATGTAGAGCGGGTCTTCTCCAGCTTCTAACATGCGGGCGAGCCAATAGAGCGCGGCGTCAGGGTCGCTATTGCGAACGGATTTGTGCAGGGCGGAAATAATGTTGTAGTGCTCTTCGCCGTTTTTGTCGTAGAGCAGAATGCGCTTCTGAACGGCTTCCTGGATGGCCTCTTCGGTGAGGGTCGTTGTGCCGGATTGTTGGGCTAAGGACGAGGCGACTTCGAGGACGTTGTAGGCGCTGCGGGCGTCTCCGCTGGAGTAGGCGGCGATTTTGCGAAGGGCATTTTCGGAGGCTTCGAGATGCAAATTTCCTAGTCCACGGTCGGCGTCGGCAAGGGCGCGGCGAAGGATTTCTATAATTTCGTCTTCGGTGAGCGGCCTGAGGACGTAGACGCGGCAACGGGAGAGCAACGCGCCATTAATTTCGAAGGATGGGTTTTCGGTAGTGGCGCCAATCAGACGGATGCTGCCTTTCTCGACGTGGGGAAGGAAGGCGTCCTGCTGGGCTTTGTTGAACCGATGGATCTCGTCGACGAAGACGATGGTGCGGGTGCCGTACTGGCGGGCGCGGTCGGCATCAGCCATGACTTGCTTGATTTCTTTTATCCCGGCGAGGACGGCGGAGAACTCGATGAAGTCGGCTTTGGTAATTCCCGCGATGATTTTCGCGAGCGTGGTTTTTCCGGTGCCGGGAGGGCCCCAGAAGATCATCGAGGTGGGATCGTCGCGTTCGATCTGAACGCGGAGGGGCTTGCCGGGTCCGACTAATTGTTCTTGCCCGACGAATTCGTCGAGCGTGCGCGGGCGCATGCGATCGGCGACCGGGCGCGTCCCCTGGGGAGTGGGGTCGTTGGGCGGGATGGAAGCGAACAGATTCATGAGTCACCAAATCATTTCACCACGGAGGCACGGAGTCACGGAGAAACTCAAAATTGCTCTTGGATCTCTCTGTGCCTCCGTTGGGGAGGAGCTCATTTTCGATTTCTTGCGGCTTCGTAGAGCACGATGCTGGCGGCGATTCCGGCGTTCAGGGACTCGACTTGGGCAGATTGGGGGATGACGAGGGTATCGTCCATTTGGCGTATGAGATCGCGGGACAGGCCGGCACCTTCGTTGCCGATGAAGATGGCGAGCGGGAGCGTCCAGGTGACTTGGGGCAGGGGTGTACCGTGGTGCGAAGAAGTGGCTAGCAGGCGGATGCCACGTGCTTTCAGTTGCGGAATCAGATCGGCGGAGGGAATTCGTAAGAAGGGCAGACGGAAGATGGATCCGGCCGAGCCGCGAAGGACTTTCGAGTTGTAGAGGCTGACGGTGCCTTCGGTGAGGAAGATTCCGGCGGCTCCGAAGGCCTCGGCGGAACGCAGGATAGTGCCGAGATTGCCGGGATCTTGCAGTCCGGCGGCGACCAGAAGCGGGCCGGTGGCGGACCGATCGAGGAGTTCGGTTGAGGAATAGGTTCGCAATTTGACGAGCGCAGCAACGCCTTGCGGGGCATCGCTTGGGACGATGGAGTTGAAGAGCGCGTTCGGCAGAACCAAGGTTTCGGTGCGAGCGGCGATTTGGGGCAAAAGTTTCTCCGCTAACGGGCGAGCGGCTTCGCTGAAAAATACGGTTTCGAGGGGAAGTCCGCTGCGAAAGGCTTCTTCGATCAACTTCACGCCTTCGATGGCGCATTCGCCCTGGGGAGTAGGTTCGGCGCGGTGGAAGGCCTGGCGCAATTCTTTAAGCCGTTGGTTGTGGCGTCCGGCGACGGGGCGAAGACGGTCGGGTTGCGATCGGGTTGGGAATCGCTTGGGGTCTTGGCTCATAAAATTCCGGTTCATAAATCCCGGCTCATAGATCTGGGCTCGTTGCGGGTTGGCGGTTG
Source organism: Terriglobales bacterium (assembly GCA_049520915.1). Classification (GTDB taxonomy): domain Bacteria; phylum Acidobacteriota; class Terriglobia; order Terriglobales; family Acidobacteriaceae; genus Acidiflorens. Next base: position 48,558 of record JBEKPH010000019.1, read on the forward strand.
GTCCTACTGGCAATTGAAACCTTTTACCACAAAGGACACGGACGAGGGCAAAACGCTCGCGACGACGGAAATATACGGAAAACGTGCACGGGTTCAACGTTGGTTCCGAAGATAGGATGTATGGTACATTTCAATGTTTATACAAACAAACGTTTTCCAGATCATCTTTACGCCATTTATGCCGATAATCGGAAGGGACCAGAGTGCGCGCGGAAATCCTTAAAATTCATGCGGTATTGCCGGAAGCTTCGCTGATCAAGTACGCCGCCGAGCAGATTCTGGCCGGGCAAGTGCTGGGCATGCCGACCGACACGTTCTATGGACTCGCGGCGGATCCGTTTAATTTGCGGGCTGTGGAGCGGGTGTATGAGATCAAGTCGCGTTTGCGGCACAAACCGCTATCGTTGCTGATTGAGAACGTGGATCAGGCGGAGGAATTTGCGCGTCCCTTGCCGGACGATTTTCATTTACTGGCGCGGCGTTTCTGGCCGGGTCCGCTGACGATGATTGTGCCGGCAGCGTCGCATCTGCCGCTGAAGGTTACGGCAAACACGGGGAATGTTGCATTGCGCGTGCCAGCGGCGGAGATTCCGTTGGCAGTGGTGCGGGCGGCGAAGATACCCATTACGGCGACGTCAGCGAACCTGAGTGGATCTTCGGAATGCACGACGGCCGAGCAGGTGCAGGAGCAGTTGCATGATCGCATTTCGATGATTGTGGATGGCGGGGAGTCTCCGCGAACGATTTCGTCGACGATTGTGCACTTCCGCGAAGATGGCACGTGGCAGATTCTGCGCGAAGGGGCGATTCCCGCCAAAGAGATCATTGAAGCGCTTTCGTAGCGGGCGCTCTCGAAGAGTTCTCGATCTACGTTTTGAGATCGGGCTCCGGGGCGAAAAGTTGAATCGTAGCATCCTGTAGTTGTGAGATCGTAGTACCAAGATGGCCGACGATCACAATCCATCTATCCCCAAGAAAAGTTTATGGAGGCGCCCATGGGCACTTTTTTTGCTCGCCGTGGCGGGAGCGCTCATTTTGTTTTTTGGCCTGACGGGGTCGCGGATCGTCAGCGCGGCGGCGGAATCACCGGCGCATAAGGCGGATGTGATTGCGATATTTGGCGCAGCGGAATATTCAGGACGTCCATCGCCGGTATACCGGGCGCGGCTGGATCATGGCTACGAGCTGTTTCAGAAAGGGCTCGCGCCGTTTGTGATTACCACAGGCGGGTCGGGGCTGGATCCGGAGTTTAGCGAGGGCGGAGTCGGTAAGGATTATTTGCAGCGGCGGGGGATTCCGGAGCAGGCGCTGATTGCGGAGACGCAAGGGACGGACACGGCGCAATCGGCGGAGCGGGTGGCGAATATCATGCGTGCGAATGGAATGCACGGCTGCATCGCGGTGAGCGATGCCTATCATGTGTTCCGCATTCGAGCATTGTTGGAGCATGAAGGCGTGCAGGTTGAGGTGGCGCCGCGTGGGGAGTCGCGTCCGCGGCATGTTTGGGACCGGTTCACGGCAGTGATGCGGGAGGCGGCGAGTTATCTGCTATGGAAGGCGGGGATGAGTTAGGGCGATAGTGGCTTTTGGCTCTTAGCTATTAGCTCTTCGCTTCTGGCTCTTACGCTCTTAGCGAACGAAGGGCATTCCTCTTTAAGTGCACAGAACCGCGTTTCGATGTGCGCATTCTGTCCGCTTGCGCAAAGCACGGCGTGCCGTCGAGTTACTTCTTACTGTCCTACCATCCCATTTTCTTGCGCAGGGATGTGATGTGGGCTACGTGATGACGTCCGTGCCAGGCGTAGAGGGCTAGATTTTGCTCGAGAGTCATCGGGCCTCGTTCGGGATGGCGGAAGGTGCGTTTCCATTGGGCATCTTCTATCTTGCGGAGCATCAGCATCCAGCGCTGGTGCAGGTTGTCGAGCAAAGATAGGGAGACTTCCACGGGAGCGTGTTTAGCCTCGGGCAATTCGGCCCAGAGGTTTTCCATATACGGCTTGATGATGGGATCGTCTTCCGTTAGGGCGAGTTTGAAGCGGATGTAACTGTTCATGTGGCTATCGACGACATGGTGGGCGACTTGACGGGGCGTCCAGCCTCCGTCGCGGTAAGGCGTGTCGAGTTGCTGATCGGACAAGCCAGCGAGGGCGGCGCGCAGGCGAGCGGGAGTTTGTTCGATGTCAGAGAGAAATTGCTGTTTCTGTTCGGCGGCGGGTGGACCGGCGTAGGAAAATTTTCCGACGGGGAAGCGCGGGTCGGGAATAGGTTCGGACATGATGGGACCTCCGTGGGTTGGATCATTTTAAATGGAACGGCGACGAAAAAAGCTAGTGGCGAAACGAAAGGTTTGTGTCGAGAAGGACGGGCGAGGACGCCCGTCGCTCCATCGAACTTTGATGCTAGCGAACCATGGCTAGAACGCGGACGGAGGCGGGAATCGATTTCTTGGTTTTTGCGGGGGCTACCAGGACGAGCGACCCGGTGGATGGGAGTGCGGTGAAGCCCGTGGCTCCTTCGACTACGTAGCTGCCGTGGAGGGCGATTTGGCGGGCGAGGGTGCGGTCGCGGGTAAAGTCAACGGGAGTCTCGACAGCAAAGCCGATGGTGTCGCGCGCGTCGATCAGAAATTCCGCGGCATCGCGTGCAATCGGAAATTGCGTGGTTGGCGAAACGTTTTCGAGGGTTGACGAGGCCGCGCGGGGGCGGCGGACGGCGATCACGGCTCCTTGCGGAATCATGCCATTGTGTGATTCCCAAGCGGCGATATCGTCCAGGGAAATGGGTTGATCGTCGGCGCGGGATTGGAGATCCATCACGACAAGCGGGGCAATGAGGCGCTCGGGTGGGATCTGGGAAGCGGTCCAGGTGCCGGGAATCAGTGCGTCGGGAGCGATGATGTGAGTCCGCGAAATGCTATTTCTTACTGCATTTCTGGCCGCAGTTGGCTGCGAGGTAGTGCTATCGTCGGCGGTGAGATCGACTACATGGGAATAGCGATTCTGGTCAGAGTGAACGGGACGGTGATCGGCGAACAGAAGAATGGCAAGTACGAGAGCGTAAGCGATGATGAAACTGCGAATGCGCATGAATTCCTTGGCTGAATATAGGTATGACGTTGGGACGTACCCTTATTGTTGCTTTTAAGGGGTGACGACATCAATCCCCGGTGGGACATGGACTGTTGGCGGGGGACTGGACGGCGGTTTCTGCACGGGTTCGATGACCAGACGGGAGGCTACTGCTCCATTGGTCCGTGGGGAGGCGAGGGGAAACGTTTATTGAAGGAAAACTTTGGTTTTTGCGGTGGTTTCTGGGGGAATCGGATGCAGGTTAGAATGCATTAAGAACGGAACTACCAGGATCTGAGGATTGATGTTCGGCCGCGAAGAAAAAGTTTCGGCGCTCCGCCTGACTGCTGTGCAATACGTGGTGCTATTTATTTTTCTGCTTTTAGCCTACGGATTGTGGCGGCTGCAGGTGATGGAGAGCGGCAAGTACTCATTACTGGCCGAGCAGAACCGCGTGCGCAATGTTCCCATCCTCGCGCCGCGGGGAAAAATTCTCGATCGCGAAGGGCGGATTATTGTCGACAACTATCCGTCGTTTTCGGCGTTGCTGCTGCGAGATTCTTCCCGGGATCTGAATGCTGACGCGGACGCGATCGCGAAGGGGCTGCATTTAAATCCCGATGAAGTGCGGTTGCGAATGAAGCGGTCGGCATGGCTGCCGGGGTATCAGCCGATTTTCCTTAAAGAGGATATTACGCCGGACGAACTGGCGTTTATTGAATCGCATAAGAACGAACTGCCGGAGCTGGAGACGATCATGGCGCACCGGCGGTTGTATCCGCGCAACGGTTTCGTGGCGCACCTGATCGGCTATGTGGGCGAAGTGACGGAGGACATGCTCAACCAGCCGCAGTTTGAACTCTACACGCCAGGCGATGTGGTGGGCGTGAGCGGAGTGGAGAAACAGTACAACGGCATCCTGATGGGGAAGAACGGGTCGCGGCGCGCGATTGTGAATAGTCACGGGCGCGAGGTGAGCCGGTTGGATGAGACTCCCGCGGAGCCGGGGAAGCAGTTGAAGCTGACTTTAGATTTGGATCTGCAGATTGCGGCCGAGCAGGCGATTGAAGGGAAGAACGGCGCGATTGTGGCAATGGATCCGCATACGGGCGAGATTCTGGCGATGGTAAGCCGGCCAACTTTTGATCCGAATGATTTTGCGGTGAAGATTTCGCGGGACGAGTGGAACAAGCTGGTCAATGATCCGGACAAGCCGCTGCTGAACAAAGCGATTCAAGCGCAGCTGGCGCCGGGTTCGACGTTCAAAATTATTATGGCGACCGCGGGGTGGCAGGAAGGGATTGCGCAGACCCTTCACGTCAATTGCACGGGCGGCGCCACATTCTATGGGCGACGTTTTGGATGCTGGGTGAAGAGTGGGCACGGCGGAGTCGATTTGCCGAAGGCGATTTATCAATCGTGCGACGTTTTCTTTTACACGCTAGCGGAGAAGCTGGGAATCGATCGCATCGCCAAGTATGCGACAGCGTTTGGACTGGGGCAGAAGACGGGAATAGATCTGCCGAACGAAGTGACGGGAGTCATGCCGTCGGAGGAGTGGAAGATCCGCAACTTCAAGCAGAAGTGGTTTGCGGGAGAGACGATTTCGGTCGGGATTGGCCAAGGCGCGGTGGCGATTACACCAGTGCAGCTGATGCGCGCGGTGGGTGCGATTTCAATGGGCGGACGGATGGTCGTGCCGCATGTGATCAATCCGACGAACCTACCGACGGGCTTTGTGCAGACAACGAACTACACCGAGGTCAAAGAGGTACCGATTGATCCGACGGGATGGAACACGATTACGGATGCAATGAGCCGCGTGTTACTGCCTGAAGGCACGGCGCCCTCGGCGCACATTCCCGGGATTGATATTGCGGGGAAGACGGGATCGGCGCAGATTGTTTCGCTGGCGATGCGCGCCAAGCATCAGAACAACGCGGATTTTGCGCAGAACGGGTGGTTTGTGGGATTCACGCCGCGGCGCAATCCGGACATTATCGTTTGCGTTTTGTTTGAAGGCGGGGAGCACGGGAAGCTGGCGGCGCGTCTGGCGACGCAGGTGATTAAAGCTTACGTTGACAAACAGCAACGGCAACCCACGAAGGTCGCGTCAGCGTCCGGGAAAGTCGAGATGAGCGCACTGTGGACGGATCCGAAGGATGGGGACAGCGCGGGTGCGGATGACGCGGACAAAGACAAAGACGGCGGGCACGGGGATCATCTGCAGGCGGGACGGTTCGTGATCGATGTTTCACACAGGATGGCCGGCAAGAAAACTCCGCTGGCAATGGCTGCGCCGGGAATGCACTAAATCGACCTGCCGTCGGCAGTGGCAGACTGCGTTCGGCTGTTCCAACATGAATCGGGACAAACTAAATGTGTCTGTTCCTCTTCGTCCCCACACAGTACGAGTTCTGTCCAGGATCACGTCGCCAAATTCAAATTTACAACTGATCGTGATACGGTAATTCTGCGATGAAGGCTACTGGCCAACTGGCGCTGGATGCGGCATCTGGACGCGGGATTTCATATGTTGATGCGCGCCTGGTTTTGCTACGCAACCGCTCCCTGAGCACGAAGAATGGACGGGTGGGGCATGCGTCGGATTCGGAGTCGCTGGGGATCGGCGTGCGCGTGCTGGCGGATGGGGCGTGGGGCTTCGCCGCGTCCGCGGATTTGAGCCGGACGTCGGTGGAGGCTACGGCCGCGCTCGCGGTCGAGATCGCGCGAGCTTCGGCGCGGGTGAAGGTCGAAGATGTTCAACTGGCTGCCGAGCCGGCAGCCGTGGCGGAATGGACCACGCCATATCAGATCGATCCGTTCAGCACTTCAGTGGAACAGAATCTTGCATTGCTGATGCAGGTGGACGCGGAGATGCGTGCGGACGCTGGCGTTACGCTCGCCGAAACCGGGATGAACTTCCAGCGAGAAGAGTCGTGGTTTCTCTCGTCCGAGGGCGCGGACATTCATCAGACAAAATACTCGACCGGCGCGGGCTACGCGGCGTACGCGTTTGCGGGATCGGAAATTCAGAAACGGTCGTATCCCAATTCGTTTGGCGGGCAATGGCAGAATCGCGGGTACGAGCTGATCGACGAGATGAAGTTGGTGGAGAATGCGCGGCGCGTGGGGGAAGAGGCAGTGGCGTTGCATCGCGCGGAGCAGTGTCCGGAGGGGACGTACACCATTATTCTGGACGGCTCGCAATTGGGATTGCAGATTCACGAGTCGGTAGGGCATCCGATCGAATTGGATCGTGTGCTGGGGATGGAAGCGAATTTTGCGGGTACTTCATTTCTGACGCTGGAGAAGTTGGGCCATCTGCGGTACGGGAGCGAGTTGGTGAACGTGGTGGCGGATGCGCGACAAGAGCACGGGCCTGGTCTCGGAACTTTCGCTTACGACGATGAAGGTGTGGCAGCGCAATCGACTCCGATTATTACGAATGGACTTTTTACCGGCTATCTGAGTTCGCGCGAGACGGCGCACACGATTGGCGCGGTGCGGTCTGGCGGGACGTTGCGCGCGGAGGGATGGAACCGGCTGCCTATGATCCGCATGACGAATATCAGCATTCTGCCCGGCGAAAAGCCGCTCAGTCTAGAGCAGCTGATTGCATCGACGGACGATGGCATTTATATGGAGACAAATAAGTCGTGGTCGATCGATGACAAGCGCTACAACTTTCAGTTTGGCTGCGAGATCGCGTGGGAGATCAAGAAGGGCAAGCGCACGCGGATGCTGAAGAATCCGTCGTATTCGGGAATCACGACGGAGTTCTGGAATTCGATGGACGCAATCTGCTCGCGCAACGAGTGGGCGCTGTGGGGCACTCCCAACTGCGGTAAAGGACAGCCGCAGCAGGTGGTGGGAACGGGGCATGGAGCGAGTCCGGCGCGGTTTCGGAAGGTGCGCGTGGGAACGGCATATCAGGGCAGCTGAAGCGCAAAAATCTTTACCACGGAAGCACGGAGACACAGAGAAAACCAAAAAGAGATGCTTACGCGAGAACAATCCGCCGATGTCTTTGATCGCATTCGACGATTCTCGTCGGCGGATGAGGTCGAGGCGATTTTCAATGGGTCGCGCTTTGCGCTGACGCGGTTTGCGAATAACACAATCCATCAAAATGTAGAAGAAGAGAATTCGGTGGTGTCGATCCGCACGAATTTCGGAGGGCGGACGGCGCGCGCTACGGCCAATCAGTTTGATGATGCGAGTCTGCAACGGGCAGTGGCGGCTTCGGAGAGGCTCGCAAGAGTGCAGGTGCCCGATCCCGAACTACTGCCGATGCCGACCGCAGAAGAAGCGAATGCGAATGACACTTTGGCGGATAAAAATATCCACGCCACACGCTTCTTTGAGCAGACGGCGGCGATTACTCCGGCCGATCGGGCCGAGGTAGTTAAGGGAATCGTGGCGGTCGCCGATCGTCGCAAGCTGACCACGGCGGGCATCTACTCCGCGTCAGAGTCGGTCGAAGGAATCTTCAATTCGCGCGGCTTAGCGCAGTGGCATCGGCAAACGTTGGCGGAAGTTTCGATCACGATGCTGGGCGGCGATTCTTCGGGCTGGCAAAAGGCAAATTCTACGGACGTGAGGAATCTGGATCCGTTGCGGCTGGCGGAAACGGCGGCGCAAAAAGCGGCAGATTCGGCGCATCCGAGGGAGATCGCGCCGGGAAAGTACGCGGTGATTCTTGAACCGGCGGCGGTCCTCGACATTGTTGGTTTCATGTTTTGGGACTACAGCGGAGTGGCCATTCTGGATCAGCGGTCATTTTTGAACGATCGCATCGGCACGAAGTTATTCGGCGAGAACATCAACATCGCGGATGACTCGCAACATCCGTTGCAAGCGGGTTCGCCGTTTGATGGTGAGGGCATGCGGCGGAAGCGCGTCCCACTGGTTGAGAACGGCGTGGTGAAGCGCGTGGTTTATGCGCGAGCGACGGCGCAGAAGATGAGGAATTCGGAGTACGCGGCTAAAGTTGGACCGATCGAGGCCACCGGGCACGGATTCCCTTTGCCCAACGAGATGGGCGAGATGCCGATGAATATTGTCTTCGGCGCGGCGGAAAAGACGCAGAGCGTCCAGGAGATGATTGCTTCGACCGAGCGTGGCGTGCTGGTGACGCGGCTTTGGTACATTCGCGAGGTGGATCCGTACGAGAAGATTGTGACGGGGATGACGCGGGACGGGACCTTTCTGGTGGAGAACGGGCAAGTTCGAAGCGGGCTGCGCAACTTCCGGTTTAATCAGAGCCTGATTGCGATGTTGTCGAATGTTGAGGCGATGAGCGTCCCGGTGCGGGGCAGCGGGGAGGAATCGTTTGATATGGTCGTGCCGGCGATGAAGGTGGCAGAGTTTAATTTCACGGAAGTGACGAAGTTTTAGATACAGCAACTAGCAAATTAGCACCTAGATTCAGGCCCTCCGGTTTACAGGGCTTCCCAAACGTACAAATTCTGGAAAGTCTCCTAGAACCCTTCCAAATTATAGCCATGCAAGGCTCTGCGCCAGATGCCGGTTGCGCCGCCTTGGCGCGCTGTAAAGGGAACGAGCGGGATGGGGGATACGCCCGTAAGTTCCTGTACCACTGGCACTTCGCCGCGATTGTTCCATGACCTACGTAACTTTGCGATGTAGATGCTGGGGTGTAATCTCGCCCTGAAATGTGCACATGCTCAATGGGAGAGGTGCACGGCACGAGCCGGAAGGAAGGTCGTCGCAAACGTGTCTGAAACCAGCAAAGGAATCGTCGGGGACGGCGGTAAAGGTCGAAGAGGGTACGCGGACGTGCAAGGCGCGCCGCGTTTTCCGATCAAACTGCCAGTAGCGCTGAAATCGGCAGTCAACCAGGCCGGGGCCGGAGGGCAAGTCCTGGGCAAGTCCATCGAAACTGAAAATATTTCCGCGAATGGTGTTCTGTTCCGCATGGATGCGGATGTGCCGATCGGGTCCGCGGTTGATTTTACAATCTCGCTTCCAGCTGATGTCGTGGGCGCGGCAGCCGATGTACAGGTCGATTGCCGGGGAAGAGTAGTTCGTAGTTTTGCGGATGGCGGACGGCGCGGAGTAGGCGTGGTCATCGATGAATACCGCTTCGAGAGGAAGTAGGTCGGGCGAGAGATTCGGCCGAGTACGAAAGCGTCACTCAATGTCGGTAAGGCAGGGTCGGTGAGGCAAGGAAAGATCGTTTGAGCAAACGTTGTAAGGGGCGGTAGGCGAAAAGAGGACGGATGGGCAGCACATCGGTCGGGAACACGGTCGGGAATGCGGTCGGCTTCGAGGCGGGCGAGGGATTGCTCACGGATGACGGGAAGGGCACGATCCGCGTCATTCTGGCGGACACGCAGGCTATTTTCCGTGCCGGGTTGCGAAAGATTTTCGCTCTCGAAGATGACATTCGAGTTGTCGGCCAGGCGGAGAGTTTCGACCAGACGGTGGCCGCGATCCAAAAGTTTTCAGCCGACGTGGTGATTTTCGAAGCGGCGTTGGCCGCAAATCCCGCCGACGCGGTGTCGGATTTGCTGCGACAGAACGCGAATTGCCGATTGGTGGTGGTGCTGCAGGAACCGGATCAGGAGATGACGCTGGAGTTGTTCCGCCGCGGGGCACACGCGATTGTTTCACGCGAGGTCGAGCCAGAGATGCTGGTGGAGTGTCTGCGAAAAGTGGCTGCGGGCGAGCCGTGGTTGGAAAGTCGCGGCATTGCGTGGGTAATGCATGCCTATCGGACCCAGGGAATGCGACCGGCCGGATCCCGCCCCAAGGTTTCGTTGACACCGAAAGAGTCGCTCATTGTTTCCTGCGTAACGCAGGGGATGAAAAATAAGGAAATTGCGCTTCGAGTCGGCACGACGGAGCAGGTGGTCAAGAACTATCTGCGCAAAGTGTATGACAAGCTCGGAGTGGCGGATCGTCTCGAACTTGCCCTGTATTGCCTGAATCATCGCGTGGTGGAGGGCGTAGGCCCTGCGAAAACCTCGTCGCCCGCGCAGTCTGCGAGCGTAAGTGCTCCGGCTGAGCCTGAACCCAAGAACGCCGCTTCTGCCGCTGCGGGATCATCCCAGTCGTAATTCCTTCCTTCTAGTACAATTCTCGGTTGAGAATTCCTGATCCGACAATTGGATGGCCGCCGTGTTATTGGCCTGAGACGTTTCGGCCCTTGACCAGGCGGGCCGGTCTCCCGTTTTGTAATTTGATCGCATACCGCTGAGGACGAACGGGGACTTGCAACGTTTCTACTCCATAAATCGGCTGGGAGGACATCCGCTGTACAGACTATGAGAAAGGGGCAACTATGAAGGGCGATCCAAAAATTATTGCTATTCTAAACGAGGTGCTGAAAGCGGAACTCACCGCTATTAATCAGTATTTTCTGCATGCCGAAATGTGTGAGAACTGGGGATATCAGCGGATGGCTAAGCAGATCCGCAAAGAATCGATCGAGGAGATGCAGCACGCGGAAATTCTGATGGAACGCATTCTGTATCTGGATGGCGCTCCGAATATGACGGACTATTTCAAGATCAACATCGGGCAAACGGTGAAGCAACAACTGGAGAACGATCTGGAATTGGAATACACAGCCGTGAAGCGTCTGAACGAAGGGATCGCGGCGAGTGTTGCTGCGGGCGACAATGGATCGCGCGAACTGATGGAAAAAATTTTAAAGGACGAAGAGCACCACATTGACTGGCTGGAAGGCCAGCTGCACGCGATCCAAGAGATGACGTATGAGAACTATCTGGCCCAGCAACTACATAAACCGGAAGAGGACTAAAAAAGAGAGCTAGCTGGAACGCGGGAATTGCGGATCCTCGTGAAGGTGATAGCGATTCGGGTCAGTTCGAAGGCTCGCGGCGAATTTGTAAGCACTGGTAGAATCGAAGAAGAGTTGCGTAGCGGAGAGATGGCCGAGTGGCTGAAGGCGCACGCTTGGAAAGCGTGTTTACTCGAAAGGGTAACGTGGGTTCGAATCCCACTCTCTCCGCCAGTTTATTTTCAATAGGTTACGAGGGTCGCTTTGTTTCAGCGTGCAATGGCGTGCAACGTGCATCCAATGCTGCATGACCCTCAACCTTTATCGACGCCACCGCAAGGAATGTGAAGGCTCCCACCCCGAAGACGCCCGCACCGGCCAGTTTGAAGAGGGACGGCGCGGCTGGAAAAAATGCGCGTGTCTGATCCACGTTTCCGGCACGCTTGGCGGGAAGTTCAACCGTAGGCAGACGGGCACCGCCGATTGGGACGACGCCAAGGCACTTGTTGCTTTGTTGCAACAGTCCGGCGCATGGAACGGCCAGGACAAGATCGAAGCGCCGCTAACCCTTCCTGCCACAAACTGCGAACCCGAACGGATTGGCGTTATTCGTGCGATAGCCGCGTTTACAGCCGAGTTTGAGGAACACACCGCCCCGAACACTCAGCGGAACTACAAATTCGTTCTGAAGCTACTACGGAGCTTCTCAGATGCCAAGGGCTATGCCGCTATCGACCAGTGGACGCCCATCGACGTGCGCGAGTTTCGTGCTACATGGGGCGTGCTGCCCAGCACCGCCGCTAAAAACATGAGCGTCGTCAAAGCCTTCTTTGAATTTTGTCATGCGAACGAATGGACTCCGCGTAATCCGGCCCGCTTGGTGAAGAACCAGCGCGGCCAGCATAACGATCCTCGCAGCGAACAGAAATTGCCGTTTTCCGATGAAGAACTCCGCCGGATGTACGACGCTTGCGATACAAAATACGGGAAACGGCAGATCCAGTTTTCCAAAGCTACCAAAGAGCGCAAAGCGCAAGGCCCCTATGCCCAATACCGCGCCAGATGGACGGGGCAGGACCTAGCGGACTTCATTTCGGTTTCTGTGTACACGGGCTTGAGGATTTCCGACGTGAGCACGTTCCATATCGACCGCATGCGGTCAGACGGCACGATCCAGCTAAGGACCACGAAGGCGCACACCCACGTTTACACCTGGGTTCCCGAGTGGTTGCAGCAACGAATCCGCACCCGCGCTCTGGAAGTAGGCCCGTACATTTTCGGGGAGCACAGCACAACCGATATGAACGTCATCACTGATCTGTGGAGGCGCAAGCTGAATAAACTCTGGGAACTGTGCGGCCCGTGGAAGGACAAGCCGACGCCGCACCGTTTCCGCCATACCTTCGCAAGAATTTTATTGGAGCGCCCCGGTGTCACCGTGCGCGACGTGGCGGAGTTGCTGGGCAATACCGAGCAGATCGTGAGGAAACATTATGCCGCATGGATTCCCGAACGTCAGGAGCGATTGACGGCAGTACTCAAAGCCGCTTTCGATACGAAGCCAAAACCAAAACCGACTGTTATTTCTATACGGAAACCCGCGAAGGGGTGAAATGAGAATTTCGCCATTCTAATTTAGGCTCCCATCAACAACCGCGTGTGGATGCGCCGCACGGCGGATTCCGGCACGCTGTAAACCGTGTGCGCCCGCTTGCGTCCCATCCTGATTCTGATGACGCCCGGATCGTCCTTGACGAGCTTGCGCACCGTCTCCCTGCCCAAACCCCAAAGCTCCGCGAGGTCGCTAACGCGATAGTGCTTTTCGGCGAAGCTATCGTTAGCGGCCAAATAACGCTGCTCCAGAGCAAGCGCAGCTTGGCTGGTGTTCTGGATTGGTTTTTTACCAAGTGACTCTGCGCTCATCATTGCCTTCCCACGTGAAATGATCGTTGATTCCTGTTTAAGATCAGAAGCCCAAACCTATGCCCATACCCATTCCCAAGTCCTGCGTCACCTGCTGTGACCTCGCAGCCTCCTGATGCTGCATTGGTGCGATCGCCTGTTCTGGCTTATGTGCGCTCTGATGCGAAACATCGTGACCAAGCGCCTGCGGCAACTTTCTGCGATCGTTTGTGAAAATCTGCGCGTCCCACTGTCCTCGCGAAACCGAGACATACGCCATGCGGCGATTGAGCAGGTCTTTCGCCGCAAGATTCGTATCTACGTGAATGAGTACGCGTTCCGCAGTCTGTCCCTGACTGGAATGACTGGTAACGGCATAGCCGTGGTCGAGATGTGGATGACGTTGAGGTTCGTAGTCCATACTGCGCCCGTTATCGAGCTTCAGCCGCATCGCTCCGTTCGGTGCGATGCTTTCCACTGTGCCCAGGTCACGGTTCGCAATCTTCAACTCATGATTGGGCGCGGTGAATTGGATACGGTCTCCAACCGAGAATGCCTTCTCCTGTTGGCGATACACCGAGACGCCCATCTGCCGGCGAGGGTCATAGGTCGTTTCACTTCCACCCGCACGCAGTACCGTCAGCTGATTGTTTTGCGCATCGATACTTTTGACGCGCGTGTATTCGCCTTTCGAAATTCCAGTCTCCCGCGAACTGCGCGAGTAGCGAAGAATGTCGTTGATTTGATATTGCCGGGTCCAAGAACGATCTGCGCCGGTCATCTCCTGCCGCGGCACCAGCGTTTGGACCCGGTGCTCTTCCTTGCCAACACTTCCGCGCGATTGCAACTCGGCATGAATGCGCTGATTAATCTCTGCACGTGACAGATTGTCCGGGGACACTACCAGCGTGCTTTCCGGCGACTTGGCGTACTCGCGCGCAATGGCCGTGATGCGCTCCTCACGCCCTTTCACTTCATGTACGCGGCCCTGCCGGTCAAGGCTATGGATAGCCGTGCCAACCTGACCGCGCGCCAACTGCTCAACAGCCTGCTTCAGTTCCGGGTCCTTCTGTCGCACGATCTCTTCGAGTCTCATCGTCCGCATCCCAGCTTCCTGAAGCTGCGCGAAAGGACGGCCCGCTTCGACCGCTTCATGTTGCCGCGTGTCGCCCACTAGCAAAACCCGGTCTCTCGCATGCAGCCGTTCGATGAACTCGTGCATCTGACGCGTCGAGGCAAGCGAAGACTCGTCGAGCACATAGAACTTTTTCTCTCCTGTATCCGGCTGCTCTCCCCTCGTAAGATGGCGTTGCAGAGTCGAGGTCTCGATGCCCGCCTCGGCCAGCTTCTGCGCCGCGCGAGACGTGGGAGCAAAACCTTCGACCTTGTAGCCTTCGGCCTCGACTCCTTCCCGGATTACCGCCAAGGTCGTTGTCTTGCCCGTACCAGCAATTCCATCCAAGCCAACGATTTTCTCGCGCCTCACAAAGATGTCATCGACCACCTCCCGCTGCGCCGGACTCAGTTCTGTATGACGGTCCTCGGTTGCAATCCGCAGCGAAGGCGAAACCAGCATCGGATCGCTGAAGTAGCGCTGGTTGCCGCTCTGCATCCGTGCGACGATCTCCTGTTCCATGCGGATCATCTCGACGGTTGTGTACATCGGCGCGGCGCGCCCTTCGATGGGGCCAACGGCAACGAATTCCCCGCGCTGGACGCGCTGCGCAAACTCTTGCCGTACTTGCTCGTAGGTTGCTTGCGCCATGCTGCGGCTGATTGCCGCCTGCAAGATGGTTCGCTCATCCTGCACGGCAGACCGCTCGAAGACGTGATTGCGGGCATAGGTGACGGCCTGTCGTTCAGTCGTGTCCGGGTGGGGTGCGTGGAGATGAGTATGTTCGCGTGCCAAGACCACTACGCGATCCGCCTGATGGCCGTGCCGTGCGGCCAGTTCACGCTGCCGCTGTAGCACTTCTTCCGGGGGACGAATTTCCTTGCGGTCTCGTGTGCGATGGGCAGCAACTTGTGCTGCGCCCGCGCCTTCCCTCCCGATCTCCTGCAAATGATTCTTAATCTGTTCTCGTCTCGGACTGGATGCATCCAGATATTCCTGCGTGTAGCCCTTGATCTCGGGCTGACCGTGCTTGCCGCGTTCGATTTGATAGCCCAGCCCCTGTAGTCGCATCGCAAGCTCGGAACGGTAGATACTGGTCGCATACTGCTGCGATTGGAAAAGGCTCCGCTCCTGAAGCGCCCGCGTCTGGCCGTTCTCGCGCTCGGTCATATTGAAAATGACGACATGAGTATGAAGTTGCGGCGCAGCGTAGCCATCCACCGGACGGGCAGTGTCATGCTCGAAAGTGGCGGCAATGAACTTTGCCGTCGTCTCAGGCGCGTGGATATTGCCGATGCGCGCCTGCGTATACCGTTCCAATTCGCCAAGTGCTACGCGGACACTTTCGCGATGCGCCACGCGCACGCGCTCATCGCCACCGACAAGCGCGGTGAGTGAAACGGATTTCGGCGCGGAGAATGTTGCATCCCACCCGGCTCGATGTTCGACACTGGTGATTTCCTTGCCGTACTCGTTGTCGTAGGTCTTTGCTGGCTGGTGCTTGACGAGTTGCACGCCGCTTGCAGGATGCTGCCCTTCGCTCAATCGACCAAATTCCTCGGCACCAACGGAATCACGCAGTCCCCACTCCTGGGCGAGCCGTCCCTGCCACTCGCTATGCACTCGCGCGTCACGGCTCCAGTAGTTTTGCTTCTCCGACACAAACTCGCGCGCGTGGTAGGTCCGCGCCTGGGCTGCCGACAATGCTTTGGAAATGGTCAACATGCGATTCAGGTCTTCAACTGCAGTAATCTCTCGTCCTGTTTTCTGACTTAGACTAACTACGCTTCGCAAGAGATGCTCGCTGTTTGTATTATTTATTGCTGTATTATTCAAGGCTCATGTATGTGGAAAACATATATTTCAGCAGTTCTCTTGCCTCGCATCATTTATCCGACTTACAACAGCGGCCTGAATCGACAGCGCGACAGCACGCTCATGGGCAGCGTTATTGAGGGTTAAAGCGAGGCACAAATACTGGGCATTGGCACCTATTGACGCTGCTCATTGGAAGTGGGAAAGCATTTCATTGGCGAGACTAAGTCGAAGCAGATAGACAAGGAATATCTGACGGGTAAGAGATGGAATGTTGAGGCACGTTAGATCATCTTATCAAGCGCGATGAGGTTAACTTCATGGTGGCGCTTGTCAGTCTTCGAGATCGCTACTCGGAGTCGAGTAAATGGAGCACATAAACGTCGTCAGTTGGTATCGGATCCCTTGCGATTGGGACGCCGATTCGCTCTGTCGATTGCTGCGAGTTATCGTGCCTGTTCCGAAGTCTAATTCTCACTCATTGTCCTGATGATCCGGGGTGGTTGGTCTGCCTTTGGCGGGCTGCTCGGAAGGCTGAGAGGTGGTGTCTTCGCCCCTGGTTGCGGAGTCGAATGCCGGTGGCTGAGACTGCGGCAAGGAGTGGCTAGATAGTCGTTGTATTGCGATGTACTATCGCAGGCCGATTTCAACGCGAAGAGGGTGCTATTGGCCTCGATATTGTTGAAGTTGGCAAGTCCAGTTGTCCCAGGTTGGCAGAAGCTTGTGGGCCACCTGAAAGAGGCCATTTTGCCGGCGCAATCGCCCGCAGATACTGTACTGATTCGCCTTACGATTCCCATGGATATTCGATGGCGATCCCAGCCTTGTGAGCGTCGTAAGGATGTCAATTTGATGCCCGCCAAGTTGTCCTTTGAGAAATTGCAATTGCCACTCATACCATGTCGCAGCAACGATTGCTGGAAGGGCTGAAGAGCGGGGCCAAAGTGGCTACAGTCCCCGCCTCGAACGCCGAGGAAAGCAACGGGAAACGTGGTTCCTTTGCCGGTGCACGAGCACCGGAATTGGCACGCGATATCACCAGGAACTCGTCGGGCTTTCTGGTGCTTGATCGATTCGTCACGCGCGACACTTTTGCGCGGACTATTGCCTGTTCGCGCACGCCGGTAAGGCATACTTTTTGTCAAGCCGGACGGACGCCAATTAGCTCTTCACGGGACTCGCATTGCCGCCTTTGAGAAGTGTGCCGCGCTGGGGCAGAGAGAGGCATTCCGAACATAGCGGGAGCGCACTTACGGGCGTGGGCGCGGCCTGTCAACGCCCCGGAGCGAAGCGCAGCCGCAAGGCGTTCCGCGCTCTTGGCGGAACGGGGCTTGACGGGCCGTGATCCGCGCCCGTACGATCTTCCCGCTTCGGAATGGCTCAGTCATATCCGCGAAGCCTACCGCTGGCGCGCTTACGGTCCTTTCTTTCCGAAGTGTTTCTCGAACAGCTCGCGGGATCTCTGCACACCTGTTGCGGTCACCACAACTGATTTGGCCTTGCTCTTCGGGTCAGAGATGTAGCCCTTCGTGTGCAGCCGATCCATTGCAACCCAGTCGTGCCCTTTCCACGCTCTCGCCCCATTCTGGCCCTCATCGAACATCGTCAGGGAGAGCAGCGCCAGCACCATCTCATCCACTCTGTCTTGTTCGTATTCCATTGCGCACCCGGCTTGGGGTTCGCCGCAAGAGTAACATCTCGTAACTCGGACGACTACCGGACGGACGCCGAACAAGGCCGGACTCACACCGGATAACACAGGCCGCGGCGTCAGCGGCTCGGATTTCGCATTTTCGCGCAACCCTCGCCGGCTCAACGTGTTTACGCCATGCCCGCCTGCAGCGGTTCTGCCGTTTCCGAACGGAAACGGCAGGGACGTCGGAAAAAGTCTAAGTCGCTGCCTCACAACAAGTTTACGCACGTAAACGCGCCCGCCGCCTCCGGTATCCCTGCAGCTCCCCAAGTGGGGATGACGTGTCGTAGCGTCAACCCGATGCCGTAGGCAGCGTGCTTGCACCACCACAACTGGTGGAGTAGGTAATGCCGTCGGCATCGAATCCGGCAAGATGCAGCGAATGAAAGAGTCGTACGGCGAAGGCCTAGCAAGCCACGCCGGCTCCGAGTCTTGCGGGCACGGTCGTAAGGCCGGATACGAAGCGTAGACAGGAGGAACTACGGGCCAGGTTATTGAGCCGCGAAATACCCCTAACT
>JBEKPH010000020.1:0-116642 GCA_049520915.1 Terriglobales bacterium
ATTCAGCGTGAGATTTCCAGAGTCTTGGTCCTCAACCTCTCTGGCGAAAAAAGCGGTGCCTCGGCATCGCCTAGGACCAGTTTGCCCTTGACAGAACCTTCTCTCTTATCGAGGGGCACCCGGGGCACCCGGCAATGATCATTACCGTGACTTTTCGGCAATCGAGCGGGGGTGAACCGCCTCGATGTCGGTGTAGCGTGCGAAATCCCTATTGTTGAACGTCAGAATCTGCCTGACATCATGCACTCGCATCGCGGCCGCGAGGCGTGCATCATGGACTTGCACGCCAGAAACGTTGTACGTGACGAGGAGCTTCCGCCATTCCTGGTGGACGGCGATGCTATCGGGGAGCAGATGGAGTTTTTCCTCGAAATACCTTGCCAGCCGGTCCGCCTCCTGCGGAGAAAGGCCATAGCCATTACGATGAAGCGGGCGGGTGCAGGTATTCCAGAATTCTCCGACGTTCTGCGATGTATAGCAAAGTACTGAACCGCGCGAAAGCGCCGCTTCAATTGCTGCCACTACGACGGGATAATCGCGGTCATCGGGTTTGATCCACCGTAGAAGAACGTTGGTGTCAATCAGGTACGACGTGCCAGCCATCTATCCGCGGTCCTCATAAAAACTCTCGCGGGTGAAGCTTTCCGTCGCCAATTGAGGTAATTTTTCCGAACCTACGGCAAGGGCGTCCAGCATCTTGCGAAACTCTTCTACGGATAGGAGGCCCGGCGCTGCCGAGTGAGACGCCAAGGCTTCATGTAAGAGCCGTTCCGCCACCTTCTCGGGCGGCACGCCTTGGGCCTGGGCCACGGCAGAGAGCCGCGCCTGCGCTTCGGGATTGAGTTCGACTTGGATGGTCATGTGCGTGAGTCCTCAACTACAGCTTACCCGGCTTCTGAATCGAGTTCCAGCACCATTGAGTG
The DNA here is from genome assembly GCA_049520915.1 of Terriglobales bacterium. Taxonomy (GTDB): domain Bacteria; phylum Acidobacteriota; class Terriglobia; order Terriglobales; family Acidobacteriaceae; genus Acidiflorens. The sequence goes on from JBEKPH010000020.1 coordinate 924, forward strand.
TGCGTCCGATTCCCCGTGTTGCGGTGGTGGGCGAAGATTCGTGGAATCCCACTCATCGCAAAGTGTGCAATGAGTGGGGCGGCCGGGCACCCTGCACCCATCTAATTCTGTATCTCGGCCTACGCCCTTGGCCCGCATGCCCCAGCGATCCATGGCGCAGGCTTTAGGCGCTCGGCCTCGGGCGGCACTTGCATGTTTGGCCCGCACACAATGCCCCACAGAACAAGACCTCGGCCAAATTGAGCTGCATACATAAAGAAGTCTTCTGTCTCTTTGGTTCCAGAGATGTACCTGAAACGGTCTCCGTACGGTTTTATATTGGATCGTGTGCCGATCTTTTCATCAGGCATCAGGGAGTTGAAATACGATGTGAGAGATTCTGTCCCCTGCCATTGTGGCTGATACCAGTTGCATCGAAAGCGATGGCGAGTGGTGAGAATCTTCCTCATTTCGAGCATGTACAAGGCGTGAGTGAGCTTCTTTCCCATCGTCATCGACGCGGCTTTGAATACGGAATTTGTTTCTAATGCGATAGCTGCGGGCGGGATTGAGCCTGCTTGATTAGGGACGGGGAATGCAGTGGCTAGGTCGGGTAGGGCGTCGGGATAGTTATTCTTGATCCCTTTGTGGAGTTCTAATAGCCTCTTGATGTGATCTTGTTGGCTGGTCTTCGACTCATCGAAATCTAGAAGCATCGAGTACAACCCGAAAATTTGATCGTCCTTGTCAGCGCCTTTGTTACATTCTTGGCAAGCTGGAAACTCGAATCCCTCCGGTGCATACCCTCTGGGGAAGCACGCTCTCGGCGGTACGTGATCTATTGTTGTGGCTCGCCCGATGCCGCCGCAGAAGTAGCAGTCAGGATGTTCCATGAGCAACTTGCGCTGCCTGCTCATTTTTCGTTTGGACTCAGACATCGTTGTTGAAACCAATCGAAAAGTTAACAGCTCAGTCCCACTTCACTCCCACTCAATCGTCCCTGGCGGCTTCGACGTGATGTCGTAGACTACGCGGTTCACGCCTCGGACTTCGTTTACGATGCGGTTCGAAATCGTTTTCAGGACTTCGTAGGGGAGGGGGACCCAGTCGGCGGTCATTCCGTCTTCGGAGTGGACGGCGCGGACGGCGCAGGTGTAGGCGTAGGTGCGCTGGTCGCCCATGACTCCTACGGACATGACGGGTAGGAGAACGGCGAACGACTGCCAGATTTTTTGGTAGAGTCCCGCCTTCTTGATCTCGGAAACGACGATCTCATCGCAGTCGCGTAGCAGGTCGGCGCGCTCTTTTGTGACTTCGCCCAGGATGCGGACGGCGAGGCCGGGACCGGGGAAGGGCTGGCGCTGGAGAATGTCTTCGGGCATGCCGAGGTCGCGTCCGATTCTTCGGACCTCGTCTTTGAAGAGGTCTTTCAGCGGCTCGATGAGTTTGAGCTTCATTTTTTCGGGCAATCCGCCGACGTTGTGATGGCTCTTGATGACCTGTGACGGGCCGCGAACGGAGCGGGATTCGATGACGTCGGGATAGAGCGTGCCCTGGACGAGCCAGAAGTTCTCTAGTCTCGTCGTCCGTCCCTCAGCGGCTAAAGCCGCGGTGTTCGAGGTCTCGGGCGGCACGGCTGAAGCCGTGCCCTTCCCAAGACCTGGCTCTGAAAATTCTTCGAGAATTCGACTCGCTTCTTCTTCGAAAACTTCGATGAACTCGTTGCCGATGATCTTGCGCTTTGTCTCGGGATCGGTGACTCCGGCAAGTTTCTTCATGAAGCGATCGGTGGCATCGACGGCAACGAGATGCAGTCCGAGATTGTCGCGCATGTTCTGCTGCACTTTTTCGAATTCGTTTTTGCGCAGGACTCCGTTGTTGACGAAGACGCAGGTCAGACGCGATTGGCCGCTCGCGTCGCGCATGGCGCGGTCGACGAGCACGGCGGCTACGGAGGAATCGACTCCTCCGGAAAGGGCGCAGATGGCGCGTCCCTTGCCGACTTGCTGCCTTACTTGGGCAACGGTTGCGTCGATGAAGTGTTGTGGCGTCCAGGTAGGAGCGGCTCCGCAGATGTTGACGGCGAAGTTGCGCAGGATGTCGGTGCCGAGCGGCGTGTGATGAACCTCGGGATGGAACTGCACGGCCCACATCTTTCTGTCGGCGTTCTCGATGGCTGCAACGGCATTCGGAGTCTTGGCGGTGAGGCGGAATCCTGCGGGAAGTTCTTCGGCTTCGTCGCCGTGAGACATCCAGACGGCGAGGAGGTGAGGAAGTCCCTGGAAGAGCTGCGAGTCGGATTCCTGGATCTCGACTTTGGCGTGTCCGTACTCGCGCTTGGAAGCAGAGCGGACTTTGCCGCCGAGGGCGTGAACCATGTACTGCAATCCGTAGCAGATGCCGAGCACGGGAACACCCAGGTCGAAGACCTTCTTGTCGGCGTGCGGCGCGTCTTGGTCGTAGACGGAGCACGGGCCGCCGGACAAGATGATGCCGACGGGCGAGTAGCTGCGAATCTCGTCGAGGGTCGCGTTGAAAGGGAGAACGACGGAGAAGATTTTAAGTTCGCGGATGCGGCGCGCGATGAGCTGGGAGTACTGGGCGCCGAAGTCGAGGACGACGATTGCCTGGGTCAGCAGGGATGGGTTCGGTTGAGATTGAGTTTCCACGGATGAGTGTCTCAAATTCGGTGAAGAAGTGTAAAGGCCGGCGGTACGAAGTGGCCAGAAGCCAGCGCTGGAGACGGCGAGAAGCCGCGCTGAAGAGAGAGTCAGGCAAATTCGAACGGCCGAAGATGCCCATTGCGGGAAGTCATCGAGGACGCAGTTGCTTTTTGCCCGCTACTTAACCTGGAAACTCCGTGGATCAATGGAAATATTATTCGAAATGTTCAAGGCCTTGACCTCCCACTCTATGGATTTTGTAAAGCCTCTCTCAGTCTCGATCGTATAGCGAAGATCGTAATGGTTTGGCAGTGTGAGTCCATCGGCGGAGCGAAAATCTGAAAACCGTTCTTCGACCCGATAGTGACGGTTGGACTTTCCAGCCTGCGCCGTTTCTCCGCCAGCCATGCTGGTTGATGGGTTAAGGTCATAGATGGTCATGATGTGCTGGAAGGTTTGCGGATCGAAATATAAGAAAATGTCGAGGTCTGTGTTCTTCTTAGGCTGATAGCGCAGCGCGAGAAGCTCCTTGCCGTCGATTTTCTTGGTTCCTTCAGCATGGAGCTTAGCCTTGCGGTCTGCGACATCGTACAGCGGCCAATCTACAGACCAGATACCACCTAATAGGTTTTCACGGAGGACAACATCTTGCGCGAGAACGAAATTACCAAACTCAGAACGAGTCATGTCGGAATACGTCCCCGCAACACTCGTCTTCTTGCCATCACAAATGAACTGTTCGCCGTGAAATCCGTTGGCGTTGATCTTGAGTAATAAATTAGTGTTCTGTCCCTCCGAGGCAAATACCGATTTACCGTCAACTGCGCCTGAGCCACCCTGCAGAACCCGATAAGTCACTCCGCTCTGCACAACTCGCGACTTCACATTGCTGCGCGCAGCCGCCGAGCCGATGGCTTGCAGGTGCTTCGCGACCAGGTCGTTAGGAGTGAAGTCAGCTGCCCGAAGAGTTAGTGAAAAAATTAGCAGTACGAGGCACATAGCTGCCGTGATCTGCCGGACCAGTGGCATTGGTTGTCCTCCGAGGTGACGGGGAAGTGTACCCTCGAAACGGGATTGAGTAAATGACTCGTCGTGAGAAAGTTCGGTCAGGGCCAGCGGGAGAACTATCGAACGACGATGTTCACCAGTTTTTTCGGCACGACGATTACTTTTACGACTTGCTTGCTGGCGGTCGCGGCTCTTATTTTTTCGTTGGCGAGAGCGGCGTGCTCGATTTGTTCGTTGGTTGCGGTGGCCGAGACTACGACGAGTCCTCGGAGCTTGCCGTTGACCTGGACGGGGATTTCGATTTCGTCTTCGGCTGCTAGGGCTGGGTCGTATTTGGGCCAGGGGGCTTTCAATAAGTTAGTCGCTTGACCCGCCATCTCCCACAACTCGTGCGCGAGGTAGGGGGCCATCGGAGCCAATAACAACGCGATGTTGCATTGGACTTCGGCGATCAGCGAAGGGGGAATTTCACCGGCGACGCGGGCGTCTTCGGCGCTATAGACGTCGTTTACGAGTTCCATGATGGCGGCGATGCAGGTGTTGAAATGCCAGCGTCCCTGGAAGTCGGTGCTGACGCGCTTGATGGTCTGATGCAATTTGCGCTGGATGGCGCGGGCTGCTGGAGACAAGGAAGAATTGTCGGAGTCGGCTTGGCGGACAGGAATGTCCACCCCACACGTGCGGACATAAAAGCGATAGACGCGGCTTAGAAAACGCTGGATGCCTTCGATGCCGGATTCCTGCCAATCCAAGTCGCGATCGGGAGGGGCGGCGAAGAGGCTGTACATGCGGGTTGCGTCGGCTCCGTAGCGGGCGACCATGTCGTCGGGAGACACGACGTTGCCTAAGCTCTTCGACATCTTGGCGCCGTCTTTGATGACCATGCCTTGCGTGAAGAGGCGGGCTACGGGCTCGTCGTTCTTGACGAGTCCCATGTCGCGCATGAATTTGGTCCAGAAGCGCGAATAGATGAGGTGAAGAATGGCGTGCTCGACTCCTCCGATGTACTGGTCGATGGGGAACCAGTAGGCGATTTTCGCGGGATCGAAGGGAGCGGAGCTGTTTTGGGCGTCGGGGTAGCGATAGAAATACCAGGAGGAATCGACAAAGGTGTCCATGGTGTCGGTCTCGCGGCGCGCGGGGCCTCCACACTTGGGGCAAGTTGTGTTGAGAAACTCGGGGACGCTGGCGAGGGGCGAACCTCCGGCTAGCGTGATCGGAACGTTATCCGGCAAAATTACGGGCAAATCTTTTTCGGCTACGGGAACGATGCCGTCTTTGTCGCAATAGACCATGGGGATCGGTGTGCCCCAATAGCGCTGACGCGAGACGCCCCAATCTTTTATGCGGAAGGTGACGGTGGGCTTACCGAAACCTTTTTCGGCGGCGCGAGCAGACATCTTCGCAATTGCCTCGGCACAGGTCAGTCCGCTGAATTCGCCGGAGTTGACTAGAATACCGTCCTCCGTGGTAAACGGCAGCGGAGGCGCGGTCATGGTTTCTTCGGGATCGGTGCTGGCGGGCAAGATCACGAGACGAATCGGCAACTTATATTTTTCGGCAAATTCGTAATCGCGCTCGTCGTGGGCAGGGACGCTCATGATGGCGCCGGTGCCGTAGTCCATCAAAATGTAGTTGGCGACCCAGACAGGCACAGCTTCGCCGTTAAAGGGATTCTTGGCGTAGCGTCCCGTGAATATGCCGTGTTTATCGATGTTGCCGATATCGCCGGCTTCTTTGGCGCGGCGCTGTTCGGCAATCAGTTCGTCGACTTTGAGGCGAAGGTTGGCATCGCGGGCAATCATGTCGCAAACGATTGGGTGCTGCGGAGCGAGTTGGACCGACGTGGCTCCGTAAATGGTGTCGACGCGGGTGGTGAAGACGGTAATGGTCGATCCGGCTGGTCCGACGGTGCCGCCGAGATCGAAATCGACGAGGGTGCCTTCGCTGCGGCCGATCCAGTTCTGTTGCATGATGCGAACTTTTTCTGGCCAGCCTTGCAGTTTTTCCAAGTCGCGCAGTAATTCGTCGGCGTACTTGGTGATGCGCAAGAACCATTGTTCGAGTTCGCGCTGTTCGACGAGCTGATCTTCGTGGCGCCAGCACATGCCTCCAACAACCTGTTCGTTGGCGAGAACGGTGGCGCATTGCGGACACCAGTTCACGCGGCTTTTCTTGCGATACGCGAGTCCCGATTCGTAGAGCTTTAGAAAGAACCACTGATTCCAGCGGTAGTAATCGGGCAGACAGGTGGTGACTTCGCGCGACCAGTCATAGGCGAAGCCGAGGCGCTTCATCTGGACTTTCATGGCCGCGATGTTAGAGAGCGTCCACTCGCGGGGCGGCGTGTTGTTCTTGATGGCGGCGTTTTCGGCGGGCAGGCCGAAGGAGTCCCATCCCATGGGATGAAGGACGTTGTAGCCATTCATCCACATGTAGCGAGCGAGGGCATCGCCGATCGAGTAATTGCGCACGTGGCCCATGTGCAGGGCGCCGGAGGGGTAGGGAAGCATCTCCAAGACGTAAAACTTTGGCTTGGTGGGATGAGCCTCGGCGGCGTAGAGGGAGGGATCGCTTTGCCAACGCTCGATCCACTTCTGCTCGATGCGTTGGGCGTCGTAGCGCTCGTCTGTACGATCGGGGCTCGCGGAAGAAATAGATTTGTCTTCTTGTGGCATAGAGAGAGGTATAGCTGAATTCTGTAGCTACCAGAAAATCTGGTAACCGAATAATCTTTTATTCTAACGCGGCTGAACGCCGAGCATCTCGAGCCCGTGCATGAGGGGGATCAGGACTACGAGGGACAGAAGCAGGAACCACAAGCCCGTCCGGGTCCAATCGCGAACGCGGCGGCGACCGGAGATGGCGTAGGCAATCGAGAGCGGGATGAGAACGGCGATGGCGGCGTACCCGAAGGACGCGGAGGTGATCTGGTGATGTGTCCAGTGCATGGACGCCATCCAGGCGTGAGCAATTCCCAAGAGAAATGCGATCACTCCCAGGGCGCCAAGGGGCTTGGCGGGGCCAAACGAGAATTGGGATGTCGAACTCACAAGATCGGACCTCAATCAATTAAGTTACAAATCATAGCATTTTGAGCGGATACAAGAGGTGTCCGCTGGCTTCGAAGCCATGACTAGATAGACGGCGCGAGTGGCGTAGGGAATTGGGTCTCTGTCAAACTGTGACTTATGGCGAAGCGCGCGATCCGGATTACGAAGCACATCGGTGCCGCGCCCTGCGTGGCAGTTTGCGCTTATTGCAACCGCGAATTCAGAGCTCCAACCACGGAGCTGCGTAGCGCCAGGACTGCAACAGAAAGCTTACAAATGCAGTTTGACGCGCACCGTTGCGAGGGGGCAGGCGCGGTCACTGTCGATGCGCCTTCCAAGACGTAGGTCCCTGGGACAGGGCGAGCTATTTCCCAGTTTTTTCCGGCTTCTCTTTCACCAGAGCTCGCAGTGCGGCGACATTGCGCAGATCGTCTCCCGGTTCGTCGATGGGAGTCTCGGCGATGAAGGCGGCATGTTTGAGACGCCGGTCGTTGAGCAGTGCGCGGAAAGTCTCCAGGCCTAGTTTTCCCCGCCCAATGTGTTCATGACGATCAAGATGCGAGCCGCGTTCGGCTTTCGCGTCGTTGCTGTGCCAGACACGAACGTTTTGCAATCCCACAGTCTGATCGAGATGCTTAAGTGTCAAAGCGCGGCCTTCGTTGGTGACGATGTCGTATCCGGCGACGTGAGTGTGGCAGGTGTCGATGCAGGCTCCCACAGGAATCTTTTGGCGTAAGAGATCGAGCAACTCGGCGACCTGTTCAAAGGTTCCTCCGAGTGAAAACTCTGCACCGGCGGTATTTTCGATCAGAATGGTCAGGCCACCCGCGACTAGATCGAGTCCCTCGCTGGCTTGGGCAATGGAGACCGCGGCGCGCTGGAGGCCTTCGTCACGGCTCGACCCGCGAAAGGATCCGGGATGCAACACCAGATAATCGGCACACAATGCCAAGCCACGCTCGAGTTCGCCCCGAAATGCGGCGATGGATTTCTTCAGAAAGGTATCGTTGATCCCCGCCAAGTTGACTAGGTAGTTCGAGTGAATGACGAGGGGAGTGAGGTCATAAGTCTGGCGGAGCTGGGTCATCGTGTCGCACTGCGATTTCCCGAGAGAGTAGGGCTGCCATTGTCGCGGGCTGGTGGAAAAGATCTGAAAGGTGTTGCAGCCGAGGCGATAGGCGCGCGCGGCAGCGTTCTCGACGCCACCGGCGATGGAAGTGTGAATGCCAATGCGGCGCGAAGTAGTGCGGGGTGGCGCGGAGGGCGCCGGCCACTTCAGCGGATCTTTTTCCGACGGGCGAAATTCTGGCATATCCAAGATCGATTCGAGCGACGAGCGCGGTCGGCGAATCGGCGTCACGCGTTGTGTGTAATCGTCTCTCTGTACATGACGATCTCTCCAGCTTACAATTTGCCCAACAGGAGGGTCCCATGTCTATCCCTCGTTTTCTGCGTCTCTTTTGCGTTCTCTCTGCGCTGCTTCTTGTGTGCGCGTCGTCTCTGGTTGCACAGACCTCGCTCTACAAATATCCCACGGCTGCTTCAGCTCAATCACAAGTGGCCGGACTGATTGCTCCGCCGGAATTTCGAGCGCACGTTGTGCCGCTGCCTCCTGGCGTATTGGAGAAGACGGGGGACATTCGCACGTCGCGTCGAAGCGAGAGTCCACTAGCGTCGAATGATAACGATTGCTTCGTTATGCGGAGTTATCAAATGAAGCGCGACAATCCCCATTCTGACGCAACGAGAGCGGTGGGATATACCGAATGCCAGCCTGCGGCTCGGTATCAGATGAAAGTCGCGGTGGAAACGCGGGAGATAGGCGGCCGCTAAGTTTCGTTCGCGACGCCAATGCGCGTTTAGAGTTCCTCGTCTCCGGCCGGGCCCTCTGCTCGGTCTATTTGCCGGGTTCGGCACCAGCCGCTAAACTTAATGGTCCGGAGTATTCCTATGCTAGTTGTCATGCAGGCGCAGGCGAGCGAAGAGCAGATTCGCGCCGTCTGCCAAAAAGTCGAAGCGCTCGGATATCGCGCGCATTCCATGCCGGGTGCGCAACGCACGGCCATCGGCGTCACGGGCAACCAGGGCGAAGTTGAGGCGGGCTCGCTCGAAGAAATGCCGGGGGTGCAGGAAGTCATCCGCGTAACCAAGCCTTATAAGCTGGTGAGCCGCGACACGAAGCCGGACAACACGGTTATCAAGTTTGCCGGGTCGAGCGCGACGATTGGCGGCAAGGACCTCGCAATCATCGCCGGTCCGTGTGGGATTGAGACGCGGGATCAGGCCTTCACGATCGCGGAGCGCGTCGCGCGCGCCGGGGCACAGTTCTTCCGCGGAGGGGCCTACAAGCCGCGTACTTCTCCTTACTCTTTTCAGGGGCTGGGGGAAGAAGGGCTCAAGATTATGGCGGAGATCCGCGAACGCTTCGGGCTGTTGATTGTTACCGAAGCCGTGGATTACGAATCTTTGGAACTGGTCGATCAATATGCCGACGTGATTCAGATCGGCGCCCGCAACATGCAGAATTTCTCGCTACTCAAGCGTGCGGGACGGGCGCGCAAGCCGGTTCTGCTGAAGCGCGGTCTCTCGGCGACGTTAGAAGAATTCCTGATGGCGGCCGAGTACATCATGAGCGAAGGGAACTACAACGTCGTGCTGTGTGAGCGGGGAGTGCGGACCTTTGCCGATCACACGCGGAATACGCTCGATCTCAGCGTGGTGCCGGCGGTGCAGAGACTGAGCCATTTGCCGATCGTCGTCGATCCCAGTCACGGTACGGGCAAGCGGAATAAAGTGACGCCGCTTTCACGGGCTGCGGTGGCAGTGGGAGCCGACGGGTTGATCGTAGAAGTGCATCATGATCCAGACCGTGCATTGTCGGATGGAATGCAGTCGCTGTATCCAGATCAATTTGACACGCTGATGGAGCAGGTACGGCAGATTGGGGCAGTTCTGGGGCGCACGGTTCCCAAGTCGGACAAGGTCCTGGCTGAGGCCACCAGTTCCGCGGACTGATCTTTGCGCAAAATACTCTTTATCGCTGTGCTGGTCCCGCTAGTTCTGGCCGCTGGCTGGTACTACTTTCACGAGCGCACGCTTCCGGGATACGGTCCGCTCTACCGCGAGTACGCCTACATTTCGAACGGCAAGAGCAACACGGTTACGGTTGTTGACCTGCGGAGTTTTCGTCCGGTGCGGACGTTGCAGGTCGGATCGGATCCGACTGGTATCACGGCCAATCCGAAGCGCAATGAAGTGTATGTGGTGAACACGGGTTCGTCGAACGTCAGCGTGATCGATGCCGAACTGAATAAGGTGGTGGCTACGATCGGCGTTTACGGGCGTCCGTATTTTATCGATGTCTCTCCTGATGGGCACCGGGCATACGTTGCGAATTCCGGCTCAGACAATGTTTCCGTACTCGATCTGGATCGGCGTGCGGTGGCGGCAACGTTGCGCGTGGGAGCGAGTCCCGGGCTAGCGCGGGTTACGCCCGACGGATCGACCGTGGTGGTTACGAATCGGGCCGACAGTTCGGTGTCCATTATCGATACGGCGCGGCTGGCGGTTCGGTCGGCGATCAATATTTGTATTCATCCGGAAGACATCGCCATTCTTCCCGATTCTTCGAAGGCGTTTATTTCTTGTTCGGGATCGGGGCAGGTGGCCAGCATTGCGCTTAAGAGTGAACCCAAGAATGAAAACAAGAGTGAGGTCGACAAGGGCGAAACGCAGAACGACAAATTGCTGGCGCTGCTCGATGTTGGGCAATCTCCGGTGAGCCTGGCGCTAAAGCCGGACGGTGGGGAACTGGCGGCCTTTAACTTCCAAGCGGGAACCATCTCGATTATTGAAACGACTGGTAACGAAGTATCGGGCAGCTTTCTGATTGGCGATCAGCCGACGCGGGGAGTGATTTCACTCGACAACTCGCGTTTATATGTTTCGAATTTCGGATCGAATAATATTGCGGTGTATGACATCGACGTGGGCAAGGTTGTTGCTTATCTTCCGGTGGGAACGCATCCGGATGGGCTGGCGCTGTCGCAAAATCAGAATTATCTGTTAGTTCTCGACTCGGGTTCGGGGGATCTTGCCGTGATTCAAAAACGGCAACCGCAAAAGAAATTCGAGCCCTCGGAGTATTCCTTGCTGACGATCATTCCCGTCGGCATGCAGCCCAATCAGATTGTAGTTAAGTCGTTCCGGGCGACGAAATTGGCGGACGTTCGGTAGTCAGTTGGTTCCGCGGCGGCATGAAGCATCCCCCCAGGGTTGGCCATCTTCCATTTCCGAGACGCCGCATAAAACAACAGAGAAAACTGGTGGAGGGATTTCCAGCCGAATATTTGGATTATGGCATCCAACGTGGGTCGAGTTGCATTTCCGTTGCGCTTGGAGAAAGAAGACAAAATGATCGATGAGAAGGTCGTAAAGCAGATACTGGAAGAGATTTTTTCCTCCGTGGAGGACGTAGAGACACAAAGCGCGGCCATGCTTCAATTCTTGAAGGACAAGGGGATGGCTAACGACGAGGAGTTGGCTCCCTATATAGAGCGGGCGAAGACGTCGAGTGGAGTTCGATGGGTCGCAATCCGGGCGAGGGTCGATTACTTGCTTTCTTCTGTGATCAACAAAGAAGAGGAAGAAAAAGCCGAAAGCGCGCTGGGCGAAGGCTCGAGGAAGAACGCCGAAGCGGAAGTGCCGCGGGAGGCTGCCTCGCCCGAGGCTAATGACGACAAGTCGAAGGTTGACGCGAGCAGCTCCGATGCGCAAGCGGGCGCGCCGAAGAAAGAACAGCGAGACGAGGGAACAAAGCCCGCTGCTCGAGAAAACGCGGCCTAACTCCAGCTTATTGAGAACTCCCGGGGATCTGACTCTGTCCCGTGGGCGACGATAGATTCCCAATCACGTCGCCGGAGACGATCATTTCCACGCGGCGATTCAGTTGACGGCCTGCCGCCGTGGTGTTGTCGGCGACGGGGTCGGCTTTGCCCATGCCGCGTGCGGCCACGCTGTTCATCCCAACACCTGAGCCCACCAGATAGTCGCGGACCGTCTCGGCACGCTTGTCGGAGAGCGTCTGATTGTATTCGTCGCTGCCGACCGCGTCCGTGTAGCCGTCGATTTCCAGCTTGAGATCGGGATAAGCCAGGACGATTCCAGAGATGCGGGCCAGACGCTCGCGAGCTTCGGGCTTGAGGGTGTACTTGTTGAAGTCGAATAAGACGTCGGGCATGCTGACGATCAATCCCTTCGCGGTGTCGCGGGTTTGGAGTACTTGATTGAGTTGCGCCAACAGTCGGGCGCGCATTTCTTCTTTCTGGTGGATGGCTTCCTGGCGCTGCTGGTCAGCCTGACTGGCGGCTTGCAGCGCGGCTTGTGTGGCGGCCTGGGCTTGCTGCTGCTGGGCTAGAGCGCCGGCTTGTTGGCGGCGAGCCTCCGCTTCGGCTTGCTCGGCTTGGGCACGCCGGCGAGCATCTTCGTCGGCCTGCGCCTGGGCTTGCGCGGCTTGTTGCTGCGCCTGAGCCGCGTCGGCCTCAGCCTTGGCTTGAGCTTCTTCATGGGCGCGGCGGTCGGCATCGATCTTGGCCTGTTGTTTTCGGCGAAGCGTCAAAACGCGCGCATCTTCAGCCATCTGGGTAGCGCCACGAGCTGCAGTGCCGATCGGCGTACGGCCTTGCTTGCGCTGATAGTAGTCTTCGGCGCGCTGCAACATGTCTTCCGCCTTAGTCAGACTGTCGGGGGCATATTGCTGTGCTCCAGCGGCTTTTGCGATCACAACTGCATTGCGTGCTTCCAGAAGATCGAGGGGAACTTTGATGCTCGCCTGGCTGGAGGGCAACTGATCTCCCGGGATATCGATGGTGTACTGTCCGCCTTCGAGGACGTCGAACTTTGCGTCAATCGGCTCTTCAAACCCCTTTGTGCCAGAGCGGATGATATTCTCGGCGACTACTTTGTTGCTCGGGTACGTCACAGAATAGTAAGGCTCGGCGGTGATGATCATTCCGAAGGCTTGCAGATCGGTCGTGACGTTAATCTTGTCTTTGCCGTTTTCTCCGGGGAGGATTTCGCCCAGATTGACGGCGCGTCCTTCGGGGGTGATCGCCCATAGAACGTAGGTGAGGAACTGTCCGCCGAAACGGTTGGCAGGTAGTAAATGGTTGAGTTCTACCTCGATCGCCAGCCGGCCGCCTTTTCCTTCGACTTTGGCGTGTCCACCGATGTCAGGCATCAGGTCGGTGCCTCTGAAACTCACCTCGGTCGATCCGCCGCGGTTGCGATAATTGACGGCCTTCGTCGTTCGTTCACTGACGGTGACGCGGAAAACGGGCATGTCATTTTGCTGGGTATTCTGGTTCATCTCCTGCGGGGCATTGTCCTGGTTGGGATTCGGTACCTGCGTGGGATGCTCGCTGGTCGGATACAGAGGCGTGGACTGTGAAAACGTCGCGCCAGTCAGTCCAATCTCCAAGATGATCAAGAAAAGAGCATTAACTGTGAACTTCTTCATGAGGGCAACCTCCACCAAGAAAGTTTCTCGTGCCGCGTGTGAAGCGGCTTTCGTTTAGAGCGCAACGAGTACGCACCCAGTTTCGATAAAGTCTTGCAGTATTTACGGTAGCAGCGCGCTTGCCGAGTTATCAATACAGCACATCAGGTAGAGATCCGCAGGAATGGGGGAGATCGCTTAAGGTGTAGGGGATGGCGAATTACGGGAGAAATTTGAATCGAAATGCCGACATGAATTACGACGGTTAGCGCATGACGAGATCGGAATATTCCGGATGACTTAGCAAGAAGGCGGCGACAAAAGGACAAACCACATCGACGCGCATGTGACGGTCACGAGCCCAATCGAGCGCTGTCTTCGCGAGAGTGGAGGCGATGCCAGTTCCGCGAAGCGATGGGGGAATCTCGCTGTGAAGAAGTTCGAGAACGTCGCGGGCGATGGTGTATTCCAGATAAGCGACTTGTCCGTCGCGCTCGAGTTCAAAGCGGCCGTTAGTGACTATTTCTGGAGTGCGCTTTTTGCTTCCGAAAAATCGCATGACCACTGATTGGATATCCCGAGTCTGAGACGAGATTCTATCCGACGCAGAAATCACGGGTAAACTTGCGATCTTCCTGGCCACGGCGCGACCGATCTGGGCACGACCGAAAGTCGTGCCCCTTCCAAGAGTCTGAACTTTACTTGCCGGCGCTGACGAAGGCTCCGGTGGTCGCATTGATCACACCGATGCCTTTTCGGTCATGCTCACTGGTGCCGTAAATGACGTACCAGACAGGCACGTTCAACTTGCGGTCTTTGAGCAGAACGTAGGTGACAGGCTGCTGCGCGTCTTTCTTGACGATGCTGTCGCCGCCGTGTTGCTGCGCGATCTCGAAGGCTTTATCGGTGTCGGTCTTTACCAGCAGCGGCAAAAAGGCGAGATTCGCGGCATCAGCGTTATAGGGGCCATCACTTCCCTCGGTCGAAGTTCCAAATGGTGGAGCGTCGTGGCCTCGACTGCCGGAGCAAACGATGGTTTTCACGGCGCGGCGACTGGGCGAGGCGAAGTAGCCTCTCCAGATGGTCGCTTTCCCGTTCTGGCCTGTTGCTTCCGGAGTCAACACCGCTTCCAGACGGGCGGGCTGCGCATCGGGCGCCCACTTCATGGCGAGACCGAGCATATGATTGAAAGCCTCGACGCCGGTGTAGAGCACGGGTTGCTTAATCTCTGGGGCGGCGACGGCCGGCTGGTTGGAACTCTCTGCCGGCTTATTATCGGATGAACTGCAGCCCACCATCAGGATGGTGATGCTGACAATGCTGATTAGCGCGAAGCGACATAGCTTCATATTCGGTTCCTCTGCTGTTCTTCTGAGGCGTCGTGGCCCCGAAAATCTCAGGTACTCTCTTTGTCCGCGTATCAATTACTTAGTGCAAGCGAACTGTCGGCAACATAGTGTGCGAAATGCTCGCTGCCGGTCAAGATGAAATCGATGCCAGATAGCCCTATATTTCGCAGACAAGTCCAAGCACGGTCTCGGAGTGTAACGCAAAACACCGGCTTGGTCTGTGACGCATGAACATGAGAATGTTCACCGCAACGCAGGGTAGCCGACTCGATAGAAATCGCCGGCGCCGACCCGTTGTTATCGGGTAACAGTGCGGAAATGGCCGAGGATAGCTTGCGCCTGGGCCTTGGTTACGACAGCCGACAAGGCGGCTACATCGGCTTGCTTGACGGCTTGCAGGCTACCGAAGTGTTCCAAGAGGCGGCGGGTGGTGGATTCGCCGATTCCCGGGATCTCGCGTAATTCGGTGGCACGATCACGGATCTGACGCCGCTTGCGGTGGAAAGTTACGGCGAAACGATGGGCTTCGTCCCGTATCTGCTGGACCAGATGCAACACGGGCGAATGATGATCGAGGACGACGGGATCGTCTTCTTGTCCGTAGACGTAGATGATCTCTTCGCGCTTGGCGATGGCGGCGAGTGGTTGATTGATGATCTCGAGAGCTTCGAGGGCTTGCGCGGCGGCGTGAAGCTGGCCGAGACCTCCGTCGATGAGGACGAGGCTGGGCATGGGCTTTTTTTCTTCGCAGAGACGTTTGTAACGGCGCGTGACCACTTCTCGCATGGAGGCGAAATCGTCGACTCCGGTGACGGTCTTGATGATGAATTTGCGATAGTCCGACTTTTTGATCTTGCCGTCTTCCCAGACCACCATGGAGGCGACCGTTTCCGCGCCTTGGATATGGCTGATGTCGAAGCATTCGATGCGCTTGGGACGTTCGGGCAGGCCGAGAGCATCCTGCAACGCTTCCTGAATGGCGCGGGCATTTGGCTTCAGGATGCGAAAACGTTGATCGTAGGATTGCTTCGCGTTGTTGCCGGCGAGATCGATGAGTTCGCGTTTGTCTCCGCGTTGCGGGACGGTAATGTGGACGCGAGAGAGACGGCCGCCCTCGCCGGCGAGTTGCTCGCTTAGCGCTTCTTCCAGTTCTTCACGATCCTCAAAGTCGACCGGGACGTAGATGTTGCGCGGGACGTACGGTTGGCCGAGGTACAGCTGCTTGAGGAGTGAGGAGAAAAATTCCGACGGCTGGAAAGATTCGGTGGAGGGATCGGAGTCTTCGCCTTTATCAACTTCCGCATGTCGAGATGGCGTCGGCGAGTCTTGCTGGTCTTGATGTTCGGGTACACCCGTCGTTTCATTTGCACGGTCATCTTGAACCCGCTCGCTTGGCTCGCTGGGACGGACGAATGCGTCCGTCCGCACGTGAGTTGTGCCGAACTCGGGAAGGTCTTCCCAGAAGAATTCGCGGCGGTCTAAGACTTTTCCGGCGCGCATGTGGAAGAGGTTTACGGCCAGCATCTGGTTTTCGAAGTGATATCCGAAGACGTCAGCGTCATCGCCTTCGACGGTGGCGATGCGCTGTTTTTCCTGGAGCTGCTCGACGGTGGAAATGAGGTCGCGATAGCGGGCGGCCCGCTCAAACTCCTGCGACTCGGCGGTTTCGGCCATGCGCTCGCGCAGAGACTTAATCAGGTCGGTGGGACGGCCTTCGAGGAAGAGCTTCACGTCGCGCACAGCTTCCGCATAGATCTCGGGAGTGGTTAATCCGGCGACGCAAGGACCGAGGCAGCGCTTGATATAGAACTGCAGGCAAGGGCGCGGGTGGTTGCGCGTCAGATCGACCTTGCAGGAGGGAATCATGAAGTGGCGGTGGATAAGGTCGACGATCCGATAGGCGAGATTGGCAGGGAAGTAAGGACCGTAATAGGCGCTGCCGTCTTTTCGGAGGCGTCGGGTTACGTAGACGCGAGGGAATCGCTCGGCCAGCGTCAGCTTGACGTAGGGATAGGTTTTGTCGTCGCGCAGAAGAATGTTGAAGCGGGGTTTCTTCTGCTTGATGAGGTGGTTCTCGAGGGCGAGGGCTTCTTTGTTGTTGGCTACGACGATGTAGTCGACGTCGACGGCTTCGCGGACGAGCGTGCCGGTTTTGGCATCTTCCCAGCGGCCTTCGTGGAAGTAGGACGAAACGCGGGAGCGCAGATTCTTGGCTTTGCCGACGTAGATGACCTCGCCTTCAGCGTTCTTGTAAAGGTAGACGCCCGGAGACGTGGGAATAGAACGAATTTTCTCTGGAAAGTCCACGATCGTCTAATGAATCCCAGCTCTATGGAAAACCAACACTAATTTGATGACCGACTGGCGAACCCGGATCGCGCCATCGTTTGGCGTCCTCACTAGCAAAAATGAGGAATTGGCTGGATGCAGATCAGGTCGACCAATACCGTTTGTCGAAAAATTCGCGAAATTGGTCCGGGTATTTCCAACAGGATAGAATCTCATGTCATGGACCCGCATGCATTTGTGAAAGAAGTATATCGAAGGATGAGTTTCCGGCACGCTGGCTCCCAGCCAGCCATCTCTTGGGAAGCCATGGAGAAGCAGAATCGCGTGCTGCAGGCTGTGCACGAGCTGGGCGGCCTGTTGCCGCCAGACAAGAACGCCGCCATCCTGGATCTAGGATTCGGACAAGGCTGGTTTCTGGCGGCCTGCCTGAAGCTCGGCTATAAGAACCTCGCCGGAGCCGATTTTGGAATCGCTAACAAAAGTTATATCCAGGGATGGAGCGAGCCACCTATTCAGCTTTACGAAATCGAGGACAACATCGGAGACTTCCTTTCGGACCGCGCTGACCGATACGACTTCATCCATCTGTCCCATGTCATCGAGCACATTCCCAAGTATTCGCTGTTGTGGGTGGTAGACGCACTTTATCGGGCGTTGAGGCCGGGCGGCGTGTTAATGCTGCGCACGCCGAACATGGAAGGCCCATGCGCAAACTCCAGCCTGTACGTCACGTTGGCTCATGAGTATGGATTCTGCGGATCGAATCTGGAATCGTTGCTCGATGTTTGCGGATTTGACGAAATTCGGTTTCACCGTCCGACCACTTTTCATTTCCAACTGAAACAAAGAATAGGAACCATGATGCGCGCCCTTTACCTGAGCGAAAGTGAGATCAGGCACCGCTTGTTCGGAGTCAACGCGGGCGGCATCTACGATTCCGAGTTGATCATGACCGGAAAGAGGGGAACGATGACGCCGTTCTTCGACCCAAAATATCGCTAACCAGGCAGGTTGCGCTTTCCGCGGAACGGGCAGCCTCGCTCAAGACCACCCCTTTACGAACTCCACCAAGCTGCGCAGGGCGATTCCGGTAGGGCCTTTGGCGATCCAGGGTTTGTTGTCTTCCATCCAAGCGGTGCCAGCGATATCGAGATGGATCCAGGGTGTGTCTTCGGAGAACTCTTTGAGGAACATTGCGGCGAAGATGGCCCCTCCGTAGCGGCTTCCGGCGTTGACCATGTCGGCGATGTTGGATTTTAAATTCTCTTTGTATTCATCGTCGAGGGGTAGGCGCCACATTTTCTCGCCAGCGAGTTTGTTGGCTTTCTCAAAGCGTTCATACATGTCGTCGGTGCTGGCGAAGATTCCGGCGTTGACGTAGCCGAGAGCTACGACGACTGCGCCGGTGAGCGTCGCGGCGTCGACTAAATGGGTGCATCCGAGTTGACGGGCGTAGGCTAGGCCGTCGGCGAGGATGAGGCGGCCTTCGGCGTCGGTGTTGATGATTTCGATCGATTTGCCGGACATCGCGATCTGCACGTCTCCCGGCTTCTGCGCTTTGCCGGAGGGCATGTTCTCCGTGGCCAGGATGATCGCGGTGACTTTTACTTTCGGCTTGAGCAAGGCGATGGCGCGCATGGCGCCGATCATGGTCGCGGCTCCGGCCATGTCGTACTTCATCTTCTCCATGCCGTCGGCGGGCTTGATGGAGATGCCTCCGGTATCGAAAGTCACGCCTTTGCCAACCAGACCGAGGTGCACATCTTTCGGCGCGCCTTGCGGTTCATAGCGGAGGACGATCAACGCGGGAGGCTCGTCCGAGCCTTGGGAGACGCCCCAGAACGCTCCCATCTTGAGCTGGCGAATCTTGTCACCGTCCATGACTTCGCATTTCAGGCCAACATCGGCAGCCATCTTCTTGGCGCGCTCGGCCATGATCGTCGGAGTCATACGGTTCGAGGGTTCGTTGATGAGGTCGCGGGCGAAATTTTGGGATTCGGCGACGATGCGTCCGGCTTGCAGAGCGCCTTCGAGGGCTTTGGGATCGCCGGACGTTTCGGGGATCACGATGGTGAGGGTTTCGATCTTTTCTTTTTCTTTGTCTTTGCGGTCGCTCTTGTAGTAGCCGGGATCGAACTCTCCGACAAAGGCGCCTTCGATGACGGCGCGGACGGCGTCGGCTGCGGCGATTCCGTTCTCGGGAAGAACGAGGGCGAAGCTATGGATATTCTTTCCCTTCAGCGTGCGGACGGCTGCGCCAGCCAACTTGCGCAATTCGGCGGCGGAGAAGGTCTTGGCTTTTCCTCCGCCTAAGAGGAGGAGGCGCTTGGCCTTCAATCCGGTGGGATTGTGGAGGAGGGTGGCTTCGAAGAGCTTGGCGGTGACTTCGCCGCTGGAGATGACGTCTTTCGAGGCGTCGCGCACGGCTGCGTCGGAGGACTCGACAGTCGGGGATGGCTTGTCTTTGTCGCCTTGATCAAGAGTTACAACAACTAGACAATCAGTCTCCAGTTGGGAGGGTTTAGAGGAGGATAGGTTCGTTTTCATGATGGAGTCTTATTAGTATCGACGGTGAGAGGGAAAATGCGCAACTGTCGGCTTCGAACAGACGCAAGTCAAAACCGTTTACCACAGAGGGCACCAAGGTACACGAAGGAGAAACCTTCTCAGTTCAGCGTTCCTGTGCCGGTGAGAGACGCTGCTGCGGCGCCCCCGCCTCCGTTGTTCGTGATGTTTAGCTTCCCGTTACGCGCGCCTTTCTTGATGGGATCGAAGGAGATGTTGAGCGAGCAACTGGTTTGGGCGGGGAGCGGACTTGCGCAGGTGTTGTTGGAGATGGAGTAGTCCGGGGGCGTGATGGTCGGCGCCGTAAAGTTGACGGCGGCCGCGCTTACGTTGGAGAGAGTGATGGTCTGCGGCGGGGTGGGTTGTCCGATGGGTTCGGAGCCGAAGGCGAGCGAGGTTGGGGAGAGCGCGAGGGATGTTCCGGTGCCGGTCAAGGCGACTTTCTGAGGATTATTGGGAGCGTTGTCGGTGAGTTGAAGAGTGCCGGTTTGGCTATTTTTTACGGTCGGAGTGAAGGCCAGCGTCAGGGAGCAATTATTGCCGGCGGGAAGTTGGGTTCCGCAGGCGTTGTTCTGCACGGCGAAGTTGCCGAGGACGGTGACCTGATCGATGTTCAGGGTCGCTGTGCCGGTATTGGTGAGAGTTACGGATGCGGTTGAAGTTTGGCCGATCGGCACTTTCGGGAAGGTCAACTTAGCGGGAGACAGAACGGCGGTTGCGCCCGATCCGGCGCCGCAGTTCGGAAAAATCAGGTTGGCGATACGAGTGTTCCAGTTGAAGCTGCCGTTGGACTGGATGTACTCCTGCGTGTACCAGAAGGTGCAATCGTCGACGGGGTCGACGGTCATGGAGCTGTAATCTCCCCAGCGGTTTTGGCCTTCCGTTTGGGAGCCGCCGCCGCTGACGATCAGTTGCTCGCCTTCCATCGAACCTGCGGGGTCGGAGGCGACGCGTCCGGTGAAGTAGACCGATGGATAAACGGAAGTGCTGGATTCGCTGTAGCCAAGAGCGATGTCGCTCGATTGGTCCATGGCGATGCTGCCCATCCAGCGGGTGTTGGAATCCTGGTTGAAGGTTCCTTGCTGAAAGATAGAGGGGGTTCCGTTAGGATCGTGAATCTCGTACCAGCGCAAGCCACTACTAATCGAATGGTTGAAGATTAGAGCTTCAACTCCATTGGGGAATTGGCGATAGGCGAGGCGATACATGGGACGGTCGCCGAGGGCGTCGAGTTTCTGCGTAGTTCCGGGTTGCACGACGCAGGAGCGGAAGCAGCGGGCGGCGAAGCTTGCGACTGGAAGGGTCGTGGGACCGGTGAAGGTGGAGTTGGTGGGAGTGGTGAAGTCGGCGTGGAACTTCCACAACTGGACGACATTCTTGGCGAAGGTGGCGAAGAAAGCGGGTTCTCCGGCGGCGGGTTGGATGGTGCCGTCCATGTCGGAGGGGAGCATGGTCGCGAAGGTGCTGGGCTGTTGAAAGCAAATGATGGACGCTGGGTTTCCGACGAGCATGGAGTTGCGGTCGAGGGCGCAGGCGTCGGGTCCGACGAAGGAGCCGTCGTCGAAGGTGTTGAACGACATGTAGTAGGCGTCAGGCCAGACACCCAGCTTGGGGTAGTCGCCGTAGTCGGTATTGCCGAAGGAGTACGAGTAGCGGTTGTAGGTTCCGGTGGCGTCGCTGGTGGTGGAGACGGCTACGCATTGGAGGTAGGGAAGAGTGCTGATGGAGAACTGGGTGAGAATCCAGCGATTGGCGATTTTGTCGTACTGGACGATGGGGTCGCCGTCATTGTTGGCTTCGCAGCCTCCGCCGAAGCCTTGCCAGAGAGCGTTGCCCTCGGTGGGTCCGGCGAGAAGAGCGCCTGTGGCTTTGTCGAAGACGGCGAATTCGGCGTTGACCCATTGCACGTATTGCGTCGCGCCGACGGCTCCGTTGGTATCGGGAGGGGAATATTCGAGAAGAAATCCGTATTGTCCCTGGCCAAGGCCGTCGATGTTGAGGCCGAGTTCGGCGGCTACCGGGGCGAGGGCTTTCTGCTGGAGGGCCAAGTCGGGCTCCTGGTATTCGGGCGCGTTGTCAGGAGGCGCGGTGGGCAGAATTTTCAGGATGCGAGGTGTAAAACGGTGCGGGGAGGCGGGTGTTCGTGCGTCGAGTTCTGCAAGCGGGGCGGAGACGTCGTGCTTGACCTCGGGAATCACGCGGACGGAGTTTTTGCCTTGACCCAGAGCGGAGATGGCGAGGAGCAAGGGCGCTGCGATGGCGAGCGTCGCGGCAAGGCGGGTTGTGAGGGTGCGTGTCATTCCGAGTGATGAACCGGTGTCGCGGGGAGGGGAACGAATTTCGGTAGTATACCCGTTTCCTGGATCGATTTATCGAGCGTTTTTGTGAGATCTCGTTGTGAGGTGCAGGTGCGGTTCCACTTGGTGAGCAAAGTAATCGGCACGATGCGGGTGCGGGGCGCGCGGAGGATGCAGATGCTTGCACAGATTGGTCTGGGTGGGCTCGGTTGCAGTTCCGCATTGGGGTGCCCATTTCGTCGAAGATTGAGAGCGCGGGTTTGTAACCCCCCCCCGTTTTTCGTAAAGTATTCAATCTGAAGTACTTACTTCTAAAGTATTCTAGAATATGGAGTTAGGGAAACAGTCGTCAGTTAACCATCAGCCTTTCTCCGACGCGATGATGGCTGGGTTTGCGCCTGCCGGAAATTGTTTTTATTTTTCGATCTTTTAGAATCATAGCTTTAAGAGGTGGCGCCCCGCCAGATCTCTGATTTTAAAAGACTCACATGCAAAATATTCCGGAATAAGGAGTTAGGGGAGGCACCGTCAGCCCTTGGTAAAATCCTCTTTGAACTTTGAACATGTGCTCCTCTTATGGTCCGGCGTGCTGGGGGTTAAGTCAACGGATTTTTCCGTTCGAACCGGAGCCGTTCTGAATCTGTATGGAGTATATGGTCGGCTGGGAATCGGCGATGGAGGGGATTCTAACTCCAAACGACAAGGGTGTCCTGCGTGTGGCCCACTTCGAGACCGGAATAACAGCTCTACAGATGGCCAAGGTCTTTGTCCGCTACATAGACGAGCACCCAGAGGAACAGAACAAACCCTCTCACGTTGCGCTAAAGAACGCTATGGAGAATTCCGGGTTGCTGAGTTGGCGCACCCCCGAAAAGGGCAAGTGAAACCACTTCGGATGCCGCGGGCTTCAGGCCATCAACAAGAAGCGAGCGCAGAACAGAACATGACGACGGCAGCGCAGGGACGGCTCTCCGGAGGATAGTTAAGCAGAGGCAGTGTAGCCGACGGATGCCCCTGCCCCTCGTTGGGTTTGGGCAGCCGGCATTGTCACCTCGGCGGCTAAAGCCGACGCTGAAAGACTAGCTAGTTATCACAGCGGTGAACCGCTGCGCCACCCAAAAGCAAAGGCCCAAGCCGGTGAACCGCTGCGCCACCCAAAAGCAAAGGCCCAAGCCGGCGAACCGCTGCGCCACCCAAAAGCAAAGGCCCAAGCCGGCGAACCGCTGCGCCGCTCGAACGCAATTGCCGGACGGGAATCTTTGGCGGTCGGTCAGGCTTGTTTTCGGGCGCGGGAGACGGCGTCGCGGGCTTCTTTGTCGGCGGTGCGGCGGCGTTCGGTTTCGCGCTTATCCCAGAGCTGTTTGCCCTTTGCCAGGGCTAGTTCGACTTTGATTTTTCCGTTCTTGAAGTACATGCGGGTGGGGATGAGGGTGAGGCCTTTTTGTTGGGTTTTGCCGATGAGCTTGCGGATTTCTTCTTTGTGAATGAGCAATTTTCTGGTGCGGAGGGCGGCATGGTTGGCGGAGTTGCCGTGGTCGTAGGGTCCGATGTGGCAGTTGAGGAGCCAGAGTTCCCCGTCTTTGATGAGGCCGTAGGCGTCTTTCAGGTTGGTCGATCCGGCACGAACGGACTTGACCTCGGTTCCGGCGAGTACGACTCCCGCTTCGAATTTTTCTAGCAAGAAGTAGTTGTGGCTAGCGTTCCTGTTTACAGCGGCGTCTTTTTCTCCCGAGGCGGTAGGCTGTCTGCGCGGATTCTTCTCGCGGTTGGGTTGTGTCTGGTGAGTGGTCTGCTTGGCCATTGCTGTGGGACCTAGGATGAAAGTAACACAAGGTCTCAGGTGTCAGGTCTTAGTTGTCGGGTCTCAGGTCTCAGGAATTGCGAGGACAACGGAACGGCATGGGTTCCAAGTTTTTCCTGAGACCTTAGGCCTAAGAGCTGACACCTGGGTTCCCGTTCTTCAGGTCAGGTACTAATGAGTGTAAACACCGACGTACCAAGCACATCGGAAGGCTACTGATGCGATGCTATAATCCGAGTTTCCGGTACTTTTTTGCGCGAAGCAGCCGCTCGGATGCCAGTTTCGTAGGGTTCTCTGGCGGTTCGGTTGGTGGTGGTGGTGTGAATTTTGTGAGGACTGCTTGATGAGAAGCCTGATCCGTCCGGTTCTATTCGGATTGCTGATATTACTTGGCCTGCAACTCCCGGTCATCGCCAAAAAGATAGATTCCGCGAAAGTACTTTACGACAAAGGCGCGGATGCCGAGGCGCGGCAGAACTACGAATTGGCCTTCGACTGCTTTAAACAGGCCTTCGATCTGAAGCCGAAGGACTTGCGATACCGGACGGCCTACGAGCGCACGCGGTTCTATGCGGCGTCGTCGGAAGTGCATCGCGGACAGTTGCTGCGCGATGCGGGCCAGCTGGATGAGGCGCTGGCGCAGTTCCAAAAAGCGCTGGCGACCGACCCTTCGTCGTTCATCGCGCAGCAGGAACTGAAGCGCACGGAACAGATGATCAAGGAAGTTTCGAGCCCGCAGCCGCAGGCGGCAGTGCCCCAAACCAATTCCTTGCGTAAGCGGCTGGAGTCAGCGCAAGGGCCGGTGGAACTGGCTCCGATTTCTAATGTGCCGATCACGCTGAAGGTGACGGAAAAATCGAACGTGATTTACGAGACAGTGGGCAAGCTGGCGGGGATTAACGTGCTGTTCGATCCGGATTACACGCCGCGGCAGGTGCGGATTGAGTTGAACGGCGTCACGCTGGAAGACGCGTTGGAGATTATTTCGGTAGAGACGAAGACTTTCTGGCGTCCGGTGACGCCGAACACAATTTTTGTCGCGCAAGACAATCCCGCGAAGCGGAAAGAGCTGGAACAAAACGTCATCAAAACTTTTTATCTTTCGAATCTTTCCCAGCCGACCGAGTTGCAGGACGTCGTGAACGCGATGCGCACGATTTTGGAAGTGAGCCGTATTCAGCAGTTGCCTTCGCAGGGAGCGATTGTGGTACGCGGCACTCCCGACCAGGTGGCGCTGGCGCAGAAGTTGGTGGATGATCTGGATAAGGCGAAGCCGGAAGTGCTGATCGAAGTGGCCGTAATGCAGGTGAGCCACGACAAAATGCACACCCTGGGGATCAATCCTCCGACGAACCTTTCGGTGCAACTGCAGAATAATCTGAATACCACGACGGCGGCCGCCTCGGGCAGTTCGACTACGACGTCGACGTCGTCATCCTCAACCGGGCTGAGCCTGAACCAGATTGCGAACCTGAATGCGACCGACTTCCAGGTGACGATTCCGGCGGCATCGGCGACGGCGCTGTTGAGTGACACCGATACCAAGATCATTCAGAATCCGCAGATACGGGCGCTGGACGGGCAGAAGGCATCCTTGAAGATCGGCGACCGCGTGCCGGTCGCGACGGGATCGTTCCAACCGGGTATTGGCGGAGTGGGTATTAATCCGCTGGTGAACACGCAGTTTCAATACCTCGATGTGGGCGTGAACATCGACATTACGCCGAGGGTGCATTCGGGGCGCGAAGTCTCGTTGAAGATGTCGCTGGATGTTTCGGCGGTAACTTCGTACGTGAGCATCGGCGGCATCAGCCAGCCGGTCATTGGCCAGCGCAAGATTGAACATGAAATCCGGCTGAAAGATGGGGAAGTGAATCTGCTGGGCGGGATTATGGAAGATCAGCAGACGAAGTCGTTGACGGGCATTCCGGGGCTGGCGCAGATTCCGATTCTGAAGTATTTGTTTGGGCAGACGAACACGGACCACTCCACGAACGAAATCGTATTTGTCATTATTCCGCATATTCTGCGCGGGCCTGAGGGCTCGCATGGCAGCGCGGACATGATCGATGTGGGCACGGCCAATGCGCTGCAGCTGAGAACGTTCAACAGCAAGCCGGCGAGCGCGTTGGTGCCGGCGACGGTTTCTTCGCCGGCAACGCAAGGAGTGCCGGTGGCGCCGCAAATGTCGGGGCCGCAGAGTTCGAATCAAAATCCGGGACAGCAGAGTTTGGCGCCGCAAATGGCTCAGGCTGTACCGGGCGGCGGCGCGGGTACTTTCCTGTTCGATCCTCCGACGCTGACTCCTGCGAAGGGGTCGACGTTCACGGTGAACGTGATGCTTTCGGGGGGGCAGAACGTGTACTCAGTGCCGCTGGAGCTGAATTACGATCCGAATCAACTGCAGGTGGTCAATGTGTCGAATGGCGGCTTCCTGTCGCAGGATGGGCAGGCGGTCGCGCTGGTGCATCGCGACGATACGACGGCTGGGAAACTGCAGGTTACGGCGACGCGGCCTCCGGGAGCGGGCGGTGTTTCAGGACAGGGCGCGGTGGTCACGCTGACGTTCATGGCGAAAGGGCCGGGACAATCTGCATTGACGATTACGCGCGGCGGGGCGAGGGATCCGGCGATGCAACCGATTGCGATGAATGGAGCGCAGGCGGCGATTACGATTCAGTAGGAAGGGCAGGTATCAGCCATCAGCCATCAGCCGTCAGCCGTCAGGTAAGGCTCTTGGGATTGACGGTGAGGCGGGAACTGACAACTTAGATCTGATTTATGAAGGTCTTTTTTTCAATGCGGAGAGTTGCTACTGACCGGGGCGGATCGCAGCGCGGGTTTACGCTGATTGAGTTGATTGTGGCTACGGCGATTTTGGCGATTCTGGTGGGGGCGGCGATTCCGCTGGAAAAGAATGCCATCAAGCGCGAGCGCGAGCACGAGTTGCGGGTTGACTTGTGGATGATCCGGGACGCGGTTGATCGGTATAAAGACGCGGCCGATCGAGGCGCGTTTCAGCTGAAGGTGGATAGTCAGGGGTATCCGCCGGATTTGGATACGCTGGTTACGGGTGTGGATGTTGCGGGGAAGAAGCTGAAGTTTCTGCGGAAGATTCCGACGGATCCGATGACGAAGCAGGATTGGGGCATGCGCTCGATGCAGGACGATAAGGACGCGGACTCGTGGGGCGGGCAGAATGTTTTCGATATTTATACGAAGTCGGATGGCGTGGCTTTGGACGGCACGAAATATAAGGATTGGTAGATGAGACTCAAGTTCAAAGCGACCGGTTCGACGTTGCGCAGTTCGGGAGCTGGGAATCTTAGAAAGCGCAGTCGGGGTTTTACGCTGATCGAGATGGTGGTGGTGATCAGCATGATTCTGGTGCTGCTGGCGATTGCGCTGCCGATGTACTCAACGGCCATTCAGCGCAGCCGGGAAGCGCGACTGCGTCAGGATTTGGTGACGCTCAATAAGGCCATTCAGGAATATTCTCTCGACAGGAAGAAGGCGCCGCAGTCGCTGCAAGACCTGGTGCCGGGATATATCAAGTTTATTCCGACCGATATCACGGGCAGTACGGAAACATGGCAGACGGAGCAGGAGGGCTCCGATGATGAACCCTTTGATCCAAATGAACTGGGGATCAAGAGCGTGCACAGCGGTTCGGATGGAACATCGATCGACGGCGGAGTTCCTTATTCCAGCTGGTAGCGCTAGATGAGGATGAAGAATCGATTTACAGGGCGGGATTTTCTGCACGGCAATCTTCTGCACGACGACTTTCTGCGCGGCAGTGTTTTGGACAACAGGCGGGGTAAGAGCCGCGGCTTCACGCTGGTCGAGATGATGGTGGCACTCACCGTGATCTTGATTTTGGTGGGGATGGCGATGCCCATCTATAGCCATACGATGGCGCGCAAGAAGGAAGAAAACCTGCGGAGGAATCTGGAAACGCTCAACCAGATGATTTATCAATATACGCAGGACCGCCAGAAACCGCCGCAGGCACTGGGCGATCTGGTGACGGCGAAGTATCTGACGAAGATTCCCAAGGACATCACGGGCAGCGTGGACACGTGGGTTCCGGAGGAGAGCGATGGGACGATCATGACGCTCGATCAGAAAGACACGGGCGGAATGATTGGCGTACATAGCGGGTCGGACAAAGTCGGCAGCGACGGGAAGGCTTATTCGACTTGGTAGGGCAGTTCCAGTACCTAGTACCCAGTACCCAGAAAAAGCTGAAAACCTAACATCTAACATTATTCTTCCGGGGGTAGAGTGGATTCTCTTGATCGGTTGCAGCCGTTGGCGCTGCTGGTGATGCGGGTAGTGCTGGGCGCGATCATGATCGCGCATGGGTATCACAAGGTTTTTGGCGGGTTTCATCATCACATGGACATGGTGGGGTCGCTGGGGGTTCCGCGGTGGCTGGCTTATTTGTCGGCGGGGACGGAGTTTTTTGGGGGCATCGGGATCGTGTTGGGATTGTTTACGCGATTCTTTTCGCTGGCGTTCTTTATCGAGATGGGGATTGCGATCTGGAAGGTTCACTTCAAGAATGGGCTGATGGGGAACGGGGGATACGAATTTCCGCTGGCGCTGGCGGTGATGGCGTTTGGACTGATGTGTTTTGGCGGGGGTCCGTGGGGCTTTAATTTTGGGGTGGGCGGGAAAGGTTCGAGCAAGCCGCGGCGGGCGTGATTCCTAACGTCAAGGGCTTTACCACAAAGGACACTAAGATCACGAAGGAAGGCCACGAACCCGGTTGGACGCTGACGGCTTGCTTCACTTCCAGCGACAAGAATTTCTTCCTGCACCATTTCTGCCTGATCTAGGGATGAAAAGTGGTTGAGGGAGGGGAGCAGGCGTCGGAACTCCCGTGTCCCAACGCCTGCTGATGTGGTGCAGAAATCAGAGGCACATCAGAAGAATTCCAGTGTAGGTGATCACGCCGCAACGGCGAATACCCTGCGAATAGTATTTCTGGCGACAAAAGTACCCTACATTCCCCGTAGTAATCGGCTCCCGCGAGTTTAGGGCGAGCGCGGTATGGAATCGCTAGCTGTCTTCGCGTAAGTCTAGAAGCGAGGGCGATTCCGATATGGGTATCAATCGACACACCGTGTTGTGCGTCGCGCTGGGAATGTTCGCTGTCTCTGGGATCGCGGCCGCGCAGGATCTAGCTAGCCCGAGTCTTCCGGCGTCGTCGGACATTTTGGGAGCGGACCTGATTGCGTGGTCGGAGCAACAAAGGCCGCAGCCGGTGCCTCCGGCGAATGCGCTTGAATCGCAGAAGCAGAATCCGTCGGCAGCGGCGGCGACGACCTTGCAGAGCTTTCGGGGGAGGATTGCGAGGGTGCGGAGCGGGGAGATCGTGCTGCAGATTTCCAGTAATTGCGTTTATCGGCTGGATGTCGAACGTCAGGAGAGATTGTTTGAGGGGAAGAGCGTCGTTGTGGTGGGCACGGTAGTCGATGGTGGCGTGTTGCACGTCGTGTCGATCCAGTAACTGTTTGTTGATTGGCGTTTCCGGTGAAACGCCGGACCCACCTTCGTAGAAATCGCATATCGGAATAACAGGTTTCCGAATGAAGTTCCGGAGCGCCCCCCGCTGAACCTGCGCTAGTGGGACGTCGCGCATCAACAGGGTTGCCGCGAGTGCGAACAAAAGCTAGATGTTAAGATTAATTGTGACCATACAAACTGTTAGCCAGTCCCTAGTGTGAATTCATCGAGGCTTGTCATCACTCCGCTCGACTCTTTGTGCCTGTTCATGTTGAAACCATGAGTTTGTCTGCATCGGCCGCGGCTCCGAAACGAGTGGAACTATCGAGTGTCCCGGTTTCCCGCGGGCCCTTTCAGTCGCAGGCGACACACACGCTACTGCTTTGCCTGCTGCTGACCGTCGTTGTGCTTGTGTCCTACAATCCCGTGACTCGCAATGAGTTCCTAAAATGGGACGACGATGCGTACATCACCGACAACCCTCACGTAAGGGCGGGCCTGACGTGGACGACCGTGAAATGGGCCTTTACCACCGATTATCAGGCGAATTGGGCTCCCCTGTCTTGGCTTTCTCATGCACTTGACTTCGAACTTTTCGGCCTGAATCCTGCCGGACACCACTACATGAGTGTGTGCATACATGCGATCAACGTGGTGTTGCTCTTCCTTTTGCTGCAGAGCGCCACGGGATTCCAATGGCGCAGCCTGATGGTCGCGGCCCTATTTGCGCTGCACCCGATCAACGTTGAATCCGTGGCCTGGGCGGCCGAGCGGAAAAACGTGTTGAGCATGCTGTTCTTTTTGCTCGCTCTGCATGCCTACGTTTGGTACACCCGGAAACCCATGCTTCTCCGTTACGCGGTGTTGTTTTTCCTTTTTGCGCTGGGACTCTTGAGCAAGTCTCAAATCATTACATTTCCATTCCTGCTTTGGTTGTGGGATTACTGGCCGCTGAACCGGATTTTTCCCTCGGCGGCTGCGGACACGGGGATGCGACGCGGGAAGCCGACGGCATTGTGGAGGGGATGGCTGGTAATGGAAAAAGTGCCGCTCCTGCTGCTCTGTGCAGCAACCGCGGTGGTCACGACGAAGGCCGAGAAGGCCGGAGGCGCCATCAAGACTTTTTCCGAGTACAGCCTGCTCCTGCGGCTGGAGATTGCCGCGATCTCGTACGCACGCTATCTGGAGAATGCGCTC
The DNA here is from genome assembly GCA_049520915.1 of Terriglobales bacterium. Classification (GTDB taxonomy): domain Bacteria; phylum Acidobacteriota; class Terriglobia; order Terriglobales; family Acidobacteriaceae; genus Acidiflorens. The sequence goes on from JBEKPH010000020.1 coordinate 31,135, forward strand.
TGGCCACTGAGACTCGTGGCGCTGTATCCGCGCCCGGCCAAGCTCTATCCAGCCTGGCAGGTAGGTGCGGCCGTGAGTTTGCTGCTCCTTATCACGGCTTTGGTTTTCCGCGCACGCCACCAACGGTACCTTACTGTCGGATGGTTCTGGTTCCTAGGCAGCCTCGTGCCGATGATCGGGCTGGTACAGGTGGGCGCTCAGGCAATGGCGGATCGCTTCGCGTACCTTCCCTTTATTGGACTGTTTCTGATGTTAGTCTGGCTCGCGGCCGACGGGGCCAAAGCTCTCCAAATTCCTGCTACATGGGTTGCCGTTTCAGCTCTTTCTTGCCTGCTGGTCTTGGGGACGCTTACTTACCGGCAGGTTGGCTATTGGCACGATACGGAATCATTTTGGATCCGCACTTTAGCTCTCACTCATGATAACTATGTTGCACACGATGAACTGGGCGACTTTCTGTTTGCCCACGACAGAAGCGAAGAAGCCGCACAGCATTATCGCGCGGCACTTGCCATTCGTCATGACGATCTGCCGGCGTCGCTGAATTTGGGAGCGTACGAGCAGGGACACGGGAATTTACCCGCGGCTATCAGTCTCTATCAGACGGTTGCGCAGTACGCCGGCAACACGGAACTGCGCGGCACAGCCTACGGCAATCTCGGCTCAGCGTACCGCCAGACAGGGCAACTGTCATTAGCAAAGCAGTGCTATGACACGGCGCTGCAACTAACCCCGAACCGAACGATGGCAATGATTGGACTTGGTTTAATTGCGCAAAAAAATGGGGACTACACGGAGGCGGTGCTGCAATATTCCCGGGCGATGGCCATACAGCCAACAGACGTCGGTTTCCTGCTTGTTGCCCAGGCGCTCCAGCACCAGGGAAAAATAGACGAGGCCAAAGCGATATTCGAGCGCGTGGAACGATTGTCTCCCAATCTTGCCGAAGCGCGACGGGTCGAGGAGTCGCTGCTCGCAGGGAGTTGACAGTGAGGGCGGCCCACGACTTGCCCTATTTACGCGGCTTCTCCGCTGGGGGACTCTGCGTCAATGGTTTGAGGTTTGTTGTGGCCGGGGCGGTGGATTTCCTGGCGCATGGTAGGACGTTTCTTCGTCGCAAATTTGGGAAGGTCGATGATCCTGCCGGTCTTGGCCGATTCATAGATGGCGCGAATGATGCGGATGTCGGCGAGGCCTTCGAGGCCGGAGGGTTCCGGCTGTTGGTTGCGCAGGATGCAATCCGAAAAGTACATCACTTCGGCGGCGAACTGATCGCGCTTGGGAAACGATCGGGTGATCGTCTTCTCGCCGATGGTCAAGCGGTGCTTGAGCGCCATGGAATAGTCGTAGGCTGGCTCGGCGGTGAGCGAACCTTTGGTTCCGATGAGGGTGTAGCGGCTCACGGCGGCTGCTCCAAAGCTGCAGGTGAAGGTGGCGAGACGCTCTCCGGGGAAGCGCATGAGCACGGAGGTCATTTCGTCGATGTGGCGGAATTTCTTGTTGCTGAAATTTGCGCTGAAGGCCATGACCGAAGTGGGATCGGCTCGAAACAGGTAGCGGGCGGCGTTGATGCAGTAGGTCCCCATGTCGTAGACGGGGCCACCGCCTTTCTTGACCGGCTCGGTGACGCGAATGTTATCGGCTACGACGACTTGCGAGAATGCGGAATCGAAGATTCGCAGGTTGCCGAGTTTTCCGGCTTTCGCGAGGCGGATGGCCTCGAGGTTGGCTTCCTCGAAATGGAGGCGGTACGCGATCATCAATTTGACATCGTTTTTGCGGGCGGCGTCGATCATCGCTTCGCAGTCTTCTTCGGTCACAGCCACCGGCTTTTCGCAAAGGACGTGAACTCCGGCGTTAGCGGCGCGCACTGCGTACTCGCGATGAAGATGGTTGGGGAGGACGAGGTACACGGCATCGACGACGGAAAGGGCTTTGTCGTAGTCGTCATAGGAGTAGACGTGATCGAGGCCGTATTTCTTGCCGAGTTTCTTCCGCTTCAAATCTTCGCCGGAGACGATGGCGGTCAGTTCGGAGTTGGGGGTGTTGCGAAAGGCGGGCAGGACGGCGACCTGGGCGAGGTGGCCGAGTCCGACGACGGCGTAGCGAATCTTCTTGGAGGGAGCTTTGGTGGCTCGTCGGACCGTGCGCGATTTTTGTTGGGGCGGCATGTTTGTTCTCCCATGTTCGTGTGAGTTGGGGGGCGCGATGGAGAAAGACTCTTCGGTCGCGCTTCGGTCGGTTGGTTAGGCGGCTTTTTTCGGGGGAACTTTCGCACCCTTCTTGCGGGCTTCGGAGAGACCGATGGCGATGGCTTGCTTGCGGCTCTTCACCGCACCGCCTTTGCCTGCTTTGCCGGAGCGCAGGGTACCTTTCTTTTTGCGGCGCATGGCGCTGGCGACGGTTTTGCTGGCGGCCTTCCCATACTTCGGGCTGGAGTTTTTGGAGGAACGTGATCTTTTCTTGCTGGCCATGAAATTCTCCTGATCTTCTCCTGAACTATTCTTTGGGTCTTCGGACGCCCCTAACGGGATCGTCGCGAAACACACTTCTTAGAGGGGAAAAGTTGGGGTTGGGTTGTGTGGTTGCGACTGCTGGAACCTTTCGGGAGCGGAGGCGCAACTTCAGCGGGAAGCGTCAGCGTCCACTGGCGGCACGAATGCCAACTTCGATCCTCTTGCGCGCCTGCTTGGGTCCGCGCACGTCGAGAACGCGGTATTGGCTTTTGCTGAGACGGTGATAGTTGACGAAGAATTCCTGCAGTTCGGCGAGGAAGGTTTTGCCGAGGTCGTCGATGTGATGGATGTCGGCGAAGCTGTGATTTTCTTTCTCGACGGCGACCACGCGATCGTTTCGCGTTTTGGCCTTCTTGTCGATCTGCTCGCCTTCGATGATTCCGATTAGACGACACTTAAGAACGCATCCGGGAAACGCGGGCTCGTCCATGAGCACGAGGACATCGACGGGGTCGCCATCGGCGGCTTTGGTGCGAGGGATAAAGCCGAAATCGTAGGGGAAGGTCATTCCCGCGGGCAAAACTGTTTTAAGCTCGAAGACTTTTTGCTCGGAATCGAAGTCATACTTGTTGCGGCTGCCTTTGGGCGTTTCGATGACAACCTGAATAATGTTGTCGTCGGGTTTACTGGCATCGCCGTCGAAAGGCTTGAGGCGTGAAGGATCCGCCAGTGAACTTGTGACTTTGCCATTTTTTTTCATCAAGTCTCCTATTGTCGTTCGGCTTCATTCCGCTGAACCGCGTTGCGGTTAGCTTCGATGCCGGTTGGGACCGGAGGGGCGAGAGAGCTTGCGAAATTCTTCGCGAACACGACGCCAGAGGGTTTCGCGCAAGCTCCAGATAGAGAGCGCGGTTACAAAATAGGCAAGAGTCGCGAGAGGCAAGACGAGGCCAAGGGAGAGCTGCGGCAGGCCTTTCCAGAGGATGAGGGCGAAGACGGCCAGGCCGATGGTTCCCATGGCCGCGCCAGCGGCATCGACGCCCGCGACTTCTCGTCCCCGTATGATGCCGTCACTCGGTTGCACGCTTTCGCTGACTTGCGATTGCTTTTTTTCTTGTTCGCTCTTGGCGAGGAGCGTGGCGGTTGCGGGCAGGATCGCGGGGAAGGCCAGGAAGAGGCCGCCGACGCTGGGGCCGTAGTGTTTTGCGATGATTCCGGCCAAGGCGGTGACGACGCCGCCAAAGATGAAACGGATAAGGTATTCGTACCAGTGCGACTGTCCCAAACCGGAAGGGTCGATTCTTATCTTTGTGACGACGCTCATAGCGCGGTGCCGAGGAGTGCGTACCAGAGGGCGAAAGCGCCAGCGAACCACAATAGAAGTGAGAGGCTGGTCACGGGCAGAACGGGCCACTTCCAACGAATGAGCATGCGGCTCACGGCAACGGCATAAACGAAGAATGCGAGAGCGCCCAAGACCATGGTTCGAGCTTCGATGCTGACGTATTCTCTGCCATTAGCGGCGGCCGCGAGAGGGATGGTGGCAAGGGCTACGGAAGGTGCGGCGGAGAGGAGTCCGGCGAAGCTCTTGGGCTTCAAGACCTCGCCGAGCAGGGAAAATGCGGATACGACTGTTCCGCCGACGAGCACTCGAATCAGGATGTCTCTCGTGATGGACTCCTCAGCCAGGCGCGAAAGTGCCTTCTTGGGCGACCTGGCCGACAGGGTTAGTTGCGGGGGTGTCGGGCGAGGATGGACCCAACCTTTATAAAGTTGCGTGGCGAACGGTTTTTGGCTGAGGTCACCGGGAAGTCAACAGATTCGCGCTAGCGCCGGCGAGCAGAATGATGTTTACTAGACGATAAATCCGGTGAATACCTGATGGTCGGGGTGAGAAGTTTGAAGCAATCTATTAAGTCACGCAAACATTCAAGGCATGGTGGGACTATGACTCCAAGCTCTCTACAGGCGGGTTCCAGCAGGGTTGGTTGGAAAGAGCTCTACACTTCCGCGAATCTTCTCGCGATCGATGACGTTCGTGGCAAATGCCGCGCCCAACGCGGGATGACGATCGTCAATTTTTGCTACTTCGTTTGTGTGACAAAAAGACGAGTTTCGTTTCAGGAAAACCGCTGTTTTCGCGGGTATTTATTTGCGTCAGTACATACAAATTCACTTGACTAAGTTTGGAAATGAGCTAAAGTGCGTAAGTCGGCGTAGGCCACTACGCTTCCCCATAGTGCCTCACTGCATTCCCTGTTGCTGAATTCTTCGAAAGTCTAAAGGTAACTCGCCAGGAGGAATTCCCTCGGGCACTGGCCCCTTCGCGGCAGCGCGGATGGTCTTGGCCCAGTGGGACAGTTCTGGCCCTAACGTTCCCTCTCAGGGGAAGGAGAACAAGTTATGCAGAAACAAAGTTGGCGATTTTTGAACTGTGTTGTGGTGGCAGCGGCTGCGACAGCCGCAATTTCAAGTCTGTCGTCTCTCTCGATGGCGCAGCGGATTGGCCCAGATGAGCGCACTGCCATTTTCGCGGCGGCTAAGACAGTGCCGACGAGCGTAAAGGGAGTGAGCGCGTTTGCAGCCCCACCAAAGGGTTTTAATCCCTTGACCGCGACCAACCGCGAGCTGCTCAGCTACGGTCTGCCCCAGGCACCCGATAAAGACAACGACGCGAAAGCCTACCAGCACTGGACCAAGGCCATGCAGGCGCTTAAGACGCATGCGGTGGATGTGAAAGCGCAGCCCTACTCCAGCACGACCATGCGCGCTGGCGCGGGAGCCAGCCCGGATGTCGATGGCACCGCGAACTACACGTCGTTCAACTGGAGCGGTATTGCCAATACGAACAAACTCAAGACTTGGAGTAACAAGACGTCTTTTGACGAAGTGGTTTCTTTCTGGAACGTACCGGTTCCCAACCATCCGCTCGGCAACATTCCGTGTTCAGACGGTCCGTGGTTCGAAGTCACCTGGAACGGTATCGACGGCTTTAACAACGGCGACGTAGTGCAGGGCGGCACGGCAGACTATTGGGATGGCGGCGGCTGCGGCGGAGCGGTTCAAACCTACGGATGGGTGGAGTGGTATCCCAGCTATTCGATTCTGACCATCTATTGCGGCAGCAGCCCTTGCACGGTTAACCCTGGCGACGATTACGAGGCCGTGACGTTCGGCGCGCCGGGAACGAGTACGCAGTCTGTATTTGTCGAAGACATCACGCAACAGTGGTCGGGAACATTCTCGCTGGCTTGGCAGAGTGGTCCGGGCCTCGTGGGAAGCAGCGCGGAATATATTGTTGAGCGTCCGTGCTGTAACGGCGGCAACTATTTCCCGCTGGGCAATTACATTTTCGAGTTCCTGGGCTACAACTTTGCATACGATGGTAACGGAACGTTGTTCTTCCCGGGCAACACGGGATCGTCGACGGCGATCATCACCATGCTGGCCGATGATGGCGCCACCGACATCTCGTTCCCGTTCCTCTACGGAACAGGGGGAAATGCGGGTAAGTACTCGATCTTTATGGAAGACGAGAACTGCGCTTACGTTGGTGGTTGCACACCGTAGGTGGACAGCGATTGAAAGTCTTGTTGGCGCTCCTGGGCCCGCCAGTTTTTTGGCGGGCCTTTTTACTCGATTGAAACTCTGTGGCGCAGGCGGACAGTCCGATATAATCCGGGACTCAGATGGCACTCACACCTGGAACGAAGCTGGGCCCCTACGATATCCAGTCCTTATTAGGTTCTGGAGGAATGGGCGAGGTGTATCGCGCGCGGGATGCCCGGTTAGATCGCGTCGTCGCTATCAAGGTCCTGCCGACTTCGTTTTCCGCGGATCCGGGACGGCTGCAGCGATTTGTGCAGGAAGCGCGTGCCGCGGCGGCGCTGAATCATCCCAACATCCTGTCGATTTTCGACATTGGTGAGGAGCGCGGCGCTCCTTACATCGTCTCGGAGTTGCTCGAAGGACAGACCTTGCGCGAGCGTATCCGGAGCGGACCGCTGACCAGCCGAAAGGCAATTGACTACGCGTTGCAAGTGGCGCGCGGATTGGCGGCGGCGCACGAAAAAGGAATCGTGCATCGCGACCTGAAGCCGGAAAATTTGTTTCTTACCCACGACGACCGCGTGAAGATTCTCGACTTTGGTTTGGCGAAGCTGACGCGTCCCGAAACCGATGCGGGAGCGGACGCTCCAACTGTGCAAGTGAATACCGAGCCGGGCCAGGTGATGGGGACTGTCGGATATATGTCTCCGGAGCAGGTGCGCGGGAAACCGGCGGACCATCGCTCGGACATTTTTGCGTTTGGATCGATCCTCTACGAGATGCTGTCGGGACGGCGAGCGTTTGAAGGCGAGAGTCCGGCGGAAACGATGAGCGCGATTCTGAAAGAAGAACCGGCGGAGCTTTCGGAGACCGCACGGAATGTGCCGCCGGCACTGGAACGGATGGTGCGGCATTGCCTGGAGAAGAGCCCGGCGTTGCGTTTTCAGTCGGCGGGAGATTTGGCTTTCAATCTGGAAGCGCTGAACGATAGCTCGGCGCTGAGTTCGGCGGTGGGGAAGACTGGAGCGCAAGCTGCTGTGGGGCAGCCGGCGATCGCAGAACACGAGAGCTCGGTGGCCGTCATCGATGGGGATCGAACTTCCACGCCCACCAGACTGCGGGAAATCGCGGGCGTGCTCGTGTTATCGGCGTTGATGGTGGGCCTGGGATGGTGGTGGGGGCGAGGGAGTGGACAAGCGCCGCTGCTCGAGTACCAGGCGATCACGTTTCGCACCGGTTCTATTGGGAATGCGCGTTTCACTCCAGACGGAAGCGTGGTGTACAGCGCTTCCTGGGATGGGGGCGAAAACCAGTTGTACATGGGACGAGTCGATGATCCTGGGGCGCGCGAATTAGGGGTGAAGGACGCGGAACTGTTGTCGATTTCGAAGAGTGGTGAGTTGGCGGTGCGACTGAAGTCGGTGATCCTCGGCGGGTTCGCACAAGTGGGCACTCTGGCGCGGATCTCGATGAGCGGCGGGGCACCGCGAGAAGTGCTGGACAACGTGCAAGACGCAGATTGGGCGGCGGATGGGGAGAATATGGCGGTGATCCGTTTCATTCCAGAGACGGCGCACTGGCAGTTGGAATATCCGATTGGGAAAGTACTGTTCGATGGCGCGAACTGGATTAGCCATCCGAAGATTTCGCCGGATGGCAAATGGGTAGCATTTGCCGATCACCAAAATGCGGTCGGCGACGACCAGGGAGCGATCGCCGTGATTGCCGCAGATGGCAAGGATAACAATCGCGAGAAGATTCTTTCCCCCGGATGGATCACGGTGGAGGGGGTGGTTTGGTCGCCGCGCGGAAACGAAATCTGGTTTACGGCTTCGAACAAAGGCAGCGCATCGAATCCGCGGGCGGTAACGCTGTCGGGCAAGCTGCGAGCGATTACGAATGTGCCCGTCGGCATGTGGCTGGAAGACATTCGCAACGGGGTCGCGTTGATGGTGACGCATCACCGGCGCATTGGGATTCGTGGAATGGCTCCGGGAGGAAAAGAGGAGCACGAACTGGGCTGGTTTGATTGGTCGATTCTGGGCGATCTGACGCCTGATGGACGGAAGGTTTTGTTTGAAGAAGCGGGCGAAGGCGGCGGTCCGAACTACACCATCTTCGTGCGGGACAGTGACGGAGCGCCTCCGGTGAGAATCGGCGAGGGAACTGGCTTGGCCATTTCTCCAGACGGCCGATGGGTGATCACGCAACCGGCTAAGGGCGGACCGCTGCGCCTCGTGCCTACGGGTGCGGGAGAAGCACGGCAATTGACCCACGACAAAGTGGACTACCAGAAGGTGAGATGGCTTGCCAGCGGCAAGCAATTGCTAGCGAGCGGAATAGAGCCAGGTCATGGCACGCGCGACTACCTGGTTGATTTGAGTGATGGACGATCGAAGGCGCTTACTCCCGAGGGGGTCGTCGGTGTGGTGCCGTCGGCGGATGGCCGGAAAACCGCGGTCTTGGGACCGGACGGAAAATGGGGTATTTGGACGATTGAACCGAATCAGTCGATGAGCGGTGCCAAGGCTACGCCGATCCCAGGACTGGATTCGAACTATAAGGTGAGTGGATGGTCGGCGGATGGGACATCGGTGCTTGCTGTTCCTGTCAGGCAAAGCAGCAGGACGGGAAACGTATATCAGGTGAATTCGGTCACGGGCAAGACGGATTTATGGAAGACATTCGGGGATAGCTTGCCGGCAGGAACGGCGGGGATTGGCGGTTCGTTTCTATCGGGCGAGGGCGGTGCTTACGCTTACCACTATATGCAGACGCTGTCACAGGTGTACGTGATTCGAGGGATGAGGTAGAGGTGGACGTTGGATTTCGATTGGACACAACGAAACGTTGGTACGCTGGGACGCTCTAGAATGGACTTCATGAGAAAGAGTTTGGGGATGTCGGGAACGGTCGTGCTGCTTTTGGGGTTCTTGGGGTCCGTCTTGACGGGATATGCTGCGGCTCAGCGAGATGATGAAGGCCCGATGTCGAATTTGCAATTTGTCGTGGTCAAGGATTACAACGGCAAGCCGGTGAGAAACGCCGCCGTGGTGCTTCATCCGGTTGGTCGAAAAGGGAAGCAGTCGCGTGGGGGGCTCGAACTTAAAACGGATAACGATGGGCGAACGAATATTGATGGAATTCCCTACGGACCGCTGCGGATTCAAGTGTTAGCGCCAGGATTTCAGACGTATGGGGAGGATTATCAAATCGACAAACCGGAGCTTTCGATTACGGTGAAGCTGAAGCGTCCGGGGGGCCAGTATTCAAGCTACGGAAGCAGCGGAGACCCAACGAAAACGGGCGATAGTAAAGCGCCTGAGCCGAAGCCGCAGTGATCGATGGCGGGAAAATGCTCGTTGCTGGCGGATTTCATCTAGAGGTGAGGCGGGTATGACGAGAAATCTTCGAAGGGCGGCGGTTTCAGTTCTGCTGGTGTTTGGCGCGATTGTTGTGGCTGGAGCGCAGGACGATGGACCGACGTCGAGTTTGCGGTTTGTGGTGGTGCGCGATAGCGACGGGAAGCCGGTGCGAAACGCACAAGTAGTACTGCATCCGGTGAAAGGCAAGGGGAAGCAGGCCAGCGGAGAGATCGAACTAAAGACTGATGGAGACGGCAAGACGAATGTCGACAGTATTCCGTATGGGCTGCTACGCGTCCAGGTGCTGATGCCGCGGTTTCAGACGTTTGGGGAGGACTACCAGATCGACAAGCCCGAGATGGAAATCACGGTCAAGCTGAAGCATCCGAGCGGGCAGTACTCTACTTATGAGAATCACGGCGACGACAAAAAGCCGCAGTAGTTGCTAACGAAGGAAAACAGCGTAGAAAGTTAGGTCGCGGTTTGGCGGGCAGATGACAGGGGGAGCCGGGTGTCCTACAATCGGCTGACTATGGCATTACAAGAACTGACGGTCGAACGTTACGAAGGCGTCGCGGACGATCAGCGCATTCTGTTGCTGCGCGGACCGATTACGATCGAGACGGCTCCGCAGTTCGAACGCGCGGTCCGCCACGAAAGCGCGGAGACGATGATTGTGGACCTGTCGGACGTTCCGTACATCGATTCGGTTGGATTGGGTTCGCTGGTGGCGGCTAACGTCTCGCATCAGAAAATGGGGCGTTGTCTGGTGCTAACTGGAGTGAAGCCGCGCGTGCGCAAGATTATGGACATCACAAAGGTGAGCGAGTTTTTTGTAACTTTCGGCACCACGTGGGAAGCGGTGGAAGCGCTAGCCAACACCGGCACGGCCTAACGTTGCTTGGGATGGCAGATGGGCGCCTGCCCGTCGGTGACTTGCGTGACCATGGTTTGCATGAATCGAAACGACCGCCATACCATCTAAAGTCTGTCGTTTAGCATTGCGCGCAGACGCCTATGAATCTTCTTTACCGGTATTCCAAACAGTACTGGAAGCTGTTTGTGGTTGCTCTTCTGCTGGCCGCGACGAACCAAATCTTTTCACTTCTGGACCCACTGATTTTTCGGCACGTAATCGATAGCTACGCCACGAAATATCACCAGTACACGCAAGGGCAGTTCGTGCGCGGAGCCGGCTTGTTGCTGCTGGCGGCGGTGGGCGTGGCGTTCGTTTCCCGTGTGGCCAAGAATTTTCAGGACTACTTCGTTAACGTGATTGTGCAGCGACTAGGCGCGAAAATGTATTCCGATGGAATACGCCATTCGCTGGACCTGCCGTACCAGGTATTTGAAGACCAGCGCAGCGGTGAAACGCTCGGCAAGTTGCAGAAAGTCCGCAGCGATGTGGAGCGCTTTATCACGGCCGCGATCAATGTGCTGTTCATTTCGGTGATCGGCATTATCTTCGTGATGATCTATGCGTTCAAGGTGCATTGGTCGATCGCGCCGGCATTTTTGCTGACGGTTCCGCTGCTCGGGATCATCAGTTCGGTGTTGAGCAAACGCATCAAGAAGATGCAGAAGACCATTGTCGCGGAGACGACGGCATTGGCGGGCTCGACTACGGAGTCGCTGCGTAACATTGAATTGGTAAAAAGCCTGGGGCTGGCCCATCAGGAAGTGGTGCGGCTTAACGGGGTTACGAATAAGATTCTCAACCTGGAACTCAAGAAAGTGAAATACCTGCGCAGCCTAAGCTTTATCCAGGGAACAGCTGTCAATGCATTGCGCACCAGCATCCTGTTTCTGATGCTTTATTTAATCTTCCGGCAGGAAATTACGGTTGGCCAGTTCTTCGCGTTGATGATTTATTCGTTCTTCATTTTTACGCCGTTGCAGGAATTAGGAAACGTTATCAATATTTATCGAGAGACTGAGGTCTCGCTGCAGAACTTCCAACAAATTCTCGATACGCCGCGGGACCCGAGGCCGGCGGATCCGGAGCCCGTGGAAGAACTGATGACGCTGCAATTTGACGAAGTCAGCTTTCAGCATCAGAGTTCGACGGCGCTGGCTCTCGACGAGATTGGCTTCAGCGCGGCACGTGGAGACACGATCGCGTTCGTGGGGCCGTCCGGTGCGGGGAAATCGACGTTGGTAAAGTTGCTGGTTGGTTTGTATGCACCGAAAAGCGGGGAGATTCTGTATAACGGTATCCCTTCGAATCGCGTGGATCTGGATGTGTTGCGGGAGAAAATCGGATTCGTGACGCAGGATACGCAGTTGTTCTCTGGATCGATTCGGGAGAATTTGCTGTTTGTGAATCCGTCGGCGACCGACGAAGAATGCATGGAAGTGTTGAACCAGGCGGCCGCCCATAGTTTGCTTTCGCGCGCTGACCGCGGTTTGGATACGCTGATTGGCGAAGGCGGCGTCAAAGTTTCGGGTGGCGAAAAGCAGCGGTTGTCGATTGCGAGGGCGTTATTGCGACATCCTCAGTTGCTGGTGTTCGACGAGGCGACGTCCTCGCTGGATTCGCTGACTGAAGAAGAGATCAGCCGCACAATTCGCGAAGTTGCGACGAATCAGGAGGCGATTACGATTTTGATCGCGCACCGGCTCTCGACGGTGATGCATGCCGATCGTATTTATGTTCTGGAGCGAGGGCATATTGTCGAGTTCGGAAAGCACGCGGAACTGCTCGAACAGAAGGGGTTGTATTACGCGATGTGGCGGCAGCAGGTTGGGGAGCGGGAGGCGGTCGCGCAGGGTAAGTAGCCTAATTTTGTTTGCTGCCGACGGTGGCTACCAAGCTTTGCTTGGCTTGAACCGGCGAAACGCCCGTCCCCACACTTGGCCGTCCCCACACTCCTCCGGACATTGTTGCTGCATTAGCCTGAGATGGATTCGATTGCGCCTAAGGCTTCGGCGGTGAGAAGCAAGTCGCGGCTGTTTAGATCCTGTTTCATGTGCTCAGCGTCCGAAGTTCCGGTCAGCGGCAAAATTCCGATGTTGCGCGCGAAGTTGAAGATGATTTGGGCCGGAGTGGCATTGGCCGCTTTGGCCAGGTCTGCGGTGAGCGGATGTTGCAGAACTTCCTGATTTGCGGTCAGCAGTGAAAATCCCTGATAGACGATGGCATGTTCGCGACAGAAGTCGCGCATAGGGCCATCCCATGCGAGGCGAGCATAGCAGCGATTCTGCACGAAGGCGGGGAGTTCAGTTCGCAGTGTTCGCATGCGCTGGAGATGCCCTAGCGCTACGTTGCTAACCCCGATCTGCCGGGCACGGCCCGCGTCACGCTCTTTGCGCATCGCGTCCCAAGTCTCAGCGTCATCCTCTGTCCAATCATAATTCGATGAAGGACCATGGAGAACGTAACTGTCGACATAGTCGGTTCCAAGATGATCGAGTGAACTGGTCATCGACTGCGCGACCTGCGCGGAAAGCGGGGCTGCGGGATCGTAAGGCAAACGATGATCTTGCCCGCGCTGGTAGGTGAATTTCGTCTGAAGAAATAGATCTTCTCTCTTGACCAAGCCGTCGCGATAGGCGACTGCCAGAGCCTGTCCGACTCCGGCTTCGAAATAGTGGCGCCGCTGGTTGGCAGTATCGATGGCCCGAAAACCGGCGCGCAGAGCCAGTTCGACGAGGGCCGGCGTGCGATGTTCTTTCCAGGCCGTGCCGTACATGAAATCAGGGACGAGGGGAGTCGGATTGGTAGTCATCGAATGATTGGTCTTTGATGGCGTTCCGAGGGTAAGCGGTTCAAGTGATCACCGGAATATTACTGAGTCCCCGGGAACCGAAGACACGGCGGTAGTGTTCGATTTCCGACGGGGTTCCGAGAGCCTTGGCGTAATTGTCGGATAGTTTAACGGCAGGCTTTCCTTCGACGGTCGATACTTTGCAAATCAAGCTTACGGGATCGAAGTCACTGCTGTCCGCGGGATCGCAACCGCGAAAATCGTTGGTAAGCAAAGTTCCCCAGCCGGCGCTGAAGCGAATTCTGCGGCCGGGAGTCCATTTTTTAGGATCGTGGAAATCGGCGGCGCTGCGAAAGTCGTTCTTTGCAGTGGCCGCAGCGTAGCCCGAAGCAAGCGTTCCGCCGAAATATGCGTGCAGGCCGAGAATGTCGTCGACATCGAGCGCATCGGACGCAATGACCCGCTTCTCCTGCGGGTCCCGGCCCCGCGCCTTGAGCCACTCGATGTATTCATCTCCCCCGATATACGGGTCTTTGCTGTCGATGCGCTGGCCAGTCCAATCGGCGGCCCAATCGGGGGCGTTCTCGAGAAACTGGGTGGTTCCGAAAGTATCGGGCAGCATGATGCGAAGCGCGCCGTGGTAGGTGTTTTGCCACAATTCGAGTACGTGGTATTGCGAAGCCTTGAGAGCCTCGTCGTCGGGTGCGAGGGCGGCCAGGACCATGGGTATCTCGTGGGCGTTCGTACCAATCGCTTCCAGATCATGCTTGTGGGCGAGGAAGGCGTTGGAAGTTCCGGTGAAAGCGTTGCCGAGATTTGTTGCCATGGCATTCACGACATATTCCTGCCAAAGAAAGCTGTGGCGGCGTCGAGTTCCAAAGTCGGCAACGGCCAGGCCGGGGACACCGCGCAGTCTTTCGATCTTGCCCCAAAGTTTTGTTTTGGCTCGCGCATACAGGATGTCGAGGCCAAACTCGCGCAATTTCTTCATCGCTGCGCGGGTCTTCAACTCGTCCAGAATGGAGAGCGCATAAAGCTCCCACATGGTGGTTTCGGTCCACAGGCCGTCGAAGGTGAGAACGAACTGTCCGTCTTCGACCGAGAGTTCGTAGTCGGAAAGACGGAAATCGCGCTCCAGCCATTCCAGAAAGGCAGGCTCGAAAATTCCACGGCGGCCGTAGAACGTGTTACCAGCGAGCCAGACCAGTTCCGAGCGGCGGAACTTGAGGTGCCGAGCGTGCTCCATCTGGTGCACGAGTTCCTCGCGATGGAACATATCGGCGAGGCGGAATGAAGTGGTTCGGTTGAACAGGGAGAAGGAGACTTGCGTCTTGGGGTAATGCTTCCAGATGAACTGCAGCATCAGCAGTTTGTAGAAGTCGGTGTCCAGCAAGGAGCGGGTGACGGGGTCGAGCTCCCAGTTGTGGTTGTGGGCACGCTCGGCGAAGTTAACGATCATGGGCGTGACGTGTGATTCGTCGTGTCATCTAGCGTACTATCCTCTGTTACTGTCCGAAGAAAATCAACCGGGTGCACTGGTGGGGCGCCGATTTTTTGAGGCTTTGGCTGACTTTGGAATGGCAAACACGGTACTATCGAATTTCTGCATGAGACTGCCTCGGCCCTCGATCGCCCACAGCTATCCCACAATGTTCGTCGCACTGGGGCATGCGTACGGATGGGTGTCGCTGTCGGGACGGGCGCTGCACACGCTGGCAATCGGCGTTCTGCCGGCAATGTTTCTTCTGCGTTCCACAAGGGAAGAGATTTACAACGTTCTTTGGGCGCTGGTATTCGGATTTGCCACGCTCAATATCCTGAGCCTGGGGGCGCGCCGGTTCGAACAGACGAGGGGGCTGAATTTCGGCGAGATTCTCGCGATCCTGGTGGTGTTGGTATCGATCGTCCTGTTAGCTTGGGAGATGCTGTTCATCTTCGGCGTGCTGCCGATTCGCTTGACGCCGCGCTGACGTGGAATTGCGGTATTATCGGCTGTGGTGAAAGGGCTGTGGTGAAACGCGAATCTAGTTTCGACGTGACGTGCCCGTGCTGCGGCGCGGTTCTGAAAATCGATCCGGCGACGCGCAACATTATTGCGCACACCGCGCCGGTGAAGCCAAAAACTTTTAATGACATGGAAGAAGCCGCGCGCGCTATGAAAGAGCAAGATAGCCGGCGGGATTCGATCTTCCGCCAGTCACTGGACGCGCAAAAGCACTCCTCGGAATTGTTGGAGAAAAAGTTCCAGGAGGCGGTGAAGAAAGCGAAAGAAACGCCGGATACTGGAAGACCGATCCGAGATTTTGATTTGGATTAAAGGCTTTCACCGCCGAGGCGCCGAGGGCGCCGAGAAAAACACACAACTTGATGACTCAACCTCTTCTGCTGGGGCATCGCGGGGCGCGCGCTTTTCGAGATGTTCCTGAAAATACTTTGGCATCTTTTGAGCTTTGCTTGCAGCATCGCTGCGACGGGTTCGAATTTGACGTGCGGCTGGCCGGGGATGGGCAAGCCGTGATCTGCCATGATGCGACGATTGGCGGGATGGAAATCTCGCGGACTCCGTCGGCTGATTTGCCTGTGCCTACGCTCGAAGATGTTCTGCGTCGGTTTGCGGGGCGGGCTTTTCTGGATATCGAGTTGAAGGTTGCGGGTTTGGAGGCGCTGACGCTGGCGGCGTTGCGCAACCATCCGCCACAAAAAGGGTACGTCATTTCGTCATTTCTTCCGGACATTCTTTCGACGATCCATGATTTGGATTCGGGTGTTTCTCTCGGGCTGTTATGCGAGACTGCGGATCAGCTGCGGAGCTGGGGGCCGGCTGCCGCAGAATGGGTCATCCCACGTTTTGATTTGACGGATCAGGAACTGATCGAACAGGTGCAGTCAGCGGGCAAGAGGATCATGGTGTGGACGGTGAACCGCTCCGATCTCATGCGCGAATTCGCCACGTGGCGTGTGGATGCGATTATCTCGGACCAAACGGAATCGCTGGCTCGAGCGCTGAAGATGTAGAGACGGACGGCTTCGTCCGTTGCTGCTGAGTTCGGATTGGGCAAGGTTTTCGCTGGCACCGCGCGAACGGCGTGATCGCCATTGTTCCCCCGATTCTCATGATTTACATTGAAGCACATGCCCACTACAGGTGAACGATTCGAGCGTGCTGTGGAGATCATGGCGCGATTGCGAGCTCCGGGCGGATGCCCTTGGGATCGCGAGCAGACTTTTGATTCCGTCACGCCTTACACGCTGGAAGAAACCTACGAAGTTCTGGAAGCGATTGACAATCGCGATTGGCCGGAGCTGACTGGGGAGTTGGGCGATCTGCTCTTGCAGGTTTTGTTCTATTCGCAGATGGCGCGCGAGAAAGACTACTTCTCGGTGGATGATGTGCTGGAGCGCCTATCGACAAAGCTGGTGGATCGGCATCCGCATGTGTTCGGCGAAGTTAAGGCGGATACGTCGGCGGAAGTTTTGCGTAACTGGGAGGCGTTGAAGGCGGAAGAGAAGAAGAAGCGAGCGGCGGCGGCTGGCGAGGCTAATAGCGAGAATTCGGATCATGCACAGTCTGTGCTTGCGGGAGTGTCTTCCAAGATGCCGGCTCTGATGGAAGCTTACAAACTCAGTTCGCGAGCGGCGCGGGTTGGATTCGACTGGCCGGAGGTTGAAGGACTGTTCGAAAAACTCGCGGAAGAAACACTGGAATTGCGAGAAGAACTGAAGACCGCGCCGGTGAGCGGACCTCCAGGGAAGGGAATTGCGGGGTCGGGAAAGCCGCAGGTTTCCGCCGAACTACGCGAGCGCATGGAGGGGGAAGTTGGGGATTTATTTTTCGTTCTGGTGAACATTGCGCGCTATCTCTCGTTAGATCCTGAATCGGCGTTGCGGAAGACGAATCGCAAGTTCAAGCGCCGCTTTCAATGGATGGAGGAGCGGCTGCGTGCGAGTGGGCGAGGGCCGGAGCAAGCCTCGATGGACGAGTTGGAAAAGTTATGGCAAGAAGCGAAGACGCAGGAGAGAACGGCATGATCGAGGTTGTCTCTCTTCTTTCGGACGGCAGCGGAACGACTGGCAAAAGCGGAGTGGACCATACGATGTCGAACGTGACCATCCGCAAGTGCGAAGCGCTGGAGGAAATGCAGGCTTGTTTTGCGTTGCAGAAAGAAGTATGGAGGTTCTCGGATGCGGACCTGATTCCGGTGCGCATGTTTGTCGTGGCATCGAAGATTGGCGGACATGTGATCGGGGCGTTTGTTGGGAAAAACGGCAAAGAGAGCGAGAGCGACGAAGAACTCATCGGCTTCGCGCTGGCGATTCCAGGAATACGGAATGGTCATTATTATCTGCACTCGCACATGCTGGCGGTCCGGCAGCAGTATCGAAATGGCGGCCTCGGACGACGCCTCAAGCTTTGTCAGCGGGAAGACGCTCTAGCCCGCGGGTTTGAGCTGATGGAGTGGACGTTCGATCCGCTGGAAATCAAGAACGCGTATTTGAATATCGAGAAGTTAGGCGCGATCGCGCGCCGCTACAATGTGAACCAGTATGGAATTACCTCATCGCCGCTACAAGGAAGTTTGCCGACCGATCGACTGGTGGCGGAGTGGTGGCTGAAATCGAAGCGGGTGGGAGCGGTGCTCGCGGATGCTCCGCGCCCAGATTTTGAATGTTTGAAGCACATCGATGTGCCTGCCGAAATTTATCAGTGGAAGGCCGCGCCGGCGACACGAGGAAAAGCGCTCGTGTTCCAGGAAAACAACCGCGAGCAGTTCGTGAAGGCATTCGCTGACGGACTGAGCGTGCTGGGATATTCGCGCGACGACCATGGGAATGGGCGGTTTCTGCTGGGGCAGTGGGTCGAAGATTGGCGCTACTAGGACGCTATTAAGGTTGCGGTGCGCGGTTTTTGAACTCTATACTTGCGGGGCTCGCATCGGAACGAGCGAACAGAGCGCAAGCCGTGGTATCCAGAAATAAATCATGAAAATCGAATCGGTCAGTCTACGCGAACTTCACATGCCGCTCGTGCATTTCTTTGAAACAAGCTTTGGCCGCATTTACAGCCGCCGTGTCCTTCTGGTCAGCGTCGAGGCCGACGGGGTTCGTGGGTGGGGCGAGTGCGTTGCGGGTGAAGATCCGTATTACAGCCCGGAATGGACCGAAACCGCGTGGCCAACAATCAAGCAGTATCTGGCACCGCTGCTGATGCAGGCCGAATTGCATGCGGGGCGTGATTGTGCGGCGCGTTTTTCCAAGGTTCGCGGTCATCGCATGTCGAAGGCGGCGCTGGAAAACGCGGTGTGGGACGCGGAGGCGCGGCAGAAACAAGTGCCGCTGTGGAAGTTGCTCGGTGGATCGCGGCGGGAGATAGCATGCGGCGTTTCGATCGGAATTCAAGATAGTCCCGAACAACTCATGGAGAAGATCGAGACCGAATTGGCTGCCGGATACCGCAGGATCAAGATCAAGGTAAAGCCGGGATGGGATCTAAAGGTGCTCGAAAAAATCCGTTCGCGCTGGGCCGAGATTGTCCTGAGTGTGGATGCGAACTCCGCCTACACGCTTGACGAGGTGGAGCATCTGCGGAAGTTCGACGCCTTCCACCTACTGATGATCGAACAGCCGTTGTGGAATGACGAAATCTACTTACATTCGCGGCTGCAGAAGGCCATCGAGACGGCGATTTGCCTCGACGAGTCGATTCTGAACGCGCGCGACGCGGATTTTGCGTTGGAGATCGCGGCGTGCCGGATCATCAATATCAAGGTCGGCCGGGTTGGAGGGTTCAGCGAAGCCAAGAAGATTCACGATGTCGCTCTGCGGCATGGGATTCCGGTGTGGTGCGGCGGGATGCTGGAATCGGGGGTGGGGCGCGCACACAACATTGCGCTGTCGACGTTAGAGAATTTTCGCCTGCCGGGAGACGTATCGGCGTCAAAACGTTATTGGAAAGAGGACATCATCGAACCGGAAGTGGAAGTGGGCTCCGACGGAATGATCGCGATCAGAGATGATCCGGGCACGGGCTATCGGGTGCGGGAAGATCTGATCAAGAAGTTTACGGTGCGGGAGGAAACGTTTCGTCCCGGCAAGGGTTAGTTGCCTTGTTCCTTCTTCAGCAATTCCAGCGCCTGCGCGAAGGTGATGTCCGAGGGAACGCGCTTGAAGCCGCTGAATACTTCGGTCGAGGTGATGTTGAGACTCTTGAACATCAGAATTTTGCCGGTAAAGTTCAAGGTCATGCTCGAGATTTCCCAGAGATTATCGTCGACCTGCTGCTGCTGAACGAAGAACCGACCGCCCCGGTTGAGATGCCCGAGAATGCCCCATCCAAAGCCAACTTCCTTGAAAAGCGTTCCATCGATGCTGGCGATTCTATGGTGAACGGGGTCCACGAGGATGTAGCCCTGCATGCCAGTTAGAATTTCCTCGACGTGGGACGGAGGTTCGTACTTGGGATTGGGCTGGAACTTCAATTTGACGAGAGTAGAACCCGGGCGGCCCATGCCGGGCGAACCTTGCTCTTCTCCGGCATATTCGTAGAGGAAGGCGTCGGGCAGGGCCCGCGTGATTCGGAGCGAGTTCTCGGAATTTTCTTTTTCCTGTTGGCGCTTTTTGCGCAGCTCTTCGGGATTGGTTACGAACCGCCCGAAGCGCGCTTCCTCGTCCCGGCGCTGCTCGGGTGTTAGCGGATTGCCGTTGTAGGCGACAACCATGCCGGCGGTAGCGTCTTTGGTCTCGACATAGATCCGCGTGGTGGATCCCTTGGGGGTTGTCTTGATGCCACGAAACAAAAAGCGAGTGTCGTCGTTGGCGGACTTGACTTCGTTCTGCACCGACTTGCGCACCATTTCCGC
Source organism: Terriglobales bacterium (assembly GCA_049520915.1). Lineage (GTDB taxonomy): Bacteria > Acidobacteriota > Terriglobia > Terriglobales > Acidobacteriaceae > Acidiflorens. The sequence goes on from JBEKPH010000020.1 coordinate 51,069, forward strand.
GGGGTCGTAGCTTGCGGAAATGGAGGCGGGTTGGCCCACTACAAGGCTGGACGCGAAGAGCAGACCGAAGAAGGCGCCAGAGGCAATTCGGGCGGGGAGAGAACTGCACGGGAGAAGGGGGACGGCCATAACGAAATCGGGGAGGTTCATCCCCGTAATGATGGTAGCAAACCAGCCTGAGTCTCTTCGGGCGGGAGATTCGCTACTGCTGTAAGTTGATGCTGGTGAATGATTTCTGGTTCAGCCCGGCAAACGTAAAGGAGCTGAATGATTTACAATCAGTCCACTCGCGGCGAACAGAGCGCGAGAAGATGGAGGCCAAGGCATGGATGCTCCGCAAACCGGAGAGTTCGCCCACATCGGCAAGTCAGTGGTGATTAAGGGAGAGTTGTCGGGCTCCGAGGATTTGTACGTGGACGGCAATGTCGAAGGCAAAATCGAGTTGCGCAATCACAGCCTGACGGTGGGACCCAATGGAGTGATCAAGGCGAATGTCACGGCGAAAGCCGTCGTCATCCAAGGTAAGTTGGATGGAGCCGTGTATGCCTCGGAACGAGTGGAACTGCGGAAGTCAGCGGCGGTCACGGGCGACGTGACCACACAACGCATCGCGATTGAAGAGGGCGCGTTCCTCAAAGGGACGGTCGACGTACAAAAAGACGCCGGCAAGACTGGCTCCGCATCTTCGTAGGAGAAAGACACCGGTACAGGCGGGCTCGGCGCGACGGCGATCTCCCGGCGGTGCACGAGTGCTTAAGCCATGGCATCTGTTTCTGACAATGTGATGAGATTCTTTCGGAGCTCTTCGAATCAGGCTGCGAATCCCGCAGTTCCGCTGAAGGCGACCCGACGGTCGAGCGGTATGGCCGAGATTTCACGCCTGCTGAACGCGCAGGAGGGTTTGTGCGTCCTCGACGTAGGCTCGACGTCGGCCAGTAATATTCGATTTCTCACCGGCAAGGGACACAAGAATTACAGCGAAGATCTATTGCGCTCGTCGCTGGAACCAGCCCTGCGGGTTCAGGATGGCACGGGAAACGAAGTTGTCGACAGCAAGAAATTTCTGGACGAAAACCTCGTCTATCCGAACAATCATTTCGATGTGGTGCTGGCGTGGAATCTCCCCGATTACATGGAGGAAGGCCTCGTCAAACCGACGATCGACCGCCTATGGTCGGTGATGAAGCCTGGTGGATTTCTGCTCGCCTTCTTTCACACCCGCGACGCCGGTCCTGACTCGACTTGTTATCGCTACCATGTGACCGACACCGACATGCTGGAGATGCAGGAAGTGAAGTTCGCTCTGCCCGGACGGCCTGCGTCAGAGAAACAGTCGCCTCGCCTGCAGCGGGTCTTCAATAACCGGCATATTGAAACGTTGTTCCGGGATTTCTCGTCGATCAAGTTCTTCCTGGCACGCGACGCCATCCGCGAAGTTCTTGTGGTGCGCTAAGCTTCAGTGCTGAATCTCTTTGCAGATGGGACATATTTTGGCATGCGCCAAGCGGGCTTTATGCGCCTGCTGGTAAGCTTCCATCTCTTCCTTCTGATGTTTCCGCTTGGCTTTGTCGGAGAGCTTGGGCTTGACTTCATTGCGAAAGAGAAAGGAAGTCCACAGGGTGTGGGCGCGGTCCTCGCGGTCTTTTAATTCTTTATATTCGGCGCAGTTGGAAGCGGACATTGACTCGATGATAGTCGAAAGACGCGCCGGTTGGCGTCGTGAATCAAGGCATAAATATTTGCGCGGTCGCGTTTCCCTGTTTTGCGTGATCTCTTGCTAATATGGATAGTCAGGCATCGGTTCCGCGCGACGTTTTCCCGCCAACCCCGCCAGGTCCGGAAGGAAGCAACGGTAACGGGCTCTTTCGTGTGCAGTGGAGCTCCGGTGCCTGACTTTTATTTTGCGTTGGTGGGTGACGTTCGCAGGGGCTAAATAGATTGCTGAAAAACTCGGGTGCATGCCGCGTCGCGCCCTCAGCGGCTAAAGCCGGCTCTGAAAATGAGGCATTTATCGCAGCGGTAAACCGCTGCGCCACCCAAAAGCAGAAGCTAAGAACGGTGCCCCGCTGCGCCATGCAAATGCAGAAGCTAAGAACGGTGCCCCGCTGCGCCACCCAAAAGCAGAAGCTAAGAACGGTGCCCCGCTGCGCCACCCAAAAGCAGAAGCTAAGAACGGTGCCCCGCTGCGCCATGCAAATGCGGAAGCTAAGAACGGTGCCCCGCTGCGGCACGCAAATGCGGAAGCTAAGAACGGTGCCCCGCTGCGGCACGCAAATGCGGAAGCTAGGAACGGTGCCCCGCTGCGCCACCCAAAAGCAGAAGCTAAGAACGGTGCCCCGCTGCGGCACGCAAATGCGGAAGCTAGGAACGGTGCCCCGCTGCGCCACCCAAAAGCGGGTGGAGAATAGTTTCAGCCGCGGCGCGCCCCAAAAAGCTGGTCGAGAATAGGGTTTCAGCCGCGGCCTTTGATTGCATGACCAAACGCCTTTATTACGACAATTCCGGAACGCGCGAATTCGAATCGGTGGTCGAAGAATCGCTGGAGGTTTCGGCGGAGCAAAATCGGCCGGGCGTCATTCTGCGCGAAACCGCGTTTTATCCAACCAGCGGGGGGCAGATACACGACACTGGATGGCTGACCGTCGAGACCCAAGACGGGAATTCGGATCGGTTGCGCGTGAACGAAGTGGCCGATATGGAAGACGGCCGGATTGTCCACTACCTGGAGACTCCTCCAAAATTGCCGGTGGTGGGGGCAAAGGTCAGCGGCAGTATCGACGCGGCACGGCGCCGCGAGCACATGCAACAGCACACGGGGCAGCACGTTCTTTCCGCCGCATTTATCGAACTCTACCAGTTGCCGACGGTTTCGTTTCACATGGGCGATGATTATTGTTCGATCGATCTGGACGCGAGCTCCGTCAGTCTGGAACAGATCGTCGGGGCCGAAACGCGCGCCAACGAGATCGTGTTTGAGAACCGTCCGGTGCGTGTGCGTTACGTTTCGCGCGCGGAAGCTGAGAAGCTTGGATTGCGCAAACTTCCTCCCGCCGATCGCGATGAATTGCGACTGATCGAGATTGCGGATTTTGATCTCTCGGCTTGCGGTGGAACACACGTCGGCGCGAGCGGGCAGATTGGCTCGATTTTGCTGCGCAAGAGCGAGAAGACGCGACAGGGAATACGCGTGGAATTTGTTTGCGGCGACCGGGCGGTGCGCATGGCGCGGCGGGATTATACGGCGCTCAGCGAAGGCGCAACACTTTTCTCCGCGAAACTTTGGGATGTGCCCGAACAGATTCGTAAGAGTGCCGAGGAAATTCGTCTCCTGCGGAAACAAAAAGAGGATGCGCTGGAACAACTCGCCGAGCTTGTGGCGATGGGGGATCTCCATGGGCAATCCGAGAAAAATGGGCGGAAGATCGTCGTTCGCGTATTTCCGGATCGCGATATGAATTTTGTTAAATTGTTTGCGCAGAAAGTGACGCGAGCTGGCACGCCGGCGATTGCACTTGCTGCGAGCACCCTCGATCCGCCGAGCCTGGTTTTTGCGCAGACGGCTCCGGCCGTTGGGGGACATGAAGCGGGCAAGAGTGCGGACATGGGCGCGTTGCTGAAACAGGTCTTGTCGACGGTTGGGGGTCGTGGAGGAGGCAGCCGCGATTTCGCGCAAGGCGGGATTCCGGCGGGCTGCAACGTTGAGCAACTTCTGCGGCAGGCTGCGGGTACAATCGAAGCTTGATCCCGACAACCCGTCACTTGTCGGGAGCACCCTATTCATGCTCGAACCGCGGCTGATACTCGTTAACCTTCTGATCAAACTGGGCGTAGCCGCCGCCTTGTCGAGCGCGCTTGTGCGATCGAAAGAATTCAAGAACCTCCTTTTCCGGGAGCAGCGCGACACCCGTCACAAAATCTATCTGACGCTCTGGATGGCGATTCCGATTGCAATCGGCGTCTGGATACGTTTCAACGCCAAGAGCTTTCTGGCGGGAGACTTGTCGCTCGAAACTGCCCTTCTGCTGGGAGTCGTTGGCGGACGTCTGGCGGGAGGTGTCGGTGGTGCGCTCATGGCGCTACCGGCTGTCATGCATGGCGAGTGGGCCAGCCTTCCCTTGAATGTATTTGCCGGAATCGTTGCGGGGTGGTTGCGCCGGGCCGCGCCTGAGCAGGAAGATATCTGGTCATTCTCGCCTTTCATCGATCTCACTGTCTATCGCATGATTCGGCGAAACCTTCCCCGGCCGCGTGTCTTTGACTGGCAAGTTGCGTTTTTCGCAACCATCGTTGGGCTGCGCTTTCTGCAGACGGAGATCTGGCGTTTCTGGCCGAACTCGATTTTCAGCCTTGAAAGCCCCGGGCTCTCGACCGGGGATGCGGCTTCGACGCTAAACGCCTACTTGCTGGAGAGTGCGATCTACCTGACCGTCGTGATGGTGGTGGGGACGGAGTTGAAAATCTTCAACAGCGTTCGTATCCAGATCAAGCTGGAGGAGCAGGAGCGGTTGCTATTACAGGCGCGCATGGCGGCGCTGCAAAATCAGATCAATCCACATTTTCTGTTCAATACCTTGAATTCTATTTCGTCGCTGGTGCGCTTCGACCCCGACACGGCGCGCGAGATGATCCTGAAGCTGGCGACGATCCTTAGGCGGCTCCTGCATAGTACGGATTCGTTTGTGGCCCTGCATGAGGAGGTTGAGTTTATCGACAATTACCTCGATATCGAGGTGGTGCGCTTTGGGCGCGACAAACTGAGAGTCGTCAAAGATCTCGATCCGGCCTCGCTTGACGCCATGGTGCCGAGCATGCTCTTGCAGCCGCTGGTGGAAAACTGCATCAAGCACGGGCTCGCACCCAAGATCGACGGCGGCAGTATCACGATACGCAGCCGGTTGATCAAATCACGGCTGGTGGTTGAGGTCGAGGATGATGGCGTAGGGATGGGAGCCGCGCAACTGATTGAGCGTCCCGACGGCTTCGGTGGCATCGGGATTGGGATGGCGAATGTGGCGGAGCGCCTAAAGGTGCTTTATGGAGACGCCGCCAAGATGATCATCGAGAACAGGGAAGAGGGCGGCACACTGATTCGATTGCGGCTACCCATCATTCCGAATCCAGAGGAGCTTATGACGACTTCGACGATTGCTCCAGCACCTTCCGGTAGAAATCTTCGTAAAGCGGAATAATTTTGCTCGAGCAATATTTCGCCTGGGCTGCCGCTCGGGCTTGTTTCCCCATTTTTCGCAGTTCTGTTTCATCGCCAAGCAGATCGATGGCGTAACGCGCCATGGTGTCTACGTCTCCCACATCGGCGAGGAATCCGCTGACGCCGTGCTCGATCACTTCCGGCACTCCGCCGGTTCGAGTCGCGATGGGGACGACCTCGCAAGCCATTCCTTCGAGTGCTGCCAGTCCGAAAGATTCCAGCTCGCTTGGCATTAACATTACGTCGGAAAGGGCGAGTTTTTCGCGAATCTGATCCTGTTTTCCGAGAAATAGCACGTGCTCGTGAATGCCTTTTTGCACCGCCAGCCATTCTGCCTGCGAACGATCGGGACCATCGCCGATGAGGAGAAGCTTGGAGGGAATCTTCTTGCGAACGCGGTCGAAGATTTCGATCACATCGAGGACGCGCTTTACGGGGCGAAAGTTCGAAAGATGCACCAGCAGACGCTCCTCGTCGGAAACATACTCGGTGCGTTTTTCCAGCCACTCGGGTCTGCGCAGGTATTCGTCGCAGTTCACGAAATTGGGTATGACCTCGATATGTTTCTTGATGTCGAAGATGCTGATGGTGCGGTTGCGCAAATATTGCGAGATGGCGGTCACGCCATCGCTTTGTTCGATGGAAAAGCGGGTGATGGGAAGATACGAGCGATCCAGTCCCACCAGGGTGATATCGGTGCCGTGCAGCGTTGTCACAAACGGCAGGTTCTTTCGCGGAGGGGTCGCCGCGAGCATCTGTTTCGCCAGCATCGCGCTCACCGAGTGCGGGATCGCGTAGTGGACGTGCAGCAGGTCGAGCTCGTAAAGCTGAGAGACCTCAGCCATCCGCGTCGCCAGAGCCAAATCGTACGGCGGATACTCAAACAGCGGGTATCGTGTGACCTCAACCTCGTGATAGTGAATATTGGGTTCAGGGCCAGTCAAGCGAATGGGCTGGGAATAGGAGATGAAATGGATCTCGTGGCCGCGCCGGGCAAGCTCAAGGCCCAATTCGGTGGCGACCACTCCGCTGCCCCCATAGGTTGGATAACACGTGATGCCAATCTTCATGCGCCTCCCACGATATCACCATTGGATTCGTGGGAATTGACTGAGGATGCAAGAGGGATTGCGGGCGAAGCGAGAGTTGAGCGGAGGCCTCGATATCAAGGCCCCCACCCATTGTCGTGGGATGAGTTCGAATCTACGCAACGAACGTGGTTCGGAACAACGTCCGGCCCTAATCTTTGCTCGGTTTCTTCGGTGTCAAATCACAAGCTTGTTTGATTCGGTCGAAATTGAGCCCCGCGGGGGAAAACTCGGCGATCTGCCTTCCGCTTCGGGTGGGCAATGCGATGTTGAAAACCTGGGCAGCCATAAGGCCACGAACTGTGCCTTTGTCCATGGAAAGAAAGCGGCCGCGCATCCAATTCCAACCCTTGTAATAATGCACGCCGTCGACCCGAACCTCGACTTCCAGTTGAGGCTGTCCCCACCAGCCGGGCCGGTTCGGAGGTAGTAGACGTACACCAGGGTTGAAGTCGGCGTATTTTAGTTTGCCGTTGTTGCAAACCAAGTTCACCCGGGGCCTGTAGTCGGGATCTTCCTTGAAATAGTTGTCAGATTGCAATTCGAACCGAACGCGGTTGGCGCCCGTCATTTTGTCGGTGGAGGCAAATTCCAGCCATTTTCCACCGGCGTTGACGCCATCAGATTCACCCTGATTGGGAGACATGGCGCCAGTTTGAGCGTTTGCCAAGGCAGGCACGCCGATCAACATCAGGCCGACAAATGCCGCGCCGAAGAATGCGCCGAACGATACGCCCAACGGCAGAGACAAAGGAAGAGACAAAAATGCTTTACGGAGCAGATGCAATACTTTCAAGGTTTCCTCCAAACGGTGACACCCCTACATACTATTGAACCCGGAAGCAGGCGAAAAGTTGTATCGAGTGGTTCAAACAGAGTGCTGCGTCTTCCCGGTTGGGATTTCCAGTAAATATTTGTAAACGCTGGGGCAGACAACGGATGTTGTCCCGGAGCATAATCGTTCAGCATTGCCGCGACTCGGGCACTGTGGGAATCTTTCTTCATGAACGACATCGAACGAAATTGGCCCGCTTTACCCCTCGAAGAGTGGGAGAGCACGTATCGCACCCTCCACATGTGGACGCAGATTGTGGGGAAGATTCGCCTGACGCTTGCGCCGCTTGAGAACCATTTCTGGAATGTGGCGCTTTACGTAAGCACGCGCGGCCTGAGGACATCGCCGATGCCGTATCGGGGACGTACTCTTGAAATCGAGTTCGACTTTGTCGACCATCTGCTCAAGATTCAGACGGCTGACGGGAATCGGAGCGTGAAGCTCGAGCCAAAATCTGTGGCTACGTTTTATCGGGAGGTGTTTTCGTCGTTACACGAACTTGGCATTGACGTCAAAATTAACCCGAAGCCGCAGGAGGTTGCCAGCCCGATTCCTTTCGATCAGGACGATACACATGCATCCTATGATCCGGAATATGCCAACCGGCTGTGGCGGATTCTGCGGTCGACAGACATTGTATTCAAGGAGTTTCGGGCGCGATTCATGGGCAAGGCCAGTCCGTCCCACTTTTTTTGGGGCAGCTTTGATCTGTGCGCTACTCGCTTCAGTGGACGTCCTGCTCCTCCGCGTAAAGGCGTAATCACTTCCGAATCCTACTCCCACGAATGCAGCAGCCTGGGTTGGTGGCCTGGTGGCGGCGAGATTCTCGCGCCGGCCTTCTACGCGTATATGGCCCCAGAGCCCGCCGGGTACGGCGAGCAGCCAATCCGTCCGGCGGGCGCGCAATATCAGAGCAAGCTCAGGGAGTATTTTCTGATGTACGATGACGTTCGCCGGGCGGACTCTCCTCGCGAAGAAATTTTGGCTTTTGCGGAGAGCACCTACGAAGCGGGAGCAAATCTCGCCCGATGGGACCGTCCGGCTTTAGAGCGAAAACGCACTTCGTAAGCGGTGAATCGGGGAGAGCAGTGAGCGGTCTATTCTATAGAATCTCGCAGAACTCCTTTTGATTTGGTGAGTCGGTCGTCGCCTAAATATCTTGCCCTCGCCGTCGGAATCGGGATAGTTTCACGACGAAACGATGCTTTGCTCTGGATGTCACCGTTCTGAAGAATATCTTGTAACGAATCGCCGACCGGCATAATCCAAAGTCGCAAAGTCAAAGTCATCCAAGAGCGTGCTGACGGCGAAGTTTAAATACTGCTGGGGAGGATGATGCACAACTCAGGCTATCGGTAATAGAATGCGGAGGCTGCTCATAGCTGGCCGAACTAGAAGAATTTCGTTATGCGCCGTCGGCGCGAAAATTCGAAGCCAGGAGGCTGTCTTGAGATTCAGTTGTGATTGCCGCGGCGTTTTCTTGTTGGCCGCACTCTTGGTTTGCGGATCGGCAACTTCGCTTGCGCAAATCGACACAGTGAGTGGTCCGAGTACTCCGGGGCAAGCCATCCCGGGAACGGGTGGAGTGAGCACTTTTGCGGGCAGCGTGCCGTCCAAACTTGTCCCCGGAGTTCTGCCGCTTTCATTGCGGGAGGCGATCGACCGGGGATTGAAGCAGAACCTCGGACTGCTGCTTTCGAATGCGGACATCCACTCGGCGCGGGGACAACGATGGGAGCAGTTGAGTTCGCTTTTGCCGCACGTAACGGCAGCACCTTATATAGCCGAATCGAAGGTCAATATCGATGAGCTCGGCTTCGCCGGCCTCGGAAGCCTGCTGCATCTCTCGTCATCAGTAGGCCCGTTCTCTTACTTCGACGCGCGAGCCGCTGTGACCCAAACTTTGTTTGACTGGAAGTCGATCAACGCAACCCGGGCGGCTAACCAGAGTGTGAAATCCGCGAGCTATACGTTTAAGGACGCTCGCGATCTGGTTGTGCTGGCGGTGGGCTACAGCTACCTGCAAGGCATTGCCGACGAAGCTCGCATCGAAACGGCGGCAGCGCAGGTCGAATCGGCAAAGGCGCTCTACGATCAGGCGGCAGACCGAGTGAATGCGGGCACGTCGCCAGACATCGATGGCCTGCGCACTAAGGTTGAGCTGCAGACGCGGCAACAACAACTGATTCAAGCAAAGAACAACTTCGCCATCCAAAAGTTGACCGTGGCGCGGGTGGTCGGGTTAGCTCCCGGGCAGGAATTTGAACTGACGGACAAGTCGCCGTATCAGCCGATGGAGGACATCACTCTGGATGAGGCTCTGAAACGCGCATACGCGGCGCGTTCCGACTACCAGGCGGCAATGACCGATGTGCGGGCTGCGGAGTTCTCCCGGAAGGCCGCGCTGGGCGGGTATCTTCCGTCGCTTTCTGTTAACGGAGACTACGGGCTAGGAGCGGCGCACCCATCGACGGCAACACCGGTATTCGATGTGCGCGGAACGCTGACTATTCCTATCTTTCAGGGCGGCAGCGTTCATGGGGATGTATTGCAGGCTGACGCGAAACTCGAACAGAGCCGGGAACGACTGGACAATCTGCGGGCGCAAATCGACTCTGACGTGCGGGCCGCGCAACTGAATCTGCAATCGTCGGCGGAACTGGTAAATGTGGCGCGCAGCAACATCGACTTGGCGGAGCAGACGCTGACGCAATCGCGCGACCGCTTCACGGCGGGGGTAGCGGATTCGGTGGAAGTGGTGCAATCGCAAGAGGCGGTCGCGAGCGCACATGAACAGTACATATCGAGTCTCTACAACTACAATTACGCAAAAATTTCCCTGGCTCGTGCTCTCGGGGTCGCCGAACAGGGCGTCAAGGACTATTTCAGAGGGAAATAAATATGGCGGAAAATCCACCTCATTCGGCGCCAGAGACAGAGAACGAATCGACGGTCGAGCCATCGGTTTTGGCGAATAAGGGCGTCAAGCCTCCAGCGAGCCGTCGGTCTAAGCGCCGGCGAAATATCCTTATTGTGGTCATCGTCGTGGTTGTAATTATCGGTGGCGTGTTCTTGTGGCGTTACTTGAGCAGCTACGAATCGACGGACGACGCTCAGGTGGATGTTCATCTCTATCCCGTCAGCGCGCGCGTCTCTGGCTACGTGGTGAAGGTGAACGTAGACGACAACCAGTGGGTGGAGAAGGGTACCGTACTGGTAGAAATCGATCCGAAAGACTATGAGGTTGCGGTTGCGCAAGCACAAGCGAATCTCGCGAACGCGGATGCGACCGCTCAATCACTAAATATCACGGTTCCAATTACGTCAGTGAACACCTCGAGCCAACTGAAATTCGCGGCGTCTGGCATTGAAGACGCGAACGCGGGCGTTGTTGCTGCCCAGAAACAGGTGGCCGCCGCGCACGCACAGGTTGAAGAAGCGGAAGCGAACGACGTCAGGGCGCAAGACGATCTGCAGCGCTACAAATTACTTGTCGACAAGCGGGAAGTTGCGAGGCAAGTCTACGATCAAGCGCTGGCCGCGGCCAAATCGAGCACCGCGACGGTAGTAGCGGCACGCGCCAATGAGTCGGCGGCGCAGGAGTTCGTCCAACAAGCCCGGAGCAAATTAGCGCAGGCCGATGCAAACCACCGCTATGCGGAGACGGGTCCGCAACAAGTGTCGTCCACACGGGCGCATGTGCGTGCTTTGATCGCGGATGTTGAACAAAAGCGCGCTTTACTCGAACAGGCGCAATTGAATCTCGGATACACGAAAATCGTTGCTCCCGTCAGTGGCGTGGTGAATAAGACGGTGGTGGTGGGAATGAACGTTCAGGACGGGCAGCAACTTCTGACCGTCGTACCGCTGGATGAGGTATGGGTGACCGCCAACTTCAAAGAGACTCAGCTTAAACACATGCAAGTCGGACAACGAGCCGAAATCAATATTGACTCCAGCGGCCGGACGTTCAAAGGCCACGTCGACAGCATAGCGGGAGCAACGGGCCCGCTCTTCAGCTTGCTTCCGCCGGAGAACGCTACCGGAAACTACGTCAAAATTGTGCAGAGAATTCCAGTAAAGATTGTTCTTGAGCCGGGGGAGAACTGGGATCGTCAGCTTCGTCCAGGCATGAACGTGGTGCCCGACGTGTATCTGAAATGAGTTCCGCTGCGCTCACTACCGAACAGGAAGTTTGGCGGCCCAAGTACAATCCCTGGCTGATTGCTGTGGTTGTCGCTCTGGCAGCCTTCATGGAGGTGCTGGACACCAGCATCGCCAATGTGGCACTGCCCTACATGGCGGGCAATCTGGGCGCGAGCAACGACCAAAGTACGTGGGTGCTGACTTCCTATTTGGTCTCGAACGCCATCATCCTGCCGATCAGCGGGTGGCTCGCGGGCGCCTTTGGACGCAAGCGCTTTTTCATGACCTGCCTGGGCATTTTTACGATCAGTTCTTTGCTTTGCGGGATCGCGCCGAATCTTGGGTTTCTTCTTCTGTTCCGGGTATTGCAAGGAATCGGCGGCGGCGGATTGCAGCCGATGGCGCAGGCCATTCTGGCGGATACGTTTCCTCCGCAGCAACGAGGTTTGGCCTTTGCGCTTTATGGCATTACGGCCATCATGGCACCCACGATCGGGCCGACGCTGGGCGGATGGATTACCTTTAATTATTCGTGGCGTTGGATTTTCTTTATCAACCTTCCCGTCGGCTTAGCAACCTGGTTTCTGGTGCGTCGCTTCGTTGAAGACCCTCCTTATTTAGCTCGAATCAAGGCCGCTGGAGTGAAGTTGGACTACATCGGCATCGCTCTGCTGACTCTGGGTATCGGAGCGTTGCAGATCCTGCTCGACAAGGGCCAGGAGGATGACTGGTTCGGCTCGCGTTTCATCACGACCTTGATTGTGGTCGCCACGGTTTCTCTGCTGTCGCTGGTGATTTGGGAGTGGCGCCAAAAGGCGCCTATCATCGACGTTCGCATGTTCAACAGCTTTAACTTTGCGAGTTCGAGCCTAATGATGTTCATGCTGGGAATTCTGCTGTTCAGCAGCTTAGTGCTGATGCCGCAATTCCTGCAGACGCTCTTGGGGTACACCTCGGAACTGGCGGGGCTCGCTCTTTCGGCCGGAGGCCTGGTGTTGCTGATTGAGATGCCGGTTATGGGCCAACTGACTACGAAGTTTCAAGCTCGCTACTTGATTGCCTTTGGCTGGCTGGCCCTCTCCATCGCCATGTTCTATTCCACCCGGCGGATTGACTTGCAGATTAGTTTCAGCGCCGCGGTGTGGTTACGCATCGCGCAGGTGATTGGCTTGGGATTTCTATTCGTGCCGATAACGCTGGCAGCGTATGTTGGAATTGCTCCGGAAAAGAACAACTCGGTCGCCGGCATTGTCAATTTCATGCGCAATATGGGGAGCAGCGTGGGAACGTCTTTGGTCACAACTTTGATCGCGCGGCGCTCGCAATTCCATCAAGCGAGGCTGGTGCAGCATGTTCGGGCAGACAACCCAAATTTTGTAGATTCGGCGAATGGGTTGGCGCAGCGCCTGGCAACCTCTGGCGTGGGCAGGTCCGAGGCACATATGGTGGCTTACGCCCGGATTTACCAATCGCTGCAAACGCAGGCGGCCAGTCTGGCGTACATCGATACTTTTAAGGTTCTTGGCGTGTTCGCGGCGATCATGTTTTTTCTGGCTTTCTTGCTCAAGAAAAATGATCCCGGCGGTGGTGGAGCGAGGATAGTGGAGTGATAATCGACCTGATGAGGTCCATGCGATAAAGTGCCGTTTGGAACGTGGTCATGCTGGAAATTAAACTCATACTTTGTCCGGTTGATTTCTCGGAATTTTCGGTAAGAGCGTATGATCACGCCCTGTCGTTGGCCGAGCACTATCGCGCCAAATTGGTGGCGATGCATATTGTAGAACTAGCGCGATACCCATTCGCCGACTATGTCGCTTCCACCGGAGACTACGGGGACTTCTGCCGTGCGCTTTGCGAGGGTGGTAAAGAGCAACTTCGGCAATTTGTGAAGAACCATGCTCGCAAAGAAATTCAGCCGGAGCTCGTGGTGCATGAGGGAGCAGCACCCGACTGTATTTTGTCGTTGGCGAAAGAGCAAAGAGTGGATCTTATCGTCATGGGAACGCACGGCCGGCGCGGATATGACCGTCTGGTGCTGGGTTCGGTGACCAATCGTGTGATGCGCAGGACTCCCTGTCCTGTGGTTGCAGTCTGCAAACCACCCCACGAATCAATAGCCAACGAATCAACGGCCGCGGATAAGGAGAGGGGCTACGTCCACCGCTTGAGCCGAATTCTTTTCTGTACGGACTTTTCTGAAAATTCAGAGCGAGCCTTGGACTATGCTATTTCGGTCACGGGGGAGTACGACGCTGAGCTCACGCTGCTGCACGTGATGGAGGACGTTCCAAGTGCAGCCAAGGCTGAAGAATCCCTAGCGACAGCGACGCGGCAACTCGATAAACTAGTTCGGCCGGAGAGAAGCAAAGCGATCAAGACGAAGACGAAAGTGCGCATCGGAAAGCCGTATCAGCAGATCGTCCAACTCGCAGAGGAAATCCAAGCCGACCTCGTGGTTATGGGCGTACGTGGCCGTGGTGCCTTGGATGTGGCAGTATTTGGTTCGACGACCTATCGGGTGCTGCAACTGGGACCATGTCCCGTTATGGCTGTTCACATTTGAATCGGGTGTTTCGGCAAGATGATAAAAATTGTCACTATTGAGCGCGAGTATGGAAGCGGCGGCGGCGAGATCGCGCAGCTGCTTGCGAAAAAGCTCGGCTGGAAGCTCTGGGATCAACTACTGACCGAGGAGATCGCGAGGCTCGCCGATTGTCCTAAGTCGGTGGTCGAGGGCCGAGAGGAAAAAACGGATCCACTTCACTACCGGCTCTTCAAGTCGTTCTTGCGTGGAAGCTACGAGGGAAGCCTCAACGCGCATAAGCTCAAACTGGTCGACAGTGAATGCATTTTGAAGTTCACGGAGCAGGTCGTTCAGAGCGCAGCGAAAACGGGAAACTCCGTCATTGTCGGAAGAGGATCGCAACAGTTTCTCAAGAAGCGTCAGGATGCACTGCGCGTTTTCCTCTACGCTCCGCGAGAAGATAAAGTGCGAAGACTACTGGCTCGCGGGAAAAGCGAGCAAGAGGCCGAACAGCTCGTGGATACGGTTGATCGAGAACGCGTCGCTTTCATCCAGAAATATTTCCACGTGGAATGGCCTGACCGAGTTGTCTACCACACGATGATCAACACTGCGATCGGGGATGATGCAGTTCTCCGCGTGATTCTGGATCTCATGGAAAACGTCAATGCCAAACTCACGGCATGAGTTTGGACTTCAGTTAAAGCCCTCGCCGTCAGGACCCCCTTCTCATTGCAAATCGGGAGGAGGAGTGCGCCTCAGAAAAGGCCGTGTGTCTATGATGTGATATTTGCATACGCCCTGATCGACCTGTAGTCGGACGGTTGTGTGGCTCTTATCGATCTGCGCCGGATAGGCCTTGCCGGTTTCAGCGCTGGCACACCAGTCTGGAGAGATGTAAACCGTGCGTTCGATCTGTATTTCGGTTACGACATCCCCGACGTTCTTTCCGCGAGCCACGTCGACGTGAGCGAGCAGAGAATAAACCACAGAGGCCATCAGAACGATCGAAGGTGTCATAGACGGTCCTCTATTCTTTTCTTGAGCGTTGCGACACCGTGTATTGACGAGACAGATCTCGGCCAGGTCATGGGTAACTCAACGAAACGCAACAAGAGAATAGCCCACGAATCGCCAAACAGGGAAGCCCCAGTGGATGTAGCTGCTGAACCGATTAGGTCACCCACTTCGCTATAATCAGCTGATTGCGAATCATGCCCGGATGGCGAAACTGGCAGACGCACGGGACTTAAAATCCCGGGTCCTTAACAGGACGTACCGGTTCAATTCCGGTTCCGGGCACCAACAATTCGTTCAAGAACGGACCAACTGTATAAGACAATTCGTTCAAGAACGGACCAACTGTATAAGAAAACAGCAAGGCTCTGGTTCGGAGCTACGGGCTTCAGTCCGCTGGGCGCAACTGAAGTTCGAGTAGCGTTACGGCGAAGGGGGCGAATCGGAATTCGAATTCCTCACCGTGAATGTCGGCTTTCCGCATTTTCGTGGCAATCCGATTGGGTTGGTCGCGCGAATTCATCGCTTCGGAGTCAGGGTTCGGATTGTGATCGCCTAGCTCCACTACTTGCCCGCCATACACGGACCCTAACGACGGCTTCAAGCGAAATCGAACTTCTCGCTTGTCGCCGGTCGAATTGACGGCGTAGACGCGGAGCACTTTCCCATCGCGGCTCAAGTCCGCATCCAAGTCTGGCTCTCGTAAATAAAAGGGAAGCGGATTGCTACGTTCGATCTTGAGTGGGAACGAATCTGCCGCTCGCTGGTACAGAATCTGCGAATAATAGGTCGGGGTGAAGTAGAGCCATCCCGGACCGGGCTGAATGACGCCTGAGCCAAAACTATCGGAGAGATTAGATCGGTTTGCGATTTCAACCAGGTCGCTATAGCGATGGAACATGTTCTGGTAACGAGAGCAACTCAGAGCGTTTCCCAGGGTCATTAGCATGCCGCGCTTCAGACCAAATTCTCCGCCTGTGGTGTTCCACTCGGTAATTGCGAGGCGAAGGTCTTTCCCGTTTCCATCGCGCGCGATTCGCGCCTGCAATTGCTTCAGGTCGTCTTCCGTTCCAGGTAAGTCACCGATTGAATAATGATGTGGGCTTAGATAGTCGAGTTCAGCGCCAGCCACACGCACGGTATCCTGTGTGGGCCAAGAAGAGAGGATTTTGATGGATGGGTCGGCTTTTCGCATCGCCTCGGCGAACTGGTTCAGGGATGCGTCATAGTCGTCGGCGCCAATCTCGTTTCCGATTTGAAAATACTTCACGTGATACGGCGCGGTGTGACCGTTTCGCGCTCGTTTGGCGCCCCATTCCGTGTCTGCTGCGCCATTGAAGTATTCGACCTCGTGCGCAGCGTCCTGCGGAGTCTTGCCCGTCCAGCGCAAACAAAGAAGAGGTTCGGCTCCGATGTACTGGACGAGCTGAACAAATTCTTCGACGCCCGCGAAGTTCTCCTGGAGTCCGCCCCAGGGATCGTCTGCGAAGGGGATCCGTTCGTCCCAACTTCCTAATGTTTTCTCCCAATCGAAAGACTCGATCGTACTTCCGCCAAAGCGAACGATCCCAGGATTCATCGCCTTTAATGCCTTGACGACATCTTGACGCCAGAGTCCTAATATTGCATCTTTGTCGATCAAGTAGACGCGGTCCAGGCAAAGCGCACCTTTACCTTTGAACTCGATCGTTAGAGTTGCATTTTTCTCGTCACGCTTAGCAATAAGAAGAACGTCGGCAGGCCGCCAATCGACTGAACCGTGGCCTAGCGAAACCGGCCCGGCCAGGATTGTTCCATCTCCGTGCAGCGATGCTCGTACAGTGACGCTGCCGATACTTCGTAGATGAAGTCTTAGCCGATAAGCGTGCCCGGCATCCAAATAGAACCCGTCTTGTGAGATGCCGGCCCACGTGTTCGGTAGCGACAACTCGATTTTCTGCGAGCTCGCGCCATTGAAGGGGTTATCCGTGTCGAACGAATACTTCGCGACATGCACGCTGCCGTCGGGATACCAGGGGCGAAATGGTTTATCGACCTCGCGTTTGTAGCCCTGGGTCCAGGGTGGTTCCTCTTCAAAGCTAGTGGAAACCACTTGTTGAGCGATCATCGAGGGCAGCAGATCGCATAGCGGTTCCATGAACTGCCCGCCTTGTTTCAAATCAATAGGACGTTTGCTCAGGCGGACATCAGAAATTGTCACGGACTCTTCTTGCAGAGATTCCTGCACCGGTTCGAGCCGGATATCGTCGAACCACACTCTGGTCTTGCCCTCTTGCCCGTCGAGCGCGCGGAGAGCAACGGTGATCCTGCCCGGCGATGGCACACGAAACAAGACGCTCTCCTGCTGCCAACCTTCAGAGGTAGTCGGAGAGGGACTAAAACCTTGATTGCCCGCCTGCGCTTCGATCCCGATGCGCGGGCCCGCGTCGTCGTTCCCACTTTTAAGTCTTGTAGGGCGGGAGGACTTGACCCAGCCCGTTAGACGCCAAAGCGTTCCAATTGGAAGAAAAGTCTCCTGGCGTAGGGTGAGATGCGCCGGATGATCGGCCTCGATCAGTAACGACTGCCGACCTTCTTTGGAATTCACTTCATCGGCGGTAAGCAGAATCCCTTGGTTTGTTTCGGAAGGATCGATCTCCCAGGATTCGGCAAGCTTCGCGGCTTCAAATCCGCCGTTCCGTAGCGGATCCTCTTTGATCTCGGCAACGACCTGCGCATACATCACGGCGACTAGCGCCGAAGCGCTGGCGAGCACAGCAACAAGAAGTCGGCTTCGCAGCATGAGAATCCGTGCGCTCCTGATTGGCTTGCCAGAAGTGCGCGATCGGGCGCAAGAGCGTCTTATCGGCACATCCGATGTTCCCAGTCCAAAGAGAACATATTCAACTTGGCGTCAGGATCTTCCGGGTGAGCTGCAAAGACTGCCTCGTTCACTTCGATTCCCCAACCGGGTCCCGTCGGCACGTCGTAGTATCCGTCCTTCACTTGCGGAGTTCCCGAGGTCAGTTCTTCCCGCCAGGGCACGTCGTAATCCTGAAATGTTTCAAGAATAAGAAAATTGGGAATATTGGCAGCGAGGTGAATACCGGCGACCGTCTTCAATGGTCCATCGCAGTTATGCGGTGCCACGCTGACGTAGTGCGCCTCCGCAAGCGCCGCGATTTTCTTGGTTTCGAGGAAACCGCCGGAATAAGTGATGTCCGGCTGAATCACGTGCGCGGCTTTCCGTTGCAGGAGATCAAGGAAGCCGAAGCGACTGTAAATATGTTCTCCGGTGGCAACTCGAAGAGGAGAGCCCGCCACCACTTGCGCCATCGCATCGTTGTTGTGGGCGGGGATCGGTTCTTCACACCAGCCTGGGTTGTACGGAATCATGGCCCGAATGGCTTCCAAAGCCATGATCGGACTAAACCGTCCATGAAATTCGAGCAGAATGTCGACATCGTCGCCGATGGTTTTCCGGACCGCTTCAACGGTTAAGCATGCCTGGCGCAGGTCCGCTCGAGAGATTTCGCGCCCGCCTTCGCCGAAAGGGTCGAACTTGAGCGCTTTATAGCCGCGGCCCACGACGTTGCTGGCTCGGTCGGCTAAGTGTTTCAGGTCCTGGATATCGCTGTACCAGCCGTTAGCGTATGCCTTGACCTTGCTTCGAACTTTACCGCCGACCAGATTGAAGACGGGCTGTCCGCAGGCCTTGCCAGCAATGTCCCACAGAGCCATTTCAATTCCTGCCATGGCGGAGAACATAACCGGGCCGGTGTTGTGCTCGATCTGATAGAGACGAAACCAAAGATCTTCAATGTCAAACGGGTTTTGCCCAACCACATAGCGTCTGCCGTAGTCGAGAACCAACTCTCGAACTGCAGTTTCCTTCCATCCCAATGTGCCTTCGCCCCAACCAACCAGACCCGAGTCGGTCTGGACCTTGACGAACGTAAAATTCCGCCACCCTGCGGCGATGAGAAAAGCTTCAACTGATATGACTTTCATTTGAAATCTATTGAGTCCTCTCGTTCCTCACGTGGTCGATGAATGCCGATCTCGCGAAACCTGAAAGATTAATGTTCACGCATCAATCTACTGTGCGAGATATCCGCCATCGATTTCCCAGTTTGCGCCATTCACGTAAGTTGCTGCCTCGCTGCATAAATAAGCGACTAACTCGGCAACCTCTTCGCAGCTGGCGAATCTTTTTACCAAGTATTTTTCGAACAATTGTGATGGAACAATGACACCAGCGGCGATCAGGTTCTCGGTCACGAACGTTTTGACGGCTGCCGGGCTGATCGCATTGACGCGGACGTTCAATCCCTGCGCCTCGACCGCCATGGCACGAGTCATGGCTAGGAGAGCTCCCTTGGTTCCAGCGTAAGGCACAAGGCCGGGATTGCCGGCCAGCGCGTTGACCGAAGCGATATTCACGATTACAGGATCGCGGGGACGCGACACGGCCTCGGCGATACGCCGTACAAATGCCTGGGCTAGAAAAAAAGGCGCTCGTTGATTGGTTGCTACCACGCGGTCAAATTCGTCGAGCGACACTTCGAGCATGGGCTTGTGAAAGCTCCAAGCCGCGCAATTGACAAGAATATCGGCCAGCCCGAGGGTCTTATCTGCTTGAGCAAACACAAAAGAAGCCGCATCGGGATCGGATAAGTCTTTTACCACCGCGAAGGAAGTACTGGGTGGAAAGCCATTTTCGCCGATTCTAGACAGGACAGTCTTGTCGCTATCCACCAACAACACATGAGCACCGCCGGCACTTAGGCGTCGCGCGATCGCGAGGCCGAGTCCATTGGCGGCGCCGGTAACAATCGCGCGACGCGCGTTTCCAGTGCCAGGATCTTGCGTAATCTCACTCCTCTTTTACGCGTTCTTTACCCTGATGCGCAGAGTCTGTATACAAATGGAGATGCCGACCGGTCCACTTCGAACCTTCCCATTGCTATCCCACGGTCGAGATGCCCCGAGAGTGCATTGGCCAACTCAAGGCATACGGCGTGGGGCCATTCTCCGAGCCGATCGGATAGCTGCTCACAAAGCTCGCGGAGCGTCACTCCTGATTGGTGGTCGCGCACATAGTTTGCGACCAGTCGATCGGCATGCATTACAAAGTTACGCGACTCGGCACAAAATTCCCGTATCGCCACTTTCCCTCGCAGCACCGGCCAGTGACATCCGACAATCATCTCCGCGTTGGAGTGCTCGATGGCACGGATCGACTGGAGATAGGCGTCTACATAAAGATAAGTCGGACACAGCGACCAACCACCATGGATCGACCTGTATCCTGCCCCTTGAATCGCGTCGCCGTAGTAGAGCGTGCGGTGGTTTCGGTCATAGACTCCGAGATGACCATGACTGTGGCCCGGCAAATGCCAGATGTCCAGAACTCGATTGGCACCCAGGCGCAGGACCTCACCACCCACAAATGTGAATGCGACGGGTTGAGGAGTGGATGAACAATTCTTGATGTCCTTTGTAGTTTGCTGGTCAAAAAAAATTCCGTGATCTTTCCGATAGGCATCATAGCGGAACGAAAAGAGGTAATCGGGAGACTCGATCATATCCCGATCCGCTTCACCGCAAGCAAGCCGCGCTTTTGGATACCGGCGCTTGATTTCGGCAGAGCCTCCGCAGTGATCGCCATCGGGATGGGTTATCACGGCCCACGTAAGGTCTTCCGTTCCGACCCGCTCTTGGGCTAGATACGCGGGTATGTCCTTCGCGGCATGGCTCGTTGTGCCGCAATCCAAGAGCAACGAATCGCGTCCCTCGCGCAAAAGTGGCAGGTATAAGGGGCGCCCTACGATCTCACACTCGATCAGTTCTGCGCCGGAATAGATTTTCATTGGTGTAACCTAATCTTCGACTCACCTGCCAGGTACTATCGCAAGATTGGTTCTAAACCCTGCTCAGGTAATCTTGATGTTCTCAAACTGTCGGTAGGCATTTTGCAGGCCATGCACAAGTAGAAAATGATCATCCGCACAGGTCACCATTCGCGCTCCTCGATCAAGTTCGATTTGCGCCGCCGCGGGTGTCTCCGTAACGGTGCCCCACCATTTCCCCGCTTTCTCCGCCGCATTCGCCACTCGGTCCAAAGCGCGTTGGACCAGTGGATGTTGTCGCTGCATCGGGACCCCATAGCTGATGGATAAGTCCGCTGGCCCGACAAACAATAAATCGACGCCGTCGACCGCCGCAATCTCTTCTACACAATTGACTGCCTCGGGATCTTCGATTTGCAAGGCTAGAAAAGTCTCGTGATTCCGCTCTTTCAGATATTCCAAGGGATCGGTGAGCGCATAATCCCCATCGGCCCCGGCCCCGTCAAATCCCCTTTTTCCCTGCGGTGGAAACCGGGTCCAGTTCACCCACTGCTGCGCCTCTTGAGCACTGCAGCAATGGGGAACCATGATTCCGTTTGCTCCAAACTCCAAAGCCCGCATAGCACTCGTGTATCCCGTTTTACGAATTCGCACCATCAAATCTACGCCTGTGGCACGGCAGGCGACCGACATGCGATCGATCATTTCGTAGCCGTGGGCACGATGTTCCATGTCGAACCAAATCACGTCAAACCCCAGTTTGCCGGCTACCTCGGCAAGCCACGGTTCGGTGACCCGGTTAATTCCCACCACTTTTACAAACGCCCCTGCGCGTAACTTGCTTCGCAACCTGCTTTTCGTCACGTCGTCCTCGCTTCAACTTTTCATATCAGCGGAATTCGATTGAGACATAACCACTCAGAAATCAAAGACAGCTAAAAGCTGGCTGCTATGCCTCTCAGCTTCGCGGGATCATAACGGGGTCTTGTAAAATAAGTCAACATGAAACTGTGTCCGTAATACGGGACAACTTGGGTTGCTTTTCCTTGAACTGTTTTCCAATTAAGCTGCTGACAGGGACAAAGAGCATATGCCTCAAACATGTGCAGAATATTAGCAAAAGCATCGACCCTAAGTTTCCATTTCCTCCATTTCCGATCACTTTTGCAGCGCTGAATAACACAGTGTTCGGGGAGTCCCGTTAGACGGATACAAAACCAGATAGGTATTGACAGGCCACAGTCGACGACTATACTGCTGGCCATGTCTACGACGACAGGGTTTACGAATCCACCGCTAAATACCGAAAAAGGTGAGACGTTGGGCGCCCGACGCGGATTTGTCGTTCTCACCTCGATTACGGTCGCCATCGGCGGGTTCCTCTTTGGCTACGACACCGCCGTCATTTCAGGTGCAATTTTGTTCGTCCGCAGCCAGTTCCGCTTGGGATCGGTTCAAACTGAGGTCGCTGTGAGTATCGTTCTCGCGGGTGCTCTCGCGGGTACTGCGCTTGGCGGCTATTTAGGAGATCGATTTGGACGCAAGCCGACGCTGGTGATGACGGCGCTGGTGTACGGCATATTCGCTCTCACTACCGGTCTTGCGAACGGGCCTTTGGTCTTCGTGATCTCGCGCCTCTTTGTGGGGGCCGCGGTGGGAATCAGCTCACTGCTGGTTCCGCTCTATATCGCTGAACTGGCGCCAGAGGACATTCGCGGGGCTCTCGTGACGTTGAATCAATTGGCCATTTCGACCGGGGTCGTGATTGCGTATTATGTCGACTATTTGTTGGCGGGCTCGGGCAGCTGGCGATGGATGTTCATGAGCGCGGTCTTCCCATCCATTATTCTCTTGGTGGGACTGATTTACTTGCCTGAGACTCCACGCTGGCTGGCGGCTCACGGCAACTTTGCGGCTGCCGAAAAGATTCTGGAGCGAATTGAGGGTTCCGCTAAAGCAACTCGCGACCTGAAAGAATTGCGGCACGTTACCGAGATTGATCAAGTCAGATTCCGCGATCTGCTGGTGCGCCGCTTTCGTAAGCCCCTCATCGTGGGGATTGTTCTTGCCATTTTTCAGCAAATCACCGGCGTTAACACCATCGTCTACTATGCCCCCACTATTTTCCAGATGGTCGGTTTTTCGAATGCTGGTAACGCGATTCTGGCTACATTCCTGATCGGACTGGTGGGGTTGATCGCCACCATCGTCTCGATGTTCCTGGTAGACAAGGTTGGCCGCCGCCTGCTGCTGCTTGTTAGTTTAGCGGGGATGGGCGTGGTGTTGCTGCATCTCGCTTGGATTCTGGGCGATCCTCATCCCCAGAAATGGCTGGTCGTGACCGATATTCTTGTTTATCTGGCGAGCTTCGACATCGGGTTGGGTCCGATCTTCTGGCTCCTCATCTCCGAGATCTACCCCACAACGGTTCGCGCGCAAGCGATGTCTCTGGCAACCATGGCGATCTGGGCCTTCGATTTTCTGGTGACTGCGACGTTTCTGACAGTCGTCGAGCACCTCGGGATGAGAGGCTGTTTTTTGCTGTTTGCCGGCCTTTGCGTTGTCGCTTTCGTTTTCGCGTTGAAGATGGTTCCGGAGACTCGGGGAAGAACTCTGGAACAGATTGAGAATTCCTGGAATCCTGTCACAGGGAGTTAAACTGCGAACTGTACCCGTAATACGGAATGGCAACCTCGCAGTCGCAGAAAATCGATTATTCTTGAATGGAAGGACGAACGAAGTCGCGTCAACGGCAACACTCGAAGTTAGGCCATGCCGCGCGAAGAGCGACTGGAGTCGGTTTCCGGAAGGAACGAGAGACATGCCCAAGAAGAAGTCGATCAAGCCTCAACGCGTGCAAGCTGACAAGAACTACATCGAGGTGATGGGTAAGATTTTTACTGTCCTGGAATACTTTGTCGAGAGGGGAAGCAAGCAAAAATCTGTGGCCTTTGTCGAGGTAGCTGGGGCCGTCCCCTTCGCCCGGACCACGGTTCATCGGATCCTGTATTCACTTGAAAAACTTGGTTACGTCGAAAAAGACGAGATCAGGTCACATTATCATCTCGCTGCCAAGTTCTACGATCTGACCGGCCCCGCTATCCACTTTCGCCGCCTCCAATCCATTTCCAAGAGTGTGATGCAGAATCTGTTGCTGCGTTTTGGTGAAACGATCAATCTTGGCGTCATCGAAGACGGGCAGGTCGCCTACATCGACGTGCTGCAAAGTCCTAGTGCGCTTCGAATCGCCGCGATTCCAGGGGAACGCAATCCGGTTCACTGTACCTCGCTCGGGAAGGCGATGCTCGCGTTCCTGCCCGAGAACGAGGTGGAAAGGATACTCGAACGCCATCCCCTGATTCGGCGTACCTCAAAAACCATCACACAGAAAAAGCATCTCCTTGAGCACCTCGCCTCGGTTCGCGAACGAGCTGTCGCGCTTGACATGGAGGAGAATCTGACCGGAGTGATTTGTGTCGCTGCTCCGATCTTTGATCAGTCCGGGCGTGTCATCGCCGGGATCAGTTTGTCAGGGCCCGCTAGCCGCATGGAACCAAAGCTCACGCAAGTTCAGGAAGAAATCCGCAACTCAGCGGTGACGTTATCCCAGATGTTGTCGCCGAACGTTCTAGCCGCGAAAACCGTATCGCCCTACCCAGCATCCAGCGCAAGATCATAGCCCTTCCGTTTTGTTCTAGCGAACAGAGGCTCGCCCTTTTGTTCGATATTCCGTAATACGGATATAGTTCCTTATTTTCTTATTGACGCTGCGGATGGGATTTTGTAGGATGAGCCGGTTTTGTTCCCGTATCGGCGGTTGACTCTAAGCGCTTTGACACGATCCGGAAACGATGGGAAATCGCGTCTCGGGGAGGGACTGTGATCGCACATAGCAAAACAATCCGCGTGGTGATTTGTTTGGCAGTGGTATTTCTCGTTGCCGGAAGGCTAAGGGCGCAGATCGACCGGGCGAGCATCTCTGGTACCGTCACTGATCCGTCCGGCGCGGCGGTGGCTGGGGCGACCGTGACCGTCACCAACGGAGGCACCAACCAGTCTCAGACGCTTACCACGGACAGTTCCGGCCTCTACACCGCTCGTCTTCTGCACATCGGTACCTATTCGGTAGAAGCCACAGCCAAGGGATTTGAAAGGTCTCTACATTCGGGAATCGAACTCAACGTGAACCAGGTGGCCCAAGTGGATTTGCAACTCAAAGTGGGTTCAGCCAGCGAGACCACGCAGGTGAGTGCCGACCCTCCCCTGATTTCTACTGAGACATCGTCTCTTGGGACAGAGGAAACTCAACAGCGAATCGTCGATCTGCCCCTCAATGGGCGGCTGTTTACCCAGCTCGCGTGGCTGGGGCCGGGCACGACTCCAGGGTCGAGCTCAGGAATCGGACTAAGCGGCTCGACCGACGACAACCGGCCAGGCATCCAGCTAGCGGTCAATGGTTTGTGGGCTTTTGATAACAATTTCTTGCTGGATGGCGTGGACAACAATGGTATCGGCGACGGCACGATTGCGGTCAACCCGTCTCCAGATGCGATCGGAGAATTTCGCGTAGAGGAAAATTCGATGAAGGCGGAGTTCGGCCGTGGTGGCGCGGCAGTCAATGCGGCCTTCAAGTCGGGAACCAACCAACTCCATGGCGGCGCGTACGAATACCTTCGGAACGATGCACTCGATGCCAGAAACTACTTCGACCCGGCCAGCAACGGCCCCAAAGCCCCGCTACATCGCAATCAGTTCGGCTTCTTTATCGGCGGACCAATCATCAAGAACCGGCTTTTTATTTTTGGCGACTACGCGGGTTCGCGGCTTCACGAAGCTGGGGTCGATCAGGCTACTGTTCCCACGGTCGCGGAACGCACGGGTGATTTCAGCGATCAAAACGGAGGGGCCGGGGTTCTTCTCTACGACCCGAATACGACCCAAGCTGATGGAACGCGGCAACTTTTGAACCCTTCCAATCCGTCGGTCATCCCAGCCAACCGTATCGATACAATCGGACAAAATATCGTCAACCTCTTTCCCCTCCCCAATGTTCCTGGCGCTGGAACTTCGAACAACTTTATTTCGTTCCCGGTGGCGACGCTGACGGGGAACCAAGGCGACGTGCGCGTGGACTACAGACTCACGGATCACGATCAGGTATTTGGTCACTCCTCGGTGGAAGATCACCCCCAGTATGCTCCGGTGCCATTGCCAGGACTGGCGGGTGGGTGCTGTGGCGGCAACATGAACATGCGCGAGCAAAATCACGCAGTCGGCATTACGCACACCTTTAACAGCAACTTCCTCAACGATCTCCGTCTTTCATTTATCCGTTACGCCGTAACCTCTACACCGGTCAACTACGGAGTCAACGTTTCCGACATGGTTGGAATTCCTAATGCCAATCGTGGTAACGCTGAAACATCGGGTCTGGCGAATATCGGTATCAATGGATATAACAACCTGGGCAATTCGAACTGGATCCCCGAACTTTCGGCGGACAATACCTATCAAATTGCAGACTCGGTGAGCTGGATTCGAGGAAAACACACAATCAAGATGGGCGTCGATTACCGGCGCTACCAGCGCAACTTCTATCAATCCCAAGCGGCGTTCGGGCAATTTTCCTTTTCCTCAAACTTCACGCAGAATTTGAATCCACCGCCTAATCCGCCGCCCAGCGGTAACGCGCTTGCAGATCTCTTATTAGGCTTACCCGACTATCGCGAGCAGGACGGATTGGCGTACAAAGACCACACCCGTTTTTTCGAACTGGGAGAATTCGTGCAGGATGACATTAGGGTGAGTAGCCACCTGACGGTTAATCTCGGCTTACGCTATGACATCTTTTCCCCGGTGGGAGGAACTGTGGGGAACTTCAATCTTCAGACCAACGTCGTCGATCTCAACTTTGGTCCCGGAGCGAAATCGAATGCAGGCGTCGGCTATGACAAGAAAGACTTTGGACCACGCGTCGGCTTTGCGTGGTCGCCGTTCGACGATCGCAAGACAGTGATCAGCAGTGCATTCGGCATGTTCTATGCTCCCGAGGGCAATCAGTTCAACGATTTGGGAGAGAATCCTCCGGCTCTCCAGTTTTACCAACAAAGCACGAACGACAATGTTATTCCTACTTTCGCAACCATGATCGATTCGGGGTTCCCCGCTGTGCTGCCGACCAGCGACCCAGCCAATCCATCCGGCCAGGTAAAAACCACAGGACCCGTGCGCAAGGCGCCGCGCGTTCTGGAGTGGAACTTCTCAGTGCAGCGCGAGCTCGCGAGAAACTGGGTGCTACATGTCGCTTATGTTGGAACCCGCGCTACCGGTATCTGGAATAACGAAGACAGCAACCTAAACCAGCCGAGGCAGCCGCTGGACACAAACTTCAGTGATCCAACCGGCAACATGGGTCGGCCTTACTTCAACGTTCTGCCCAACCTCTCCGTCATCAATCCCATCGACTATCCGAACTTCAGTGTATTTTTTAATGGACTAGAGACCAAACTGGAAAAACGGTTTTCGAAAGGTTTCACAGTTCTCACTTCCTATACGTGGTCGCACGACATCGGGAGCTTCCAAGGCGCTCACACGGGAAATACTCAAATCGCTGCGGATGCGAACGCTCAGAGGGGCAATGTGGACCCGGACTTTCGACACCGACTTAGCGTTAGCTACACCTATGAGCTGCCGTTCGGTAGAGGAAAAGAATTCGGCGCAGGTATGAACTCATTTGTGGACGCCGTGGCGGGCGGGTGGCAGGTCGGCGGAATTACGACGATACGAAGCGGCGAACATTACACGGCGTTTCTGGGAAACGATCAAACCCGAACTGGTACTGCGGCCATGCCAGACAAGGTCGCGAATCCGTATGATTTCTCCTTCAATATTCCACAGCAAGCGCTGGACGGTTGTGACAACCCGGGTCATCAGACGCTCATATGCTGGTACAACCCGGCCGCCTTTGTCGTGCCACCTCTAGCGCCTGGACAACAATTCGCCCACCAGTTCGGTACCGCCGGAGATGGCGATCTGGTTGGGCCAGACCAGGTTAATTTCGATTTCTCGACCTTTAAGAATTTCAAAATTACCGAACGGCAACAACTACAGTTTCGTGCCGAAATGTTCAATATTTTCAACCACCCGCAATTTTCGGTTTCGGGCCACAATCCCGATCAGAATAACGGTGCACGAATCAGCGGTACGCTAGGCGACAACCAGCGCGAGATACAGTTCGCGTTGCGATATACCTTCTAAGGACAAGAGCGGGACCGACGCGATGTCGGTCTCGCTTCTTATTTTCTGAGATCCACTCTTGCTTTCCTCTTTGCGTCCCGTCATGGGCGAGTTAAGCTTGGCTCCGCATGAATCGAAGAGACTTCCTCGGTAAAGGCGCAGCCGCTGCGGGCTTGCTTTGCTTGCGGCCAGCAGCGCTAATTGGCTTTCAGAAGGAATCGAGCGTAAGTGCGACCGCCGTCAAAGGGCCAATCCAATTCGAAGAAATCGCTGCGAAAAGCGGCCTGCATTTTGTCACTGCGAATTGCCCTACTTCGAACAAGAATCAGATCGAGACTATGCCTGGCGGCGTAGGAGTGTTGGATTACGATCGCGACGGCTACCTCGACGTCTATGTGGTGAACGGCGCGGCTATACCCACGCTGCAAAAAGAATCACCGCAATATTGGAATCGCCTCTTCCATAACAATCACGATGGCACCTTCACCGATGTGACCGAAAAGGCCGGAGTCGCTGGATCCGGCTACGGAATGGGTGTTGCGGTCGGCGACTACGACAATGATGGCTACCCCGACCTCTTTGTGGCGAACGTCGCCAGCAACCAACTCTTTCGCAACAACGGAGACGGCACCTTCACCGACGTCACGGCCAAAGCGGGTCTTACGGGCGCGCTTCTCGATGGCCGGAAGATGTGGTCAGTGGGTGCCGGATGGTTTGACTATAACAATGATGGACTCCTCGATCTTTTTGTCGTCAATTATTGCAAATGGGAATTGAATCAAGATCCGGTCTGCAAGCTCAACGACGAAGTCCGCGGCTATTGCCATCCCAAGTTCTACGCTCCGCTGCACAATTCGCTTTACAGAAATAATGGAGATGGCACCTTTACCGATGTCTCAGAAGAGACCGGTATCGCGGCGAAGATGGGGAAGGGAATGAGCGCCTCGTTTGCCGATTACGACGGCGACGGATTTCTCGACATTTTCGTAGCGAACGACACGACTCGAAACTTTCTTTTCCATAATATGGGTGGGAAGAAGTTCGAAGAGATCGGAGTAGAGGCAGGCGTTGCCTACGGCGCTCATGGCACCGCCCTTTCCGGCATGGGATCCGACTTCCGCGACATTAATAATGATGGCCGGCCCGATCTCTGGCATACCGCGATTGAACATGAAACTTTTCCCCTGTATTTGAACCGAGCCTCAGGCGATTTCTCGGACGCAACCGCCTCGAGCGGCCTGGCGTTGGCCACGGCAGCGATGTCGGGATGGGGCAACGGGATGTATGACTTCGATAACGATGGGTGGAAGGATTTGTTCGTGTCCCGCTCGAATGTAGTGGACAATATCAGCCTCGTCTTCCCCAACCGCCGCTATGCTGAGCCGAATTCCGTTTTCCGCAACCTCGGCAACGGAAAATTCCAGGACGTCAGTCCGAGCGCTGGATCAGACTTTCAACTTGAGGCAGCTCACCGCGGCTCGGCGTTCGGAGACTTCAACAACGACGGGCGGATTGACGCGGTGGTCTCGGTGCTCGGCGGACAGGCCAAGCTATTTCGGAACGTCTCGCCGAACCCAGGTCATTGGATTCTGTTGAATTTGGTTGGCACCAAAAGCAACCGCATGGCGATCGGTGCTCGGATTCACATTACGACGCCCGACGGCAAGTCGCAGTGGAATCATGTCTCAACCGCTGTCGGATACGCGTCGTCCAGCGACAGCCGAGTTCACTTCGGTCTCGGAGCGAACGCGCGCATCAAAGAGATCCAAATTCAATGGCCGAGTGGAACCAAGCAGGAACTCCACGACGTCGTTGCGGATCGCGTTCTGACGATCGAGGAGCCGCGCCAGTGACTTCTCATTTTGCGTTGTTGTTCGGATAATTCACCCGAACCGACACGATTTCGAAGGGGTGAACCGGTAAGCTAACCTGATTTTCCGTCACGGGTATCGCCGATCCTTGAGGTCGTTCCATCAGGTCGGTGAGTGTCGCATCCGTAGCTCCTGGCGGCACCACGATCGTCACGTTCCCAGTCTTTCCCGCCCACTCATAGAACCGAAACAAGAGACCATTGCCGTCTTCCGTTTTCTTCATGGCAGTCAGCACTACGTTGGCCGCTTTGATGTCGACAAATGAGTGCGTCGCAGGAAGTGTTCCTTCGTGAGCGTCCACTTGCATGGCCGACAATTTGTAGTTGAACTCGTATCCTCGCCGGACGGTTAGGGCCTGTCTCCAGTCGCCACTGTGAGGGTAGAGAGAATAACTGAAATTGTGGTGGCCGCGATCGGCGTCGGGATCGGGCCACGTCGGCGAACGGAGCAACGAAATGCGCAGCGTATTGCCCTTTGCGTCGTATCCATACTTCGATTCGTTGATCAAACTGAAGCCGTGGTTCCCGTCTCCCAAATCAGCCCAGCGCAGCGCGGGGACTTCGAACTTTGCCGCCTCAAACCGGTTGTTCCGCGTGGTTGGGCGTTCAATGGAGCCGTAAGGAATCTCGTAGGTCGCCTCCGCACCCGACGCTGCCAGCGGAAAGGCCGCTTTGAGCAACACATGGGTTTCGTGCCAGTCGATTTCGTTTGCGACATCCACTCGATTGAGCCCGGAGTAGATCGAAATATCCTGCACAAACTTCGAGTTTTGCCAGTTGCGTACCACTCGTATCGTGGCGCGGAGAGGGCCCCTTTCAGTGACCGCGACGGAGTCTACCATGTCGAGTTTGGTGAAGTGCTGGTCGAAATCCGCGTCGATATTCCACGCGTCGTAATCTCGAGGCGTATCTTTAAAGGCGATTAATTCATTGCCGCAAGCATTGGCCGCGATCGACTCGAACTTTGAGTTCTTGTCGTAGAGACTGGAGATACAACCCGTCTTCGAATCAACCGTCACGCGTAACAAGTCATTTTCCAGTGTCAGTCCATTGACGGTGATATGGTTCTGCGGAGCGGTTGCGTGGGGAACTACGTGTAGAACCCGATAGCCGAGGGGAGGAATATTTCCTGCTTCTACCAGAAATTGATACGTATTGGTCGCGGAATTCTTCGTTAGCGTCTGAAACGGTTGTGGCTCGCCTTTCGAATTCATAATCGAGAATCCGTTTTTTTCCGCCTCTGGCAGTTGCACACTTAGCGTCACGAGATCTGTTCTTTCCCACGCTAGCGGGTTGATGACGAGCAGAGGCACACCTTGACCCTGCGTGTCGATCGAATGGGCTATCGTGTTCAGCGCGCCCGAAGTTACATGCTCTGCCTGCAGTCGAACGAAGTCGTAGTCGCGCTGCGCGTCCCGATAAATGTCGGCGATGCCGGAACCTGCGGCCAGATCATGAAATTGATTGAAGAGAACTTTCTTCCATGCTTCGGTCAGTTCCGGGCCAGGATAAGCCGTTCCCGATAGCCAAGCCAACGACGAATACTTTTCTGCGTTGAGCAGTTGTTCTTCACTCTCGCGCATGTTTCTCTTGTGATTGGCTTGGGAAGTGAAGACACCGCGGTGGTATTCGAAATACAATTCGTCGTTCCAAACGGGAAGACTGAATTTCCCCTCGGGAGGCGTGGGCAACGTCGCGTTTCCCGCGGCGAGCACTTTATAGTTCCACAGCGGTGCATGCGCCGTATCCGCTTTGCCTTCCACATCTGAGAAGAATCCTTGAGCGACTCCAAAACTGGCTTTTGGGAAAACAACGTCCGGACTCGTCCAGTGCATCCCGTCTTCCAGCATCACTCGAGTCGGACCACCGCCGTGATCGCCCACTCCGTAAAGATGCATCATCTCTGGAACGCCGGGACTCGCAGTCTGTAGCGCCGCTACGTCGGAAGCAATCCGCAAGGGCTCGATATCATTCACGTAGTCATGCGGGAAATACGTAAGCACGCGGCTGCCATCCGGAGATTGCCACCAGAATAATTTCATAGGCAATTGGTTGGTGTCGTTCCACGTCATTTTTTGCGTGACGAAATAATCCACGCCAGACTTTTTGTAGATCTGCGGCAACTGCCAGTTGTATCCAAAAGAGTCGGGGTTCCATCCGATGCGCACATCCGAGCCGAATTTATCGCTAAAGAATCTTTTCCCAATCAGCAGTTGCCGGACGAGCGATTCGCCGTCGGGCATGTTCAAGTCGGGTTCTACCCACATGCCGCCGACCATTTCCCAGCGGCCCTGCTTTACGCGATCCACAATTTGCTGATGAACGGACGGATATTTCTCCATCATCCACTCGCTATACGCGGCAGCGGATTGCGTGTATGTATATTTCGGATACTCGTCCATCAGTTGCAGCGCAGTTCCGAAAGTTCGCCGCACAACATCCACCGTCTCGGTCCAGGGCCAAAGCCACGCTGCATCGATGTGTGAGTTTCCTGTCAGCCGGATTGGCGTCTGTTGCAGATATGACTTCAATGGCACAAGGAGCGCGTGCGCTTTGGTGAGTGACTGGTCGAAAGCAACCTGATCGGCCCTGGCTAGCGCATCGAGGTCGACGGTGTCAGCTGCCTTGGCCAGTTCCGCTTGGAGTTTCACGGAAGCGGGTCCAACATTGGGAGCGAGAATCGAGATGCTTCCCATCTCTTGAAAAAGGTAAGTTGGATTGGGCCGCGCTCCTGAATAGTCGATGCGCAAATCGGCGCCCGTGAAATGTTTTTGATCGACGGTCTGCAGGAGCTTTACCGCGACCAGAATTTTGTCACCCGGTTTTGCGGGGTTAAAAAGCACGATCGGCTCTAGATCGTCCCCCATGGCCACGCGACGCCCATTGAAATATACGATTTGGGTCGCTGGACCATTCGCATCATCCTGGAAATCAAACCAGATCTTGGCCCCGGTCAGATCGTATCCGTTTAGAGTTTTAGGAATTTCGATGAGACGCCGGTACCATACCGCTTCGTGTGGTCCCACGCTGTTTGGGCCGACGACTTTCCACGAACTGTCGTCGAGATCGACCGCTTCGCCGTGGGGCACATCCCCTTCGTGAATTTTCCATTCCTCTTCCGGCAGGTGCATTAAAGACTTTAGCTGGATCGCAACCGCCTCCACTTTGTTTGCGGGTCCGGGCGGCACGCGCTGCCATATACCACTTCCGCCCAGCGACCACGCGCCATGAATCGACTGTCCATCGGCCGAGAGCGAGCCCTCGTAGGAGACTTGTCCCGCGCGAAAATTCACGACCGGCGCATTGAATAAGATCGAGTCCGCGGGATCACCGAACTGAAAGTGCTCGGGCACGTCTAGAGTCGCGGCGATCGCCCCGTTCGCCTTCGTGATATGAACGACGTAGCGCAAGTCCCGTCCGTGGTCGGGAACGGAGGTTTGCCAGGCTCCCTGAATGTCCTGGGCCGAAGTGATGATTGCGAGCTGCGAGCAAACGAGAAAACAGAAGGACGCAAATTTCATTTCAACTCCATCGGGTATGTACAGGTTTGTACGCGAGACATCCGATCGGCAGACTGAACGTCATCCAAAAGCACAGC
The DNA here is from genome assembly GCA_049520915.1 of Terriglobales bacterium. GTDB lineage: Bacteria > Acidobacteriota > Terriglobia > Terriglobales > Acidobacteriaceae > Acidiflorens. The sequence goes on from JBEKPH010000020.1 coordinate 84,426, forward strand.
GGTGATTGTTTCGCGATGCGGCGTTCAACGCAAGTGTAATTCTGTTGCGGGAGAGTTCCAGGAAGATACCCGCACGCGCAGGTCCTTCAAACTCGCGGCTGGCGGGTTTGTGAGCGGATCGAGCCCCGTCATATCCAGCCGGATCGTTCCACGTATTGTTGCCTTTTCTCCTGAGGCAAGCCAGAAATAATTGTCAGTCCAAAGCGCCGAATAGACGTCAGGCAGGAGATCGATGCGCACTGGGTAGGCAGGAAGTTTCCCCGAATTGTCAATCGTTAAACTCACAACCGTTTCTTTTGCAGATTGGCTTTCGATTTTGATCGAGCTCTGCAACGATGTTGCGAGTGCGGCGATTTGGGGCTTCAACCATGGGCCGGTCTGCGTTAACGGCTCTGCTACTGGCGCCGCCTGCCATCGCTTTCGCGCTTCGAGATCGGCGAGCATTTGCAGGATCCGCAGCCAATAGGCTCGCCGCGATAACCTCGCGCCCTGCGCATCGGTTAGTGTGAGTTCAAGAAACAAATATCCTTCCGATGTGTTCGTCGGAATCTGCCAACGCACTTCGCGACCTTCGCTCTGGTACCCATTTGCCGGGATATCGCTCGCCCACTCCTCTTCGTGGACGACATGCATTTGCTGGTCGTAGATACGAGCGCTGATTCGGCTTCCCTTAAGAATTTGAGGCGCATCGTTGAGCGCAAATACCGAAGCTCGAAAGGTGTCGCCCGGCCCCCACGAGAAAAATCCGGTGTCTGCCATTACATGAACTGGCTCATTCGCGCGCAGTGTGGCGTAGAAGGGAATCTGCGGTTGCCCGCACCAGTCGATCAAGTGCCAGCTGTTTGCAATCGGACCCAACGAATTGTATGTCCAAAGTGTTTCTCCGCCGGTGTAAGGGAACTGCGCCCTCCACTGTTCCAGGACACACCCGATATTGTGTTCGTAACCCATCTGGCTGCACTCGATCAATTCCGCCAAATCTGCCTTGCCGAAATCTCCGTACCACGAGGCACTCTGCCAACTCTTGACGAAGGTGTAGCCGAGTTCAGCGCTGCGGTCTCGAATCGTTGTATATCGCCGTTTGAACTTTTCCACGTCGTAGCCTACGGGCTTCATCTCAAGTTCCGTCGCCGGACACATTCGCTTGAGCAAAGACAGGTTGGCAAAACTGCTGAACGACCACTCCGAAATGAAATAGTGCCCACGATCGAAAATCTTGTGATACCAATTTTCGTCCGCCGTATAGATATCCTGTGGCTCGTAGGCGTGATAATCGCCGCCACACGGCGAATTCATGCGAAATGGACGGCTGCCGTCGTATCCGGCAAAAATCTCGCGAATCAGCCCCATAAAAGGCTCGATCGTATCCTGAAAGGGGTCGAATTCATTGCCTCCACAGTAGATGCCGAGCGAAGGATGTTGCCGTATCCGAAGTACGCTCTGCGTTAATTGCTCGCGCCAAACGGCTAGCGTCGTAGTGCCGGGAGTATCCGCCCAATTGAGCGGAACTTCCTGCCACACGATGATTCCGTTCTCGTCGCAAAGATTGTAGAACTGCTCGGTTTCGATGATGGACGTGCCGCCATTGAGCCGCAGCATATTTTGCCCGCTAAGCTTCGCGGCGCGGATCATCCAGTCCTCGCGCTCCGGCGAGAGTTGCAGAACGTCGTCACTCGTCATCCAGCAGGAGCCTTTCACATAAAATGACCGGCCATTGGCGACCCAGAGATACATGTAAGCTTCGTCCTCAAGAGTTTTATCGGCCGGGACGGCTCGTGGCGAATCAGCGTAAGAAGGATTTCGTTTTACCTGTAGCGTTCGTACTCCGAAGCGGCTCGAGACGAAATCAAGTTGCGTGCCGTCTTTTGAGAGCTTCAATTCCAACCTGTAAAGCGGTTGCTCGCCCATGCCGTTCGGCCACCACAATTTAGGATGGTCAAGTTCGATTTCGCGCTCCCAAAATGAATTGCCAACTGGAACCTTTTGCCGCGTTTTCCCCTGCCACACAACTTTCTGGCTCGAGGCCTCGACAATCTGAGCATCAATAATGCCGTCGAACGTTGCAGTTCCCGTGTTGGTCAACATCGCCTGCGCCCACAGCGTGGCCGAATCCGAAGCAATCGCATCGGTTCGAACGAAGGGAGCCTCCACATAAGCGACGCCGCTCGCCACGAGCCGGATGGGTTGATAAAGGCCGAATGTGCGGTATCGATTTCCCCACTGATAACTTTCCCCATCCTGTGCATCCGGCTTCACAACTCGAGGATTACGATTCTCGCTGGAACTGTCATAGTTCGGCACGAGGTCGTGCGGCTCATGGACCAGTCGCACGAGCAGTTCCTGTTCTTTGCCTGGTGTCACTCGAGTACTGATGTCGAATGTCGGGCCGCCGAACGAGCCTTCGTGTCCCCCAAGATACTCACCGTCCAGCCAAGTCATTCCCAGATAGTCCATCCCGTCAAAACGCAAGCGGATTACCGCATCGCGCCACGCTTCGGGGATGACGAACCGCCGACGTAGATACCAGTCCCGTTTTTGAATCCACTGCAACTTCTTGAAATTCTCTCCGTACCAGAGGTTGGGAACTGCGCCCGCTTCCATCAGGGCATAGTGAACAGGCCGCGGCATCTGGGTTTTGATCCATCGGCTGTCGGAACCATATTGGCCAGGCGGCATCGTAGCCTCCGCCGCGGACAACTCCCATCCATCCCGAAGTTCAATCTCCCAACCGCCGCCCGAAGCTGACTGAGTGGTTGTGTAGGAGGGTCTTGCCTGGACCGGGGAGGGAGCGTATACCCGTTGAAGTCCGAGCTCTTTGATTTCCTCGAGTTCGCTTTGGATCGCAACCTTCGCGGTCGTCCGGTTCGGATCCTCACCCGCCGCTGGTTTGGCCACCGTCTGGCTGGCTTGACCCGCTGCGGGAGTTATCGCAGCGGCCGCGCTCGCGCCCAGTAGTGCCAGACAATCACGCCGGGAGATCCCTTTCCTGGTCATCTTCATCTTTCCCCTTGTTTCGAGTCCCTGTTCACAAAACATCGCCTACGCGGCTCGTGCCGGTAGCGCGCCGCCGGGAAGAAATCCGAGCGGGTTCTTTGAATGTTGCGGAATCGAGCGCGCCCATGCTACAAAATCCTCCCAGCAGCGTCAATAGAAATCGGAACGTGGTCCGTATAACGGAATCGATTATGGGTTTAACGCGCGGTTGCAAAATAACCGGTAATGAGAGATTCCGATTCCGTTGCGGATTGCATGACACTCGAGATCGGCACCGCTAGTAGAATTGGGGCCTTCAACATGAGCCAATCAAGCAGGAGGGTCGCGTGGCGATGGCAATCGATTCCCGGTTTCATCTTTAGAGGAGTGGTCATATTTTCAGTGATCGCGCTGCCTGCCTTGATCCTTGCGGAACCCGAGAATCCGTCTGCAGCGCAGCGCGCCGGCCAGTTGGCGAGGTCCGGGCACGTCGAAGAGGCTTTGGCGCTCTTAGAAAAATCGCTCGTCGTTCATCCCATGGATCTAGACGCCCGCCTCACTTTGGCTCGCCTCTTCGCAGGAAATAACGAAGCCGGCAAGGCCGAGCAGGCATATCGAGAAGCGCTTCGCCGTTTTCCAAGAAAACCCGAAATTCGCGAGGAATTCGCGTTGTTGCTCGCCAGGGAACGTAAGTATGAAGAGGCCCAATCCACGATCCGGTTGATTTCTCCTCCGTTGAACCCTGAGGCCCGCGTTCACTATTATCGTTTGCAAGCCTCCATTGATTCCGGTTTAGGTGACGTACATGCCGCCGCGCACGCGATGGAACAAGCCTTGCAATCCGCGCCCTCGGACGATGCCCTGCAATATCTCACAGCTCTCACTGAAGCCGAGGCAGGAGACTGGGAATCGTGCCTCCGAAATGTGAAAAATCTCAACGCAAGGAATCCGACCGTTGATAGTGGACTGCTGCTGCTGCGAGCGCAACTCGCCAAGCGCGAGGATTTTCGGTCGGCGCTTCAAAGTCTGCGCGCATTGCATGTCGCCGAAGACCAGAGGTTACACGTTAAGGTTCGCTCATCGGAACTACTTGCCGCCGCCAACCAACACGCCGATGCTGCAGAAGAACTAGAAGCAGCCGCAAAACTTTCTGGGGGAGACGACCCGGCTTTGCTTTTCAACCTAGCGGTCGAACAGTATTCCTCGGGGCAATTCGCTCTGGCCCTCGCGACCATTCAGTCGCTCCGAGCGCTCAATGATTCCGCGGAACTCGAAGACCTAGCCGGTGACACGCAAGAGCAAACGGGGGATCGAGAGTCGGCGGTTCGCTCTCATCAAAATGCAATCGCGCTGGGTCCGAAGGAAGAGCGATATCGCTTGTCGCTCGGTGCCGAACTTCTTAAGTTCGGAGACTATGAACGAGCCGCTTCAGTCTTCGAGCAGGGTGCACAGCTTTTCCCTAACTCCGCTCGCATATATGTGGGGCTCGGGATGTCTTATTACTTTGTCGAGAAATACGACGAGAGCGTGGCGGCCTTCGTGCATGCCGATCAACTGGACGGACATTCCAGTCGCGCTCTTAATTACCTGGGTGCGACCCAAGTCGACAATGCCGCCGGTCCGTCCCCGGGCGCGCTCGGCGTGATTTGTGCTCGTGCCGACTCCGCCAAAGCCGAGCCAAAGACGATAACCTGGTGTGGCGCGTTGCTGCTGCGCAGAGCGGTACTGGCTAATAATCGCACCGTGGCGCCGGATGTTATCAGGCGTCTTCGCCTCGCGAGCAAATTGGAGCCTACAGATCCGGTTGCGATCTGCTCGCTCGGTCATGCGCTCGAGTGGACGGAACAATTGCCGGAAGCCCGGCAACTTCTGGAAAACTGCGTACGCCTGCGCCCCGATTCGGCCGAAGATCACTATCGACTGAGCCGCGTCTACCGGCAGCTGGGATTGAAAAGCGCGGCGGCCGAACAGGCGAATTTGATCGACAAGGAAATCGACGAACGAGATCGTCGTAAAGCCCTAACCGATAAGTTCGCCGACGAAATGCTGGGTCAGTCCAAGACCATCCAAAGTTCCAAGTAATACGCAGGGAAAGCGATTCAAGATGAGACCGAAAATATTTATTCTGCCACTCTTCTGCGCGTTGTTGGCTATGGGGGCAAGGGCGCAACAAAAAAGTCGCGACAGCCGCGAGGTCTATGTCGTTCCCTTCTCGCATCTCGATCTCTACTGGGCCTGCACGCAGGAAGAGTGTCTAGACCGTGGGAACTACATCATCAGCCGAGCGATTCAACTCGCGAAGCAGAATCCGCAATTCCGTTATCTTCTTGAGACAGAGGTCTTTGTCGCAAACTTTACAGACAGTCACCGCGGAACGAAAGAGTTGGAGGATTTTAAACAGCTGGTAAAAGAGGGCCGCATCGAAATTGCACCCTTGTGGGCGGCGATCTATCAGAATCAGACCCGCGACGAAGCGTTAGTGCGGAATGTGGTGTATGGAAAACGCTACGCGCGCGATGTGTTCGGCGTCGATACCAAGGTTGCGCATCTCGCCGACATCCCTGGATTCACCCGGCAGTTTCCGCAAATCCTGAGCAAGGCTCAGGTCCCTTACATGGTGATGACGCGGATGGGGCCACGCGATCGCTCTCTTTTTCGCTGGAGGGCGCCGGACAGCTCCAGCGTTCTCGTCTGGAACACGATCAATGGGTACGGTTGGGGAGTAGGACTCGGCCTACATCTTGATCTCGATAAAGATCGGCTGGCCGGCGTCACGAGCGACGTTAAAGCCGTAGAAGCCACGACGAACGGCCCAGTGTATATGGGATGGGGCACCGATCTGTATGCGCCGAACAACAAGTTGATCGAAAACATGGCCGTCTTGAACCGGAATCTCTTTCCGATCCGTTTTCGCTTGTCCACAGCGGAGGAGTTCTTCGAAGAGGCTACGCGGACAAGTAATATCCCGGATTTGTCCGGAGAGATCCCGTCGTCCTGGGCCAACTTAACCACCTCCTTGGTACCTCTGTGGCTACCAGCGCTGTCTGCTACCAATACTCTAGTTACCGCCGAAAAATTTGCGGCCATCAATTACGCGCTCGGTTATGCCGATTATCCGGACAAGGCTTTCGAGCATCTATGGAAAGACAACTTAAAATCTCTCGACCACAACAACGACGGCCAGGGCGGGAAAATCGGGGACGAGCGAAAACTCGGGTACGCCGACGCAGCTTCATTGGGTGCAGGCCAAATCTTGCGCGATTCGCTGCGTAATATCGCGGAGCGGGTCCGGAGCCCTTACTCGAAAAGCATCTCCCTCGTCGTGTTTAATCCCCTCAGTTGGATGCGCGATGGCGTGGTTCAAGCCCACGCGACGCTATTCGGCGAAGTCGAAACCAGCGACATTGACGGCTATAAAAAAGGAATGAAAATTCTGGATGAAAAGGGAAGGTCGATTCCGTTTGAAGTCGAACAGTATACGGATGGAAGTTCGCGATCGTTAGACCTGACTTTTACCGCCAGCGACGTGCCGTCGTTAGGTTACAAGACTTATTATTTGGCACCAACTGAACATCCCGAAACCTTCCCAAAGGCGTTCGATATCAAGCTAGATACCGACGACACGGCCAGGCAGGCAAATGATACGGTTGGATCCGACATGGTCGAAAGCGAGTTCTATCGGGTCTCGATCGATCGCGCCACGGGAAGGATCGACATCTTCGATAAAGATCTGAACCAATTCGTGAGCAAGGGAATCGAAATATCAGGATTCGAGGAACGTGGGGGGGACGACCAGAACATCATCCTTCCTACAGGTCGAACGATCGTCAATGTCGTTGACTCCGTGGAACTGATCGAAAGCAATTCTTCTCGAGCGGTTGTTTCGGTCCGTGGCAGCCTGGCCGGCGTCCCGATTGATCAACGGATCACGCTCTACCGCGCTCTCAAGAAGATCGATATCGAGAACACAATCAGTTGGCAGCCCGGACAATCGATCAACATCGAGCAGATCTTCCCGGTCCTGCAACCAGACTTCGAGGTGCGAAACGGTATCCCGTTTGGAACAGTGGCCTCTACCGACATGATGCCGGGTGCGGGTCCGCATGGAGACGATGAAGTGACGCCGGAAATATGGAAGCACTGGCGGCAAATTCAGGATTGGGTTTTTGCGGGCGCTAGAGATTGGGGCTTCACGGTAAGCGCAGATCACAACTTGATCGAGGTGGACAACTCGGCGGTCAAGTTCGACATGCTTCGAGGGACTCGCTTCAGTCCAGCGACCACGGTAAGAAACGGTCAGCCGATACTCGATGCGCGTCCCCCCGTGGGTATTTACACTTTCCGGTATTCGTTCACTTCCGGCAAAGACGACTGGTCTGCCGCAAAATCCTGGCGCGCAGGGATGGCATTTGCTTCTCCCTTGATTGCCGTGACCTCGGTCAACAATCTCTCGGAAAAACCTCTGCCGTCAGAAAAGTCGTTTCTCTCTTTTCAGGCAGATAATCTGGTCCTCACCGCATTGAAGAAGTCGGACCGCGATGCAACACTTACTCTTCGAGCTTTTGAGATTCAGGGGAGGGCGACGCAGAGTTCAATTCTATTCTTGGGTCGCGAAACCAAGTTCAGGCGAGCCAACCTGCTTGAAGAGGACGTTTCCGCGGGCGAGGAGAAAACACTTCATGCGCAACCATTCGAGATTGAAACTGTAAAACTTCCGATTCCTTAGTGTTGAGCATCGAGCCGGAGGTGAATGAGTTGCCCGGCATGGCCACGAAAATGTAGCGTTCCGGTCTTATCAGTCGTGATGCTCTCGCCGGCGGAAACTGAGTACTGGCTGAGCGGGCGAAGTCCGGCGAGAGTGAATTCGCGCACGCTCAAGCCTGGAACTTCGATCGCGACAGCGTCGGGCGAATAAGCTACGCGAAGATCACCAAATTGGAAGTCAAAATGAGTGGCGCCAAAGGGACGAACGGATACTTCGCGCACGCCCACATGCACTCCATATCGCATCTCGCGCAGCACCATACTCAAAATCTCGGGATACTCGTGATAATAGCTGTTATGTGCCGGAAGTCCCGCTGCGTCGTATCTTTCCGGCATCCACACATCACGCAATAAGTCTGACTCTAAGCTCGCGAGCAACGTGTCGAATGTCGCACGATCTTCCATCCGCGCTCGCGTCGCCATGTCGAGCCACCAGATCCGCGCCATCGCGACGTCCGAGTCACCGTCGTTGCCGCCGTAGCAGTCTTCCTTTTCGTAACGCCGTTCCGAAACCCAAGTTCCGCGCATTCCAGGATGCGTTTGCGCACCCGCATCCAGCCGCTTGAGAACTTTTCGCGCATCCGTTTCGTAGGGCACTCCAAACGCGAGAGCGGCGAAGTTGCCGTCATAGTCCACGAGATCGCGGGCACTACCGTCCAAGTTTCGCTGCGTGATGAAGTGGTCTTTGTCTTTTGCGTCCCAAAGTTGTTCGCGGATGCCCTGATATAAGTTTCGTCTCATCTGGCGATATCGTTCTGCCGAATCCTGATCACTGCAAAAGTCGGCGATTTCAGACATTCGGTCGAGAAGATAAAGTGCTGCTACATTGGTGTCGAGCGTGTATCCGCTGCGGCGGAAAACATCGATGAACAGTGGTCCGTCGGCGCGCAACAAATGTTTTTCCGCGTCGTACTTGGCGAGCACCCAGTCGGTGGCGAGTCGCAGATGCGCGTAGTGAGATAGCAACCACGCCTCATCCCCGCTGCCGGCCACATACTCTGAAGCAGCGATAACCCAAAAGATGTTCGGCCCCGTTTGGCTCGACTTAGCGATGGAAATATACGTTGGGGCGCCAGCTTCGAAGTGATGCGGCATTTGTCCATCTGGCTTTTGTGCACTCTCGCTTCGCTCTAATATGCGGCGCGCCTCGGTCCGCAAAAGAGGATCGCCCGAATAACTGAGTGTGGTTACCGTCGACCAAGCGTCCGGATCGAAGAAGTCAAAAGCATCGCCGTAAGGCCGATCGGGAGTCGCGAGCGTCGGGTACGAACTCCCGGCCTCAAAGTAAGAGCCCAGCACGCCAGCCGCGCTTCCGTAGATCGCAGCGAGGTAGGCGGCCGAATCGGGATTGGTTTGCTGGTCGCCCAGAATTCTGTTTTCCGAGTGATGCAAGGGAAAGGGCAAGTCGTTGGCGTATATGCGGAAGGCGATTCTCTGTTCGTGTGCTCCGGTTGCCACCCCTGGCTGGATCTTGTCCGCTGCAATCCATATATCCGCAACTGTCGGCGAAGGTAGCGCTCGCAATTCGATCCCACTCGCCAATTTACTGCCTCCGGACAGCAACACCGTCTCGCTGAGATCGGTTTTCTCATCGGGTTCGATGGCCACCGAACCGTACGCCCGGTCCATCGTATAAAAAAGGTCAAGGTGGCTCCGAGAAGCGAAGGACTTGCGCTGTCCGCCGATGTACTGGACGGCGCCACGTTCAAAGAGTCCAAGCAAGAACCATTGCCGAAGAGCTACACAAACACTTCGCGGCGCCGCGCTATCGTGAGCGGAAGGGAATACCACTTCCACGTGCGGGCCTCGATCCTCCGCGCCAAGACTGAGGATGATTTGGACGGGCGCCGGTTGCCCCGAATTAACTGCGGTCCACGTCACCCGAGTCTGCACTCGACTTGGACCGCGTTCGAGCACTTCGACGCGGTCTGACATGTGGCTCGGTACATCCCCACTATTAAAGCGAATACCGTCTGCCGCAAGTAGGTTCGTGCCGAAAGTGTGCTGTCCGGAATGGTCGGCGGCCAACGCCGAAATTTTGTGGTTCACGCGATCGAAAACTATTTCGACGTAGTCATTCGAAATCGTGATTTGATCGTCGGTCCGTTGGAAAAGAACCGGATGTGAAGGAGCGTCAGCGCTACAGGCGACGGTGGTCATCCATAAAAAGATGCCGATCGTTAGAATACGGACAGCCGTCTCGGCGGTGGGGCGAGTCACGGGGCGAACTACTCGCCCACGCCCACGATCACAGGCGTTCCGCGTGGAGCTTCATGCGAACCGCTCGCGGGTTCAAGAGTGACCGCAAAGTTCTTGGCCGCGACTCCTTCTGGCAAGGGAGGATTGACCACGGTCGCGCTGCCCCGGGCGTCGGGCTTAAACAAGCCGGCAGCGATTGGCGCCCCGCCATCGGCAGGGAATAACCAAAGCTCATAGATTTTATCCGCGGGCAGAGTCGGCAGATTACTGGCGAAGAAAATCAGATTACGATTGCGGCGCTGGTAAATCGCCTTTCCGCGCGGTTGGGGTTTACTGCCGACGGCGACCAATTCGATCTTCGTCGCCTCGGGATCGAGCAGCGTAGCCAAAGTTTGATTCGCTTGCTCGAGCTTGTTTCCCTGATCATTCAACTGTGCCTCGAACTGAGCTCGCATCCCGGCCACGTTCTGCTGCAGCGTCGAATTTTGCCGCACCAACGCGACGCAAACCAGAACGAGCGCCGCTGCTGCCGCCCACCGCAGAGTGGGCCATCCGAAAGCCTGCCACCAGGATGGGGAAGTCGATGGCTGCCAAGGTGATTGCGATCGTGGTTGAAGGCGGGGCGCGACGGTAGCCGTCGCCGTATTCGGGAGCTGAGGCTCGGCTGCAATCGCCGACATTAGGCGTTGGCGTGACCGCGCCGGTGGCTTTGGTCCAACGGCCGTCAGCGCCAGCAGACTGACGTCGCCGCGCAGAAGCTGCAATTCGTGCTGGCAAGAGGCGCACGTTGCCAGATGCGCTTCCAATGCGGCTTGCTCCGCCCCGTGCAGCGACCCCAGCGAGTACAGCGCCAGGTCTTCCGCGAATTGTTCGTGCTCGCTCATGCGGCCAACACTTTTCGCAACGAAAGTAATCCTGTGCGGATTCTGGTCTTAATCGTGCCCAACGGTTCGCCGGTTTTTTCGGCGATTTCGTTGTGCGTCAAGCCTTCGAAATATGCCATTTCCAGCGCGGATCTTTGCGGCACTGGCATGGTTTGCAGCGCCCCGCGAACTCGATCCATCGCGCGCGATCGATCGGCCTCACCCGCAAAATCTGTCTCGACCGAAAGCACAACATCAGCAATGTCATTTTCCGGACGTCGTCGCCGTAGCGCGTCAATCGCCCGATGCCGAGTGATCACCGCCAGCCAAGCCGCCATATTGCCGCGGTTTGCGTCGAACAATCCGGGATTGCGCCAGAGCTGCATGAAGATGTCCTGCAACACGTCCTCGGCCGCGCCCGTATCTTGCAGAACACGTAGCGCCACTGCATAGACGATGGAGGAATAGCGGTCGTAGAGCGCCGCCATGGCGCTCTGATCGGCAGACCGTATCGCCATAATGAGCGAAACGTCGGACGGTGCTGCGTTGGTGTCAGCGTTCGGCACGCCGATCCTCATCCTCCTAAAGTACGCTCGCTAGCCACCCTTGGATTGGTAACCTAATGGGGTGTCGCTAACCAGCTGTGGCTCAATGAAAATAGCAGCCGAATCGCTTGGAAGCAAGGGCGGGAATCGAGCGGGACGGCTCGGCGCTACCCGTTACGAGATAGTGATTCCGAAGCCTGAGTCGCGCAGCGTGAGATGTAACTCCGTGGGAACGGTGCCAAGCTGCAAGTGGCGATTGACTAGTAAATCTCCGACTTCGTCGCACGCGTCATCAGATCTTCGATAGCCTGTTGCGGCAACTTGCCCTTTTCGAGGATGGCATACATCTGTTCCGTAATCGGCATCTCGATATTCTTCTTCCGCGCCAACCCCACAGCCGCCTTGGTTGTAAAGACTCCCTCCGCCACCGCACCGTGCATCCCGGCAATAATGTCAGGCAGTTTGCGCCCCTTGCCCAACTCGACACCGACACTGCGGTTGCGTGAGAGGTCTCCTGTGCAGGTCAGAACCAGATCTCCCAAGCCGGCAAGTCCAGCCATGGTGTCGAGTCTCCCGCCACAAGCAACCACCAGCCGCGCTACTTCCGCGAGTCCGCGCGTGATCAAGGCGGCGACGGAATTATGTCCCAGGCCGAGCCCGTCGCAGACTCCGGCGGCAATCGCGATAATATTCTTCAGCGCGCCGCCCAATTCCACCCCGATCACGTCGTCGTTCGTATAAACGCGAAAACGCGAATCATTGAAAACTTGCTGCACCACGCGCGTCACGTCGCTATCCACCGAGGCCACGGTCACCGCCGTCGGATCGCCGCGCGCTACTTCTTTGGCAAACGACGGGCCACTCAGCGCCGCCACACGAGCCTCGAACTTACGGCCGCGCAACACGTCGCAAATGACCTCGGTCATGCGCATGAGAGTTCCGTCTTCAAGCCCCTTGGTGCAGCTGACGAACAGTGTCTCTGGCCGCAGCGACGGCGCCATTCGCTCGAACAGGGTTCGGCAATGCTGGGACGGCATCACGCTGACCACGATTTCCGCGGCGTCTAACGCGCGGTCGAGATCGCTTGTCACCTCAATCGATTCCGGGAGGATGAACCCCGGCAGGAACCGTTCATTGATCCGACACTTCGCCACGCTCTCCGAAACTTCCGCTTCGTTAGCCCACAATCGGACACTGTGTTCGGGATGGTTGTGCTGAGGCTCCGGCTCGCCCGTATGATTCGTCTTGCGCCCCAAGACAAGCGCCAGTCCAGTTCCCCAAGCTCCGGCTCCAATGACGGCAATGCGGCTCATTTGCGCGACGCTCCCAGCGTTCCCGATTCCGTTCTCAATCGTTTCTCAGACGGAGTTCCCGCGCCCGCCTCCGATTTTGCTTCTCCCTTTTTCCCGAGTTTCGATTCCGTCCCCGCAGCGATCCGCCCGATGTTCTGCCGGTGTCTCCATATCACCAGCACCGAGACCAGCGTGACAAAGATCAGTTGCCGAGAATCGGCGTATTCGCGGAGGGCCCAAACCAGCAGGGGAAACGCAGCCGCCACCGCAATCGATCCGAGCGAGACATAACGAAAAGCGACGGCGATCAGCAGGAACAAGATCACCATGCAAAGAATCGACTTCGGGGTTAGGAGGATGAAAGCTCCAAGACTCGTCGCCACTCCTTTTCCTCCGCGAAATTTCAGCCAGACGGGGAACAGATGGCCAAGCACGGCGAAAAACGCCGCTATCGTCAGGATAAGCGGATGGTGCGACCCACCGAACAGCACCCGTGCGGCGAGGACCGCGGCGACACCTTTGCTGGCATCGAGAAGCAGCGTAGCCGCCCCGAGTAGAGGTGAAGTTCTTGCCACATTCGTCGCGCCAATGTTTCCGCTCCCGCTGCCGCGCACATCTTCACCCTTGAAAAACCGCACCAGCAAATAGCCAAACGGGATCGACCCCAGAAGGTAACTCACAGCAGCGGCAGTGAAGTAGGTCGTCATGGTCGTTACTTGAGCGGAAATCGCTCCAGCTTCGTGTACTTCGACCCAACCCCCGAAAGCTGACTCTGATAGAGAATGAACTCGTGCGCCATCATCGTTCCGAAATCCAACTCCCCGAGTATTGACAGCCGTTTTACAAGCTCGGCGAATTTTACGTTCGGACCATCGCCCGCCTTCCACTTCGGTGAACCCGACCCGCCACCCGCCCGGGCCAATGTCAGATGCGGACTGTAAGGCCGCTCTTCGCGAGGAATTCCGAGTTCCGCTATGCCCGCGTCGATGGTCTCGGCCAAGGTCGTAAGTTGCGATCCACCGTGAATCCCCGTCCAGAATACGCGCGGGGCCTTCGCGGAAGGGAAGAATCCATATCGGCTGCAGCGAATTTCAAATGCGCTGCCGTTGATTTGCCGGAGGCGCTCGGCGACGGCATCGACCCGGTCCGAATTCTGCTCACCAATGAATTTCAGGGTGATGTGCCACGATTCGGGATTCATCCATCGCGCATCCGGCGCAAAACCCTCCACTCCTTCGACGAAGCGAGAGATGCGGGAGCGAACTTCCGGATCGAGATCGATGCCCACGAAGATTCGCATCTTTGCCCAATCGTTAGTCCTACAGTAGCGCCCGCCGGACCATCTCCAGCGCCTGCTGCGAAGCGAACTGCCGTATACGCGTTCGGTCACCGGGAAAATTCCGCTCAACCACCTGCGTACCTTCTTCTCCCGCGAGGGCGATATAAACCAATCCCACGGGCTTTTGCTCCGTTCCTCCGCTGGGACCTGCAACACCTGTTATTCCGACACCGTAGCTCGAGACGCAACGCTGGCGAATGCCCTCTGCCATCGCCGCCGCCACCTCTCGGCTTACCGCTCCATGTCGATCGATCAGCGCCTTCGGCACATTGGCAAACTGCGTTTTTAATTCGTTCGAATACACCACTGCCCCGCCTATGAAATAACGGGAACTCCCACCGAGCGATGTGATGCGTTCCGCCAGCAATCCGCCCGTGCAGGACTCCGCTACCGCCAGCGTCATGCTACGCATCTGCAAAAGATAGCTGATGATCTGCTCGATGGTTTCGCCTCTGCGCGAGAAGATGGCATCGCCCATTTCATCTTCAACCTTCCCGGCAAGCTGTTCGACACGTGCATCGGCCTCCACCTGCGAATCCTTCCGGCAACGAAAGTGAAGTTGGATCTCGCCCGCGCCCGCGAGAATCGTCGTCTCGACGTCGGTGAAAGTCTTGTAGATGGGCGCGACCCGCGCGTCCACCTGAGACTCTGGCATCATCGCCATCTTTAATGTGCGCGTGGCAATATGCTGGACTGGAATTCGGGTCCGCAGACGCGGCAGACACTCGTTTTCAAACAGTCCCTTCAATTCGTACGGAGGGCCAGGAAGCAGCATCACCAGCCGTTCCTGCCCATCGTATTTTCCCGCGATCCATTGCCCCGGCGCCGTGCCCAAAGCATTCGGCAGAGCTACAGCGCTCGTTAAAACGTCCGCCTGTTTCGAATTGTTGGCCGTCATCTTGATCCCGCGCTTGGCGAACCGCTCCTCGAGTTTGGCAATGATCTGCGGATCGCGCTGCAGTTTTAATCCGAGAGCCTCGGCCACCGATTCGCGAGTTAAGTCATCCTCGGTGGGTCCGAGTCCACCGCTAAAAATAATGATGTCAGACCGCCTCATCGCAAGCTTTGCCGCTGCAGTCAAGCCTTCCGCGTCGTCGCCCACGATGCACTTGAAGCGCACTTCAACTCCCAGTTCGTTCAGCTTTTCGGTGAGGTAGAGGGAGTTGGTGTCCTGGCGGAACGGAGTCAGCAACTCGGAACCGACGGCGATAATCTCAGCATTCACGGTTAGAAGTGTAAACGATGTTTCAAAGCGAGCGCTGAGACCAAACCAGCCAGTGGTGGGCTCAGGAGGGGGCAACGTCAATTCGGGGTCGACGATCTCTGCATTCTTAAGGCAGGTTGGCGTGAATGCCGAGAGACTCGGCCGCCTTTCGGAGCTGTTTGTCTGTTGTCCACAGGAGCGTGGGCGGGTCGATAAGAAGTGAAGCGATGAGGTGTGCGTCGGTCAAGCCGATGCCGAGGCCGTACAAACGACGGGCCTCGGTCAAGGTTCGAATTTCATGCAATTGTGCCACTCGCACCCGGGGCAGACGGTCCAAGAGGGCAAGTGTCTTGGCGCGGTCTTTGAGAGATCCAAGGGCCAGCTCAGCAACGATGCAGGGATGGATCGCAATCTGATCGCGGGTCAACTGCCGTTGAAGCTCTTGGTTGCCAGAACGGAAGTGGTCGATCCAAACCGAGGTGTCGGCAAGGATCATCGTGCCGCCTTGCGTCGTGGGATATCCTTCAATCCCGGCATGGTGCCTCCGAGGGCCGCTAACCGGCGAGCACTTTCCCGCTCGATCAGGGCATTGAGCGCTTCACGAATCAGCGCCGTTTTCTCCGCGACCCCGGTGAACTCCTGGGCGATTCGGACCAGTTCATCATCCAGCGCAATTGTGGTTCTCATGAGGAACTCCAAGGCACCAATTATAGCATCATATGATGCTCATTATATACGCATCAGTTATGCATCGTTTCGTGAATTGTGTTCTGCCGAGGCCCCCTAGCCATTGAGGACCGGCTGCTGCTGGGTCATGCAGTGTAGCGCGCCGAATCCCCAGATCAGGTCGCCGCAGTAGATAGGGACGATTTCGCGCGTCGGGAAAAGCTGTGCGAGGGTATTGAGAGCGATGCGATCGTTTGGATCGTTGAAAACCGGAACCAGAACGGCGCCATTGGCGACGTAGAAATTGGCGTAACTGGCGGGAAGTTGTCGATCTTCAAATATCACCGGACTTGGCATGGGAATCTCGACGATCTCCAACTTCTTGCCATCCGCAGCCCGCGCGTTTTTCAGCCGTCCGAGGTTCGCACGGAGCGGCGAGTGATTCTCGCTCTGCTTGTTCGTCTCAGTCATCGTCACCACCGTGTTGGGAGCGACGAAACGGGTAATGTCATCTACGTGTCCGTGCGTGTCGTCGCCGGCGATACCGCTATCAAGCCAGATGACCGATTGCACTCCAAAATAGTCGGCGAACACGCGCTCGTACGCGGCGCGGTCCATCGACGGATTGCGCTGCTGCGTCGTCGATAGCAAGCACTCTTCGGTTGTAATCAGGACGCCACTGCCGTTCACTTCGATCGATCCCCCCTCAAGCACGACGCGATGCTTGCCCTCAGGACCAACAGCGACCGGTTGCACGAGGCGTGCACCGACGGTCTTCGCCATCCGCGCCCCATTTCGTTCGTCATGACCGTAGTTCGGATACTTCGCCCATGCATTGAACTGGAAATGCAACGCCAATAATTCTGATTCGGCTGGGCGATGATCTGGGGAAGGCGTTATGAAGATGCATCCCGAGTCGCGCACCCAAACTCGATCGGTGCGCCACTGATGGAAGTGAACATTCTCTGACAGCGCGTTTGCTCTCTCAAGAACAGCCCTCGCGCGCTTCTCCGCGTTGGCATGGTTGACGATTAAATCGACTCGCTCATGCCGGGCTAAATTACGAATGATCTCGGCATATACTGTTGACTCGTGCGGTTCCCACTCGGCTGGCATGCGGTACCCCTGGGTGGCGGGAAGTTTTGGAATTGCGCGTGGAGACTTCATTGGCGGGTGGCTTCGGAGATGAAGTCTCGTCGAGCTTCGAGAAGGCAGCAGGGGTCCTTCGACTCCACGGAAACTTCACTTCGTGAAGTTTCGGCTCCGCTCAGGATGACAAAGTTTGAGAAATTCATTTTCCGTCCAGCATCCGGCTGGTGATGGGTGCGTAAGCATCGATCCGACGGTCGCGCAGGAAAGGCCAGTTGCGGCGAACGTCTTCAAGGTGCCGCAGGTCGACTTCGCCTAACAAAATTTCTTCTTTGTTGTGGGAGCCTTCGGCCAGCACACGCCCAAAGGGATCGCAGAAAAACGAGCCGCCCCAGAACTCGAGTCCTTTGCCAGGCGCTGAATTGCCGCGTATATCCCCTGTCTCGAAACCAACGCGGTTGACTACTCCGACGTAAACGCCGTTGGCAATCGCGTGGGCGCGCTGAATTGTCCGCCAGGCGTCGTGCTGCGCCTCGCCAAACTCCGCTTTTTCCGCGGGATGCCATCCGATTGCGGTGGGATAAAACAGAATGCTGGCTCCCTGCAAGGCTGTAAGACGCGCGCCCTCGGGATACCACTGATCCCAGCAGACGAGAGTGCCGAGTTTTCCGGCGGAGGTGTCAAAGGCCTTGAAGCCCAGATCGCCTGGAGTGAAATAGTACTTTTCGTAGTAAAGCGGGTCGTCCGGAATGTGCATCTTGCGATAAGTCCCGCGCAACACGCCATCCGAATCGAAAATCGCCGCGGTGTTGTGATACAGGCCGGGCGCGCGCTTCTCGAAAAGCGACGCAATCAGCACAACTTTATTTTTTAGCGCTGCCGCCGCAAGCTTGTCGGTGGTTGCTCCGGGAATCGGCTCCGCCAGATCGAATAAAGCCGCGTCTTCGCGCTGGCAGAAGTACTGCGTCTGAAAAAGCTCCGGCAGACAAACCACCTCCGCGCCGGCGCGCGCCGCTTCCGCAACTCGATCCAGCGCCTTCGCCAAATTATCAGCCGGCTCGGGGCCACACGACATTTGAATCAACCCGACGGTAAATTTATCTCGCACGCGTAGCTCCAAGAATCTCGATAAGGTGGTCATCCGTTGCTGCCCTCGGGATGACAATCCAGGAATTTCTATTCGCTAAGAACGGCGTAGTGCGTCCCGCAATTCTAGAGTATCAAACCGTTGACCGGCCACGAGAATGTTACAGCCATGTGAAAGGCTGTCCCCCGTGCTGCTCTCACTTCTAGTAAATTGTTTCTTCAGGTCAATTCGGTCTTTATTTCCATGGAGGAGTTTCCTTGAAGCAGAAAAGCACCAACAAGCCAGGCCATTCTAAAGAAGCCGCGCACGAAGAGGGCGCGGGCATCGAGCGCAAACTTCACGATCCCGTTGCCGATCGCCTCATTCCGCTCGAACCGCTCGACTTGGGCAAGATCTCGTCCATAGACGACCTCGTACGCGCCATGTCGCACACCGCCTTCACTGGACGCCAGCTTGGCGAAGCTGCCGACGTGCTCGAAGCCATGGCCCGTGACAAGGAATGTTTCGTCGTCATGACCCTTGCCGGCGCCATGACTGTAGCGAAACAAGGTCTGATCATCGCGGAATTGATCGATCGCGGCATCGTGAACGCTATTGTCTCCACCGGAGCCCTTATGGCGCACGGTCTGGTCGAGGCGACCGGACGCGCCCATTTCCGCCACAATCCCGAATTCAGCGACGAAGAACTGTACGAAGCGGGATACAACCGCGTCTATGACACGCTCGAGCCCGAGCAGAATCTCGATGACGTAGAGCGCGTGATGGCGGCGGTGTTCGGTGGCTGGAACTCGGACGAGATCATGTGTTCGTACAAATTAAATCGCGCCATCGGAGCCCACTTAGCCAAGCGCGAAAAAGAACGCGGCATCCTCAAATCCGCCTACGAAAAGAATGTTCCCGTTTTTGTCCCTGCCTTCTCTGACTCCGAATTGGGACTCGATTACGCCCTGACGAATCGTGAGCGCGACAAAAAAGGGAAGCCCCGTTTCCGCTTCGATCCCTTCGAAGACCTCGAGCACTTCGCTGCCACCTTGCTCAGTCAGAAGCGTCTCGGCATTTTCACGATTGGTGGAGGCGTACCGCGCAACTGGTCGCAGCAGTTTGGTCCTTTCATCGAACTGCGTCATCGCCGGGGCGGGGAAGACCTGCCGCTGAAGCGCTATCACTACGGCCTCCGCATCTGCCCGGAGCCGGTCTATTGGGGCGGACTTTCGGGAAGTCCGTATAGCGAAGCTGTTTCGTGGGGAAAGTTTGTGCCTCCGGCGGAAGGCGGGAAGTTTGGTGAGGTTTTTGTGGATGCCACAGTAGGCCTGCCGCTGATTGTGGCCGCAGTGCTGGAGCGACTGGAGAAGAAGCCGGCCGCGAAGAAGACGCTGGCGAAGGCGGGAGAATGAGGCGGTTAATTGGGGCGTTGGTCGGCGCGATAGTTATCTGCACACTGTGCGTTGCTCAGGGTAGAGGCAGCGTTCGTGGAAATGTCTTCCGCGAAGAGAGCATGGGGCTGACGTACGAGTTTCCGGAGAAATTCAGCCCGAAGGTCGACGAGAACGATAAACTCTTCGGTCACGACACCACTGGCCGCGAACGCATGATCTTGACTCTCTGGGATCCACCGCAGCGCGGCGGTGCACTCAGAATGGCGTTTCTTTACGACACAAAACAGCGGAGCAGCGACAAGACTCACGATACAGTTGCGCTGGCCTATATTGGCGAGATTAAAGGGATGTGGCTGGGCGTGAAAGACGTCAAAATCGTCGGTCCAACCAAGGTTTCCGAGCCAAGCTATGACTATTGGCGGCTGGATTTCTCCACTCCGAATCAAGTGCCCCGCTACAACTCAGCAATCGCGATTACGCTGTCCGATCGACGAATCCTCGTGGTCAGAGCGGGCGCGCCGTCGCAAAGTGAGCTCGATAGTGAGGTCGACTCGCTAGTACGCTTGCGCTTCGACAAGAGCCAAAAGTAGCCTCTAGTCGAAAATCAGCACGGCCGACGCAATCACGGTAGTCCACATGCCGCGTTTGTCGCCTACCGCGGACTGCGTGACGTTCGCCGTCCGCACGATTTTATTTGAGATGCGATAGATCTCTTTTTTCTCGTCCCACGACCGGTCGGAATCAAACTCCACGTTTAAAGTCGTGGCCAGCATCTCGGCGGCGAGTTCTTCCGCGTAGTCGCCGGCAGCGTCTTCTGTCTCGCCGAACGAGTGGTGCTCGCTGAGATATCCATAGGTGTTGCGGTCGGCAGGAATCGCGAC
Source organism: Terriglobales bacterium (assembly GCA_049520915.1). Lineage (GTDB taxonomy): Bacteria > Acidobacteriota > Terriglobia > Terriglobales > Acidobacteriaceae > Acidiflorens. Next base: position 104,704 of record JBEKPH010000020.1, read on the forward strand.
GCCGATCGAAGAAGCCAGCAGGCGGTGCGGTTCGTGAGTCGAATTTTCAGCGACTACCGCGAATACCACTTCACCCGGCGATAGATACGTGAGTCCCTGCGAGCGTGGAACCAGTTTGCAGTTGGGCGGAAAGATCGAAGAGACGCGAACCAGATTTTGCGCCGCGATTCCCGCGTCGCGCAAAGCCAGTTCGAAAGAGGTCAGGCGTTCTTTGTGTTTCCCCACGCCTTTGGTGAAAAAAATCTTCTTGGGGACCATGTCCTTGCCCAATGCAGTTTCCTCCGGAAAATTTTAGCTGAGCGCCAAATCTAACACAGCGATTTGTGAAGATTGTATGAAAAAACAGGGAGGCGGCAAGGATTGAGAAATTTCCCAAGTATTCCGAGAGGCAGACACAGCTCTCGTCCGATCAAAAGCGGGACGTCTTGAAGAATTGCCGGTGCCACCGTTTGCGATTCCTGCGCTTTTATGCGCTTCGGCCGGTCAGGCAGTGAGTGAAATTGGAAAGTGTGCAGTTGAGACGCGAGTGGAAAACCGCCGGGCGAAAACGAACATCAAGAGGTAGGGAACCGAACGGAGAGTTATTTCCTGCTGCACAATCCGGGAACAGCGCGCTACGAGAAGAAACGGCGCGAGTCTTGATTTCAGACCCTCACGCAGCTTCTTTCGTAACCAGGGAATGCGCCGCTTCTTTCGTTTGCGAGCCCACAACCTTCATCTCATGCCAGTCATACGAAAATTCTTTGCCGCAATCGAGACAGGCAACATAGGTACCGGTGATCTGAGCAGTCGGGCTGCGCCTAGAGCCGGCACGCACTGTAATCGGAAAACTGTAGCGAGCGTGGTGGCAGCCAAACATCGCGTCCATTAGTTTTGAAATCATTGAAAACCTCCGCAGAACCAAGCGACAGACCGAGTCGCTTTCCCTCGCTTAGGGTAAGAAAGCGCTCTTCATACTTAGATTCCAGTAGGTGGGAAAAGGTTCGTATTTGGGGTGGCAGAGTAGGTTCAGTGGAAGATGTCCGGAATGATGTAGTTACATCGATTGATGAAAAAGACAACAAGTTCTGGCGCGTCGGAGAGATGCGCCTTCATCAGAAATCTCGGGCCTAGCTGTTCGGCGGATTCGACTTCTTGTGCGCGGTGCACTTGGTCATGATGGCCGAACGAAGTTTTGTTCGGAGGTCGTCCGGCAACTCGTAAAGCTCGGAGTCGCGATAGATCTCGATGGTTTTGCGAGTGGTATCGCAGACGACGTAGCAGTTGTGGCACCACGCCAGATGGTCATCCAGTTCGGTCTTCGTCTGGGCGTCGAGCACGCCGTCAAGGTAATTGGTTAATTCGTTTAGAAACTCAGAGCACTTCACTGGTCGCCATCTCCACTCGCCTTTTTCTGAAAGAAGCGGTTTAGCCGCTCGCGCAACTGCAATCGCGCCCGCAGCAACCGCGACTTTACCGCCGGGATGCTGAGCTCCAGCGCTTGAGCCGTCTCTTCTGTCGAGAGGCCTTCCACGTCGCGGAGCACAAACACCGTTCGAAAACCCTGCGGCAACCCCTGAATCGTGCGAGTCAGTATGTCTCGCAACTCCTCTTGGTTGTACATCTGCTCCGGATTGGGACTCCAATCCGCAACCTCGCGGGGTAGCGAGTCATCTTCAGTTTTAACTTCTTCGTCCAGAGAAACCGTGCGTTCCGGCTTCCTCCGGCGCAACTTCATTAGCGCTTCGTTGACCGCAATCCGTACCAGCCAGGTATAGAACTTCGACTGTTCCTGAAACTTGGCCAGGTTGCCATACGCTTTGAGGAACGCCTCCTGCACTACATCTTCCGCGTCCTCGCGATTCTGCGTGATGTGCTGCGCGATGCGAAAAACATTGCGGTCATAACGCCGCACCAATTCTTCAAAGGCGGTATCGTCGCCGCGCTTGGCGCGCCGTACCAGCTGCATTTCTTCGCTGATCGGCTGCTCTATGTTGGGTTGGATGGTACTCATTCGTAACTTGATGCAGATTTTTCCGACTGCGTCTCTAAATTCCCAATGCTATTGTACTTGCTGAACGGGTTTTTGCGGGACGTTGTTTTCCGCCTGGGCTCTTTTAACTGGCCGGCCAATAAGATCCCCAGCCTCCAATTGCAAAGGGGAGCCCGGAGGTGTTTAGTAATTTCCGATTTTGTCAGTGCGGTTTAGCAAGCCTGGTGTCCGTTTTCAGGGTCGGTGACCGGCGGTCCAAGGTAACCCAGTAGGGCAGGTACCATGGTGTCCCGAGAATGCCTGCGATGGGCCCTATAATCAGAGGTTAGAAGGGCTATTCCTTCTTCCTCAAACAGAGTTTTGCCAATGATTTTCGCCTCGGAGTTTGCATGAAGGAGCGCGGTTGGATTGAGCCAATAGTGGAGCGCGTGGTAGGCCAGGTTCTGGACAGCCAGGTCGCCCAACTTCGCACCGAAATTGTTCGCCGCGTGATGGAAGAGATCGCCGCCGCGCCACAGGCGGTCGAGCCTATCCCAGCCGAGCCCACTCCCGTTGCTGGCGTTCCTGGCGCCAGTCCCTTGGATCTGGCTCGGGCGGTCGCAGAAATCCAATTGGGCGCCTCTCAAAAAGAAATTCTCCGCGCCCTGCTTGACACCAGCGCCCGCTACGCCACCCGAGTTGCATTGTTCGTCGTTAAGGGCAGCCACGCTACCGGCTGGCAAGCACGCGGCTTCGTGCATAGCGACGGAATCAAGGATTTCGCACTCGATGAGAAGGCTCCCGCGGTGATTCGCGCCATCGTCGATCGAGTCGCAGTGACCGCGCCAGTTGCCGAACTAGACGCGCGATTCGCTCAACAATTTGACAGCCCTGCAAGCGGTGAGGCACGCTTCTTCCCATTGATCTTGAAAGACAAAGTGGCTGCTCTGGTCTATGCCGACAGTGGAACTGGCGCCGACGGATTGCTCGAAGCTGGCGCCCTCGAACTTTTGGTCCTGTCGACCGGCGCCTGGCTCGAAGTTAACTCGCTCCGAAAACAAGCTCAAAAGGAACCGTCGAACGCGGAAAATCATTCGACGGAAAGCCCGAGCGCCTCGACTGCGCCAGCGTCTTTCCCGCCCGTGCAGTCGGTGCCAGCCTTTAACGATCCCTTCGCTTCGCACGCCCCCGCGTTCACTTCCGGAAACGCCAAAGCGGCTGCCGCTGGCGCTTCCGCAGCTCCGGAAGCGGTCGACCACGACTTGCACGAGACTCCATCGATGGTGTCTCCAATAACTGAGGCGCAGTCGGCAGTCGCCGAGATGGAACCTGCGCTTGCAGAGCCGCTGCCAGTCGGTCACGCGGAAACTCTCCCGGTGTCTGACTCACTTCCCGCCGCTGCCGCGCTCTCGCCGGAGGATCAGGACGTTCATCGCAAAGCGCAACGCTTCGCTCGCTTGCTGGTCGACGAGATCAAACTTTACAACCAGGCGAAGGTCGCCGAAGGCCGAAAAAACAAAGATCTCTACGACCGTTTGAAAGAAACCATCGAGAAGAGCCGCGCCACGTACCAAAAACGTTACGGGACGACGGTTGCTGCTTCCGCCAATTACTTTCAGCATGAAATAATACGAAGTCTGGCAGAAGACGACCTCTCGATTATGGGTGCCAATTTCCGGCACTAGGTAGGGTTTAAGTGCGCAGTTTTGTAGTCGCAGTTTTCGCTGGAATTTTCTTTCCGCTCTTGCTTGGCCTCTTGCCGCCTGCCGTTGCTCAATCGCAGTCACCCGCGCCCACTACAAACGAGACTGGTTCCGCCAAGAGACCTGCTGCCAAAAGCACGTCCACCAAGAGCACAAAAAAGAAGACGTCCGCGACCACCCGTTCCCGAAAACACAGGCCGGTTTCCCCGCGCGTACGTCGCGCACGCCAGGCTTTCGTTGCCTCGGCCAGCCTTCGTCCCATGGCGCAGCAGTTGCTGCAAGAGCGAAGTCCAATCGCCTACGCTGGGGTTGAGTCTTACGCACGTCATCACCCGAAAGAAGATGCGGGAGCTCTGGCTTGGCTAGTCATCGGCTACGCCCGCACTCTCGATCACGATTACGCCAAATCCATCGACCCTTTCAACCGCGCCAAGGCTGGAGCGAGCGAACTCGGGGATTACGTTGCCTACTACCTCGGCGATGCTTACCTCAACACGGGACATACCGCCGAAGCGCTCTCCACGCTGGCCGATTTCAGTAAGAAATTTCCCGACTCTCTCCTGATCCGCGATGCCAACGTGGTTTACGCCAATGCCTTGCTGGCCGAGAGTCGACCTGCGGATGCCGCCGCCCTGCTGGAAAAGAATCGCGCTCCAGTTCATAGCGACGTCGAACTGGCTATTGGACGGGCTTACGAAGCCGCGGGCGATAAGCAGAAAGCCGCCGCTGCTCTTCGCAATGTCTACTTCAACCTTCCCAACAGCTTCGAAGCTGACGCCGCCGGGCAAGAACTTCGCAAATTGGGAATCTCGGGTTCGGGTACCGAACGCCGCACGCGTGCTGATCTGCTCCTGAAAGCCAAACATTACAGCGACGCCGCCCGCGAATATCAAAGTTTGCTCGACGAAAACGGTGCGGCCGATCGTCCGCAACTCCAGCTTGCTCTCGCCAGCGCTCTCGAAAAAGCGGGTAGCAGCAACGATGCCCGGAAGATCCTGAATTCCATGGGAACACAGACTGGCGACGCCGAAGCCCAGAGGCTCTACCTGCTCAGCGAGACCGCGCGTTCCACCAGCGACGAAGATGCCGTCCAGCGCACTCTTAACGAACTGCGGCAGTATGGCCCGGCGAGTCCATGGCTTGAACAAGCTCTGCTCTCGGCCGGAAATATGTACCTGCTGAAACGCGACTTCGATCACGCCATCGACTACTACCGCGAGCTGCAGGAGCGTTTTCCCGCCGGAACACATGCCGCAACCGCGCACTGGAAGGCAGCGTGGCTCACCTTTCGCCAGGGGCGGACCGACGCCGCGCGCAAGAGTTTCGAAGACCAGATCGCGCTCTATCCCGACTCCAATGAAGTTCCGAACGCTTTGTATTGGCGGGCGCGCGTCGCTGAAGAGGAAAACAATCCGGCAATGGCTCGCGCGTTTTATCAGAAACTTTCCGACCGCTATCGCAACTACTATTATGCCGAACTGGCTCGCGAGCGTTTGAAGAATCTGCCCTCTCAAGGCGCCGCGCTCAAAGAAGCGTCCGCCAAAATCTCAGAGGACAACACGCTCCACTACACGCTCCTTGATCACGTTCCGGCGCTTTCCAACGCGGGGAAAATTACCGCCGCCGATCCCCCTGAAGATAGCTTGCGCGTCGCCCGCGCCCGCCTGCTCTCGAACGGAGGACTCGCCGATATGGCGGTCCGCGAACTGCAAGCTGCTGCGAGCCAGGAGGGTGGAAGCTGGGCGCCGCCAGAAATGGCGCGCGTCTACCAGGACGGTGGCCGTTACGATCGCGGCATCGAAATCATGAAGCGCTCGACGCCGAATTATTTTGCCGTCGACCTGCCCGACCTGCCTCGCCCCTACTGGGAGGCCCTGTTTCCGAAGCCGTATTGGACCGACCTGCGCAAATACTCAACGCTGAATGGACTCGATCCCTACCTCGTCGCTTCGCTCATCCGCCAGGAATCCGAGTTCAACGCCGCCGCTCTTTCCCGCGCCAATGCCGTGGGCCTCATGCAGTTATTGCCGAAGACCGGGAAGTCCGTTGCGAAGCAAGTCAAGATGCGCGGATACACGGCGCCCCAACTCTTCACTCCAGCGGTGAACCTCGAACTCGGCACCCGCTACTTCAAAGACATGGTCGACAAGTACAACGGACAGTTTGAATACGCCTTGGCCGCTTACAACGCCGGCACCGACCGTGTCGGCGATTGGCTCGGACAGGGCCACTACCGCGATCCGCAAGAGTTCGTCGAATCTATCCCCTTCACCGAAACCCGCGAATATGTGCAGGCAATCCTGCGCAACGCGAGCGTCTACCGGCAGCTTTACGGGACCCCTTAGTTTGCTGATCCGGATTGAAAAGTCTTTATCCTCTTGAGCCAAGCGAGGGATCCGCAGCTTCAACTTCCTCAGGACACGAAAACTGTGTTACACTAAATTCGTGTCAAGTCCTCGCCGGCTGCGCAATGTAACCGTAACCTTGGAAGAAGATGTGGCTCAGTGGGCCCGAATCGAGGCCGCTCGCCACGACACTAGCGTTTCGCGTCTGCTCGGGGATTTCCTGAAGGAGCGTATTTTGGCCGAGCGCGCTCCCGTCGTGGAAGCAGCGGATCGGCTCGCCAATTTTGGCCAGCGCCACAAGCTCTCTTTGCGGGGCCTGAAAATCAAAGATTTGATTAATGAAGGCAGACGAGAAGAACGCCGGTGAGCCGTTTTGTCCTCGACGCCTCCGTCGTTATGAGTTGGTGTTTTCCCGACGAGAACGCCGTTTTCGCGAGACATATTGCCACGCTGTTCAAGCAGGGCGACACCGTCGTCGTTCCCGCCCTCTGGCCGCACGAAGTCCTGAACGCATTACTCGTGGGCGAGAAACGCAAGCGCATTTCGACAGAGCTGGTTCAAAGCTTCGTAAACGACTTGGTCAAGCTCCCCATCGCGCTGCAACCGACTTCCGCTGCAACTGTCTTCGACCGGGTCCAACGCCTCAGTCGCCAGTACAGCCTGACCGCATACGACGCGGCCTACCTCGATCTGGCTCTCGATAGCGGTCTGCCGCTCGCGACGTTGGACGAGGATTTGGCGAGCGCCGCCAGGAAAGCTCGCGTGCGATTAGTTCAACCCTAGAAGAAATGCGCTTCGCGTTCTCTGCGAATGAGTGGAGCTAAACCGACTGTTCGCTCGGCGACTTCGTGAACACGATCTCGAACACCAGCAGGCACGCTCCTACCACAATCGCGCTATCGGCGACATTGAAGGCCGGCCACTGGTATCGACCGATATAGAAAAGCAGAAAATCGACGACTCGATGGCTGATCACGCGATCCCACAGATTGCCAATCGCACCGCCCAAAATCAGCGAGAGTCCGATCCCGGTAGACGTCATGGTCTGGCTGTTTTTCCAGAGCAGTACCGAAACAATTAGAAGAGCGATTACCGAAAATGCGATGAGCAGGCCAACTTTCCATTCGGCGGGTGAATCCGCAAAAATCCCGAAAGCGGCTCCCGGATTTTCGGCGTGAATGATGCGGAAAAAACCAGGTATCACAGGGATACTTGAGTGAAACGAGAGTCGCCGTGCGATCGCAATCTTGGTGACGCGATCGAAAGCGATAACAGCAACTGCAATCAGGAAAAAATATTTGCGCATGTCATCCGAAAAAATAGAGTGACCAAAAAGGTTGGCCTGCAAATTTGAGAAACAAAAGTTGTCGCTCCGTGTGAAGCGAAAGACCTATGCAACGAGTCACGCGGGCTCAATTTCCTTGAGCACAGCGCTGCAGCGTTCGCACACTGTTGGATAATTCTTGTCTTCGCCGACGTGGATCGAATAATTCCAGCAGCGCTCGCACTTCTGCCCGTCCGCCTTCTTGATCTCGACTTGGACGTTACCCGTCCCGTTGCCCGCGCCATGCGTGAGATTCACGGCCGACACAATAAACAAGTATCGTAGCTGCGATTCGTGACGGTGCAGAACTTCGTAGAGCGCGTCGGGAGCTGCAATCGATACCTGCGCCTCCAGCCCCGTCCCAATCAGTTTGTTGTTGCGCGCCTCCTCCAAAGCTTTCAGCACGTCATCGCGCACGGCCCGCAGCGCTTTCCAATCCTCGTCCGATTGTGAACTGCCGTCCGCGGCAATCTCCGCCGCGGCAGGAAACGATGCCAAATGCACGCTCTCTTCACGCCTCTCGTTCTTCGGCAGATACGACCAGATCTCCTCGCAAGTAAAAGTCAGGATCGGAGCCAGCAACCGCACCAGCGTCTCTCCGATCCTCCAGATCGCTGTCTGCGCCGACCGACGGCCGTGCGATTTAGGCGCGGAAATGTAAAGCCGATCCTTCAACACGTCAAAATAGAACGCGCTCAAATCGACAATGCAAAAATGATTGACGCGGTGATAGATCCGGTGAAAGGCAAACTCGTCGTATCCGCTGCGTACATCGGCCGCAAACGACAATGTCTGCCGCAGCATGTACTGATCCAATTCTTCCATTTGCTCGAACGGGATCGCATCCCTCACCGGATCGAAATCATAAAGATTACTCAGGATGTACCGAAACGTATTCCGAATCTTTTTGTAGTTTTCGCCCACACGCTGCATCAGCGCTTCCGAGCCGACCACATCCTCGCGGAAATCCACCGACGCCGTCCAAAAGCGCACGATTTCTCCGCCCAATCGGCTGGCAATATCCACCGGATCGACGTCGTTTCCTCGCGACTTCGACATCGCCTGCCCTTTTTCGTCCAGCGTCCAACCCGGCGTTACAACACCACGATAAGGAGGCGTGGCGCGCGTTCCCATCGCGCACAACAGCGACGACTGAAACCACCCGCGATACTGATCGCCGCCCTCGAGATATAAATCCGAAGGCCAGGGATAGTAATCCGGTTCATCCGCCACCAGCGCCAGGTAGCTGGCGCCTGACTCGAGCCACACGTCAAAAATATCCGTTTCTTTTTCGAACTTCGTCCCGTCGCAATGCGGACACTTCGTTCCTGCAGGAACGATCGTGTCCGGCTCGGAAGTAAACCACGAGTCTGCGCCCAAGCGCGCAAACAGATCGACCACCTTGCGATTGATGGCCGGATCATTCAGAGGCTTGCCACAGCCTTCGCAAAGAAATACGGCAATCGGCACGCCCCATACACGCTGCCGCGATATACACCAATCTGGGCGCGTCTGAATCATGTTCGACAGCCGCTCTTCACCCCACGCCGGATCCCACTTCACAGTCTTGATTTCAGTCAACGTGCGCGTCCGCAGTGTGTCATCTTTGCCCGCGCCACCCGGCATCGGAGTTTCCATCGAAATAAACCATTGCTCCGTCGCCCGAAAAATCACTGGATTATGGCAGCGCCAGCAATGCGGATAGGAATGCTGCGTTTTCTCCGTGTGCAACAAAGCACCGCGGGTCTTCACCAGATCGATGATCGGCTGATTCGCATCCCACACGCGTTTGCCCGTGTATTCCGGCAGTCCGTTGCGCAGGATTCCTTTTTCATCCACGTTGCTGGTGGCATCGAGCCCATACTTCATTCCAGTGATGAAATCTTCCGCGCCGTGCGAGGGAGCCGTATGCACCACGCCCGTCCCCGTATCCATGGTCACGTAATCGGCCAGCACGCCGAGCACTTTGCGATCGAGGAACGGATGCTGAAAGTTCAGACGCTCCATCTTGCGACCGGGAAAGTGCGCCAATTCGCGAGGATCGGCCAGACCGCATGTTTTGGCAGCGTCTTGCGCCAGCTTCGAGGCCACGATATAAACCTCGCCGCCTGATTCCAGTGCCACATACTCTTCATCGGGATGAAATGCCACTGCCATGGATGCTGGCAAAGTCCAGGGAGTCGTCGTCCAGATGATGGTGAAAACTTTCTTGCCTGCCAGCGACGCTTCGATCGTGGAAGGATCGTCGAGCAGCGCATACTTTACCCACACCGTTGAACTGGTGTGATTTTCGTATTCGACCTCGGCCTCCGCCAGCGCCGTCTCGTCATGCATGCACCAGTAAACGGCGCGCAACCCTTTGTAAACGAATCCATTTTCGTAAAACGAAAAAAACGTCGATAGCACCACCGACTCGTACTGCGGAGTCATCGTGGCATAGGGCCGGTCGAAGCGCCCAAAGACGCCGATCCGCTTAAACTGCTGCCGCTGCAAATCGAGAAATTTCTGCGCGTACTTCCGGCATTCGGCCCGCACGTCCGTCGGATGCATCTCCAGTTTCTTGCCACCCAACTCCTTGTCGACTTTGATTTCAATCGGCAGCCCGTGGCAATCCCAGCCGGGAACATACGGAGCGTCGAAACCCGACATGGTCTTCGACTTGACGATGAAGTCTTTCAGGCACTTATTCATCGCTGTGCCGAGGTGGATCGGCCCGCTTGTATACGGTGGTCCGTCGTGCAGAATGTACTTTTTCTGGCCCTTGCGCGCCTCGCGAATGCGCTCGTAAATGCGCATCTGCTCCCAGCGTTCCAGCATTTTGGGCTCGTTGGCGGGCAGGCCCGCCTTCATGGGAAAGCCGGTTTTCGGCAGATTGATGGTGGATTTCAGATCCATCGGCACTCTTTAAGTTCTCCCAACTGATTGAATCTTTTCATTATATAGGCAGCGCCAGAGGACGCGCCCATCGTGCCTGCTCCACTGGTGCCAGAATTCAAAAAGTACTGTTTCGCCCCCGGAAAAAGCGTGTACAATTTTCCGTAGATCGAAGCCTGCACGCATCTAACTGACTGAGAGACATTGGGGTGGCAAGCTTCGCCCTCTGTGCCAGTGATTTTTTTGCAAGCTTCGCGGGGCGCTCGCCGCATCTAAATCAGCGAACCACCAGAGTTGCATTGGGAACACCGCTTCGGGTAAATATGGCAGAATTACAGACACCGCAGAGTCCGCAAGTGCAATCCCCAGAGCCCGAGCTGCATCTTCTTCTGACTAATCAGACTCTCGATGAGCCCATCTGGAAATCTCTCGTCCAGAACATCGACGAGTTCTTTTTTCCCAAGAAACTGCCACCGCTGGTTCTAACTTCGAAGCCAGTTCCGGTTCGCGACATCTGGGGCTTCTACGACTATAAGGGACGCGGTGTTGCCGGTTCGACCGCCGTCCATGTGCTGGCCGTGATCATCATCATCGTGGTGACCATTCTCGGAAAGCGAATGGTGGATGTTACCAAGCCGAAGAATACGGTTGTGCTCATCGCGCCCGACGATCTGCCCACTCTTCAACCCTCCAAGAGCGTTAGTGGCGGAGGTGGCGGCGGCGGCGATCGCGACAAACTCCAAGCCTCGGCGGGACGACTGCCGAAGCAGTCCATGCAACAAATTACTCCGCCAATGGCGGTCGTTCGCAACCTTCAGCCAAAACTTGAAGTTCCTCCCACAATCGTCGTTCCGCCGGAGGTTAAGCTCCAGCAGCCCAACCTGCCCGATCTGGGTGATCCGATGTCGCATCTGCCATCCGTGCCCTCCAATGGAACTGGCGCGGGCGGCGGAATCGGTTCCGGAAGCGGCGGCGGTGTCGGTTCCGGCGAAGGCCCTGGCTTCGGCCCTGGTCGCGGCGGCGGTACTGGTGGAGGCGTTTTTCACGTAGGCGGCGGAGTTTCCGCCCCGAAGGTGATTTTCCAGCCCGATCCCGAATATTCGGAAGAAGCGCGCAAGGCCAAGTTTCAAGGAACTTGCGTCCTGTGGCTGGTTGTTGGCCCCGATGGCAGACCCCGCGACATCAAAGTCGCTCGCACTCTGGGATTGGGTCTGGACGAAAAAGCGTTGGAAGCTGTAAAAAACTGGCGCTTCGAGCCGGCGCTCAAGGATGGCAAACCGGTAGCCGTCCAGATCAACGTAGAGGTTAGCTTCCGGCTCTACTAAGCGCGATCTGACAAGAGTTAAGGAGCCCAAAAGCCGGCCGCGCAAGCGGCCGCTTTCATTTGTCGGCGTGTGGGTCTATTCCTTCAAATCAACCAGCGCCACATCTTCCACCGGAAGCCCCAAGAATCGCGTTCCCATCCTGCGGAATTTCTCGGCTGAATCGGTAGCGAAAAAGCGAAGTCCCGGCCCTTGGCTCCTTGTCGATCTTGATCCTTCGTCGCCGACCGGAAATCCCAACTCCCGCGCCACCTCTGCGGCGGTTGACTCCGCCGAGTCCACAATCGCGATCTGCTCTGGCGCGACTCGCCGCAACAGCGGTTGAATCAGCGGATAGTGCGTGCACCCCAGCACCAGTACATCCGCATCACGCGCCTCTCCCGCAAAAGCCTCCGCCAGATAAATCCGCGCCACCTGCTC
>JBEKPH010000021.1:0-129624 GCA_049520915.1 Terriglobales bacterium
GGGTACAAACCCTATAAACATACCTACCAGCAAATGAAGTAAAGCCTCTTCTGATGGCTGACAGCTGATACCTGACGGCTGATTCAATTCACCGTGAGGTTCTGAGCCACGTACCGGCTCCCATCAAATCGAGTGTGCACCGTCACCTCAGCCGCCTGACGCAGATTATCCCCGCTCAACGACGGATCAAGATAAATCTCGTAGGTCTTGCCATCCGTGGCCGAGGTCAGGACCAGAAGGCCGGTGCTCAAATCGAGAGCACTAATTTGACCGACGAACGTGAAGCTTGCCCCCGGAGTCGCAAGCACCGAAATTTCGTCGGCAACAGCGCGACCGTCTTTTGCCGAGCCGAAGGTCACGCTCACCAGAGTGCCGCGCATCAGCGCGTTGGCGGAAGCCGGTTTCCCGTGATCGACCACTCGCGTTTTGTTGGTCAAATGCAGTTTCAGCGGAACGGGAGACAATGCATCCCGAATCTGAAGCTCGCCTTTATCCTCGCGATAACTCACGACGATGCCTTGTCCTTCGCCGCCTGCAGCGCCTTTGAGCCGGATCGTGCGCGCAAACACAGTGCTGCCGTCGAGAATCGTATCGATCGAAACCCTGTCTCCTCGACGCAGGTCCGCGACGGACGCTTCACCTCCGTCTTTGTAGATATGAGTGCGCGGATCGAAGTAGATCTTCATCTTTCCGCCGCCGAATACCTGAATGGTGAACTGATCGCGAATCCGATCGAGTTTGTAGACTGTTCCCCCAATCAAAGAAACCTTGGTGCGCGACAGCGCTGGCGGCGAAGGCAGCAGACTGGCAGGATTCACCGCCGCGTCGGAGACTTCCGGTGTCGTATCCACCGCAACGTTTGTGCCCGGTTCGATCGTAGCTGCAGAAGCCGACGCAGGAGCCATCTCGGACGACGAATTGGCAGCGGACGGCGAGGCAGACTCGGGAGAAGCAGCTTCGGAAGTTGAACTCGAAGAAGATGAATTCGAAGCAGATGAACTTGAAGAAGTTGAATTCGAATCGGGGGAAGGTGCCGCAGTCGCATTGGCTCCCATCGCGGACGAAGGAGCGACGCTCTGTGGCGGCGCTTGGCCGTGGGCCAAATTGCTAAGACTCAGGCCCGCGAAAACGACCCCGAACAACGCCGTATGGAAGCGACTCATGTTGGCTTCACCCTCGTCCCAGGAGATGCTAGGAAATGTCCGCCGGCCGAGTTTCCAACCAGCCATTCCAGCCAACATTGGATGCCGACGTGGCTCGTAAGGTAGTCATTCTTCTGGGAAAAATGAAATCTGAGACGGCAAACTCTGGCCGCCGCTTGGCATCCTATTTCGGGGCCATAACAGCCGCATTTGCCCCTTTTTAGAGGCCTCTATACATGTCTTGGAAAGAGAAGATCGCCAGCAGCGTCACCGTCCTGGTTCTCGGATTCGGGCTGCACGCCAATGCAGATGTCAAAATCACCGTCCCGAAGCGCAGTCACATGACGCCCGTGCAAAAGTTGAATCGCGAGGGAGTCGAAGCGGTCCGGAATCACCGCTACGACAAAGCCGAGTCGCTGTTTTTCAAGGCCTACCTCCTCGATCCCGACGATCCTTTCACCCTGAACAATCTCGGCTACGTCGCTGAGATCCAAGGCCAGGTCGATCGAGCCCAGAAATTTTATACCTTGGCGACGAAGCAACCGACCGACGCGATCATCGACCTAGCAAGCTCCAAACGGGTCCAAGGCCACCCTGTCATGGAGGCGCTTTCCACGCCACGCGGTCCGATGCAGATCAATCACGACAACGTCGAGGCGGTTCGGTTGCTGTCCGAGAAACGCGCTCCCGAAGCGGATATCCTTTTGCAGAACACACTGAAATCAGATCCGCAAAATATATTCACCTTGAACAACCTGGGTGTAGCGAAAGAGATGGAAGGTGAATCGCAGGAAGCCCTGAAGTATTATGACGAAGCCGCTACCAGCGGTTCCGACGCGGCTGCCGTTGTGACCCTCAATCGGTCATGGAGAGGCAAGCCCGTTCACGAGATGGCGGCTCAAAATGCCCGAAGATTGCGCAATCGCCTTTCCACCCAACAGTCGGACGAAATAAGGCTCGCGGAACTGAACCTTCGCGGCGTTTCCGCGGTAAATCGAAATGACTTGAAAGCTGCCGATCAGGATTTCCGCAGCGCTTACGCGATCGATCCGAGCAATCCATTTGCCCTGAACAATATTGGATACGTTTCCGAAATCGAGGGCGATCCCGAGACTGCTCAGTTCTTCTACGACAAGGCAAGGGCCGTGGGCGGCGCGAACGCAACCGTAGGGTTAGCCACGCGCAGCTCCGCCCAAGGCCAAAAACTATTTCAGGTCGCGACCGATAGCGACTCGAAGGTGGAAGAAAAAGTGAACAAAGACCGAGAGGCGCTGCGCCAGCAACGGGAACCGATTGTCCTGCGGCATCGAGACGGGACAGTGGTCGATGAATCTCCAGCCGCGCCAATTCAACAAAACCAACCACAGTAGGACTGGGGTGTGTTGGGGACATCCTTGCAACCGCATCCATGTGATCTGAACGGCGCGAGGGCTGATACCTGTCGGCCTCAAGCCCTGTGGCAGGATGATCTCTAGGTGCTGCTACAACCCACGTTCCTGAAAGCGCCCGATGTCAGAGTCGGGATCGTAGGGGAAATGCCACACGAGATTCTTGAAGTAGCGCAGCAGAGAATTGACATTGGTGTAATACCAGCAGCACCGGACCATCTGCGGCGAAAGTCCGCAGACGAATCGGAACTGGCCCCACGCGGAACCGCGCTCCCCGAGCATTGCAGCTGCCATCCGGTGATTACCGTCCAGGATCGTCAACGCCGCCTTTGGATCGGCGCCGATGAGCAACACAGTTCGATTCACGAGATCGTCCTGAACCGAATCACTCAGCAATCGCAATTTGTCAAAAAACTCGCCTTCCGCAGAAGCGTCCAGCATGTGCTTGATGCGCTTGACCACATCCAACATATAGAAACTTCCATCCGCGACTCGGCGCCAATGAGCGCGCGGAAAGAAGCGAATTCGCGCCAGATCCTGCTCCGTCAATTCGACCTCAAACCACTTGGTATCGGCCGGAAGCTCTCTCCACATCGCTCCGCGCCGCAAGAAAAGTAAGGCTTGCCGCACTTCGTTCTCGCGAGAACTGGTGAGATCCGGATATTTGACGAGATAGTCGAACTGATGGCGGTAGCTGTCGAATTCCGCGTGGTGAAACTCGCTCTTCAGGAATTCAGCCATCACTTCTTCTTCGCCTAGCCTTCGTCGTAGCCTCAGAGTTCCGTAGTTTCCGAAGATCTTGGGATTGAACTGATTTCGTAACAAAGGAATCAAGAGAATGACCAGCAGAATAACCATCAATACGAGTTGCACTAGAATGACTTGCCGCAGGGTGTCATGAAGAAGGTACACACCCAAGGCAAGCATCCCACTGAACGCCAACTGCACCCAGCTTGTGTTCGCGATCTTCCGCGACATCTCGTAAGTGATGATCACAGAACTCAGCGAGTAAATGCCCGTCGTAATTGCATAAAGGATGAGCAACGGCGCCAGCGCACCATAGCTCGCAACCTCGAATTGAGCGCCGAACAGTGTCTTCCAAAGAAAGCTCGGAATCATCCATAGGCCAAAGATGAGGACGGTCAAGATGCCGAGCACCAGCGCCAAGGATGTAAACAGGACAGGACGGCCCTCAGGCTCCTCTTCGCCAGCGCCCGCTGACACGGGAAACATCGTATTTACCACCGACCAGGCGCACATATTCACCAAACGCCCGACGAGTGCAACTGCGGCGTAGAACCCCGCTTCGGCTGGAGGGAAAAAGTGTTTGACCAGAACGATGTCGAAGTTGTTGATGATCGTTTGTCCTGAGAAAAAGACAATCGCCTGCAACCCTTCACGGAAGGAGATAGCGATTCCGCGCGCCCTCAGGGAGCTAAGTCCCGGACTGGGCAAGGCGACGAAATAGCAAACAATAACGGCCAAGATGCTGGCGAGCACAGCGCCTTTGACGCCCATGCCCAGTTCGATGAGGACCCACAATGCGCCCAATCGAACCAGACCTTCCAACATGAAGTTGATGGCCAGAGGCCGGAAAGCGTGGATTCCCTGGATGTAGCCCCGTCGCACTCCCAGTGGTACGTAGAACGCCGTTCCCAAGGCCAACAAAGAAATGAGCACCGGATCGGGCAGATTGAGGTAAGCAGTGATCGGCTTCTCGCAGAGGAATAGAAGCAAGCCGATTACAATGCCCGCGACCCACGCACGCCGATGCAAGGTTGCGAACACGACGGCTCGGTCTTCTGCAGATGTACTCTTGGCAACATACTTGGCGGAGACGACCTGAAATGACAGCGTGATGCAAGACATCAGCATCAACATCGTGTAGACCGCAGTAGCGTGGGCGAAACCAGTGGGCCCGAGCAATCGCGCGGTCACGACGTTGTAAACGAGATTTGTTATCCCGACGAATCCGGAGCCCGCGAGCAGCGTAAGCGTGCCACCGACGATCTGGGATTTCAGATTCCTGGTGTTGATTGAGGCCGTGATGGGGCCTTCCACGGCCGGCGATTCGACTGCGACAGCGTTTTGCCTCGTATTGTTCATTGACGACGGCAGAAAAGACCCCTAAGAACGTCTTGACTCAAAATATATTGAAGTGAATGACGGGAAGAAGCGTGGTGCGGGACGATCCCGCAAAGTCGTAAAAAGTCTGCTGCTGAACACCAAAAGAAATGCGCAACGGATAGCTCACGGGTACCTCACCGCCGCTATCTTTCAATGTTCCTCGCATCGATCTTGAATAAGAAACCAGGAACTCGCTCTGCGCATTGTCGTATTGATGGTATCCACTTCCGCGCGAGAGAAGAAACGATCCCTGGACGTTCCAACGCTGCTTCGCGCGAAACTCGAATCTGGCACCTGGCAAGAACGCTTGGGCAGTCGCATACTGCAGGCCCTGGACCCGCCAGGATCGAAGATCCTCGGCGAGCAACGCGACAGTCCAGCGATCGCCGAATTTGTGCTGCAATCCCACATAGCTGGAGGTGTTGAAGTATTCCTGCACGACCGGGTTGAAGAGCAGATCGCGACTGGAATATCCAGTGAGCAGGGAAGTGCGTCCCCAAGGTCTGCCCACTGTGAATTCCACGCTTGCAGATGCGTCTCGCGAATTCAAGTTTTGATCTGTGAACGGCCCAGCCTCACGGATCGCGCTTGCATTGACCGAAACCCAGTTGAAGAACGAACTCGTCGATATATACAAATACTGGCGGAACAGATTCTGACTCATGTAGATGGGAGAGGTCGTGTCACGCCGTACGGTGAATTGGAGTCCCCCGTTGAAGGCAATCTGGTTCGAACCAAAATGAAGAATGGGTGTTATTCCCCCATTTAGGAACGTGTCATAAGTATGCCGGTCTTGTACGACGTTGACGCTGGGGAAGAGAAGACTTCCAGTCGTGAGGCTCTCACCAACCACGCCCGATATGACAGGCAGGTTGCCGATATGAATGCGGTAGTGGGAATCCGCCAGGCTCTGAAACGAGTGCCGTGGCGGCGGCAAGAGCGACGGATTCGTCACCTTGAGGATCTCGGCATCAAGAGTGTAGACATTGATATCTTCGAGCGAGGGAGCGAAGGAAGCTTCAGGCGAGATACTTATATTCTGAGTAAGTGGCCGTCCCTCTTCGGTCGCAAGCTCATCCTGTGCTGTTTGCGCGGTTAAGTGATCTTCCTGGCCGGCGACCGAACTGGCCTGAGCGAAGTCTGATAGAGCGTGCAGCGTGTCCTGACGCTGACGGTATACATTCGCAGCGGCCATCATGTAGTCGTAGTCGTCGCGAAGATCATTTGCCGGGCCGAGACTGGCGAGGGAGTCTTCTGCGTCGCGTGTCTTGCCCTCAGCTAGATAAGCATTGGCCAATCCGATTTGCACAGTTCGACTGTTGGCTCCCGCCTGGCGTGCCTTGGCAAAATAGGTTTCCGCCAAATCGAAATCGTGCATCGCGAGGAAAGTGTTTGCGGCCGCAAGAATGTCCTCCGGCGTGACGGGAGAATCGCCAAGACTTGCTTCCGCGAAGCCGAGCGCGAGTTGCCGCCGTACATCGTCGTAATGACCTTGGCGCAAGAAGACCTGGGCAATCGCCAGTCTCACGCCGATACGGTCCCCTCCGGGCACTTCGAGCGCACGCTCAAAACGCTGCATCGCCGCATCCCGATCGCCGAGCATCAAGAAAGCCCCGCCGGTCGCCATGAAGATATCGATCTGATTAGCACCGTATTGCTCGGCTAGTTTTATATTTCGGAGCGTTTCCTCTCGATTGCCTTGGCGCGCATAGATCTGCGCCCTCAAGGCGTAGAGGGAGGGGTTGGCGGGTGACAACTTTTCCGCTACGTCCAGAGCCGCGATCGCCTCGGGGAAGCGATGTAACCGGTAGAGCGTATCGCCATATTGCAATTGAGTGGAGAAATCCTTTGGATCTTCCTGCAAGGCAATTCGATATTCCGATTCAGCATGCACGAAGTCCTGTTCCTGCCGAAACGCTTCCGCTCGCGCCAAATGGAAGGCGTGGGACTTACCAAGAATTTTCTGTGCGGCCGCTAACTGAACGAGCGCCGGTTTCGGACGGTGCAATTGCAAGTCGGCATAAGCTAATCCGAGGTGAGCTTCGCCGTAGTTTGATTGCAAGCGGATTGCAGTTTGAAAGTCTCGCGTCGCCTTATCGGGCTCGCGAAGATCATTCAGAATGAATCCGCGATTCACATAGCCGGTAGCCATGTTCGGGTCGCGTTCGAGAGCGCGAGTGAAATCGGCCAGCGCATCGCGCGATTCACCCTTGTGTGCGTGCACGTAGCCCGCGACCAGGGCAAGATCTTTGTCGTCAGAGACAATCGAATCGTACTTCGTGGCTAGATTCAGAGCATCCTGATACTGGCCAAGGTAGTAAAGGTCATAAGCAAGGTAGACCGCACCTTCCCGATCTTTGGGAAGTTTGGCGAGAACCGTGTAACCAAGTTTCGCCGATTCCGCGTAATCGCCCTTCAATGTGAGATATCGTTCGCGCTCGCGGTTGACCTGCGGGCTATCGTTCATCTTTCCTGTGGCTCGATCGAGCCAGTGTTGCGCAAGCTCTGAATTGTGCGCTTCGAGGGCGGCATTGGCTCCTCCGGCCACCGCCAGCGGACTGGTTGGCATCCTCTGAAAGGCGTTCTCGTATTCGGTCTCGGCTGAATGGAAGTTTCCTTGTGACGTGTATAAGTCTCCCAGAGCCAGATAGGGAGCGAAATCCTTCGGATGGGAACTTATTGCGCGCTTAAAATATTGTTCTGCGAGCTTGTTGTCACCGCCGTCGCGAGCCAGGAATCCAAGAGAAGAGAGAGCGGTGCGATTGTTGTGGTCTAACTCCAGAACCTTGGCGAAGGTATCGCGCGCACCGTCTTTCTGGCCGATCTTCCACTGCAGGTTTGCGTAATTCAGAAGTGAATTGACATTCGAAGGCGCGAGAGCGAGCGCTTCCTGAAGATCTTTGTTTGCCCCGTCGAGATTTCCGGAACCTGCCTCGATGGCGGCTCGCAGTCGCAGCATTTCGGGACGGGAAGAAGCTGGCACATTCACTTGGCCGATCTCTGCAAGCGCCGTTTCGAGTTGCTGCTTGCCGGCTGCTTCGTCCTCTTGGCGCAAGTCCAGCTCGTATAAATTGAGGCGCAATTCAATGGGATAAAGAGACCCTTCCGGTACACTTGGCGGCAAGCTCTTAAGCGCAAGGTCGTATTCTGTACTCGCGTCGGCGTAGCGATTATCCGCTTCGGCGATTTGAGCCTGGATGGCGTGCAGCCTGTAGCTATTGCCATCGACTCGCCGCGCGTCGTCAACGAAGGCCCGAGCTTCGTCGATTTGGCCAAGTCCGATCAGAGCCTGAGCCGCACTCAGATCGAGTCCTGTATTGCCTTTCGCATTCCTGGCGAGGCGAACGTATAGATTTGCCGCCTCCTGTTGCTTTCCAGCCAATTGAAAGGTGTAAGCCAATTCGGCCTCGATGTCTGGGGTCTTCGAGGGAATTGACTGCAATGTGGCTACCGCCTGGTCATAATGGCCTGCCTCGCGATATTCCCCAGCGACAGCGCGTAGGACTTCCGGGTCGTTTGGCGAGCGGGCTTTCGCTCGATTCAGGTAGTGAGCCGCCTCGTCGGGCTGCGATAGACGTTGGTAGGCGTGCGCGATCAGCAGATCACTATGCGCGGAGGTTTGCAGCATGTCGGCGCGGCGCAGCAGTTCAAGGGACTTCTCCGGGTCTGAATTGAGCAAAAGTTCCCCGGCGAGTTCCAGGCTGTTTGCATCTTTTGGATTCGCGTCGATTACACGCTTTAGCAGTTGCTGTGCCTCATCGTCGCGGCCCATCCTGACGAAAGTCTGCGCGAGTCCTGCCATACCTTTTACGGAATGGGGTTCGATCTGTAATCCGCGACTGTACGAGTCAGCCGATACTTGCAGGTGCCCGTCAAGCCGGGCGGCGTAGCCCAAGAGAAACCATAATTCAGCATCCTTCGGAGCCAACTTCGTCGCCCGTTCGGCGAACGAAACAGCGGCGGCGTAGTCGTTCCTCTTCAAAGCATCTTGGGCGGCGCGAGCTTGCCGAGCGACGTCAATACTTGATCCCCAGCCCAAATTGGTTTGGCCGGAGTCCCCGCCTTGTCCCTGATTGGCCGAGGCGTTTGCCTGACCATTGACGCCATACGTTTGGGCCCAGGCTGAACTGGCAAAACTGAAGAAAAGAGAAGCTACGCAAAAACTAGCGAGCGGCAGTCGGAATTTCACGGAGTCACCACGCCATATACGAGTCTTGGGTTAACCTCCCGCACGGTAGTCTTTGCGGTTCAAGTCAGATGCCAATCCTCGGCGTATGGCTGCCGCCGCGATCTTGCGTTTTGTATACCAACTGACCTTAGTTTGCCGGTCCAGCGCGAAAGCGGCTGCCTGGCCGGTTCCGGGGAAAAAGAAGTAAACCCAAATTATGGTTTTCGAATCCAATCTGTTCGCTATGGTCTACCGGATTGCACGGAGCACATGCTAGTGAGCACGTCTCACCCCTATTCCCGTCCCATTCCACTTCTGGCCATTGTTTTGATGGCTTTGGTCGTTCATGGTCCGCTGCTCTTTATGCAGCTTCCGGCCGGATCCTTTGACACGAATTTCCACATTTTTTTCGCGTCGCATTACGCCCATCACTGGTTTGATCCCTGGAACGAAAAATGGTTTGCTGGGTTCTCGCAGACCACTTATCCGCCGCTTACGCACCAGTGGATCGCACTGCTATCGAATGTCGTCGGCTTGAAGATGGGGTACATGCTGGTGCAGTTGATCGCCGTTCTACTGTTGCCCGTAGGAGTTTTCCGCTTCGCGCGAATCTGGGTGGAAGAGCGCGAAGCGAGCTACGCTGCGCTGGGTAGCATATTCCTGGGAGCGCTGGCTTTTCTCGTCTACCAGGCCGGACAACTTGCAACGGTGGCGTCTGCGGCTCTTTATCTCAATGCGCTGCCCTATCTCTATGAGTGGATGACGGAGGGGAGTGGCAAGTCGTTTATCAAGGGAGTCGCGATCAGTCTGACCGCGGCGGCTGCCCACCACGTAACCTTAATTTTTGGCGTAGTGTTGTTTGCCGGTCCTGTGTTTTGGACCGCGTGCATCGATGCTCGTGAGGAGCGGGTGCCGGGATCGCTGGGCGGCGTTGTGGCGCGCGGTGCGGCTTTTGCGGTTGCGGTAGGCGTCGGCGTCGGGCTTGTGTTGCTGCCCTATTGGCTCGCGCTGATTCAGCATCCCATCCACCAAATTCCGATTCCACACGACAGCCGCGCCAACTTCCTGCTGAATTCAATCACGGCGATTAACTACTTCGTGATCCCCTATGGGCTTTTGATTTTGGCTCTGCCATTCATTTTGATCAAGGGAGCATCTTCACGGCGGTTGGTACCCCTGCTCCTCGGATTTTGGCTGACCATGATTTTTGGCCTCGGCGGAACCACTCCCTTGCCAAGATGGCTTCTGGGTCGAGCCTTTGAGGTTCTGACCTTCGAACGCTTCACCTTCTGGGCGACGCTGCTGGCGATGCCGATAGTGGGATTGCTCGCTGCTGATTTGGTTGATCGCTTCCGGCTCAAAGGCGCGGTCGGACTTGCTCTCGCCGCCGTCACTACCTTTGGGGCCGCGCTGTTCTGGCTGACCGCGAATCCCTTTCGGCCGATTGGCGCTTCGACCAATGTTGATCCAGTCATCGCGTTCCTGAACCGCGACGGGCACGATAACTTCCGCTACGTTGCCCTTGGTTTTGGCAGCGAATTGGCAAAAATCTCGACCTACACCGACGCCAATAGCGTCGATGGCGACTACAATTCGGCGCGACTTTTGCCGGAAATGACACACTACGGCTCGGCACAGCTCACCAACGCGAAATTCTATGGTTCGGCCGGTATGGCTGCGCTGCGCGCCATGCTTGAGCACGCCAACCGTTACGGCCTGAAGTACGTCTTTGTGCGCGATCAATACTACGAACCGCTTCTGACCTTCGTAGGATTTCGGAAGATTGAAGTCTTCAACAATGGCGAGATTACGGCCTGGGCTAAGGACGATGTACCGCCGGCACATAAGATTTCATCAGACGCGATTCCTCCGCATTGGGAAGGATTGCTCTGGGGAACCTTACCCATCGGTGTGAGTTTTCTGGCAATTTTCCTCGAAGTGTTCCTGCGTGACGAGCGCCGATCGAGCGTACTCCACGCGGTACCGGTTCGTGTTGAACACTCCGTAGCCTGAGGAACAGAATGAAAATTATCCTGCCGATAGTCCTCGTCGTTGCAACCGTGGCCCTTATTTTCCTAGCTCTGACTGGTGTCGGCCGCGCCAGTGGAACAGTTGGGATCGCGGTCGGTTCCACGCTGGTGACCCAGAAACCGAGCACGCCCGAACAGGCGCTCACGAATCTGCTGATTGACGCCAAGCGGCACAATTGGGACCAAGCGTTTTCGGATGTGTCCAACGCCGCCCCGGGCGACAAGCAATCCTTTATCCAGGATTGGACCGGTTCCAACGGCAGTCTTCGGTCATTTTCGAATCTGGAGAGCTTCGAGACTCGGCCGATGCACATAACGAATGATCAAGCCCAGATGCGCGTTCATCTGCACTGGAGCACGCCTGTCGGCCCGATCGAAGATGTGCGCGATTTTCACCTAACTCGAGAGGGAGATATCTGGAAGACGGTTTGGCCGAAAAACCAGATTCCAAGCGTGCCGGCGCAAGTGATTCCCGTCACCGCTCTGCGTTGGGATCTGGTTAGCGGAGGCGCCGACGATGAATGGGGTGCCAAGAATATTGACGCGCCGCATGTGCGAATCGTCTCCATGAATGCGGTTGACCTCGCGGAAGGCGCCGTTGTGATGGGGGAAGTCGTCAACGAAGATACGATTCCGGCTTTCGTGAATGTGAACGCGACGCTGGTCGACGGAAGCGACAACCCAATCGATGACGAGAGCAGCTTTGATCGGATTGCGCACGTGCTTCTGCCCAAACAAGTCACGCCTTATCGCATCGACTTTCCCAACATCAATCTAAAGAACGTCAAGAATGTGCGCATGGATGTGAAAGCGACTCTTGTTCCGGCGTCCGCCGATCCAATCATCGGCGTGATGAATCAGAAGCTGGATGCGGATGTGCAGGGCAAGAGCGTATTGCGGGGCGACCTGTTTAACCAAAGCGGTCAGACGGTCAATATTCCGCATGTAATCGCCAGTTTCTATGACGGCGACGGCAAAGTGGTGTGGGTCTCCGACGGATACGTGGAACGCGCCCTCCTCCCGCTAACCTCCGCGCCCTTCACAGTCGATATTCCGAAGTCATTGGCCGCGAAGGTGCAAAATTTTCACGTGGTCGTGAATCAGTACAGCATAGGTAGAGAATGAAGATGCGCAGTGTGCGACTGATCGGTATCTCCATATTTATAGCGCTATGCTTCGGCGGCGTTTGTACGGCGGAGGATGCCAGCGTTCGCGTTCCAACCTCGGTCGTTGCTGGGGAGCCAGCGACAATATCGACGACTGGTAGCGGCAAGGCGACGTTTTATCTGCTGGGGCCCGGCGTCTCACGGAAGAGCGACGTAAGTCTCGGGAAAGAAATCCATCTCCAACCTCAATACACGCGCAATGCTGGCGCTTATCAAGCGATCGTGTGCGCCGATAGTTGCCAGAGTGCGACGTTTTATGTGACTGGCGGCAAGACTGCGGGACTCACGTTTCTCGTTCATCCTTCGCGCGTACCCGTCTCACAAAGCGGGGCCGTGAGCGGAGTGGCGATTCCATTCGATCAATTTCGTAATCTGATCTTCACTCCATTGAGCGTTAGTTTTCAACTCACGACGGGCGACACGTCATTATTGACTCGCGCCGTTCGAACCCAGGAAGGGATTGCTTGGTTTCGCAGCGCATCGGGCCATTCAGCCGGCGCGTTACAGGTTTTGGCTTCTCTGGACGAGGTGTCTGCACGTCGCGTGGTGCAACAGGTTGCTTCTGATCCCTGTAACCTGCGCATCGAAGGGGAGCGGACCAAGACCGGAATCACGGTCCAGACTGAGCCGGTGCATGATTGCTCTGGAAATCCCGTTCCTGACGGCACGATCGTCACTTTCACGGCGACGGAGCAGAACGGAAAAAGTACGGTCGATGCACCAATCAAACAGGGGATCGCCCGCGCTCAGATTTCCGGACCCGGCGGTGCTGTGATATCGGCCGCATCTGGCGTTGTGATGGGGAACGAAGTCCGCATAGGAGCGCAACCGTGAGGAGAATCGTTCGGGATTCAATCCGTTGCCGAAAGGCCACTAGAGCAGCAACGCTGGCTTTGCTCTTGGCACTGCCACTCGGCTTGAACGCAGCCGATGCCGTCAACGATTCTGCGGCCGTTTCAAAGGTAGCGGTTCAACTCGATGCCAGGAAAGCGGGTCCCCGTAGCGTTGAAAACCTCACCGAGCGCGCCATCGTTCGCGACTATCGTGCCGCATGGACGAGTATGTCTCATGCTCTTGAGTTCAATATCCTTGATCCCATCGATGTGCCCTTCGCCGGAGATGCAAAACGCGTGCTACGCGACACGCTGATAAGCCAGCAACGTTCCGGTATTCGCCAGCTGTTTACCGACCAGAACCATCAGCTGGAAGCTGTGTTTTACGCCCCCGAAGGAGATGTCATCGAACTGCACGATACCGCGTCCTACCAACAGCAGGTTCTCGACGGTAGTAAAGCGATTCAGGATCAGCATGTGGTCGTGCATTATGTGGTGTTGATGACTCCAAGCGCCGACCGCTGGGTGGTCCGCCAGTTGCAAGTGGTACCGCAGTTCTAGTCAATTCACCGCTCATCCGGGTGCCAACCGAAGCATCGACCAGCGCATCTTATTTTCTCTGTCGAAGGTCGAAAAAGGGAGTCATGATTTGCCAAAGGTGTTTTTATGCTTGGTGTTTGCCTGTTTTGCAATAGCGCGAGGATGTGACACTCCGAGCGCTGGCATCAATCACGTCCTGCCAGCAAACCATACGCCGGCTCCCACGCCCACGCTGCTAGCGGTTTATATGCCGTGGTTCGGTGATCATACGCACCTCGATGTCGGCTACTCCAGCCACGATCCGAAAGTCATGCGCAAGCAGATTGAGCAGGCGCGCGGGCTAGGAATTGCCGGCTTTGTCGTGGACTGGTATGGCGATAGTGCGCCGTTCTCCGACAGCAATTTCGCCCTGCTGCAGAAGGTCGCGAGCAAGAGCCATTTCCAGGTCGCGCTGCTCTATAACGAGCCTGAGGACGAAGATGCGGAAGCGACGGATGGCGCGATCGCGGCGTTGGACAAGGCTTACAAGTCCTACATTGGGCCTACCGCGAAATACAAAGATGCCTACCTGACCTACCAGGGCCGGCCTGTAATTTTCGTTTTCCCGAAGCAGGGACACGTTGACTGGAATCAGGTTCATGCGCACTGCAGCAACTGGGCTGCTGCTCCTCTGCTCATCTATAAAGACGAACCTCCCGCGGCCATTGCCGGCGATTTTGCGGGATCGTATGCCTGGGTTCAGCCTGGAGCGGGCGGATGGTCCACCGACGGCAGCAACTGGGGCGAGCAGTATCTCGACTACTTTTACAAGATGATGACGACCAAGCATCCGGACAAGATTGCGATTGGTGCAGCGTGGCCGGGATTCGATGATTCGGCGGCGAAGTGGGGTCTTAATCGCCACATGCGGAATAATTGCGGCCAGACTTTCGACGACACATTCCACCTCTACAATCGCTACTATGACAGCACCAACCCGCTGCCGTTTATGTTGATAGAAACCTGGAACGATCATGAAGAAGGCACAGCTATCGAGCGCGGCATCGCGTCTGGTTGCACTGTCGACGAGAAGCCTGCACCGGGCCTGGGAACCCCTCGCACGACGCCCAAAGAATAGGCCCGTGAAGCGTTAAGGTGAGCCGTGGAAGTTACAACTACCGATGGTCCGACACCAACCTCGTAGTTGAAACTGTCATCGAACTAAAGCTGGCGAAACGGCGGCCGGTCCGCCGACATGTTCCAACGACCGTTGAAACAAGTCGAAAAAATATGACCGCAACAAACTCGACAAAATGTTTTTCGCTCCTCTCCCGGGCCTTATTTGAAGGCGATCGAGAATCTGGCTTGCCTTCGGAGGCAGAAACCAGTGCGGCTGGGCATGGGCCGATCTCGTCCTTGGGATCGAAGGAGTTTGCTGATTTTTTCGGTGACCTATGGAGTCTGGCAAACGCTAATCATGTGATCATGCGCGCATTTCCCGCTCTCCATCGCATCCTGGCAGAAGAAAGCACGGAGAGTGCAGAGTGGATCGATCGAGCGGTCTTAAGAGAGCAGGAGCGCATCTCGCATGCGTTGTCCTACCTGGCTCCTATTTGCCAGGCTTTGGAAGCGGCAGGCGATGTCATCGTAATCAAATCGCTTGATCATTGGCCGGATCTCGGAAACGACCTGGATCTCTATACCAATGGGAGCTCTGACGATGTTGTTGCCGTTATGCATAAGAATTTCAACGCACACCCAGATGAGCGCAGTTGGGGAGATCGCCTGGCGAATAAATGGAACTTCATCGTTCCCGGCTTGCCGGAATTAGTCGAAGTGCATGTCGCCCGTCTGGGCCAAACGGGCGAGCAAATCAACATTACTCATTCTTTGGTTGCAAACTCGAGTGTCCAGCAATTTGGCGGCTACGCGCTCCGGGTCGCAGCGCCAGAAGATCGAATCATTATCAGCACGCTGCAACGAATGTATCGCCACTTCTATATACGGCTCTGCGATATCGCGGATAACGCGAGACTCGTGGACTCCGGTGTGATCGATTATGTGCACTTGAAGTCGCTTGCGGAGTCGGCAGGCCTATGGAACGGATTGGCGACATATCTGGCAATCGTTTCTGATTACGTCAAGCTTTATAGCGGCGAAGCTTTGCCCTTGCCCCATCTCGTGAAAGAGGCAGCCAAGTTTGGTAACGAACTCGTCCGCTTCAAGCGAAGCTTTCTGCGCATCCCTATTTTTCCCCAAGCCGCAAGTCTCTATGCCGCCGAATGGAAAAGGTTACTGCTCAATGGAGAGGTGCGGAACACGTTTCGTCTCAGTTTGCTTCCGGGGCTGGCGACGGCTGCGGCTCTCGAATTGAAGCTTACCGGAAGCGATAAAGGGATTTGGTGAGGGCGTAGCGGCACGGGAGCCAATCGCCTTGGATGCTCGGGAGTTCACAGTATTGTGAACCCCGCAAATCGATCTTACTTTTGGAAGTACTTAAAAGTTGCAAATTGATGGCGGGAGGGAGATCTGTTTGGTTCGGATTTTAGTTGCAGATGACAATCCGGCGGTGCGCCACTACCTCCGAGGCCTCTTGGAGTTGAAAGCTGGCTGGCGAGTTTACGCCGAGGTTCCCACTGGCGTGGAGGCCTTGCAACGCATTAAGGAAGATCAGCCCGACGTCGTTGTGTTGGACTTCCAGATGCCCGATCTGAATGGCTTGGACGTTGGCCGCGAGATTGCCAAGCTGTTTCCCGAAATCCCTATCCTTATGGTCACCATCCATGTATCGAAACAACTGGCTGAAGAAGCCAAAAGAGTGGGGATCCGAGGCGTCTGCTTGAAGTCGGATGTGGGCTCGATTGTGGAGGCGGTAGACACTGTCCTGCACGACCGGACGTATTTTCCACAGACAGCTTGACCGCCGGAACAAACCTCGCCCTCGCCCCCCAAGTATCGTTTCGGCAGTTCCGATATACAGGAATCCCTGTATTCGAGACTTGGCGAACGCCATGTTAGCTTTAAATCTCTTCGGTAAGGACGTAACCTTAAGGGCGTACAGGAACAGCGCCTTCTCGGGCAGTGCTCGTGAGGTTTAGCACCCAGCCAAGGTGTGGCCGTCCGAGGGGTTATTCTGACGGTGGTCGATAATGGAAGAGAGTCGGGAACAAATATGACGGTCCGCATCCTGCTGGTGGATGATCATCCCGTGGTGAGGCAAGGACTGAAAACCCTTCTGGAAGGGCGATCTGAATGGGAAATCGTCGGTGAGGCATCGGACGGGATCGAGGCTCTGGAAAAGGTGACTAGCCTGCAGCCCGATGTGGTGGTGCTTGATGTGACCATGCCCAGGATGAATGGGATCGAAGCATGCCGGTTAATCCAGGAAAAAACTCCCGGCCGCGAGGTCTTATTCGTAACACAACATGACTCTCCGCAAATGCTTCGGGAAGCGCTGGCCGCGGGCGCCAGGGGTTATGTCGTGAAGTCAAATCTTGCGCGTGACCTGGTGGAAGCAGTGGAAGCGGTGAGCCAGCATCGCCCCTTTACGGCTTTGGCGCGACCTCGTCAGAGTTAAGAGTTGCGGTATTTTTGAAATTCTGTGGTGGGAGGATCTGCCGTGAAACTTCGTATCCTATTAGCCGATGATCACGAAATTGTACGCCGCGGACTGTGTGCGCTGCTTCAGAAGCGTGAAGGCTGGGAAGTTTGCGGAGAGGCTTCGGACGGTCGCGAAGCGATCGAAATGGCCAAGCAGTTGAAACCCGATGTGGTGATCCTCGATATTGGTATGCCGAATCTTAACGGACTCGATACGACTCGACAACTTTTGCAGTATGATCCTCAATTCAAGATCATCGTTCTCACGATCACAGATTCCGATCAGGTCATCCGTGAGGCGTTGGACGCTGGGGCCAGGGGCTTCGTTTTGAAATCCGACGCTGCCCGCGATCTCGTCTCAGCTGTCGAAGCCCTCCAAAGCAAGCGCATGTTCTTTACTCCGCGGGTCAATGATCTTGTGCTGCGGGGATTCCTCGATAAAGGGCACGCGATCTCACGGAATGAGCCGCCAAGCTTGCCGATTCTGACTACTCGCGAGCGCGAAGTCACGCAGCTTCTGGCCGAGGGAAAGAGTTCGAAGGAAGTCGCGTCGCTTCTGAATCTGAGCACTAAAACCGTGGAGACGCACCGCAGCAACATCATGCGGAAACTCGGTCTACACTCGATCCGCGATCTAGTTGTTTACGCCATTAAGAACAACATCATTCAAATTCAGATGCCGGCGCAACCGGCTACAACGCAGACGACTGTGGTCTAGTTCCCGGGGCTACTTTGGCGAAGTGGTGCGGTCTCCAACCTGCGACGCTGCGTCGGGCAGACTGACTAGTGAGCGCTTTGACCGGAAAACGAGTGGCCGCTTCTTGTTTCCACGGATAACTTTCCGTAGCCAACCGCGCGCGCCTCAACCCTCGCTGCGCGGTCGTCGTGCTTGGCGTTCTGGTTCTGGGGCCGATACGCGATGGTGTACTCCGAACGCAGATCATGAGCGATCGTTCGTGTGATCTCGCTAACCCGATCGAGAGATTCGGGAAAGTATGCCACGCCACCCGTTGCTTGGGCCAATTTCTGCAGGGCTTGTCGCCCCCGCCCCTCTAGCCCGCCGCCAGTGAGCCCAATCGCATAAATCGTGGGAACGGACCCCGGTGAGGCGTTCTCCTCTTGCAGTTGCCGCAGCGCCTCCGAAAGCGTCTCCTGGCTCATATTGTCTTCGCCGTCCGTAATCACGAGAAGCGCCTTCTTATCCAGGTGCCTGTTGTTCTTGAGATGCTTTGCCGAAGCGACCACCGCGTCATACAGTGCCGTACTCCCCGCGGAAGACACTTGATGCAGTGCTGTCTGCAACAGATTCACGTCCGAAGTGAAATCCTGATCGAGATAATATTTTTGGCTGAAATTGACGACGAAAATCTCATCCTGCGGATTGCTGGCGCGAATGAGGTTTAAGACCGCCCGATTCACTTCGTCGCGTTTATCGCGCATGGACCCGGAGTTGTCGATTACTATGCCCAGCTCAACGGGAACGTCCTGGCGATGGAATGAAGTCACAGTTTGCGGAACCCCGTTTTCAGTAACTGTAAACGCGCTACGATCTAGCCCTGACACTGGCCGCCGCTGATCATCGACGACAGTGGCGTGCACGATAATTTCTTCGACATTCTTTTTGAATACGAACATGCCCGCTTGATCATTGGCCTCGGGTCCCGTCGGGTCTTGAGAACTGGAATCGGGAGTGGCGGAAGCGGCATTTCCTTCTGCCGTTTGAGGAACTGGCTGAGTGTCAGAAACGGCAGGCTGTGGATTGGAGGAACTTGGGCTTACGGCTGTCGCCGGTGTCTGGCCCGAGCCCACGGTAATCGCCGCCGATAGAAAGGCCGCCGCCCCGAACGAACGAACCCAACGGAAACGCAAAGAACGCATGAAGAATTTCTCCCGAGTGTAAAACGGAAATAACGTTTTTACCTAAAGGAGAGTCCCGGCCAGTACAGTCGGGACTCTGCGGTGATCTCACTTCCCAAACAACTAGGAAGCCTTACGTTGACGGTCGCGGTTCCGGTCGTTTTCTTCTTTGTCGTGACCGCCCTGGCCACCCTTTTTCTCTTGCTGGCCAGGTTGCTGTTGCCCAGACTGACCACTCTGTCCGTGCTGCCCCTGTTCAGTCTGACCACGCTGATCGTTCTGCTGGCCTTGGTTGGTTTGGCCTTGGTTACGCTGGCTTTGTGCAAGCTGACCGCCCTGCTGACCCTTTTTTTCGATATTTTCTGTCATAAATACTCCTCCAATCCAAAGCACGAGCCGCCTCGCACTCCGGAGAATTTATAAACAACCTGTCCTTTAGTTGCTCTTGCAGTTGTCGGGGTTGGACCAGTTGATTTCCGATGGGAGAGTCTCCAGCCACGAAAGCGCCCCATGTCTAAGAATTGGTGGGAAAAGGTGGAGGGAAGGCTCGATGTGAGGGGACATCAACAATGTAGCCTTCCCCGCTGCGAAAGTTCCGCCAGGCACGGGGAAGGCTACTCTGCTCTTTCAAAATCTGTGAGCGCCCTTGGAGAATGTCAGGCTCTACTGCCCGAGCGGCTGAGATGCGCCACCAGCGAGACCAGGAACAGCACGAGAAAGACAATGAACAACAGTTTGGCGATTCCGGCGGCTGCCACTGCGACTCCAGTGAAGCCAAAAACCGCGGCAATTAGCGCAATCACGAAAAATGTTATGGCCCAATTCAGCATAGATTCCCTCCGCCTTCCGAATGTCAACGTTAGCGATCATAGGCGTGAACCGGAACCGGACCAATCCGTTCGAAACTGTAGTCCGCCTTTTCCTGTCCGGTAAAGGGAGGCTTTGAAGATGGCAGAAGGGACATGGCAACAGACTGTAGAACGATCGAAGGCGCGGGAATTTGGAAAGGAAAGCGGCAGCCGCGGGACATTTAACAGGGCAGGGTGCTAATCAGGGGCGGCACGAGGTCATTAGAACATTTATCCAGCCAGTCCAGGCGCTAGAATTCGGCCAGTTCCTTCATCGCCCGGAACAAATCACTGGCCTGCGGCAAAATCGCGTCCTCCAAGATCGGCTGATAGGCGACGAAAGTATCCGTGGCCGCTACTCGCTTGACGGGAGCATCGAGGTGATGAAAGAGCTGGTCCGCGACGCGGGCCGCGATTTCCGCTCCGTATCCCCAGCTCAGGGAGTCTTCATAGGCGATTAAGACGCGGTTGGTTTTCTTTACCGACGCGGCGATGGCATCCCAGTCGAACGGATTCAGACAACGCAGGTCGATCAACTCCACGCTGACGCGGTGTTCCCGCTCTAGCTTTTGCGCGGCTTGCAGGGCTCGCGGAACCACAGCTCCATAAGTAACGACGGTAAGGTCCGTGCCAGCCTGCACGACTTTGGCCTTCCCGAACGGCACCATGTAGTCCGGCCCCGGATACGGCGCCCGCCCGTAGGTTTCGCGATACAGGCGTTTGTGTTCCAGAAATAACACCGGGTCATCACAGCGAATCGCGGTCCGCAAAAGACCTGCGGCATCGAGAGCATTCGACGGGAAGACAACACGCAGCCCAGGGATATGGGTGAACATGCTCTCGCCGCATTGCGAGTGATAAATCGCCCCGCCGGTCAAATATCCACCGATGGCGACGCGGATCACCAAGGGCGCCGAGAACGCATTATTCGATCGCCAGCGGATGACTGGAAGCTCGTCGCGCAATTGCATCATCGCCGGCCAGATGTAGTCGAAGAACTGAATCTCGACCACGGGCTTAAGACCTCGCGTGGCCATGCCCGTTGCGCGCCCCACGATGTTGGCTTCGGCAATCGGAGAATTGAAAACACGGTCAGAGCCGAACTGCCCCTGCAGGCCCGCCGTTAGCTTGAAAACTCCGCCCTTGCCCTTAACCAATTTCTGCTTCAAGTACTCTTCGCGGCTACAGTCTGCAACGTCTTCGCCGAAGATCACGATGCGCTCATCCCGTCGCATTTCATCGCGAAGCGTCGTGTTGATGAGATCAGCCATTGTTTTGTTCGGCGCAGCGGATCGTTTGCCGTCCGCGGCGGTCTCGGGAGCGCCAATCGCAGCCTGCGTTTCAAACGCCGCCGATGTGGGATCGAGATTGTGCGAGTAAACGAAGTCGTAAATCGTCTCGGGTTGTGGCGGCGCGGCGTCGAGAGCGCGGTCGGTTGCGGCTTGGATCCCTTCTTCCACGTCCTTCTCGATTTGGTTGATTCCCTTTTCATCCAGAATGCCTTCGCGCAGCAGGAACATTTGCAGGCAGTGGACGGGGTCGCGAGCTGCATCCGCCTGACGCTCGGAGTCTGGGCGATAAAGACGTTCGTCGTCTGAAAGGGAATGGGAATAAGGGCGAATTACGTGCGCATGAACGAAGGCGGGGCCATGCCCTCCGCGGCAGTGCTCGGCCGCGCGCTTGAATGAGGCGTAGGCGACCACAGGATCGGTGCCGTCGATTTCCTCGAAATGAAAATTGGGGAACCCAGAAACTACGCGAGAAATGTTTCCACCCGGAGTTTGGACTTCGACGGGAACCGAGATCGCGTACTCATTGTCCTGTACACAGAAAATCACAGGCAGGCGACGATTGGAGGCGGTGTTAAGCGCCTCCCAGAATTCGCCCTCGCTGGTGGTCCCATCCCCGAGCGATACGTAGGTAATTTCGTCGCCTTGAAACTGGACGTCTTTGAACTGGCGGTAGTCACCCTCGGCTTTTTGCGCGGCCTTCGGGTGGCTGGAGAAATAGCGGCCTGCCTCGGAGCATCCTACCGCCTGCAATATCTGCGTCCCCGTCGGAGAAGACTGGGTGACGATATTCAGGCGCTCATAGCCCCAATGCGATGGCATTTGCCGGCCGCCGGAACTGGGGTCATCCGCCGCTCCCACGCCTTGCAGAAGCATCTCGTAAGGCGTAGCTCCCAATCCAAGGCACAGAGCGCGGTCGCGGTAGTAAGGATAAAACCAGTCGTAACCCGACTTCAGCGCGAACGCAGCGGCAACTCCGATGGCTTCGTGGCCGGCGCCAGAGATCTGAAAATAAATCTTCTGCTGGCGCTTCAGCAGGATCTCGCGATCATCCACTCGCCGCGAAGTGAACATGATGCGATAAGCGTCAATCAGTTGCTGAGTCGTCAGCCCCTGATAGGATTTCGCCTTTTTCGCAACACCAGTTTCGTTCAGCTTAGGATCGACCTTGGTTGTGGCCATGCTGCCTGATTCACCCCAGTGGGTCTGAGCCCGGTTCATTGTAAATCAGGTCTCGGGTCTTAGCTTCTGGATGATGGGAAAATCTTGCCGATGCGGGTGGTGCCGAGAACTCCCGCGACGCCCAAAACGCCGGTGACAGCCCTGATCTGGCGGTCCAGCAGTCCTGAGACTTGAGACCGATTTCTCCCAATCGTTTATTCTGAAGACTCATGATTCGTTTTCTCAGATCGTTTGATCCCGACCGTATTCGTCTGCTGATCTTCGACCTGGACGGTACCCTGATTGATTCGCGCCTCGATTTGATTCATTCCGTTAACGCAACGTTGCGCCATATCGGGAGGGCCGAACTTGATGGCGGTGTGATCGCCAGTTATGTGGGAGACGGCGCTCCCACCCTCGTCCGCCGTGTTCTAGGCGACGCACCCGACGAGGCGCTCATGCGCACGGCTCTTGAATATTTTCTCGGCTACTACCGTCTGCACAAGCTCGACCACACAACGTTGTATGAAGGGGTTACCGAGACGCTGGCGCGACTCGTGCACCCACCCGCTGGGGCCTCTCCGAATCGAGTATCGCGCCGGTTGGCGGTGCTCACGAACAAGCCGGTCAATCCCTCTCGCGATATTATCCGCGCGCTCGGGTTAGCAGATTTCTTTGTCCGTGTTTACGGCGGGAATAGCTTCCCAACTAAGAAGCCCGATCCCCTTGGCGCGCGGACGCTGTTGCAAGAAACGGATGTTCGGGCGGACGAGGCTCTGATGATCGGAGATTCGTCGATCGACGTTCTGACCGGTCGCAATGCAGGCATGTGGACTTGTGGAGTCACTTACGGTTTCGCCCCCTATTCGCTGGAACAAACGAAGCCGGATGTGCTGATCGACACACCGCGCGATTTGTTGGAGTTATTTACGGTGGCCGCGCGCAGTATTGTCTAGAAGCGTAAAGCTCTGCACCCATCCCAAACGTTTTGGCATCTGACTACTAGTGGAGGTCCTCAAGTGATGAAGATCCAGAGGAGGTTCCAGAACTTGATTCATATCAGCGAGACCGGAAAATTGGCAACACTTCGATTCGGACGACAGACTCTGGTTTTCTCTTTGTCGCTGGCGCTATTACTGGCGACGTTTCCGCTTAGCCTTGCAGCTCAAGACGCGCAGGCCCCGCCGGATCAAGATAACCAAGCCGTTGCTCAGAACGTACCGGCTCCGGGTGAAAACAGCCAGGTGCCACCGTACGCGCAACAGACTCCGGAACAGTTGCAGCGCTTAGTCGCACCGATCGCCTTATATCCGGATTCGCTGGTGGCGCAGGTTTTGGCAGCATCCACATTTCCAGAGGAAATTGTGGAGGCGGACCGTTGGGTGCAGGGTCATCCTGATTTGAAGGGCGACGCACTAGGCAAAGAGGTGGATCAGCAACCTTGGGATCCGAGCGTGAAAGCTCTCACCGCCTTCCCGTCTGTTCTTGGAAATATGGACAAGAATCTCTCCTGGACTTCCTCTCTCGGCGACGCCTACTACAACCAGCAACAGGACGTGATGGACGCGGTTCAGTTCATGCGCCACAAGGCAGAGGCGGCGGGCAATCTGAAGACTACTCCGCAGCAGGTCGTAAATGACCAGGACGCTGACGTCGATATCCAGCCCGCCGATCCGAACGTCGTTTATGTTCCTGCTTATGATCCGTGGCTGGTTTACGGATATCCGGTCGTGGCATGGCCCGGATGGTATCCCTATCCCGGAATCTGGTTCGGCGGCCCGTACCTTTCGTTTGGACTCGGCTTCGGAATAGGTTGGTTCGGTGGTTTCGGCTGGGGCTGGGGCCATTGGGGTTTCGATTGGCACAACCATTACGCGCTTTATAACCACGGTCGATATTTCTCACGCAGCCGAACGTTTTATAACCGAGGCAATTCTTATCATGGGGGAGGGCGCGGCGAAGTTGGCCGGGGTGGTTTCAACCATCCGGGAGAAGCGGCCCGACCTTTTGAGGGAAACCGTCAGGCGGCGCGAGGATACGCAGCCCCGCGCGGCGAGAGCGGCGTTCGCTCGGGCGCGTTGAGTGGCTACGATCACGGCGGTGAGACCAGGAGCTATTCCTCGCGGGGACGAGCCAGCGCCGGCGGCGGAGGGGCGCGTGGCGGCGGAGGTCACGGTGGTGGAGGTCACGGGGGCGGAGGACGGCGTTGATCGAGTTGCCTTCGAACTCGATGGTTTTTCCGGGTGCTTGCAGAGCGAGAGTTACGGAAATTTAAATAATGGAGTGCTGCCACATGCGGCGAATAAAGCAAAACCTCAATCCACGACCTTGGACCCGTCTGCCTAAAACAGCTGCAGTAGCCATTCTCTTAGCGATGACTTTGCGCGGGTTTTCCAGCGCCCAGCAACGAGGCCAGAAGACATTCTCATCGGCCGACGCTGCAAGCTATGCGTTGGTAACATCGATCGAAAAGAATGATGGCAAAGCGATCCTCGAAATTCTCGGACCTGCCGGAAAGGCGGTCGTTTCGTCAGGAGACGAAGCCGAAGATACCGAGAGTCGCGCGAATTTCGTGAAGCGCTACCGTGAGATGCATCGTTTGGTCAGAGAGCCAGATGGGACCACCATTCTCTACATTGGTGCACACAATTGGCCAACTCCGATACCGCTGATGAACAAAGGCAATTCCTGGTTTTTCGATACCGAGGCGGGCACGAAGGAGATTCTCTATCGTCGTATTGGACGTAATGAGATGTCCACGATCCGCGTCTGTCAGGAACTCGTCGCCGCTGAAAAGGACTATCATTCAGGCGGTCACGACGAGTACGCGTCGAAGATCTTCAGCGATCCTGGTCAACGCGATGGCCTTTACTGGAAAGCGGGGGAAGGCGAACCCCAAAGTCCAATTGGTCCGCTGGTCGCTTCCGCGATGGCTGACAGCTATGCAAAGAGTTCTGAGAGTGCGCCCACTCCGTATCGCGGTTACTACTTCCACATTCTGACGGCACAAGGAAAAAACGCTCCCGGGGGCTCGAAGGCTTACGTGGTCGACAGCAAAATGACGCAAGGCTTCGCCTTCGTCGCCTATCCCGCGGAATACCGGTCGTCTGGCGTTATGACCTTTATTGTGGGTGCCGACGGAGTCGTGTACGAGAAGGATCTCGGCAAGAAGACGGAAAGGATGGCCAAGGCGATGAAGGAATACGATCCCAATTCCAGTTGGCATCAGACGGAAGAGCATAGTACCGAGGCGGCGAACGAAGAGACAAAATAAGAGTAGATCGTTGTCCTGAAAATTAAACCCGATGTTTGCCTGTATTATGGTATTGCGGCAGGGCGCTACCGAAAAGACTAGCGTTTGATCTTCTTCACGCAATAAGGGCAGGCGTCCCAAACCGCCGACAACGGGAGACATGATGGCTCAAACTCATTACACCAGCAAGACCAAGCGGCGCCCGAAAACGGGCAAACGCAAAGACCCCTCCGCAGCTACTATGGCGACATTGCGCCAACTCGCGGCCGATGCAAAAAAGTAGACAACTGAAGAGTGATCACAAACTTCCTTGTTCGGGACGGCGAACGAGCCTCGGCGATCCTCTCGTAGCTTGCCCTTTTATCGCCCTCGCAAGTGAATTTAACTCGCCTCAGGAATGAAGAGCCGCGGCGAGCAGTGGAGCTTGACTCCAGTCGAACTTCGCAAGTTGCGCGGCTTAAAGACTCCCTACGGCATTCAGCGTGCCCTCGACGCCATGCCCTACCACCTCGCCGACAGTGCCTGGTCTCCGCGGCGCGTGCTGCTCGAGAACACATCGCACTGCTATGAAGGGGCATTGTTTGCGGCCGCAGCTCTCCGCGTTCTCGGATACCCTCCATTGATTCTCGATCTGGAAGCTGAGCACGACACGGACCATGTGATTGCCGTGTATCGCGTCGATGGACACTGGGGCGCTCTGGCGAAGTCCAATTACACAGGCTGCCGCTATCGCGAACCCGTCTATAGATCCCTTCGCGAATTAGCACTCAGTTATTTCGACACCTACTTCAATCTACGCGGAGAGCGTACTCTAAGAACTTTTTCCAGGCCAGTAAACATGCGTCGTTTCGATTCGCTTCATTGGATGACTTCCGAGGAGCCAGTGTGGTTTGTGGCCGAATATCTGCTGACCATCTCTCACTATCCACTGATCACCCGTGCCCAGGCCAAAAAGCTTCACCGGTTGGACGGAAGGTCGTTCCGGGCGGGGTGTCTGGAACGAGCCGAGAAACCGGAGTGAAGACCACTCGCAACGAACGTCTGGGTGGCGATGTGAGCTTGGCGGCTTTTAGAGCGCCGATAATGTCATATTGAGGTCTGGTCGAATTGAACTACAGCCACGTATCTTGCGTACAAATCCTATGCATTTCCCTGTGCGCCTAGCATTCGCGCTGTTGTCGCTGTGTTCTCTTCTGCTCGGACAGGGGACTTCACCGATTCAATCCGAATCCGCCACGCAAACCACCGCGCCCGTTTCTCCTCCCATCGACCTCACACCCAACGCGAACGGCGCCGTTCCTCCCGAACAGATTCGCGAACTCCTCCGCCGCGCCGAGGAGAAGGATTTGGAAAACGATAAACGGCAGCGCAACTACACCTATATCGAGCGCGAGGAACGGCACCACCTCGATAGCCACGGTGCAATACAGAAAGTTGAGTCCCGCACGTCAGAGGTCCTTCAGATTTATGGCGAGGATGTTGAACGCCTGACAGCTAAAGACGACAAGCCGCTGCCCGACGACGAGGCGAAAAAAGAGGACGAGAAGATCCAGAAGATTATCGACAAACGCAAGAACGAATCGGAAGACGATCGTCGCAAGCGGCTCGAAAAAGAGGAGAAGGCCCGCGAAGAAGATCGCAAATTTGTGCTCGAGATCGCCGATGCGTTCAACGTCCGCTTGATCGGGTCCGAAGCGGTCAACGGCCGCGATGCATGGGTGCTTGAGGGCGAGCCTCGTCCAGGCTACGAACCGAAAGAGCGCGGCGCAAAAATACTGTCTAAGTTCAAAGGCCGCGTTTGGATCGACAAGAACGACGATCAGTGGGTGAAACTCGATATCACCGCAATCGACACGATTTCCGTTGGTTTTGTGCTGGCGAGAATTCACAAAGGGACGCGAATTGTCGTTGAGTCGACGCGTGTTAACGATGAAGTGTGGCTACCCAAGCATGTCCAGTTTCACTTCGATGCACGGGTTGCCCTCTTCAAGAGCTACGATGAAGATGTTGAACAGACATTCCGAGATTACAAGAAGTTTCGGGCGGATTCGAAGATCAGCGTAGTCGGCGAAGAAACTCCTTAGAACCGTTAATCGGGTTGCGTCTGCGATGGGGCCAGGTTCCGTTGGTAAGGTGAATCGTGACGAGAATCACAGTTTTTCGGAGCGCCCCCAATTTAACTTTCTAGATGTCGGAGCGATGCGCGAACTTAGATTCATTATTCGAATTCTCCTGTCGAATGCGGAGAGCTGTCATGCGATTAAGAGATTGGTTTACATCTGATTGTGATTACGGCCGAAAACTTCTGAGTGCCGGGCTTTGCGGGGCACGGGCCGGTGGCGAAAAGTTCTTTCGGGGAAAACGCCTCATTCCTCTCTTTGCGGAGTCGTCCCGAAGCTCCCTGGGTTTTGCGGCCGCGGGAGCGTGCATCGGCGCGGCAGGTGGCTACCTGCGAAATCGGCAAAAACCCGCAATGAGCGTTCTTGTGTTCGGCATGGTGGGCTGCGCTATCGGTCTCGGCGTCGGTGTCGCCTCGCGGCACCGCGGTCTCGGCGCAAGCGTCGTCTCTGGCGCATTGGAAGGCATCGCTCAAGTGCAGGATGAGCGTTGGCTCGAAGAGAATCCGATCGACTACGCATAAGTCGTGAGCGCCGCGTTTCCCTCCATCTAATATTGGATCGCTCAAATTCGTCCAGCGAACGAAAAGTACCCTGCCGCAGCGCCTACTGGACAAGCGGATCTCATACCTACCGAAGAAACTCTCATCGAGTCGGAGGCGCAAATTTCAGGAAATCAAGTCGATCTTCAAGCTGGACGACGAGAACGAGCACCTGCGTTTTCAGTGTCTTGCGCGTCCGTCCAAGTACTTACGTACCGTCTCTAGTACCTTAGTTACCCCAACGCGGGTGACCGGTGCCCTATCTGCTCTTAGCATACAATATGTAGGGTACATCATAATATCATACACAATACATAGATGCATGCTGCAACTCTGCAATTAGCGGTTTCCAGAAAAACCCCATAAAACCCAGCAAAACCGTGAGATTCCCTGTAGCTGGCCCCCGCTACCCATTGAGATATGCTCAGCACACTAAATCAAACACGAACGCGCAGGAAATGTTTATGGCCGACTCGCGAGAAGTGATGAACATTCGTCAAGCTTCCCAGTATTTGGGAGTGAGTCCGGACACGCTTTACAAGTACGTGAACGAACAAAAAATTCCGGCGTTCAAGTTGGGCAATCGCTGGCGCTTCAAGAAATCGAAGTTGGATCAATGGATGGAAGAGCAGTCAATGGAAATGGAACCACGCAGCAAAAGGAAAATCAAGACGGCTGTAAAAGCGGCCGGTACTCCGTAATCGAACTTCGCTAAAAAAGGTGGGCACATGTTTGGAATGGGATCGAAAACGATAGTGGGTCTGGATGTGGGTTCCTCGAGCATCAAGGCCGTCGAGCTCAGACGGACGCGCGCGGGAATCGAAGTGGCGCACCTCGGCCTCGAGCCGATCGCACCCGATATTGTTGTCGATTCCATGATCGTGGACTCGGGTACGGTTTCCGCAGCCATTGCCAAGCTGTTCACCGACACTCTTATCAAGTCCAAGTCGGTGGCCACCGCAGTGAGTGGTCA
Source organism: Terriglobales bacterium (assembly GCA_049520915.1). Lineage (GTDB taxonomy): Bacteria > Acidobacteriota > Terriglobia > Terriglobales > Acidobacteriaceae > Acidiflorens. The sequence continues at coordinate 29,014 of JBEKPH010000021.1, forward strand.
CTCTGTCATTGTGAAGAAAATCTCGCTGCCCTCCATGAGCGATCAGGAACTTGCCGAGACCATCCAGAAAGAAGCGGCGCAACATATTCCCTTCGATCTCGCCGATGTGAATCTCGACTATCAGATTCTTTCCGACGATGCCTCGAGCCCGCAGATGGACGTTTTGCTCGTCGCCGTGAAAAAAGACAAGATCCTGAACTACACCAACGTACTCTCGATGGCCGGCAAAACTCCGGCTATTGTGGATATCGATGCACTCGCTTTGCAAAATTGTTACGAGTACAACTACGAACCCGCCGCCACCCAGGTCGTTGCCCTGCTCAACCTCGGTGCCAGCGTGATGAACATCAACATCGTGAAGGGCACGACCCCGCTCTTCCCGCGTGACGTTTCAGTGGGTGGGCATCAGTACACCGATTCTCTTCAGAAGGAACTGGATCTCAGCTTCGACGACGCAGAGTCGCTCAAGCTGGGCCGCAAAGTGGGCACCGTGCAGGACGATGCTAAAACGCCGATCCTGCAGCAGGTGACCGAAATTATCGTGCTAGAGATTCAGAAGACGTTTGACTTCTTCCGCGCCAGTGCCGCGGGAGAGCACATCGAGAAGATCTACTTGGCCGGCGGTTCGGCCAAAGTTCCGGGCTTGGTGGAAGCCTTGCGCCAGGAGTTCTCGATGCCAGTCGAACTGTTCAACCCGTTTCAAAAGGTACTGGCTCCGGCGGATGGTGCAGGGGCAGAGTTGGTCGAACAGAATGCCGGTCAGCTGGCAGTGGCCGTAGGTTTGGCCCTGAGGAGCTTTGAAAAGCTATGATCCGAATCAATCTGCTGGGTTCTCCGAAACCGAAAGGTAAGAAGGGTCCTGCCTTCAGCATGCCGAGCTTCGAACTCGGCAACCTGGGCGGGCCGGTAGTTCAGATAACGGCCGTCTTGTTGGTCGCGGGTGCTCTCAATTACGGGTACTGGTATCAGATCGATCGCGAAAAGAAATCGATTGAAGTGCAGACCCGCATGGCGGAGCAAAAAAATCGCGAACTGGCCGACATCAAAGTCCATTACCTCGAGCGTCAGAAGCAAGCCGACGCCTATAAGCGACGCGTGGATGTGATCGATCAACTCCGTTCTAACCAGACGGGTCCGCTCACTCTCTTGTCGATGATCGGTGACACGGTCAACGGCACCGAGGCGGTCTGGCTGAACAGCATGCAGGACCAGGGCGCGACTGTGGCCATCGATGGTACCGCACTCAGCAGCGATGCGGTCGCGAACTTGATCTCGAATCTGCAAAAGACTGGTTTTTTCCGCAACATCGAAATCAAGGAAAGTTTTCAGGACGAGTCTGTTAAAGACATGCAGGCATTTCAATTCACGCTGACCTGCGAGAAGGCGAAGTCGTAAAGGCGGAACCGACTATGAATCTTGGCGAACTAACAGGTGTGAAGTTGCTCGGCATTCTGATACTGGTGGCCGTCGTGGCCACAGGCGGACTGTATTACACCGTCTACAAATCGCAGCGTGATCAGAATGACGCGGCACGAATCAAACTCCAGGCGAAACTGCGGGAGAACGCGGAACTCGAAGCCTATCGGCCGAAACTGGCTGACATCGAGCGCCAACTCGCCAGCCTCAAGCAGCAGCTCGAAATCGAGCGGCGCATCGTGCCCGACGAGAAAGAAGTGGACAACTTCATGCGTATGGTGAGCGGGGAAGCGCGCAAAGCTGGAGTCGAAGTTCGCCGCTATACCGCACGTCCCTATGTCAATAAAGAGTTCTACACAGAGGTGCCGTTCGAAATTGAATTCGACGGGCCCTACTACTCGATGCTCGGCTTTTTCGACCGACTGGGTAAAGTGGAGCGCATCGTCAATGTAGCAAACCTGATGGTGGCTTCGACCCGCACTCCCGGTGGCGCCAAAGCGAAACGCGTCTATCAATATGCCGCCAACGAGACAGTGGTGGCCACGTGCTTAACCACAACATATTTCAGTCACGACCTGGATCCGGCTGGACCGGCTAGCAAACCCGGCACTCCGGCGAAGAAGTAGGAGGGACACGATGAAGCCAACGGTGACAATTCTCGTTTGCATACTGGCCTCGGCCTTGGCCTCGGCCCAGAGTCCCACAATTATTCAGAACACGCGCGACACCATGAACGGGGTCAGTAGCCGCAGCACAGCCGCCTCGAATCAGGCTCTGGGGACGAGCGAAACCGCCCCTTCTCGAGCGAGCGCGACCAATAGCCAAGCCAGGTTGTCGACCCGCCCAGTGAGTGCCGAAGCCGCCCCGAGACATCATGCGCCTCGTGGCCGGGTAGGTGGAATCGCAATCATGACGAACGCCCCTGCGAAGTCCTCTGGCGCAACTCCTAAAGTGACAGCGGTCGCCGCGATAGCGCCGGCCCATGTCGTTCCGGAATTGGCTGCAGGCGAGACCGAGCAGCCGGTCGTGCCCGACACCAAGTACGCAGCGAACGGCCGCCGTGATCCCTTTGTCAGTCCGGTGGTAAGCCACGCCGGTGGTTCGGGTTGTAGTACAGGCAAGAAGTGCCTCGAAATCGGGGCGATTAACTTGCGCGGTGTTGTGCATGCCGACAGCGGCTTTATCGCGGTCGTCAGCAACGGGCTGAACAAAGCTTACTTTCTCCGGGAAAACGATCCGGTCTTTAACGGCTATGTCGTGAAGATTACCGGGGACTCCATCGTTTTCCAGGAAACCTTGCAGGATCGGTTGGGCAAGTCTTTTACTCGCGAAGTAATCAAGAAGATTATCACTCCGGCGGTTTAATGCCGGCGCTTCACAGAACTACAGAACATAGATTTTGCGGAAATCAGATTTCGAAGAAGCACATCGAGGCGAAACGGCCTCGGATGGGGAGATAGGGAAATGCGAAAGCAACTGCTGGGCATCTTGGTTCCGATAATGGCGTTCGGACTAATCGCCGACGCGGCGGACGTGACGGGCAAGGGGGTGGCCACGAGCGCTGCACTGCAGAGGCTCGAGGTCGCGCACAGCCAGGGCGAACTACGAGTCGAGTTCAAAGCGAAGGGGCCATTGGCTCCTAAGGTGACGACGCTCGATTCTCCTGCGCGCATCGTCGTCGACTTCCCTAACACGGTGATGGCTACGGCGCAAAGCCGCATCAACGTCGGGAGCGATGGCGTGAAAGACCTTCGTGTCGGCACGGACGGGCAGGTTCCGCCCAGCACCCGTGTCGTGATCGATCTCGACAACGATCTTGCCAGCAGCCGCCAGCATGAATTGGCCGCCCGCCCCGACGGCTCCTTTATTCTCACGGTCCACGACGCCGTCGTTGCTCACCGCCAGGCAGTTCCGGCGGTGAAAACGGTGGCTGTGAAGTCCTCGGACAAGAGTCCGGCGCCGCAAATGGCGCTCGTCTCTTCTCCGGCCGCTTCTCTTTCTGTTGCCTCTGTTGCCGCGTCAGCCGGAGTAACCGCTCCGTCAACGGCAGAGAACATTCAGACAGCGACCGACATTGCCCTTGTCGAACCGACGTTTTCGGTGAAAAAAGAAGACAAAGCAGCCGAGCCCTCCGTCAAGGCTGATCAGGCCGCGAGTCGCTTTGCCGACAAGACCGCATCCGAACTGGTTGCCGTCACCGCCAACGCCAGCATGGGCCAGGCTGGCCCAACCACTGCCCCCATTCAGCCGGCCGTCAATCTGGCCGCCGAGCAGAAGATCCAGATGGAGCAGAAGCCGGCTGCGAGTGGCGCCAAGTACACGGGCGAGCCGATTTCGGTCAATCTGAAAGACGTCGATCTGAAAGATTTCTTCCGCCTGATTCACGAGATCAGCGGTCTGAACGTTGTGCTCGATCCCATGATCCACGGCACCTTAACCATCGTCCTCGACGATGTGCCATGGGATCAGGCTTTGGACATCGTCCTGAAGAATAACGATCTCTCACGGCAACTCGACGGCAACGTTCTTCGCATCGCAACCGTCGACACGCTGCGCAAAGAAGCAGAGAACCGCCGCGCTCAGATCGATGCCGAGGCGCTGGCTGTTGACAAAGTCAGCATCACACGCTTCCTCAGCTATGCCCATGCGAAAGACCTGCTACTGCCTCTTAAGAAGTTCCTCAGCCAGCGTGGCGACGTTGTCGCGGACGAACGCACCAACTCGCTGATCGTCAACGACATTCCGGCGGTCCTGCCGCAGATCGACCGCATCATTCAGCAAATGGATCGCAAGACGCAGGAAGTGGAAATTGAAGCGCGCGTCGTGGCCGCGACCCGTAGCTTTGCCCGCGATATCGGCGTGCAACTCGGTCTTGGTTGGGGCAACGGTACGACCGCTCTCGGCGGCGTCGGCGGCGTCGGCAGCTCGCCGATCATCGTTGGAGGCCAGGTCCAACCTTTGTACCCTGTACTCGGAACGCCCGCTACCGGAACGCAAGTTCCTCTCTTCTCGAACCTTGGCGCTACTGGTCCGACGAGCGGTCTTCAGTTCTTGAACGCAACCAACAACATGCAGATCGACGTCATCCTGACCGCGGCCGAATCGCGCGGCTTGCTGAAGGTTCTTTCTCGTCCGCGTGTGGTCACCCAGAACAATATTCAGGCGGTCGTAAAGCAGGGTACGCAGATACCGATCGTAACTCAATCCCAGTTGAATGGTCCCGCGACCACAACTTTTGTGAGTGCGTTCCTCAGACTCACCGTGACTCCGCAGATCACTTCCGAGGGAACGATCTTCCTCAATGTGGATGTGGAGAACACCTTGCCCGACTATAGCCGTGCGACCGCAAGCAACGGCGAGAACCCAGCGCTGATTACGCAGCAGGCGACGACGCAAGTCCTGGTTACCGATGGTGGCACGGTGGTGATTGGCGGCGTGATCCAGACCCAGAACTCACTGAGCGTATCGCAGGTGCCTTTGCTCGGAGATATCCCGTATCTTGGCAACCTGTTCAAACACCGTGCGATTACCAGTTCCGACACCGAACTGATCTTCTTCATCACTCCGCGCATCATTCAGACGTAAGCGCGAAGTTGGCAGTACCTGGATAGCAGAGCCAAGAGCCGCCGGCTTTCTCGGAGAACCCGCCGAGAAACCGGCGGTTTTGCTTGAGATACTAGCTTTCACTGCGATTGCGCGAAACCTCGGTTCGATGTGCAAACTATCGTGGCAATCGCGCGACTGACGGCGCAAATCGCTTAGATTGAAGATGTTCTTCTTTCTTCTTGTTAAACTCCACGCATGGATCATGATGGGCGCCAGAATCGTCTTCGCCTCGAAATCACGAACGACGATGTGAATTTCCTGCTGGTAACGCATCTTCCCAATATCCGATATCTATGCGGATTCACCGGCAGCTCCGCCGCTCTTCTCGTCTCAGACCGCGGTTCTATCCTGTTCACCGACGGTCGTTACCGAACTCAGGCGCTTGAGGAGGTCGCGGCTGCGAAGGTTGTCATCGGCCCAAAATCTCCCGCGCTCGCCGCGGCGGAGTGGCTCTCCACCAGGTACAAGAGTTCAACACCGGCCTTTCTGGCTCTCGAGCCGGAGTCGATCTCAGCAGGCATGCGCAATCGAGTCGTAGCGGCGCTGAAAGGCAAGTTGCGTCTGCGTTCCTTGCCGCCCGTGATCGAAAGGGCCCGCATGGTGAAAGATACGTCCGAGATACTATGCATCCGCAAAGCGGTAAAACTCGGCGCTGATCTTTTCAATACTGCGCGCAAGAGAATTCGTCCGGGCACAACCGAGGTTGAGGTCGCCGCTGCCATGGAATATGAGGCTCGCATTGCGGGAGCCGAGGGCATGTCATTTCCAACGATCCTCGCTTCCGGAAAACGTTCCGCCATAGTTCACGGTCGCGCCTCGGCCGCTCGCGTTCCACGGCGTGGGTTCGTGGTGTGCGATTTTGGTGTTATACTCGCCGGTTATTGTTCCGATCGGACGCGCACTGTGCATGTGGGACCGCCTTCGAAAGAGGCGAGACAGCTCTACGAGTCTGTATTGGAAGCGCAATCGGCGGCGATCTCGGCGGTGCGTCCGGGAGTCACTTGTGCCGAAGTCGATGGGGCCGCGCGGAGTGTGTTGAAAAAGCGCAAACTGGACCGGTATTTCACGCATTCGACCGGACATGGTTTAGGATTAGAGATTCACGAGGCGCCACGGCTGGCAGTGGGGCAAGTCCAGAAACTGCAAACTGGTATGGTTGTGACCATTGAACCCGGCGTGTACATTCCGGGGAAGTATGGTGTACGGATCGAAGATGTAGTTGTGGTAACGTCTTCGGGATGCGAGGTACTGACTCCCGACGATAAAGATCTGGTTGTAATTTAGAATGGCGATCCAGTAGAGACGCGGCTTGCCGCGTCTTTCCGCAGAGTGCGAGCAAGAACGAGATGGAGCGCCGTTTCGAAGGATAGAAGTAAGCAGGGGTCGAGATAAGCGATTCCCGCAAATCAAGGTACCGCCCTAATACATGAATCTAAAAGAGCTAAAAGAACTCGTCGAGTTCTTAATCGAAAAAGACATCGCCGAATTTGAGTTGGAGCGTGGCGATGTCAAGGTAAAGATCAAGCGAGCCGCAGATGTTCCGTCCTCGCTGCTGCCGGACTCTCGTTACATTGCGGTCCAATCTGTTCCCGTCGCCGGTTCTCAAGCGCCCCAGCAAGTGTCTCGCATCGATGCGGCGGCCAGTCCCGTCTCGCCGGAACCTGTGGAAGACGTGCACATCGTGAAGTCTCCGATCGTCGGTACATTTTACGAGTCGCCCTCACCTGGTTCTCCACCTTTTGTTAAGGTCGGCGACACTCTCGAAGTCGGCCAGGTTCTCTGCATTGTCGAGGCGATGAAGTTGATGAACGAAATCGAATGCGATGCGGCGGGAGTTTTGGTCAAGAAACTCATCGCGAACGGTCAACCCATCGAGTACGGTCAGGAATTGTTCGCCGTCCGTCCAGCACGATGACGTCCGGACGTCGCTTCAGGCAGGATCATTCCGGGCAAACCATGTTCAAGAAAATTCTGGTAGCGAATCGCGGCGAGATTGCCCTGCGCGTCATTTGCGCATGCAAGGAACTCGGCATCCGCTCGGTCGCGATCTACAGTGAAGCGGACCGTAACTCCCTCCACGTCCGTTTTGCCGATGAGGCGATTTGTATTGGCCCGCCTCAATTGGCGCTGAGCTATCTCAACATTCCCGCAGTGATTAGCGCCGCCGAGATTGCTAACGTCGACGCCATTCATCCGGGATATGGCCTGCTTTCTGAAAACGCCAACTTCGCCGAAGTGTGCGAAGCCTGTCACATCAAGTTCATCGGGCCCACTCCCGATGTCATCCGCCTGATGGGTGAAAAAGAAAAAGCCCGCGCTGCCATGAAGCAGCATGGTGTGCCGATTTTGCCTGGCTCGGACGGTGTGGTTGCCTCCATAGAAGAAGCTTTGGAATGGGCCCGGAAGGTCGAGTACCCGGTCATCCTCAAAGCTACGGCGGGCGGAGGCGGTCGCGGGATGCGAATCGTCCGCAACGAAGATGAGCTGCCGGGGCTTTATCGTACGGCGCAATCGGAAGCCTCCGCCGCTTTCGGAAATGGCGACCTCTACCTCGAACGTTACGTCGAAAATCCGCGCCATATCGAATTTCAGGTCCTGGGCGACGAACACGGGAATGTCATCAGTCTCGGAGAGCGGGAGTGCTCCATTCAGCGCCGCCACCAAAAATTGCTCGAAGAGTCGCCCTCCGTGCGCGTGACGCCAGAACTGCGCAAAGAGATCGGAGATGTGATCTCCAAGACGCTGAGCCATGTGGGCTATCACAACGCAGGAACGATTGAATTCCTCATGGATCAGCAGCAGCGGCTCTATTTCATCGAGATGAACACTCGCATTCAGGTTGAGCATCCTGTCACCGAAATGGTGACCGACGTCGACCTCGTGAAGAGCCAGATCATGATCGCGGCAGGAGAGAAGTTAAGCGACGTGTTGCAAGGTCCGATCATTCATCGCGGACACGCCATCGAGTGCCGCATCAACGCCGAGCATCCGGAGAAATTCACGCCCTCGGCCGGCAAGATTACCACCTTCAATCCTCCCGGTGGAACCGGCGTGCGGATCGACACTGCCGCTTACGCCGAAGGTACGATTCCTCCTTATTATGACTCGCTGATCGCCAAACTCGTAGTCCGCGGCAAAGACCGCAGCGAAGCCATTTCGCGCATGAGCCGTGCGTTAGGAATGTTCATCGTGGAAGGGATCTATACCACAATCCCCCTGCACCGGCGGATATTGGCCGACCCAGAATTTCGTGCAGGCAATTTCGATACGGGATTCATCGAAAGATTCCTCGCAAAAAAATAATCCTTGTGGATCGCAGAATGATCCGAGCATAAGATCTCCGATGAAGTTGAGAAATCGGAATGACAAATTGATGAAGCCAGTCGGAATCGCAGCCGCTCTTCTGTTTCTTCTTGCGTCCCCGGCGGTAATCGGCGCCCAAAATTCCGATCCTGAGAATGAGATCCCGATCGAACGCTGTGACGTTCTGCCCGTTGTCACCATGAAAGTTGCCGGTGAGAATCGACGGCTACTGCTTGACACGGGCGCGACTACGATCCTCAATCTGAAATCCTTTACCTCCGGGAAGTCCGGGCAAATTCACATCGATTCATGGAGCGGAAACGCGGCCACCAGTGCTCGCGAGGTCTTCTTGCCCGAGGTGGAACTGGGCACTCACAAGCTGCGCAACTTGAAACTGCCGGCGATCGATCTTAGTCCGATCGGTAAAGCCTGCGGCGGCCAGATCGACGGTATCCTTGGAGTCGATCTACTCGATCAGATGGGTGTGACCATCGATCTCAAGCGGCGCGTTGCGGTGTTAGCCGGCGAACCCAGAAAGTCAGCCGACGCCTTCGCCGAAATGCAGCGGGACATGGCCTCGTGCAACGTCGCCTTCAACGAAGGAGACGCCAAGGCCATGACCGAGTGCTTCGATCCGGAGATCGTGCTTTACACTCCCCACGGCGAATTCCGCGGACGCCAGGAAGTTATGCGTTATCTTTCCGAGCGTTACTTCAAATTTGCACCGAAGCTGCATTACGAAATGCAGCCGCATGATGTTCGCAGCTTTGGCGACGCCCTGTGGTATTCGTACGACTATCGGATCGAAACGCCAGAGGACAAAATCTCCGGACATGGCATGTCGATGTGCCGAAAGGATGGCGGCGGCCGTTGGCGCATTCTCAACATGCACAATTCCCTGAGAGAGACGGACTCTGTCTCTGAGCCGGTACATTGATCGAACCCAGCCAATATCGCGGCGCTCACGCCTTGCCACGCCTTTATCCCATTCTTGATGCATCCTGCCTTCCTGACGCCGCGATTCTGTGCGAGTTCGCCGAGCAGTTCGCCGCCGCAGGCTGTACCCTGCTGCAATATCGCAATAAGAAGAGCGGCGCCCGCCAAATGCTGGAAGATGCCGTTCAATTAAAGGCGCGGTTGGGACCGGGCGGAGTGCTCATCATGAACGACCGCGCCGACCTCTGCCTCGCAGCTGGTTTCGACGGTCTGCATGTTGGGCAGGATGATTTATCTCCTGCATCAGCGCGCGCCATCGTCGGGCCGCATCGTTGGCTCGGAGTTTCTACGCACAACCCCGAACAACTTGCCGAGGCCGATCAAACCTCCGCCGACTACTTAGCGATCGGACCCGTTTTTGCCACGAGCAGCAAAGCCACTCCCGATCCTGTCGTGGGCCTTGACGGTGTTCGCCGGGCGAGGGAGCTGACTCGCAAGCCGCTAGTGGCCATCGGCGGCATCACCCGTGCTAACGCGCGTTCTGTCCTGGAAGCCGGGGCCGACTCGGTCGCCGTGATATCCGACTTGCTACGGGATCCCCGCAAATCAGCAGAAGAATTTTTGAGAATTCTAGGGTAAAGTGGAATTCCTTAAATGTTGTCATCCCGAGCAAAGCGAGGGATCTGCATCTTGCGGCGAACTGCAGGTCCCTCGCTTCGCTCGGGATGACAATCCATTGTGATAACTGGAAAACGATCAACCGGGGAGGTTCGTGAGCCTGAACGTTCAACCGCCAGCTCCCGCGTCGAAAGTCGCTTCGAACATCAGCGATTGGGAACGCCACACCCATCAGGATAAAGAGCTAGTCAAAGGTCTCGGCCTCACCAGCGCCACCATGCTGGTCATGGGTTCCATGATCGGTTCGGGCATCTTTATTGTGTCGGCCGAAATTTCCCGCGAGGTTAGTTCTCCGGCGCTGCTAATCGGTGCGTGGCTTATTACAGGATTTCTGACGATTGTCGGCGCCCTCACCTATGGCGAACTGGCGGCTATGATGCCGCGTGCCGGGGGCCAGTACGTTTATCTGCGCGAATCGCTCGGCCCTCTCTGGGGATTTCTCTATGGCTGGACCCTCTTCTTAGTCATTCAAACGGGCACAATCGCTGCCGTCGGTGTGGCTTTCGGCAAATTTCTCGGCATCTTCTGGCCCGCAATCTCCTCGAGCCATTGGATCGTCCACCTCTGGAAAGTTCCTAAGTTTTCCGTCGGCCCCATGATCTTGGGTGGCATGGACGTCGGACTGAACACGCAAAACTTCGTTGCCATCCTCGTAGTCGTTGCACTCTCTATCATTAATATTTTCGGCGTGAAGACGGGCGCCATCATCCAAAACATCTTCACCACGGCCAAAGTTGCGGCGTTGCTAGGCCTGGTCTTCTTCGGAATTTTTCTGGGCCGGAATGCCAAAGCTGTCGCCGCCAATTTTGGCGCGAACTTCTGGCACAACTCGGGCCTCGGCGCTCTACACGACGTCGGAGCCGGTGTCGTCGTCTCAACCCTTACCGTACTGGCAATCGCCCAGGTTGGCTCGCTCTTCTCCGCCGACGCCTGGAACAACGTGACCTTCACCGCCGGAGAAGTCAAAAACCCCAGCCGCAATCTACCACTGTCTCTTGCGCTTGGAACCGGCGTGGTGATTGCGCTCTACATCGGCTGCAATTTTATTTACTTAAGCGCGTTGCCGCTCTTCGGCAGCCCTTCGGGCACGACACTGCTGGAGCGCGGAATTCAATACGCCAGTGAAGACCGCGTCGCCACCGCCGTCATGACCCAAATGTTCGGTTCTGCCGGTGGAGCGCTGATGGCCGTCGCCATCATGATCTCCGGCTTCGGATGCTGCAACGGACTGATTCTCTCCGGCGCACGCGTTTACTATGCCATGGCCAAAGACGGCCTCTTCTTTCGCAGCGTTGCCAAACTGCATCCCGGCTATAAAACTCCCGCCGTCTCGCTCATGGTGCAGATGGTATGGACTTGCGTCCTCTGCATTTCTGGGAGCTATGGCCAGCTTCTCGATTACATCATCTTTGCCGTGCTCGTTTTTTACGTCCTCACCATCTTCGGACTTTTTGTTTTGCGCCGCACTCATCCCGAGGCCGAGCGTCCCTACAAAGCGATCGGGTACCCGGTTTTGCCCGCGGTTTACATCGTGATGGCTTTGTTTATCGACGTGGTGCTGTTACGCTACAAGCCTCAATACACTTGGCCGGGATTGTTCATCGTGCTCTTAGGCATTCCCGTGTACTACATCTGGCGTCCGCGTACGCAGACAACTCGGGCTCAATGACATTCTCAAGACCGATTAGGAGAAACGCAACTCATGACTGACCTGTTTGCGAAAAAGCCACTCGAACTCCTGCTTCATGAAGCGCAAGAGACGGGTTCGCACAGCTTGAAACGCACATTGGGCGTATTTCAGTTAACGGCTCTGGGAGTTGGTGCGGTCATTGGAGCGGGAATTTTTGTGCTTTCGGGACTGGGCGCCCACTATGCCGGCCCCGGCCTCATGCTCTCTTTCGTACTGTCCGGCTTGGGATGTGCCTTTGCCGCCCTGTGCTATGCCGAGTTTGCGGCGATGATCCCCCTTGCAGGCAGCGCCTACACCTATGCCTACGCGACGCTCGGCGAAATTTTTGCCTGGATTATCGGATGGGACCTTACGCTTGAATACGCGATGGGCGCCAGTACTGTTTCCTCCGGATGGTCGAACCACTTCATCGAACTCCTCAATATCTTCCACATTAAAATGCCGCTGTGGTTGGCCTACGATCACTGGACCGGACTTCACACGGCGGAAGACATCGTAGCCCGGCAAATGGCGCAGACCGCCGATCCGTCTCTCGTCGCCGGCACGCAGGCTTATCTCCAGAGCAAGAGCGCCATCATGGCGGCGCAGTCCCCCGAATTACTGCAACGTGCCCACGATCTGTTGAACGCGCCGCATCTTTTCGGCTACGAAATCGGAGTGAACCTCCCAGCTTTCATCATTGCCCTCGTAATCACCGCAATATTGGTCGTTGGCATCAAAGAGAGTGCTCGCTTCAACGCCACCATCGTGACGATTAAGGTTGCGGTCGTCATTTTTGTGATCGGACTCGGCTGGCATTACGTCAACGCGACCAACTGGGGGACTGACTGGGCCAGTTTCGCCCCATTCGGATTCTCCGGAATCGGGGCCGGAGCGGCCTACATTTTCTTTGCCTACATCGGATTCGACGCCGTCTCTACAACCGCGCAAGAAGCGAAGAACCCGCAGCGCGATCTTCCGATTGGCATCATCGCGTCGCTTCTAATCTGCACCGCGTTATACATCGCAGTAGCGGCGGTTTTGACCGGGATGGTGCCTTGGCGAGAGGTCAACATCGAAGCTCCGATTGCGCGCGCATTTATGGATCGCGGTCTTACTGGCGCATCCCATATCATCACACTCGGAGCCTTGGCGGGATTGACCAGTGTCATGCTCGTCATGCTGTTGGGACAGACGCGAGTCTTGTATTCCATGGCCAACGATGGCCTGCTACCCAAGAAATTCTTTGCCGACATTCACCCGCGCTTCCGCACGCCATGGAAGAACACGATGCTCGTTGGCCTTCTCGCCGCGATCGTCGGTAGCCTCACTCCGATCGACGATATTGGAAAGATGGTGAATATCGGCACGCTACTGGCCTTCGTTATCGTCTGCATCGCCGTCATGGCTTTGCGTCACACCAATCCTGGACAGCATCGTCCCTTCCGCACTCCGTGGGTGCCGTTTGTACCGGTGATGGGAATTCTCTTCAACGGATACATGATGTACAAACTCGGCTGGGTTAACTGGGCACGACTGATTATTTGGCTGGTTATCGGCTTGGTCGTTTATTTCACCTACAGCCGCAAACACAGCCGTGTTCAGGCCGCTTTGGAAGGCCGCAAGTCGAGCTAGAAGCTCTGCTTTGATCGGCGTGTTGCCGAAGTCGCAGCTATCGTTCTTTTTGAATACTCCGCGCGATTGCCGTCACGAGTCTGCGGGGTGAGAAGCGTATTGACTCCGCTAACAACCAGTTCTTGACTCCCGAAATCACCACCGGCTTTCCGGCTACGAGGGCGCGATAGCCATCTTCCGCCACTGTATGAGCGTCCATCGAGCCGAATTTCAGCAGTCTCATGCCCGTCGCTTTTGCGCGCTTGTGGAACTCTGAAGTGGTTGCGCCCGGGCACAGGCAGGTCACGGTTACTCCGGTCCCGTGTAGTTCGTTCGCCAGGGCTTCTGAAAAGTGCAGCACGTAGGCCTTGGTGGCGAAATATACTGCCATCAGTGGTCCTGGCTGAAATGCCGCGGTGGACGCGACGTTTAGGATGCCCGCGCCTTTGCTCCCATTTCGCGCTCGCTCGATCATCATCGGAAGATAGAGTCGCGTCAGGTGAGTCAGGGTCGTGATGTTCAGCTGAATCTGTTGCAGGCATTCTTCGAGGTCGTTCTCCACGAACAAGCCGTATTGTCCGAATCCGGCGTTATTCACAAGCACATCCACTTGAATGTCGGCTCGCGTTGTCTGGTCAAGCACGTAAGCGGGAGATCCAGGAGCGGTCAAATCGGTTGCCAGGATTAGAGAGCGCGTGCCGTGCCCTTTCTCTAGTTCCGATGCCAGTTGGCGAAGCTTGTCGGCGGTGCGCGCGACCAGAACCAGGTTGTAGCCTTCACGCGCAAAGATGCGGGCAAATTCCAATCCGATGCCGAACGAAGCGCCGGTAATCAGGGCAGTTTTGCGGTCAGCCATAGAAAAGCAGTTCTTAGCACTTCGCGTTCAGCACGCCGCTAGAAACAAAGGCGGGTCCGAAGACCCGCCTTTGTGATGCCGAACGAATTGTCCTAGACGTGGGCGAGCGCGGGCTCGACTTCGTAGATGGAGTGCCATGAAGTGGCGGCCTTCAACTTGTCGTTGACGTTGTGAATGTTCTTCACGCCTTCAGTCTCCAGCCACTTGCGGAAGGCCCCGGCTCCCTGTTTCGCATAAATCGGAATGCCGTCTTTCCACGTCGCCCTGCCGCACAGAACGCCGTTGAACTTCACGCCCGATTCGCCCGCCAGTTCCAGCGTCTCGCTGAACTCCGCATTGCTGACACCCGCTGAAAGATAAATGAACGGCTTGGTCGCGACATTTGCCGCGGCATGGAACAGGTCAATCGCCTCTTTCTTGCTGTAGGCTTTTTGGCCCGCAAAACACTTCGTGCCCTCGACAAATTTCATATTGACCGGCACTTCCACCTTGAGAACGTCGACGCCGTAGCGAGGTTTGCTGAATTCGCGCATGCTTTCCGTGACGATGTGCGGTTTCTTTTTGGCGTATTCCAGGCCCTTTTCGTCCGCTCCCTCTTCGTAGCCTACGAATTCCAGAAAGTAGGGAATATCGTTGGCGCGGCATTCATCGCCAATGCGCTCAACCCAGGCATGCTTCTTGTCGTTTACATCTTTGGGATCGAAAGGAGTGTAATAGAGCAGGATCTTCACGCAGTCCGCTCCGGCCTCTTTGAGGCGGCGCGCCGACCAGTGATCCAGCAGGTCGCCCAGTCGTCCCGGTCCAGTCTTGTCGTAACCGGTCTTTTCGTAGGCCAGCAATAGGCCGGCGTTCTTCGCGCGACGCTTCGCGGCGGGAAGTCCCCACTCCGGATCGAGCAAGATTGCGCTGGCATGCGGCGTCAAAACCTCGCTCACCAAAATCTTGAACTCTTCCATCATCTCATCCGAGACGGACGAGCCTTTTTCTTTGGCCAGAGACTTCTGTAGTGAGCCGCGCTGGTCCATGGCAGCCGCAGCGATGATTCCACGTTCGTTCGATACAGCCTTGATGCCGGCCAGTTTGCCGGGGGTAAGTTTCATAAATCCTCCAATGAGCAGGTTAGATAAGTTCGGTTGAACCTACAATTCTAAACCCAAAGCGGCCCCCCACGTCGGCCCAGTTCGGGAATCGGCCTCGAACGCTCCGCTCCCCGTCAGCGCTTCGGAAACTGGCAGCGAAAGCCGATGCGAGCCAGCAGCGGCGGTCCTAACGTAATCACCGGGGTTGCAGCACTCGCATACCTCGTATTGAACAGGTTCTCTGCGGCGGCAAAGCCCTCAAATCCCTTGCCAAAGTTGTGGCTTAGGTAGACGTTGACGGTGAAGTACTTGTCGAGCCGGTACTGATTCAGATCGTCGTCGAATGCCTGCCCAACAAAGAGCCCTTGCACGGTCGCGGTCACGATCTTGGGATTGGAATACATCGTCTGGAGTGTGAACTGCTGGTGCGGAACTTCGGGAACCCACTTTCCCACCAGACTCGGGTTCTGCGTCTGCACATCGGCGGGAGCGGTATAGCTCGAGATCACCGAGTGCGCATATTGATATCCGCCGGAAAACTGTAGCGATCGGTTGACGCGAAACTCGCCGTCCAGATTAAGACCGGTGGAAAGTATTGCGCCCACATTCTGCTTCTGGCGGGTGATTAGGCTCGGCGTGGTATTGAGCGTGACATTCACGATCGCGTCGTTCACATCGTTCCAGAAGAATGTGCCGCGAAGGTTGAAGCGGTCTGAGAGCAGGCTTTGACGGACTCCAGCTTCCACGCCAGTAAGTCTTTCCGCTACCAGTGCGGGATTGTTCTCGGTGAACGCATTCCCTTGGCGGAAGCTGCGATACAGCTCATTCAAGGTCGGAGCGCGAAAGGCACGATATCCCGATGCCGTAAACGATGTTCCGTGGCGCCAATGATAGAGCAATGAGGCGCGAGGATTGAACGCGTCGGACCTTCGATTGGCGTACGGCGCGAAGACCGTGCCGCTTGGTTTGATCGTGATCAGCCGAGCATTGATGTCGCTCCAGTGATCGTAGCCGAAGGAAAGATTGGCGACCAGACGCGAGCCGAGTTGCAGAATGTCTTCTCCGAAGGCGCGTACCGTGCGCTCTTCGCCGCCGCTGAGGCTCGTTCCCGTTGGACTGCCGCTGCTGAATAGAGCTTCGTTGCTCGATCCGCCAACTCCTCGCATCTCAAACCCAGCGACCAGTGTCTCGACGCGGCCGATCGGCCGAGACCATTGCGCGTTGCCGCCGATCATCTGCGACGGAACTCGCTGGTTGTCGGTTAAGAATTCCTGGCTTCGGTCGGCCGAGATAGACGAGAAGAGCTGGTCGTAGGATTCGTAGAGCCCGAAGATGCGTGCGGATAGCGTTCCGACGCGCTTGTTCTCGTAGTCCCAACCGCTGGCGAAGTCGGCGATGCGAGTTCCGTTCGTCTGAATCGGAGTGCCGTTGTGACGGCCTTCGCCGAAGTACGATCCGCGAACGAAGACTTTGCCGAAGTCGCCGAAATGGCGTCCGAGATCGAGCGCGGTGAGAGCGTGGCGCGAATTCGCCGGGACGTCGACTGCGCCGCGTTCTGGCTCGGGCACGAGGATGTAGCCGTTGGTGCGGAAGAAGTCGCCGGAAAGCGCGGCGTTCCAATGGCCAATCTTGGCTCCGGTCCAGAAGGAGAGTTCGGGAGTGTTCTCGTTTCCCAAGGAACCTTCGACGGCGAAGGTGGGCGTTCCGGGCTCGCGTGTGCGGAATTGAATGACTCCGCCCATCGCGGTTGAGCCGTAGAGGCTTGCTCCAGCGCCGCCACGAAGCACTTCCACGCTGCGGATGGATTCGCGCGCCACGCGATCCCAATAAACCCAACCGCCGAAGGGATCGTTGAGCGGAACGTCATCGACCAGCACTAGAGCGCGACTGGCTCCGCTTGCGCCGAGGCCGCGCATTGATACGCCTTGCGTTCCGGGATTCGCGGTGCGGCTGCTGTTGTGGCGAAAGAGGTCAAAGCCTGGGACGTCGCGCAACACGTCGTCGAGCGCGAGCGCTGGGGTCGTGTCCAGATTCTCGGTTGAGATGGTCACACTGTCAGCGGGCGAGTCTTCGAGGGCGGTGTCGATTCGCGTGGCGGTTACCAGAACGTGCTGGTTGTTGGCTTCATATTGCGGGTGTAGAACCAGCTTGAGTTGCGTCTCGCGATTCCAGGCGATCTGAAGTGGGAGGAATCCTGACGCGGTTGCGGAGATCGTTCCGGAAACGGCAGCGACATCGACTTCGACCTCGAAGCGGAATTGTCCGACTGCGTTCGTCTGGGTCGCGACGAGATAATTATCCTTGCCGCTCGTGAACTCGATGCGAGCGCCGACTACGACTGCACCTGAAGGATCGTGGACGGTTCCTGCGACTATCGTTGATTGGGTTTGGGATGCGGTTCGGCCTTGCGCGCAGAGCGTTAGAAGAATGACACAAGCGGTTGCGAGTGCGAGACGCGAGAAGGCAACGATTGCACGGTGGCGCAACGGGCTCAGGAATCCTGTCGTCACTGCCGTAGCGCGAGCTTTCCCAGCAAGGACTGCTGCTTGGCGATCAGCGACTGAATGCCTTGCCGCGCGAGCGACATCATCTTCGCAAGTTGCGCGTCGTCGAAGACTTGGTGTTCGGCGGTTGCTTGCAGTTCGACGATCTTGTTGCCGGCGGTCATGACGAAGTTCATGTCGACATCGGCGCGTGAATCTTCTTCGTAGTTGAGATCGAGAAGGATTTCGCCATCGACGATGCCCACGCTGATGGCGGCGACGAAGTCCTTGATGGGAGCGGCGGTCAGCGTTCCGGCGTCGATGAGGCGCTGGAGGGCGAGGCCGAGGGCGACGAAGGCTCCGGTGATGGAGGCGGTGCGCGTGCCGCCGTCGGCCTGGATGACATCGCAATCGATCCAGATGGTCCGTTCACCGAGGCGTTTGAGGTCGGCGACGGCGCGGAGGGAGCGTCCGATGAGGCGCTGAATCTCTTGCGTGCGTCCGCTTTGCTTGCCCTTGGCTGATTCTCGAGCGGAGCGGGTGAGCGTCGCGCGGGGCAGCATACCGTATTCGCTGGAGATCCAGCCTTTGCCGGAGTTGCGGAGGAATGCGGGAACGGTCTCCTCGACAGAGGCGGTACAGATGACGCGGGTGTTGCCCATCTCGATGAGAGCCGAGCCTTCGGCAGTGGAGATGAAGTCAGGGACGATGGTGACTGGCCGAAGCTGATCGGGATTGCGGTTGTCGCTGCGGAAGATCATCAGGAGGAAATTCTAACAGCCTCAGGAAAGCCCCTATTTCTTAATTCTTCGATCTTTTGGAATTATGGATTTAGGAGGGCTATTCGCTTCAGATCTTTGGCTTTAAAGGACTTATTAGTAAAATATTGTGGAATAAGGACTTAGCCGTCAGCCATCAGCTGTCAGCCATCAGGAAAGTCAAAGTCAAGTTCGTGGGATGCCTGCGGCATCGGGAGGTGGTTCCGGCTTCGCTTGAGTTGTCAAAGAAAGCCTTTGGCTCTGCTGCGCTGGTCGCCGCTGCGCTTCATCGGTACGATCAGTTATTCCTTGTACCTGTCGCACGGTTTGGTGTACCTGTGTTTCTTACAGTTTTGCCAGCCTACGTGGACGTGAGTTGGCTTTCGTTTCGGTATATCGAGACGCCGCTATTGGCAGGAAAGCGCGTGAAGGCTTTGGTTAAGGCACAGTTGGCGCCAGTTTTGGGGAGTTGACTGCAAAACCGTAGATCAAAAAGCGTGGCGAGATGAATTCGCTGACATTTCTGTGTTTTTAGCTGACGAGTCCGAGCGGAAATCCCCCATCGAGAGACGAATAAGAAAAGCCGCCCAAAGATGGCGGTTTTGTTTCCCGCTCATGTCCTTGTCCGGTGATGTCCGGTTCTTGTTTTGTCAGCTCTGGTCGAGTTCTGCCAGATCGTACGACAGCGAAGCGGTCCCTTGGGCACCTGCTGGGAGTAGCGACTGGGCCACCCGTCGGTTCGGGGGAAACACAAGGTCCCTCGACTTGCCCTTGGTCGCTTCGCTCCGGCGGGCGGCGCTCGGGATGACAGTTTTTTAAAGCTCCTGCGGGGCGCCGGGGTCACCACGTTCGGGCGTCGATTCCTGGCGAGAATCGCTGTTTGATGGTCGCCTTTCAAACAAATCTAAAGCGGAGTCATTTCTTGGCAGCCGTTTTGATGGATACAACGTTGACTTCGTTCTTGTCTGCATCAACATTCGCGGTCAATAGTACGTGCTGCCCCTTGTGATCCTGGACTGCCTCTGGGTTGATGATGGTCCAACTTTTGCCGCCTTTGTCGCTGACAAACGTCTCGCCCGTAGCGCTGATTGTGCCTGCTAGTTGAATCGGCGTTTGGGACGCATAAGTCTTCTGACCGTCGTCGTGGTTCATGGTGTCCTGTCCGTGAGTCATTCCGCAGATCAGGAAGGATAGAGCGAAACAAATTGCCATCGTCCTTTTCATTGTTGCCTCATCAAATTCGGCGAAATCCTGGCCGATTTATCCATGAACCTTCCGGGCTTCCGAACTGCCGAGTATTCAATTCTGCTCAGGTCGCTTGGGCGGTTTTTCGTGTTGGCTTTAGCCGACGATCAGGAAGACCGACCCTCCCTTGCTGGCAATAGATGCAACTTTGGTTTCCGCACGACTCTCATATAACTATTCATTGCCTGGGTCAACTGGGAGTCCACTTCATCCGCAATCGTCATAATATCGGTCAAAAGCAAACCGAAATCCAATGCGCTGAGATTTTGCTGCAAAGCTTCGAAGATACTCACTTGGAGTATGCGCGAGTCGTGCACCAACATCCCCGGAGTGTAGCCCTGCGATTTTCGTATCTTGCCATGGGCGACAGCAGCGGCGGAAGAGGGAGAATCATCTTCTGATCCAGGAGTGTTCGGTTTCCGCAGGCGAATAATGAGGTCTTCGATTAGCTTCGGGAGGTAACGGGTGCGCTCGTTGTCGCTTAGCACAACGACATTGAGTTCTTTGCTCTTTCTTACCCGCCCCAACCATGCTTCGACGATGGCGGCAGTGCGACGCTCCAAGATCGCGGCGACTCTTTCCTTTTTCGTCTCCGCAAGAGGTTTACGATTTGCTAGTTTTTCGCTCACGATGCGCGCGAGTCCCCGGACATCGAACGGTTTCGTGATGATATCGTCGGCCTGGAGAAAGATGGTATTCATCGCGCTCTGCACGTCGGGGTCACCGCTGACCAGAAGAGTGAGTGCCTCGGGCTGGGAATGGCGCATGGCGGTAATAACAGCAAAACCGTCGCTAGGGTTTGGCATGTGCAGATCGGTGATCAGCACGTCGAAGGGCTCCGCTGCAATGAGCTTTAGGGCTGCGGTCACGTTGGCGGCAGGCCTCACCTCGAACCCCCTGTCGATCAGTGCCCGCCCCATGGTCTCCCGAACGCGGTCGTCGTTATCCACAAGCAGGACTCTGTGCGCATTGCTAGCTTTGAAGTGCAGCATAAACGTCACTTTCCTAGATAGACTGCCGCGAGTGTCGCTCATCTTCGTTTTTGAAGATGTACCGAACAGACCAGTTCTTCAGATTCCGTGTTGCCAAGTACGCATTCGACAGTTGTCGGTCTTTTTCAGCAGTTGATAAAGCCAAGATCTTGTTATTTGGCGGGTAAGGGGTCGGGGGACTGGCTGCAGGGGCCACCGCCGGGGGCTACGCAGGCGCAGCCGGAGATGGAGTTGTAGCGGCATTGGTCTCCGGGGTGTCCGAATTGGTCGCAGGTGGGATTGCCGCATCCGCGGAATTTGGGGATTTTGCCGCAGGCGGTGGATTCGGAGTATTTGTGGGCTTGCTCCCAGGCGGCAATCTCGGGAGCTTCGAAGCGCAAATCCTCATGACTCAAGACATCAAGCTCGAGGCCCTGAGGGCCCTGGACTTCCTCGACGCCTCCGTTGACGTCGAGCGAGTAGGGGCCGGAGATGGTGAGGCGGGTTTCGGGCGACTTGGCTTTGCCGGGAGCGAAGTTGATGTAAACGGCGGTCTTGCCGTCGGCGGCGTGGGTGATGGAGATGTCGCCGGCGGTGACGATGGTGGTGGTGGCGGAGGCGTCCGGTTTCGGAGATGCCTGGGCTTGCGCGAGTGAGATCAGGAGAGTGGTGCAGGCGGCTAGGGAGAGGATGCTTTGGAGACGTGTTTTCATGGGAAGCCTTTGGAGAGTGAATCTTATTTCTTTAAGTGATCATGCGTAAAGAATTGTGGGGCGTCAAGGTGTTGGGGAGCGATTTGCGAAAAGCCTTCACCACGGAGGTGACCGAGAACACGAGAAAAACCTCGGGCCTCAAAATTCCCGTGATTGTTGCTGGGTAAGGCGAAGGCGCGGACCACGAAGGACACTAAGGATCACGAAGGGAACGGTTGAATATCGGAGCTTTTGTAATGCTTTGTAGTGCTGCAACTAACGAGAGGTGAATCTGCTCTAATAAGGACCATGTCGCTTCCGGGGATGCTGTTGTTCGCTGCGAAGAAGAGTGCGACGAAGAGCGCTCTCGGAGGGCTCATCCATTTGGGAGGGCCGGGGCTGATTTTGCTGGGGCTGGCGGATAATTCGCTGATTCCGCTGCCGGGGAGCACGGATGTGGCGACGATCCTGCTGGCGGCGCATCACCGGCAGCCGTGGTTCTATTACTCGTTCATGGCTACGGTGGGAGCGGTGCTGGGCGGATATCTGACGTACCGGATGGCGCGCAAGGGTGGGAAAGAGACGCTGGAGAAAAAGTTCTCGCAGAAGCGGGTGAAGAAACTTTACGCGATTTTTGAGCGCTGGGGATTTGCTTCGGTGGCGATTCCGGCGCTTCTTCCGCCGCCGTTCCCGATTGTGCCGATGCTGCTGGCCGCGGGAGCCATGCAGTATCCGACGAAGAAGTTTCTGGCGGCGTTGACGGTGGGGCGGGGCGTTCGGTTCACGATTCTGGGATATTTGGGCGCGCATTATGGCAGGAGCATCCTGAAGTTTTTCGGGGAATATTATTGGCCGGTGCTGATCGCGTTGATCGCGTTTTCGGTGATCGGGGCGCTGTATGGGCTGTTTGAATATAGGCGGCGGCAGAAGGGTGCGAGCGTGAAGGCCGCTGTGCCGCGACGAGAGGCGAAGCGGCGGACGGCGTGAGGAGCGGATCCGCGATGAAGCTTTTTAGCCGCCGAGATCCCCGCCTTGTGTCTGCAAAGAGCGCAGACACAAGGACGGGCCACCCTCGGATGGGCACTCTTGGGATGGTATTCAAGCGAAGCAAACCGAAATGACCGCACGAGATTCCAAAACAACGGCAGGCGCGATTGGCATCGACTTTGGGACGACGAATAGTTCGGTCGCTTACGCCAACAAATCGGGCGAGGTTCAGCTAGCCAAGTTTCCGTACCTGGGAGGTTTGACGGATTCTTACCGGTCGCTGCTTTATCTGCAGCGAGTGAAGGAAGGCGGGGTGAACCGGCTGCACTCCTGGAGTGGGCCGGAGGGGATTGAGCATTATCT
This sequence comes from Terriglobales bacterium, assembly GCA_049520915.1. Taxonomy (GTDB): domain Bacteria; phylum Acidobacteriota; class Terriglobia; order Terriglobales; family Acidobacteriaceae; genus Acidiflorens. The sequence continues at coordinate 51,670 of JBEKPH010000021.1, forward strand.
TTCCGCGGATGTGAAGGGGCGGCTGATTCAATCGCTGAAGTCGTTTCTGAGCAGCCGAACACTGCGTGGCACGGAGGTTTTCGGGCGGCGGTACACGCTGGAAGATCTGATTGCCAGGATTCTGCGGGACTTGCGGGAAAAGGCGGAAGAGCAGTTTGGGGTGGAGATCCGGTCGGCGGTGGTGGGGAGGCCGGTTCATTTTGCGGGAGCGGAGAAAGAGGAAGACGACAGTTATTCGGAGAGTCGGCTGCGGGCGGCGTTTGAGTTGGCGGGGTATGAGTCTGTCGAGTTCGAGATGGAGCCGGTGGCGGCGGCGCATTATTACGAGTCCACGCTGGACCATGACGAGCTGATTTTGATTGGAGACTTCGGCGGTGGTACCAGCGATTTTTCTCTGGTGCATGTGGGGCCGACGGTTCGTCGAAGGGGCCGGGCTCTGGGCGATATTGTAGGGAACGCGGGTCTGGGCATTGCGGGAGATTCGTTTGACGCAAAGCTGATTCGGCATCTGGTGTCTCCGGCGCTGGGGGCGGGATCGCAATTGCGGTCGCTGGGCAAGATCTTGACGGTGCCGAACTGGGTTTATATCAAGCTGGAGCGGTGGCATCATCTTTCGCTATTGCGGGCGAAAGACGTGCTGGATATGCTCTCGGGCGTTCACGCTCAAGCGCTGGAGCCGGAGAAAATCGGAGCGCTGATCCATTTTATAAAGGAGGATCTCGGATTCCACCTGCATCGGGCGGTGCAGAAGGTGAAGTGCGACTTGTCGAATGAGATGGCGGCGACGTTCCGGTTCTCGGATGGCTTTGTGGATCTGGCGTCGGTCGTGGAACGAGCGTCGTTTGAGGAGTGGATTGCGGAGGAGTTGGAACGGATCGCGGAGTGCGTCGATGCTTTGCTGAAGGCGTCTGGAGTCGTGGCCAAAGACATCAATATGGTGTTTCTGACGGGTGGGTCGTCGTTTGTTCCGGCGGTTCGGAGGATTTTTGAGACGCGTTTTGGAAAAAAGCTAATTCGTGGGGGAAACGAGTTTACGTCGGTGGCTCGGGGACTGGCGCTGAAAGCGATGGACGGGCGGGGATTGGCGTCTCTATTAGAAGTGAAGACCGGCGGTTGAGGATAAGAAGCACCTTGCCCGCCGGGGATGTTTGTAGCGCGTGACGCGGCGTGAGGGAATTTGAGTTGGGAAGCGTGGCGTTACCAGTTCTCCATGCGTTGCACGACCGAGAGAATCTTCCATCCTGCCTCGGTTTTCGAGAGAGTCATGTAGTCGACCCAGTGCGGGGTCACGAGTTTCGCTTCTGCAATTTCTCCGGAAATGTCGAGAACGGTGACCTGTTCAGTACGATCGGCGGCGGGAATATTCGTGGGCACGCCGTTTTTGCGGAGTTCTCCGACCATCTGCGCGGCGGTTCGTTCGCGCATGTCGGCGTCGCCGTGAATCATGTGCTTCAGATAATGAGGATGGAGAGTCTGCTGCATACGCGGGGCATCTCCCGTGTAATAGGCTTCGATGTAGTCGCGGACGGTGGTGCGGATGGCGGTTGAGTCGTCCGCGGAAGGCTTGTTTTCTTGGGCGCGGGCGGAAAAGTTGCAGAGCAGCAGGGACAGGCCGAGGGCGATGGCGAAGTGTTTCATGGTGAGTTGGTCTCCGAAGCGGCGAGAACGTCGACGCATGGCGATTGTGCCACTGGTCGGTGAGGGGGCACAACTGTACGAAGGTTCATATGCAGCTGGGTTCATGTGTGCCAGGTTCACGGGCGCGCGGGTTCGCGGCGTGGCTTCTGAGGGCGGTGTTTTGGCGGTCCTACTTATCGTGTGACCTGTATCACGCCCCGATGTGGGGGGTGGGAGTATCCTTGTAGGAACCTGGTAGGGAACGAGGGCTCATGAGCTGGCTGCAGAACAAGTTCGAAAAAAATTTCATGATCTCGACGGTGGACTACGTCTTCAACTGGGCGCGGAAGTCGGCGCTCTGGCCGATGACGTTTGGGCTGGCATGCTGCGCCATTGAGATGATTGCGTCTTCTACGGCGCGGTTCGATATTGCGCGCTTTGGGTCGGAGGTATTTCGGCCGAGCCCGCGGCAGTCGGACTTGATGATTGTGTCGGGGACTGTCACGCTGAAGATGGCTCCGGTGGTGAAGCGCATCTACGACCAGATGCCCGAGCCGAAGTGGGTGATTTCGATGGGAGCGTGCTCGTCGGTGGGTGGTCCGTTCAATACTTATGCGGTGTTGCAGGGAGTGGATCGGATTGTTCCGGTGGATGTGTATGTGATTGGATGCCCGCCGCGTCCGGAGAACCTGTTTTATGCGCTGCTTAAACTGCAGGACAAGATCGATACGATGACGCTGGCGAAGCGTCCGACGGAAGTGCGGCTGGAGTCGCACATGATGGATGAGTTCAAACGGCAGGTGATGGTGGCGCAGACGATGCAGCCGAAATAGCTATCAGCCGTCAGCCATCAGCCATCAGCCGTCAGGTAAACCTGGTCTTATACGCTTTTCGTCTTCGGAACCACTTTGGAGTTCGTTTTGCCGCGCTTTTTTACTTTTTATGGCATTCGTTAAGATTGCTACTCAATCCGATCTTCCTACGGTCAATGCTGTTAAGGAATTCGTTTGCGGAGACAAGACTATCTGTGTGGCTAACGTGAATGGCGAGATCTCCGCTATGGATAATATTTGCCTGCATCGTGGAGGTCCGCTTGGCGAAGGGGTGATTTCGAATGGGAAAGTCGTGTGCCCGTGGCATGGATGGGAGTGGGATCCGAAGACGGGGCAGGCTGGACCGCCGGGGGCGAAGATTGCGGTGTATCCGGTGAAGATTGAGGGTGGGGATGTGCTGATCGAGTTGTGAGCGATAGTCGCGACGTTAGATTGAAGTTTTTTCCACTCGCGATCAACGAACGGCAACGAGCGTTGGAACGAGAGGGTGCTCTACAGCTTCACCGGAGATGGACGGGAGGGGCGACGAAGCGGGCACATGTCCTGAGATCGCCGCACAACTGCTGATCATCATTCCCTTGCGAGATTTCCTTACGAGGCTCTGCCAAGCTGGTTGATCGGATCGAGCGGATCGATTAAGCGCTGTTCGCCGAGACTCTGTTCCTTTTTTTCTGGGAGAGCGGGTTCCGGAACATTGACGATCGGCGTGACGGGCAGGTCATGACGGAGATAGTCGGCGTACCAGACTGCGATTAACAAAGCTGCGCCGGGAATCACGTAGGGTGGACGCATGGTGGCGAAATCCCCGATCAATAGGCCCAATCCCAGTACAGCCAGGACGTTTCGCATGGAGTCGATGGCCGCCTCTTGATTGAAGTTGCGGAGATTGTTCCGAACCTCAAATAGCTTCTGAAAACGCTTCACGAGTTGTCCTCTTCCTATTCGTTAATCGACTGGCATGCAGCCACAGGCATGGGACGATCCCGCGCGCGAAACCGCCAGCTTTAAAAATGGAAACTAAGGATGCAATCAGATCCCGCCGTTTATCCAAGCAATTTCACAAACTGGTTCGGCTGCCCTTCGAATCCCGGAAACACGGTTCTCAAATCTTTATTCCCGAGATATTTCGAGACCACTTCTCCCAGCACCGTCCGGAAATCCGTTGTTACCGCCAAGTCGCGCCCTTCGTAGAGTTGCGACTGGTCGAGGCCGGGCCAGCGGCCGTAGACTCTGCCGCCTTTTACCGGGCCTCCTAAGACGAACATGACGTTGGCGTGGCCGTGGTCTGTGCCGCGGTTGCCGTTTTCGCGGGCAGTGCGTCCGAATTCGGACATGGTGACTACGACGGTGTCTTCTCCGAGGTCGCCGAGGTCGGTCCAGAAGGCGGAGATGGATTGTGAGAAATCGCCGAGAACGTTGGCGATCTGACCTTGCGTGCTGCCTTCGTTGACGTGGTGATCCCAGCCTCCGATGTCGGCGAAGGCGACTTGGACGCCGAGGTTTGCTTTGATGAGCTGAGCTAACTGCTTGAGGCTGTCGCCGAAACGGCCTTTGGGATAATTCGCGTTGGCTGCGGGCGTATAGTGCGCGGGATCGGCGGCTTTGAGAGTTTTGACGGCGTCGAAAGTTTCCTGTCCGGTGCCGTGCAGGACGGTGTCGACGGAATGGTCGTACATGGCTTCGAAAGTGGTCGACATGGGAGCGGCGTTGGGATTCTTGCCTCCGACGGAAAAATCGTTGAGGTTGTTGACGGCGACCGCGGGTTCTTTGCCCGAAAGAATGCGGGGCAGGGAGGGTCCGAGGGCGATGGCGCGAAAGGCCGACTTGTCGGCTGGAAGATCGCGCAGGGTGCGGTTGAGCCATCCATCGTCGGTGACTTTGATGCCGGGCGTGCCGGATTCCATGAAGTCCTGGGCGTCGAAGTGCGAGCGCGTGGGATCGGGCGAACCGGCGGCGTGGACGATGGCGAGATGCTTCTGCTTCCAGAGCGGCTCGAAGGAGGCCATTGCGGGATGCAATCCGAAGAAGCCGTCGAGATCGAGGACAGACTTCTTGGGAATATTGATGGTCGGACGCATGGCGTAGTAGCTGGGCTCGGCGTGGGGGACGACGATGTTGAGTCCGTCGGCGGCGCCGCGCTGGAAGATGACGACCAGGCGCTTGTTGCGAATGCCGGGATCGGCGGCTCCGAAGGCGGCGCGAGTGAGGAAGCTGGGGAGCGCGGCGGTTCCGACAACGGCGAGTGCGCCGCTGCGGAGGAAAATGCGTCGAGTGATGGACATGAAAGCGCTCCTAGCTGTTAGCTCTTGGCTTTTAGCTAAAGGCTAAAGGCCAAAAGCCGGTCGTTATCTTCTTTGAAACTCGGGCGATCCTAACAATAGGCCGGTGATGGCGGCTACGTTGGGGGGACGATTGGGATCATCCAGGCGGCGCTGGGTGATCTTGGGGTCGTCCAATTGTTTGCTGATCGTGTCGTGGGTTTGCTTGGAAATGTCACCATCGAGGAGCGAGGCTTCCAGTGTCGCCAGGGCGCGGGCGGCATCGGGCGGTGCTGCTTCGTTGGAGGGGGAGCCGGAAATTCCCGCTGCTAATGAGGAAGAATCGACTCTTGCTCCACGAATTTTTCCGGCGGCCAAGGCCAGGGAGAAATTCATGCGTCCTAAGAGCGCGGAGGAATTGACCCAGGTGTCGGCTTTCATCGAGTAGCCGGTTGGGGGCATCATGCCGTAGAGCGGCATTCCCATATTGTTGAGCGTGCCGACGAGGGCGCGAGCATCTTCGACGTCGGCATCGCTGGCGCGGGCGGCGGAGACGACGAACTCGAGGGGCGTTTTCACTTTTGCGCGATAAACATCCGTCGACCAGAATTCGGGCGACTTCAACATGGTGCGCATCACCTCGCGAATGTCGCCGTCCTTCTTGAGGAAGGTTTGGGTCATGCGATCGACGAGCGCGGGCGGCGGATTGTCGGAGACGAAGCGCATGGCGAGTTTCTGCGAGATGAAGTGCGCGGTCTTCGGATTGTGCGCCAGCAGATGCAGCACTTCCAGCCCTTCTTTTTCGCCATTCGGCTTGATGCGGTGACCTAGGACGAACTTGTCCCCGGGCTCGTGCATGCGCGGTTCGAAATGGAAGTCGCCGCCTTGTTTCGGCTGCTCGAGCGTCCATCCGGTGAAGACCTTGGCGACTTCGGTGACATCTTTTTGCGAATAGCCACCGTTGACGCTGAGGGTGTGCAGTTCCATTAGTTCGCGGCCGTAGTTTTCGTTGAGTCCGCTGGCCTGCTTGCCCTTCTTTGGTCGGCTGGGCGGATATACGCGCCGGTTGCCGTTGTGCGCGGCGATGCCGAGCGCGATATCGGAATTTGGTCCGACGCTCAACCAGTTGTCGAGATAGAAAAGCATCGCGGGACTTTTGGCGGTGGCGTCGAGCAGATCTTCAAATTTTCCTAGGGCGTGGGGACGAATTGCGTCGCGCTCGTAGCTGGTCAGGAGGTATCGATCGGCGCCCTTGTTGATAAAGATGTTGAAGTGGTTGATCCAGAAATCAGTCATCACTTCGTCGAGTTGCCGCTCACTATAGATCGCACGTACGAGTTTAGCTTGCATTAATTCGTCGACGACGACCTGCTCGGGATTTTTGAGCGCCTGCATGGTTTCTTTTTGCTGGGCGGACATGCCGTCGAGGAGGGCGTCGGCCTTGGCGCCTCTGTTGGTGGTCGCGATGGCGTGGCGTTCTTCGGGCGACATCTTGAGAATTTCTTTCATGCGCTCGTCGGCGGGAAGATCGAGGAGTTCCTGCGTTTTTTGATTGGCGAGGCGGCGTTCTTCGCGGCGGCGTGTTGCGGCGGGGTCGTCGGGCTGGGGTTGGGCGGTGTCGGCGGAGATGGGGCAAGCCCCGTCTCTACAGGCGGCAGGCGGGGACGAAGTCTGTGGCGTATCGTTTTTCGCCGGGACGATTTTCGCTGGGTCGTCTTTGCGATCCTGCTTATCGTCCTTACGTTCTTGTTTATCTTCGTAGCGGGCTAGTTGTGCTTCGTACACGGCGCGACGGGTGGGATCGCGGGGCAGAGAGGCTTTTCCGTCGGCGATCTGCTTGATCAGTTGATTGGGAGGAAAGTTCTCGACGATTTCTTTTGTTCCCATCTGCAAGGTTCGGAACGGGGCGAGCCGGGCATCGAGGGCGGCGTTGTTGATTTTCTCGGGATGCAACTGCATGTCGATCCACTTATCGACGCCCACCTGCAGGACGCGGTCAACGTCTCCGGGACGAGGGCCGAAGGTGAGGCGGTTTAGGGCATGGACGGCGCGGTGCTGGTCGTCCATCTGCATCTGATTTGGGCCCGCGACTTTATCTTTATCTTTTTTCCGGCCGAGAGCGAACTGAGTCGTGAGGGCGGTCGCGGCCAGCAACAGGGCGGCAACTAGCAGAGAGCGGCGTCTTGACACGCGGAGTCCCGGCATAGAGATGTGCGACCTGAGGGGCATACTAGGAATGAACCCTAAACGCAGGAAAAGTTGCTGGCAAGATTACGTTGGAAGGGGAGCTTTCAGGCTTTGAGCTGAGCCACGTAGGCTTTTCCGCTCTGTGACTTGCGGGCGGTGGTATCGACGAACTTGAGAAATTCGCGGAGGTGCTCTTTCTCGGACAGTTCGGCCTGCGAAAAGCGAACACGGACTCCGAAAGAGGGAGCGGTGCGGGTGGCCACGCCGCTGAGAATGACGCCTTTTACCCAAATTTTGCCACTGGAGATCCAGAGTCCGATTTCGAGGGCTTTGCCGGGCGGAACGGCGCTGGCAGTTTCGACAAGGCAGCCTCCGCGGCTTACGTTGGCGAGATTGCCCCAGACGGGCTGCTCGACGCCTTCGACATGGATTTCGACGGCGACATAGCACTTAATACGCTGAAAACGCCGACGATCGGCTTCGGTTTGGGAGGCAAAGGGATCGGTTTCAAAGGGTGGGGCTTCGTCGACAGGTTCGGGGCCTTGCAGTTTGATCGGCGCCGCCGGCACGGAAGCAGCGGGCAGGTTCTCCCCTACTTCGCGTGCCTTGATGGCAGCATCTTTAATCTCGCGCATGGCCCGCAGCAGCGCCGTTTCGCGCTGATCGGCGGGCACTTCACGGTAGGTTTGCAACAGCTTCCCGAGGTGGCTAACCAGATCGGGATCTGTGAGCAGGCGCGTCCAGTCGGATCCTTTGGGCGGTAATGTATGGGACTGACTCATACGCGGCGATCCCTGAAGCGGATATTTTTCACCAAATATTTTGCTCGCAGGGAAGTACCTGACTTGCATCCTAGAGTGAACTTTGGGGAGTGGTTACGCAAGATGACCAAGGTCACTGAACGGATGTGGGGGGTAGGTTCAAAGCGATGCCGATGGTTGATTGTGAGTCGATTCAACAATTTGCATCGCGGTCCCAGCAAAATGAGTCCAAAGGACTTATGATTTTGTGTGGCTTCGTTGTTAAGGAGACGACTCCGGTTCAATGGCTTTCGTAAAACGTGCCAACTGCCGATGGCAGTCGCTTGCTCTGCCCGCTTTTTTTCTAGTCGCGTCCGCGGTTTTCCTGGTGCCAGCTCGGGTGGGTGGCCAAACCCAGACTTCTACCTCGGGGGCGACCTCGAACTCGGTGGCGGGGCCGTCGCAAGTCCAGACGTCGGCGCAGAATCCCGTGTTTGGGAGCGTGCCGGAGGCGAAGACGACTCCTGGAGTGCTGGAACTGACCTTTACCGACGCGATTGAGCGCGCTTTGCGACAGAATCTGGCGGGGCTGCTTTCGGAGTACAACACGATCGAGGCGCGCGGGGAAAAATGGCAACAGCTGAGCGACTTGCTTCCGAATGTCAGCGGCGATGTACAGGAGGTGCGGGAAAAAGTGAGCCTGCAGGCTCTGGGCTTCAGCAGTTCGACATTTCCGATTCCCGGAGGGAATATTCCCAAGGTGATCGGTCCGTTCTCTTACTTTGACGCACGGGTATCCGGCACGCAGCGGGTGTTCGACTGGAAGTCGATCCAGAAATATCGTTCGTCGGTGATCGGCGAAGGGGTGGCGCGGTACAACCTGAAAGATGCACGGGACTTGGTAGTGCTGGCTACGGGCAACGCTTATTTGCAGGCGATTGCGGGAGCGGCTCGCGTGGAGACGGCGCAGGCCCAGGTCGAGTCGGCCAAGGCACTCTATAACAAGGCGGTAGCGCAGCAGCAGGCGGGTGTGGCTCCGGCGATCGACACGCTGCGCTCGCAGGTGGAGTATCAGACGCGGCAACAACAGTTGATTCAGGCCGCAAACGAATTTGCCAAGCAGAAAATTTCGCTGGCTCGTGTGATTGGACTTGCTCCGCGGCAGGAATTCGAACTGGCGGAGAAAGCGCCGTATGATCCCTTTCCCATCCCGGATGTTGAAAGCAGCGTGCAGCGGGCGTACACCATGCGATCCGATTACAAGGCGGCGCATGATCGTCTGACTGCGGCGCAACTGGAACACAGCGCAGCGCGAGCCGGATATTACCCTACGCTCGATGTCTCCGGTAATTTCGGCGAGATAGGTCTCACTCCCGGCGGAGTGCTGCCGACCTATACGGTGATGGGGACGTTGAACGTGCCTATATTCCAGGGAGGCAAGGTGCATGGCGACGTGCTGAAGGCGGACGCGGCGTTGCGGCAGGCGGAGGCGCAACTGGCGGATGTACGGGCGCAGATCGATCAGGATATCCGCAACGCGTTGCTCGACCTGAAGTCGTCGTCGGATCAGGTGGCTGTGGCACAGAGTTCGGTGAATTTGGCGGATCAGGCGCTGATCCAGTCGCAGGACCGGTTTTCGGCGGGCGTCACGGATAATCTGGAAGTGGTGCAGGCGCAGGAGGCGGTAGCGGTGGCGCACGAAAATTTAATTTCAAGTCTTTATCTGAATAATCTGGCCAAGGTTTCGTTTGCCCGCGCATTGGGCCGTGCTGAAGAGGGCATTCGCGAATATCTGAAGAGGAAGTGACCATGGATCAACCGAGCAGCGTCGCAGACGAGCCCAAACCGCAAGGAGGCGCGCGCCCTTCTCAGCCGCAGGCCGGGGCGGAGCAAGCTTCGCAAAATCAGTCTCCGCAAAGTCAGGCTCCGCAGAATCAGGCCGCGCAAGGTCAGGGTGAGCAGAATCAGGCGGACAGCGAGGCCCGATACCAGCGGCGTTCCGCGTTCCTGAATAGTCCGCGAACGAAGTGGGCGCTGATTCTGGTGGGGCTGGCGTTGGTGGTGGGCGTTTTCTTTCTGTGGCGTTACCTCAGCAGCTACGAGGCGACGGACGACGCGCAGATTGACGGCCACGTGAACTCGGTGAGCGCGCGCGTCAGCGGGCATGTGCTCAGTCTCAACGTGCAGGATAACCAGTATGTCGAGAAGGGAGCGGTGCTGGTGGAGATCGATCCGGCGGATTACCAGGTTGCGGTGGCACAGGCACGCGCGGATTATGCCGATGCGGAGGCGCAGGCTTCGGCGGCGGGAATCAACGTTCCGATCACGGATGTGAACACGACCAGCCAGGTGAGTGGGGCGCAAGCGGGCGTGTCGAGCGCCAAGGCTGGAATTGCGGCGTCGCGACAGCAGTTTGACGCCGCCAAGTCGCAAGTTGCCGAGGCGGACGCCAACAACACCAAAGCCCAGAACGATTTGGTCCGTTACAAGCAACTGATTGACAAACAAGAGATTTCGCAGCAGCAGTACGATCAAGCGGTCGCTGCGGCGAACGCATCTGCAGCGACGCTGCAGGCGGCGCGATCGAATGCCGACGCGTACGCGGCGCAGATCGAGCAGGCGCAGAGCCGGTTGCAGCAGGCGAGTGCCGACTTGAGAACAGCGGGCACGGCTCCGCAGACGATGCGGGTGATTCGGGCGCGCGCACTTTCCGCGCAAGCGGTTGCCGACCGCAAGAAGGCGGTGCTGGATCAAGCCGAGCTTAACTTGCAGTACACCAAGATCACCGCTCCGGTGAATGGAGTCGTCAGCAATCGCACGGTTGAAGTTGGGCAGAACGTGCAGCCGGGGCAGGAGATGATGAAGATCATTCCGCTGGACGCGGGCGACATATGGGTTACGGCGAACTTCAAGGAAACACAATTGAAAAAGATGAGGCCGGGATTGGGAGCGGACATCGAGGTTGACGCGACCGGCAGGACCTACAAGGGGCATGTGGATTCGATCGCGGGGGCGAGTGGCTCGCGCTTCAGCCTGTTGCCGCCGGAAAATGCGACTGGCAACTACGTCAAGGTGGTGCAGCGTATCCCGGTAAAAATCGTTCTGGACAAGAATGAAGATAAAGAGCACGAACTTCGTCCCGGAATGTCGGTTGCACCGAAGGTCTGGATTAAGTAGGCGAGGGTCGAGTATTCAATGGGAGCAGCAACGATCACCATGAACGACGCTGCCGAATGGCGGTCGCCGGTCAATCCCTGGGTCATCGCCATCGCGGTGACATTGGCAACGTTCATGGAGGTGCTGGATACCAGCATCGCCAATGTTGCCCTGCCTCACATTGCAGGCAGCCTTTCGGCAGGACAGGACGAGAGCACGTGGGTGCTCACTTCTTATCTGGTGTCGAATGCGATCGTGCTTCCGCTAAGCGGGTGGCTGTCTTCGATTGTGGGACGCAAGCGGTTCTACATGGGCTGCGTCGCGTTGTTCACGGTGAGCTCGTTTCTCTGCGGATTTGCGCCCAACTTACCGATGCTGATCTTCTTTCGCGTGCTGCAAGGCGCGGGTGGAGGAGGGTTGCAGCCGAGCGAACAGGCGATTCTTGCCGACACGTTTCCTCCTGCAAAGCGCGGCATGGCTTTTGCGGTCTACGGCGTTGCGGTGGTTATGGCGCCGGCGATCGGTCCTACGCTGGGCGGCTGGATTACGGACAACTTCAGCTGGCGCTGGATTTTCTTCGTGAATATCCCGGTCGGGATTCTTTCGTTGGTGCTGACATCGCGGCTGATTCAGGATCCTCCCTATTTCAAGCGCCGCAAGTTGAGCGAGACGCGCATCGATTACATCGGGCTGGGATTGGTGGCTCTTGGGCTGGGCGCGTTGCAGGTGGTCCTCGACAAGGGGCAGCGCGACGACTGGTTCGAATCGAACTTCATCTTGTGGCTGACTGTCGTCTCAGCCGCGGCGCTGATTTTCGTCGTCTTCTGGGAGTGGTATCACAAAGACCCGATCATCGACCTGCATTTGTTTCGGGAGCGCTCGTTTGCGGCGGCGAACTTCCTAATGTTCATGCTCGGATTTGCGCTGCTCGGGAGCACGCTGCTGCTGCCACTTTTCATGCAGACGCTGTTGGGGTACACTGCCGAACGATCTGGGATGGCGCTGTCGCCGGGCGGTTTCGCGATCATGATCGCCATGCCGATTGTTGGGTTTCTGCTTTCAAAGTATAGCCCGCGCTGGCTGATGCTGTTCGGGTTGTTGATGCTCTCGTTTTCGTTGTTTCACATGACGACGTTCGATTTGAGCGTTGATTTCCGGACGGTGATGCTGGCGCGTGTGTATCAGGCGGTGGGACTGGCGTTCCTTTTTGTGCCGATAAATACGGCAGCCTATTCGTCGCTGCCGCGGGAGAAAAATAATGTCGCTTCGGGCCTGATGAACCTGGCCCGGAATATTGGCGGCAGCGTGGGAATTTCGTTTGTCACGACGGGCCTGGCGCGGCGCGCACAGTTCCATCAGGTACGACTCACGGAGAATTTCAATGCCGCGAACCCGGTGTTCCGGTCGCGGCTGGACGGGATGACGAGCAATTTCTTGTCGGGCGGGGCTGGTCCCGGCTCCGGTCCTGGAAGTGCGGCGCAACACGCCTACGCATTGATGCAGTCCAACGTCATCCGGGAGGCGACGATGCTGGCGTACATCGACAATTTTTGGATTCTCGGAATTGTGATTGCTTGCCTGATTCCGTTCGTGTTTTTGATCAAGAAGCCGAAACAAGGCGGCGAGATCGTAGCTCATTAGTTTGCGAACGGCAAGGAGGTCTGCGATGTTTCGCATGATTACCATAGAACGGGAATTCGGTAGCGGCGGCGGAGGCATCGCCTGCCAATTAGCGCGCCGTCTGGGCTGGAAGCTGTGGGATCAGCAACTGACGTGCGAGATTGCGAAACGCGCGCAGGTGGCGGAATCGGCTGTGGCGTTATGCGATGAGCGGGTGGATGGAAGGCTTTATCGCTTGGCGAAAGCGTTCTGGCGCGGCAGTAATGAACGGGGCATGCCGGTTGGCGACGCACACGTCTTTGATACCGATCGCATGATGGCGATTATGGAAGAGATCACGTCGAATATTGCCGAAGAGGGGAACGCGGTCGTGGTGGGCAGGGGCGCACCCTATTTTCTGCGCGACCGTGAAGACACATTTCGCGTGTTCACGTATGCTCCGCGAGACGAAAAGATTCGGCGCGTGGTGGAGATGGGCAAGAGCCATGGAGAAGCGGAGGATCTGGTGGAGAACGTGGACAAAGAGCGGATGGCTTTCGTGAAGCACTACTTCAATGCGGACTGGCCTACGCGCAGTCTGTATCACCTGATGATCAACACGGTGATCGGAGATCAACATGTGATTGCGATGATCGAGAACAGCATGCAGTTGCTGGAGAGTTGTCCGGCGGAACCGGCGCTGCGGGGGGTGAGGTAAGGGTCGGAGAATGGCGATTGGCGGCCAGCCCCTAAAGGGGCGTTTCCTTTGAGCGAGTTTTGGTATCGCTAAAGCGATACCCTGATACGAAACATCGACCGCGTTACCGTATCCAAAATCAAAGTGAAGGCCTGTTTACTGGCTGGGTTTCTTCTTGCCGAAGAGGCCGCCTAGGTTGCCTAGCGGATTGCCTTTGCCTTCGGTTAGGCCCTTCAGTTTCCCGGTGGCCATGGCTTTCATGTCGGGGACGAAGGTCGGATTCGAAGTTGTGCCACCGACGGATACGGGAATGCCGCCGGATCCGAAGCCGGCAACTTTTGTGAGATCGCCGCCGGCGCCAGCGAGGTTGGCGACCAGCTTGAAGTCGAGGGCATTGTCGGGACTGATGGTGCCTGATCCGGTGACGGTGCCGAGAGATTGGATGGACACGTCGAGTTTGTCGAGGCGTGTGCCGTCGGGCGCGTGGCGCACATCGGAGCTCAGGTTCTTGATGATGGTGTCGTTGCCGGTTTGCTTGCCGGTCAGCGAGGAAAGCCCGGAGAGTTTCGAGCCGAGGTTGAAACCGGCGAGCGAGGCGTTCGTCATCCGAACGGAGCCGGTGGAGACCAACTGGTCGAGCGGCCCGGTGGTATCGAGATTGACCGAAAGCGTTCCTCCCTTGAGCTTGGAGCCGCTGGGAAGAATCACGCCGAGGGCGGGGAGCAGAGCTTCAAGGTCGTCGACCGGCATGTCTTGTCCATCGAGCCTGGTTTGAATCGAAGTAGTTTCTCCCTTCATCTCGTAGGTGCCGGTGAGTTTGGCGGCGGCCTTGCCGATGGCGACGTCACCCTGCACGATTTTTCCAGAAATATTTTTCAGGTCATGGTCGACTTCGAAGACCACTTGCACCGGCACACCTGAGGGCGAGCCCTTCGGAACAAGCTTCAGCGAGGTGGCTTTCAGAGTTCCCTTGGCGATGGCGATGCTGCCGTTGGAATCGACGTTGCCGTCGAAATCGGCCGAGCCAGCGATGCCTAATTCTGGATCAACCAGCGCCGACTGCGAGAGGTCGAGCTGGCTGAGTTCAACTTTGGCTTGCAGCGGAGTGAGGGAAGTGTCAGTGGAATCGATAGGACCGGCACGGCCATCGATTTTCAAGCTACCCCCACCAGGCAGGCGAGCGGAGACAACGACGGGGAAGGCGGTGTTGAAGGAAAAGTTGCGCACGGTAATGGAGAGTTTGTCATAGGTAATCGGCTTCCGTTTACCCGTGAGTGATCCGACGGTGACCGTGCCATCGTTCAGGTCGAGTTTGTCTACATTCACATTCGCGGGTGGGCCGGATGTTTTTTCGGCGGTTGCGGGTTGGGCGGGATGCGTGCCTTGCTTATTTCCCAGGGATGAGAAATTCCAGATACCTTCGCGGTTGCGCAGCAAAGTGATGACTGGCTGATCGATGACGAGCTTGGTGACATTGAGCTGCTTGCTGAAAAGAAGCGGCATCAGTTCGACGCCAACCTGGAGGGTTTTCGCCTGGATGAAGGGAGTGCTGCTAAAAGCGGGATCGTCGGCGATGGCGAACTGGTCGGCCTCGACGCTGCCGGAGAGCACGCTGAGGCTGAGATTGCCTACGGTCACGGGGCGTCCGAGGGCGGCGGTGAGGTTGGCTTGAATCTGGGGGCGGAAATTGTTGACGTTGATCAGGAAGGGAACGGCGATGATGAGAACGATCAACACGGCGAGGACGAGGACAACAATTCTTACCACCGGTTTCACGGAGCGGCCTCCTGGATGGGTCGGGCGACGCAGATTGGGGAGATGTCAGTTTATCAAAAGGCGGTGGATCGTCGCTGGTCGATCGTCGATCGTCGTTCGTCGATCGTCAATCGCGGTTCGCGAAACTGGGAGTGGGGAGCGAGCAACGGCCAACGCGACCGACTAGCGTCTAAGGACCAGGGCAAGAAGTAGTGTCGGTGGGTTCGCGGCGACGTTATAAGATAAGTGGATCAAGGATGAGGTCGGACTTCGGTCATGGCGGCTTCTGATGTGTATCCCCCGGTGCAGGAAGAAGTAGCGCGTCTGGCTGCGGCGCCGGAGGTGCGGACGGCGTTCGAGCGGTTTCGCGCGCAGGAATCGAAGTTTGCGCTGTGGCAGATGGAAGCGACGCGGGTGGCTGCGCCTCCATTTGGAGAAGAGGCGCGCGGGGCGTGGCTGGCGGATCGTTTTCGCGACCTGGGTTTGATCGACGTGCACGCGGACGAGGTGGGGAATGTATTCGGCGTGCGTCCTGGATACGGGAGCCGTTTTGTGTCGTTGAGCGCGCATATCGATACGGTTTTTCCGGCAGCGACGCCGTTGAACATACGGCAAGAGGGCAGCCGACTGTATGGTCCGGGAGTGTCGGACAATGGGGCAGGGATCGCGGCGATGCTGGCCGTGGCGAGTGTGCTGGCGACTTCGCGGATTTCGCACGCTTCGCCGTTTGTGTTTATCGGGAACGTCGGAGAAGAAGGCGAGGGCGATCTGCGGGGGATGCGGCAGGTGTTTGCCACGCCGCGCTGGCGCGATGCGATCGCTTACAGCGTGATTGTCGATGGCGCGGGGTCGGATACGGTGGTGGCGGAAGCGCTGGGCAGC
This sequence comes from Terriglobales bacterium, assembly GCA_049520915.1. Taxonomy (GTDB): domain Bacteria; phylum Acidobacteriota; class Terriglobia; order Terriglobales; family Acidobacteriaceae; genus Acidiflorens. Next base: position 67,394 of record JBEKPH010000021.1, read on the forward strand.
CGACGTTTCGAAGTCATCGTGCGCGGACCCGGAGGTCACTCGTGGAGCGACTTTGGGACGCCCAGTCCGATTATTGCGCTGGCGCGCGCGATTGAGATTCTGAGCCAAACGCCGGTGCCGGCCTCGCCGAAAACAACATTCAATGTGGGAGTGATTCGCGGGGGGACTTCGGTGAATTCGATTCCGGAATCGGCGAGTATGCGGGTGGATCTGCGCTCGACGTCGTCGTCGGAGATCGAGCGACTGGAACGAGCGTTGCGCGACGCGCTTGATCGGGCGGTGGGGCAGGAAAATAAGGCGGCGCAGCAGAAGGGACGAAAGCCGCAGATTGTGCAGAGCGAGATTATTGAGATCGGGAACCGTCCGGCGGGGGAACTGGCGCCCAATGCCCGGCTGCTGCGGGTGCTGCGCGCGGTTGATCTACAGTTAGGGAATAGCGCACAGGTGCAACGGGCGTCCACAGACGCAAATATTCCGCTTTCGCTCGGCCGTGAGGCGGTGGCGATAGGCGGCGGAGGGTCCGGCGGTGGCGCCCATACGTTGCAAGAATGGTTCGACTGCAATGGACGGGAGCTTGGACTTAGGCGCATTCTGCTTACAATGCTGACACTTTCGGGAGTAGGAGAATAATGAAGAAACTGGCTCCCATGCTGCTAATGCTGGCGGCCTCGGGCTTGTCGGCGCAGAGCGGAACTCCCGCGGCCGGTGCTGCGAAGCCCAAGGCAGACACGATCTTTATCCACGGCAACATTTATACCGGAACGGTGGATGCGACAGCGTCGCTTGGTGGAGGCGTGCGTTCGGAATCTCTCGCCGTCAAGGATGACAAGGTTCTCGCCGTGGGTTCGCGGGCCGACGTGATGAAGTTCAAGGGGCCGGATACCAAGATTGTGGATATGGGCGGGCATTTTGTAATGCCGGGATTTAACGACGCCCACATGCACCTGGCGAGTGCGGGCCTGGAAAAAATGAACGTGAACTTGGTCGGCGCGAAGACGCTGGATGAGTTCCGCGATAGGCTGCAAGCGAAGTGCGATGCCGCCGAGCCCGGGGAGTGGGTGGTTGGTGAAGGATGGGATGAAACGTTGTGGCCGGTGAAAACACTGCCGACACGATGGGATCTAGACGAAGTAAGCGGTAAGCATCCGGTGTACCTGGTACGGGTCGACGGACATATCGGCGTGGCCAACACGCGAGCGTTGCAGCTTGCTAGCATCACGGTGGCGAGCCGTAATCCGAGTGGCGGCAAGATCGACCGCGATGAAGCGGGCACGCCGAGTGGGATTTTGCGAGAGAAGGCGCAGGAATTAGTGCAGGCGGCGATTCCCAAACCGACGCACGAAAAGCGGCGGCAGGCGATCGAATCGGCGCTGGCCGATTTGGCGAGCCACGGCATCACCTCGGCACAGGATTTCTCGCAGTGGGAAGATTTCTTGATCTACGAAGAGATTGAGCGCGATGGAAAACTGACGGCGAGGATTTCCGAGTGGCTGCCTTTTGATGATTCGATCGACACACTGAATAACAAGCGGAATTCGCATCCGGCATCGGACAACATGCTGCATACGGGCATGCTGAAGGGGTTCATGGATGGATCGCTGGGTTCGAAGACGGCGGCGATGCTGGAGCCTTATAGCGACGATCCCGGCAACAGCGGCTTGCCGCAGTACGAAGCGGCGAAACTGAACGCGATGACGAAAGAGCGAGTGCTGGCGGGATATCAGATCGGTTTCCACGCCATCGGCGATAAGGGGATCCAGATGGCGCTGGATGCTTATGCTGAGGCCGAAAAGGCAGCGAAGGAGCGATAAGGGGATCCAGATGGCGCTGGATGCTTATGCTGAGGCCGAAAAGGCAGCGAAGGAAGCGAAGGTGAAGCCGGCGGACGGAGACAACTCTACAGACTACCGGCTGCGGATTGAACACGCGCAGGTCACGACCCCGCAGCAGATCACGCGCTTCAAGGAATTGAAGGTGATTGCGTCGATGCAGCCGAGCCATCTGCTTACGGATATGAGTTGGGCCGAGGAGCGCCTGGGGCCGAAGCGCGCGGAGCATTCTTACGCGTGGGGAGAGTTCCTGCGGCGAGGAGTGACGCTGGCGTTTGGAACGGATTATCCGGTAGAGCCGGTGACGCCGTTTCGGGGCGTTTACGCTGCGCTCACACGCACGAGCGTGGACGGGAAGAAAACGTATTATCCAGCGCAGAAGCTGAATATCGAGCAGACGATTGCGGCGTACACCACGGGAGCGGCATTTGCCGAGTTTGGCGAGAAGCAAAAAGGCAAGCTCGAACCCGGGATGCTCGCGGACTTTGTTGTGCTGGATACGGACATCACGGCAGCGTTGCCACCGAAGATTTTGGAGACAAAAGTTCTGCGCACGGTGGTCGGCGGCAAGACGGTGTATAGTGGCGAAGCATTGAGCCATTGAGTGATTGAAGCATTGAGAGATTGAGGCATTGAGTCGTTGGAGCGGGCAAATGACGCAACGATTCGATTGCAGGACGGTTCGATGGCTCGTCATTCCATGAGTCAAGGTAAAGAACGGGAAAGCGCGTTCCTGATTGGTGCTCCGCTGGCGATTGTTCCGGCCTTGATTTTTCTTCCGGCCGTGATGTTTCTGATTGTCTTTCCGCAAGTGCGTTTCGGGCGCGCGATGGGCTTTTTGGTGGTTCCAGCGTGTGCGCTGACGAGTTGTTTCGGATTGTGGAAGCTGGCGAACGGCGCGGTGCAAAGACCCTGGGGGATTTTCAATGTGCTGAGCTTTGGAGCGCTGCTTGTGCTGCTGGTCATCGCGGGGTATACAGGAGTTTTTCTGGCGCTGATGACGTTGAAAATCTAGAGGCTCCGGAGCGCGCAAGAAGCGCGGCTGGCGGCATCGCTAAAGCGATGGGCTGATACGAAGCTTTACGAATCTCGACACAAATCCTGTGGCTTCTTGTGACGGGGAAGTGTTTTTCTGCGTCTAACTGAGTTGGACACCGGCTAAATGCCCCTGGTCTGGGGCAAAGGTATAATAAAGAATTAGAGAGCTTTAGGAGGAAACGAAATGGATTCGCGCGAAAGCGCTTTTTTGGCCCGCGTCAAAGCGAACCGCTGGGCCTACACTCTTACGATTTTGGCGACGCTTACGGTCGGAATTCTGATTGGGACGGTCGTCTCTTACGGAGTCAAAGGCAAAGAGGGACAGAAGGCTTCGGATGCCACGCCGCTGACGATCCCCGCGCCGCAGCAGCTATCGAATGCGTTCTCGCAGATCTCGAAGCAGTTGGAACCGAGCGTAGTCAATATCAATACCGAATCGACGGTCAAGAATCCGCACCGCCGCGGGCGTTCGGTGCGTCCCGATCCCGATGAGCAGGATCAAGAGGGCGGAGGCGACGACAATCAGTTTCAGGATTTCTTCGACAAGTTTTTTGGCGGACAAGGCGGGCAGGGCGGGGCCGATGCGGGTACTATCCGGCAGCGTTCGCTCGGTTCTGGAGTGATTGTCGATTCCAAGGGCTATATCGTCACGAACCGGCACGTGGTGGAGAAGGCCGATCGCATTCGCGTGAAGTTGATGGATGAGAATCCGGCTTCTCCGGGACATGACGCGAAGCTGGTAGGCATGGATCAGGAGACTGATCTGGCGGTGATTAAGATCGAAATGGATCGTCCGTTGCCTGCGGCGAAACTTGGCAACTCGGACGGGATGGAAGTTGGGGATTGGGTACTGGCCATCGGCAGTCCATTCGGATTGCAGGAAACGGTGACGGCGGGAATCGTCTCGGCGAAGGGACGCAACATCGTTCCCAACCGGCAGTTTCAGTCGTTCATTCAGACGGATGCGGCGATAAATCCGGGGAACTCGGGCGGACCGCTGGTGAATATGGCGGGCGAAGTAATCGGCATCAATACCGCGATTTTGACGGAGACGAGTTCGTACGCTGGCGTGGGATTTGCCATGCCTTCGAACACGGTCGCGACCGTTTATAACCAGTTGATTGGGCCGGAACACCGCGTTTCGCGCGGATCGATCGGCATCGAATTCGCGGCACAACCGAATCCGGCAATCGCACATATCTATGGATCGGGTGTGACGGTATCGAATGTCGTGTCGGGCAGTCCGGCGGATGAGGCTGGCGTGAAGATTGGCGACACCATCACTTCGGTCGACGGCAAAGACGTGAAAACCGGCGACGATCTAGTGGCCGATATCGCTTCGCGCAAGCCGGGATCGAAGGCGAAACTGACCTTCGTACGAAACGGCAAGAAGCAAGATACGACGGTGACGATTGCGGATCGCTCGAAGTTGTTCGCGTCTCGCTTAGGCGAGGATGAGGAGAACCAGAGTGAAGAGGCTCCAAAGGCCAGCAAATTCGGCATCACGGTGCGGGCTATCACTCCCGACCTGGCGGATCGTTTGAGTATTCCCGCGGGCAAGGGCGTGGTGGTGCAGGACGTGAAGCAGGCATCGTTCGCTGAAGACCTCGGTCTGAATCGTGGCGACGTGATTCTCGAAGTGAACAAGCAGCCCGTGAACAGTTCGGACGACTTTACGAAGATCGAGGCGTCGCTGAAGAGCGGGCAGGATGTCGTGTTTCTGGTGCGACCGCGAGGCGCACGCGCGCAGGATGGCACGATTTTCCTAGCCGGTACACTTCCGTAACTGATATAAACACCGGCGAGACTGGCACAGCGTCCTCGAGTAGGGGACGATAGGAGTAAGCCAATCTCGCCGGTTTTTTATTGGGCGAAAAAATGAGTCGCGGGGAAGATCGTCGAGCAGCTAAAGATTTCCCGCACGGGCTAAAGCCCCATTGATTTTGCCGATGGTACGGCGCAGCTAAAGCTGCGCCCTTTCAAAACAAGAGCAAGATCAAAACGGATCAAAGAAATAAAATATGCGGAAGGCGAATCCAATTCGGGGATGGCGACGCGTGGGGCTGTGCGGCCTGCTGGGCGTTGCCATGTCGGGATTTATCCTCGCGCAGAACGATACAGCCACAGCACCAAGCACAAAGGCAAAGGCGAAGACGAGTACGGCGCATTCGTCGACTGGCTCGGCGGCGAAGGCGAAGCATCCGGCAAGACAGCATACGGCCACGAAGCACGCGACATCTCACAGCGCCACGCAAAAGGGAAAAGCGTCTCGTTCGAAGAAGGGCACGAAGGCTGTTGCCACGAAGCGCGGACAGCAGGCGATTGATGCCGACCGGGCGCGGGAGATCCAGACAGCGCTAATTCGCGAACACTACATGCAGGGCGAAGCTTCGGGCATGTGGGACGCGAATACACAGGCCGCGATGCAGAGGTACCAGGCCGATCATGGCTGGCAGTCAAAGACGACGCCCGATTCCCGCGCGCTGATAAAACTGGGATTGGGCCCGAGTTCTGATCATCTATTAAATCCGGAAAGTGCGATGACGATGCCGGCCGCGCCCGCGGCGGGCGGTCCCAAGGCGGCGACGAAGCAGGCTCCAACAGACAACAGCGTTCCCCAGCAGTAAACCGCACTCGCCACCTTCATTGACTTGGTGTTTCCCGGCAAATTAAGATTCGCCCCTGATGATTGGACAAACGATCTCCCACTACCGCATCGTCGAGAAGCTAGGAGGCGGCGGGATGGGCGTCGTCTACAAGGCGGAAGACACGCGCCTGCGCCGTTTCGTAGCGCTTAAATTCTTGCCCGAAGATGTGGCCCGGGATCCGCAGGCGCTCGCCCGTTTTCAACGCGAGGCGCAATCCGCATCGGCGCTGAATCATCCGAATATTTGCACGATTTACGATATTGGCGAGCAGGATGGCCAGGCGTTTATCGCGATGGAATTTCTGGAAGGCGTGACGCTGAAGCATCGGATCGCCGGGAGGCCGGTCGAGACGGATGTGCTGCTGGGTCTGGCGATCGAGATCTCGGATGCGCTCGATGCCGCGCATAGCGAAGGCATTGTTCACCGCGACATCAAGCCCGCCAATATTTTCGTAACCAAGCGAGGGCACGCGAAGGTTCTCGACTTCGGGCTGGCCAAGGTGACCGCAAGCAAGTCGCGCGCTGCTTTCGATGCGACCGAGACAGGAACCGTGGAGACACATTTGACCAGTCCCGGGATGGCGGTGGGGACGGTCGCGTATATGTCGCCAGAGCAGGTGCGGGCCAGGGAATTGGATGCGCGGACCGATTTGTTTTCGTTTGGAGCCGTGCTCTACGAAATGGCGACGGGCACCTTGCCCTTCCGCGGCGAAAGTTCGGGAGTGATCCAGCGGGAGATTCTAGATAGCGCCCCGGTCGCGGCGGTGCGCATGAATCCCGATCTGCCGGCGGAAGTCGAGCGCATTATCAACAAGGCTCTGGAGAAAGATCGCGATCTGCGCTACCAGCACGCTGCCGACATGCGGGCGGACCTGAAACGGCTTAAGCGAGAGACGGAAACGAGCCGTCCGGGCGCCTCGGGCAGCCGAGCGGATGCGGGACTCGGTTCTGGTTCGAGTACGGGACTGAGCGGGCCGCATACGCCGGCATCGGGTGCGGCGGGAGCGCTAGGTGGCGAAACATCGGATCGAATTTCGGAGCGAACATCGCAGGCAACATCGCAGGGAACGCCGCAGCCAACGGCTCACACGACGCAGGGCAGCAGTTCCGCGGTGGTGGCTGCGGTCAAACAGCACAAGGTCGGAGTGGTCGGAGGAGCGATCGCGGCGGTCGTCGTCCTCGCGGCAGCGGGTTTCGGTGTGTACTCGATGTTGCATCGGGCGGTAGCGAGTCCGTTTCAGAATTTCGCCATCTCGCAGGTCACGAATTCAAACAAAGCGGTGGTGACGGCTATCTCGTCCGATGGAAAATATCTGCTGACGGTGATGGATGAAAAGGGATTGAACAGTTTGTGGTTGCGCAATGTCGCTACGGGAAGTGACACGCAGATTGTACCGCCCACGACGACCATTCCGAACGTGGCGTTTTCGCCGGATGGAAATTACGTTTATTTTCGCAAAGCCGAAAACGGCATTCAGAGCGACTTCAATATCTACCGCACTCCGGTGCTGGGAGGGACGCCGCAAGTCGTGATTCACGATGTGGACAGCGCCTTCAGTTTTTCGCCGGACGGCGCTCGCATGAGCTATACACGGGCCAACGATCCTGAGACGGGAAAGTGGCGGCTGCTCAGCGCGAAGATCGATGGCAGCGATGAAAAGATCCTGCACATCGAAAACCTCGACTACCTGCCGCGGTGGGTGGCGTGGTCGCCGGACGGAAAGACGATCGCGTTTCCCTATGTCGCGAAGGGGCACTTCGGGGGAATTGGTAAGTTCGATGTAGATAGCGGCAAGATTGAAACGCTCTGGTTCGACGATCGAAATATTTCGACGGTGCAGTGGTCTCCGAAAGGTGACGGTCTTTTTGTCACGTACCAGGCAAAAGGTCCGGACTTTGCGCGCAGCCAGATCGGATTCGTTTCGCTTCCTGACGGGCAGTTTCGCGCCATCTCTCGCGACACGAATAGTTATGCCACGCTTAGTCTTTCCGCGGATGGCAAGACTCTTGCGACGGTGCAGCAAAAGGCAGTGCAAAATCTCTTCGTTGTTTCGGGACAGGGGAGCGCGTCTGCGTCCGTGGCTCCATTGTCGATCGACGGAGAACACATCCTTTCGTTCAATTGGGGTGCCGACGGGAATCTGCTGACATCCGATGCCACGCATTTGATCCGCACCGACGCTGAGGGAAAAAACTATACCGTGTTGGCTGGGGACCCGGCAGCTGGAATGCTCGCTCTTTCTGGCTGCGGGCCGCGATACGTCGTGTTTCCCTGGGCCTTTCACGGCGGCACGAATTCCATTGGCCTTTGGCGTCTGAATGCTGATGGATCGCATGCCACGCAGTTGACCGATGGGCCGGACGATGGCTGGAGTTCTTCGGTCGCTTGCTCGGCGAACCACGAGTGGGTTTATTTTTTTCGTGATACGCAGCGGCTTTGGCGGGTTTCGATCAACGGTTCTGTCGACGGCGCGGGAAAAGCTGAACCCGTCGCTGCAACGTCCGTTCCCAAGGCCTTTCAGGTGGGACGAGGCATGGGAATTTCGCCAGACGGCAAGAGTCTCGCCTACCTGGTCGAATTTGTGAATTTGGATTCAGGAATGGGGACGACAAGAATGGCCATTCTCGATTTAACGACTCTCGCAGCGCCGCGAGTCATGGACATTAACCCACACGTTTCCGCGGGACCACAATTTACCGCTGATGGCAAGTCGCTCGCGTACCCGGTTCGAGAGAGCGGAGTCGATAATATCTGGATGCAGCCTCTTGACGGGTCTGCCGGGCATCCGATGACACAGTTTGACACGGAGCAGATCCTTGTTTTTCACTGGTCTCCGGATGGGAAGAATCTAGGCATTCTGCGGGGGCACACGGATTCGGATGTGATTCTCTTGCAGGAATCGAAACCTTAGCGGGGTGAAGGCCAGCCCCTAAAGGGGCATTCGTGGGAAAAGGCTTCGGCATCGCTAAAGCGATGCCCTGATACGAATCGGCGCGGCTAAGGCAAATGGATCGAGACGGCTCGAGCGGTTGGAATGCGATCCGGCAGCCGTTCAGGCCCTGATACGCCGCGATACCGATCGGCACGGTGCAAGCGGGACAGAAGGTCGAACGGGAAATTTCTTAGTCTTTCCTAGTCTAAGACGGGGCGGGGACAGAAGGGGATGGGTATCCCTTTGACGATCGCGGCGGGATTGCCCACGACGAGGGCATCGGCATATTCGGATCCGACAATTTTTGCGGCGACGGTGTGAGCGGCGGAGAGAGTCGGAATGCGGCGCTTGGTTTCGTGTCCATCGGAGGCGAGGATGTGGACGGCGGAGCGGTCGAGGAGCCAACGTGCGATGAGCTCGGGACGTTCTCCCCAGAATCCGGTGAGGGCTGAGCCGGTGACTTGAATGAGACATCCCTGGTCGGCCCATTCCAAAATGCGTTGCGGGGATTGCTGCAGAATTGGATTGCGCTCGGGATGGGTGAGGATGGGAGTGAGGCCGCAATCGGCCAAGCGGGTGAAACACTCGGCCATGCGCACGGGAACGCTGAAGTTGCTGAGTTCGATCAGGAGATAATTCGTTTCTCCGATCGTGTAGGTGTGGGGCTGCTGCTGAACGCGTTCCAGATTTTCGAAGGAAAGATGAAAATCGCAGCCCAACGTTAACTGCAAGGGGATTGGATCGCTCGGCTCCCGCAACTTCTCCCGCAACTGGTCGAGCAGTCCCAAGAGGTAGGCGCGATCGTAGGCGTAGCGATCGTTGGCGTGGGGAGTGGCTACGGAATGAGTGATGCCGTCGGCCGCGGCCATGCGGCACATCTCGACGGCGGTTTCCCAGGACTTGGGACCGTCGTCGACCTCGGGCAGAAGATGGCAGTGGATGTCAATCACAGCGGGGCTTTGGCGTGGAGCACAAGATGCGGTATCTCAATTAGAAATACAATTAGAACACATAGGCCGTGGCTAGCGGCGTTTGACCCCGTTGATTTCGAGATTCTCCGCACAGCCTGGGCGGTGTGGCGACGCATCCTACCGGACAGGTTGCGATTCACTGGTTGCGGACGCGTCCGGAGCAGTGTGGCAGTTGCGCAATTCGCGCTTTCTCATGCACGATAGTGGACACGACTTTAATCGATCTAAGCTCGGCTACTTCTAGGCTTGGCTACTGAGGAGCAGGTTTGCAAATGAGCTTTTTAAGGGCGGCGTGCGCCGCACCGGCAGGTCAAAGTGTATTCCCGCGAAATCGCAGGGTCCTTTTCGTTATCGCTATCGTTGCTCTGGCTGGACTTTCCCTCTCTTGCGGTACGAACAGCCATTTGCCGGGGCCTCCGAATCACGACGCCTACGTGACGCTGCCGGCGACAGGATCGGTACTGCAGTTGCACATTGATGGTTCAAACGGGACGATGACGCTTGGGTCGAAGACGCCGGCGACACTGAACACGACTCCGACCGGGCTGGCCCTGCTTCCCTCGAAGAAGTTTCTGTATGCGATCAATTCGGACTCTAATTCAATCTCGATTTTCAGTGTCGCCAGCGATGGCTCATTGAATCTCGCGGCCCAGCCGACGCCGACGCATCCCGGACCGAACGCGGCACTCCTCGATCCTACGGGGGCGTATTTGCTGGTGACGAACAATATTGAGGGCGATATTTCTGTCTACTCTATCGATAGCTCGAGCGGCGCATTGTCGGAGGTTGCGGGATCGCCGTTTCCCGCGAATAACGATCCGACGCAGATGGTTTTCAAACGAGACGGTCAATTTCTTTACGTGACCAATCCCAACATCGGGATGGTCAGCGCTTTTGCGTTCTCGAGTGGCGTGCTCACGCCGGTGCAAGGGTCTCCCGTTTTTTCAGGAGCGGGTGCTATTTCGGCTGCGGTAGATACGAGCGACCGATTCCTGTATGTCACGAACCCTTCGGCGAATAACCTTCCACCGTACAACGAGACGATTGGCAATATTTCTGGATTTAACATTGACCAGACGACGGGAGCGCTGACCCCGATGCTGGGCTCGCCGTTTGCGCCGTTGAACGGGACGGTGGGACCGACGACGGTGCTGGCCGATCCGAGCGGGAAATTCGTCTATGCGATTGCGCCGGGATCAAGCTACTCGATCTGGTGTTTTACGATCAACGCCGAAAACGGCCAACTGGTGTCGGCTACAGGTTCACCCTTTAGTCTAGCGGCGGGGGGATTGTTCGCCTTGTTCGATCAGGTCGGGCACTATTTCTATATCGGAAGCCAGACAGCGAACGGTATCGAAGGCTACACCTATAATCCGTCGACCGGCGTTCCAACGGTGATCACGGGTTCACCTTTTGTGACGGGGACGGCGCCGGGGGCGATGGTGCTTTCGGAGTAGGAATGGCGGAGACATCTGCTCGGTGAACCCGGATTTCTTTCCTTGAATCTGTGGTTTACGAAGTGGCACTTTGGTGACTCTGTTTGGCACTCGAGGGCCATTCTAAGATTTTCGGCCACGCCGTAAATTTTTCTTGAGCAGTTCTGGGGGAGGGCTGCCCGGGCGTCCTGGATTCGAAAGAATTCGGACGCCCGTTTAATTTTTGGACGGTGGGAAAAGTGGTCGAGCGAGCGGAAAGGATGTTTTCCGATTGCAGCATTCCCCCAGCGGCTCGAAGCCGCTCTTAATTCCGCGACAGTTACGGCCCGAGTGGAACTCGGGCGCTTCCCAAGAGCACTTGAATTCAGAGGTTTTGTGAAGCCGCTAGAACTCTTGCCCTTCTCTTTCGTCTCGAACATAGTTCGCGGGCGGCGCAAGACGGGGCAAGCCCGGTCTCTACGCGACATTTTTCCGCAGCTTCCAGGAGTCGTGCTCTTGACGAAACCCGTCAGTCTTGCCGTGACGCCCGGCAACTTTTAGCGCTTAATTCGTGGAGATGGTGAAGTTCACCGTGATGCGGGCCTGCGTCTCGACGGGCTGTCCGTTTTGCAGGAAGGGCTTGAAGTGCCACTGTTTCACGGCTTCGCGGGCCGCGGCGGCGAGGATTCCTGGGCCACTGAGAATCTTCAACTGTTGAATCGTCCCATCGCGGGAGATCAACGCCTGCAAACTGACCACGCCCTGTACCTTCATCTGACGGGCGAGCAGAGGATAATCCGGTGGCACTGAAATGCTGACGCTCTGCGCGGTTTGCGGCGAGAGCTGAACATGCTCGCCGGACTTGGTCGCACTATTCGGGTCCGCCGGGGCTGCGGAGACGGACGGCGTGCTCGACTCGACGTCCAGATGAATGGCATTGCTCTTCGCTGGGACGTTGATGTGCCGGTTGCCAGCCACGACTTCCACTTGTAGAGGCGGGAGCGCCGCGCGTTCGGTGGTTGCTGAGAAGGGAGGAGCGTCGGTTGCCACGGGAGGAGCGGATGGTTTGGGAACTTTGTGCTCTCGCGGGGGAGCGGTGGAAACGACCGCCGGTGTTGGCGTCACTGTCCTGCTTTTTTTTCTGAAGGTGGCTTGCTGGACTTCTCCGGCGGAAGGGAACCAGAAATCCCAGTCTTTGAGAACTACGGCGGCGAGAGCCGCCAGCAGGATCCCGAGCGCGATGAGCATCCGTTTCCGCTGCACCTCGGGTGCTTGCGAGTCGGAGTGAACCGGGAGCGCGGTCGATCGCTCCATGTGGTTCTCGGGCTGAATCTCGTTGCGAAACATGGCCGCGGGTTTATTCCCAAAAGTCGCAATCGCTGCTAATGGCTGAAGGTCGAACCGGAACCGGCCGGCAGAGCGATTACCGGGTAAGTATGCCCCCAAACTGACGCCGTGCCAAGCAAATCCCTATCCCGCTGGAGGATTTACGACTGACGGTGCTGAAGAGAGGTCGCGGATTGGACTGGATCGCCTCGCGAGATGCGGCAAAGTGCGTCTCGCGAGGAATCCGACAAGAAAGTTGAGGTGTTTCAGGAAGTTTTCGCGACTTTGAAATCGAGCTTGTCGAGAATTCCGATGGAGGCGTCGAGAATTTCCTTATCCACTTTGCGGTTGGTTGAGATGGCCTCGAGCAGAGGAACGGAGACGATCTTGTTCCCGCGGAGAGCGGCCATCTGTCCGAACTCGCCGCGATGGACCATATCGATGGCGCCGAGTCCGTAACGGGTGGCGAGGACGCGGTCGTAGGCGCTCGGAGAGCCGCCGCGCTGAATGTGGCCCAGCACAACGGATCGCGATTCAAAGCCAGTAAGTTTTTCGATCTCGGCGGCGAGAGTGGCGCCGATTCCGCCCAATCGAGCGTGACCGAATTCGTCCTTACCAGAGCCGAGCACGGAGGGTCCGCCGTGTTTCTCGATGCCGTCGGCGAACTTCGCTCCTTCAGCGGCGACCACGATGCTGAAGTATCTTCCGCGGGAGTGACGCTGACGAATCAGTTCGGCGACCTGTTCGATGTCGAAGGGAACCTCGGGGATCAGGATGACGTCGGCTCCGCCCGCGATGCCGCTGTAGGTTGCGATCCAACCTGAGTCGCGTCCCATGACTTCGACCACGATGACGCGGTTGTGCGCCTCGGCAGTGGTATGGACGCGGTCGATAGCTTCGGTCGCGATATTGACGGCGGTATCGAATCCAAAAGTGAAATCGGTGCCGGAGAGATCGTTGTCGATGGTTTTGGGAACGCCGACGACCTTTACTCCGTTTTCGAACAGTTTCTGGGCGACCGAGAGGGTATCGTCGCCACCGATGGCGATGAGGGCGTCACAGCCATGCTGCTTGAGATTGTCGGCGCAACGTTTGAGTCCGTCAGGGGTCTTGGCCGGATTGGTGCGCGAAGTGCGGAGGATGGTGCCGCCGCGGGGAAGGATGCCGCCGACCGAGGAGAGGCCGAGATCCATGGTCTTGTCTTCCAGCAATCCGCGCCAGCCTTCGACGAATCCCAGAAATTCATCTTCGTAATGGAAGGTGCCCTTACGCACTACGGCTCGTATGACCGCATTCAAGCCAGGGCAATCGCCCCCGCCAGTCAGCATTCCAATCTTCATTACTTTCTCCTTAAGGTATGATTTGCCAATTCGAATATGAGACCGCTCGGAGAGCGGAAAGATCCGCCCAGACAACACGTTGCGATGGGCCGGAATACCTTTAGGTTATCACGTAGGTTTGCCTCTCGCGGGCTTAGAGATTGCAAGTGCGGCACGCGGTCGAGGCGCGAAAAATGCGCAGCGACGGGCGAGAAAACTCTCGGCTTGCGCGGCGCGTTGGTTTTCGCCACAATACTCGCCGGAACTCGACACGCTTGCCGGTGCGAAAAATTGCCGGTATGAAGTTCCTGGAACTACCACGATCCCCATGCCAAAAATCTTGCGCGCTCTTTTATGGATTGCCGTCAGCCTGCTCGGAGCGCTGGCGTTGGCGACTATCGCTTTGCATCGCGGCGAACAGATCAATGCCCTCTGGTTGGTCGTCGCGGCCGTCTGCACATACGCGGTCGGATACCGTTTCTACAGCAGTTTTATTTCCGCCAAAGTGCTGGCGCTTGATCCTTTGCGGGCTACTCCGGCGGAGCGCCTCGAGAATGGGCGCGATTTCGTTCCCACAAACAAATGGGTGGTCTTTGGACACCACTTCGCTGCCATTGCCGGTCCCGGGCCACTGGTCGGCCCCGTGCTGGCGGCACAGTTCGGATACCTTCCTGGGACGCTCTGGATTATTGGCGGCGCGGTGCTGGGCGGGTGCGTGCAGGATTTCGTCATCCTGCTATTTTCGGTGCGCCGGGATGGCAAGTCGCTTACCGAAATGGCCAAGTCTGAAATTGGACGCGTAGGAGGTTTCGTTGCCTACGTCGCGGTGCTCAGCATCATCGTGATTTTGCTCGGGGCGACTGCGCTGATCGTGGTCAATGCGCTGAAGGCGAGTCCGTGGGGAACGTTCACCATTGCGATGACGATGCCCATAGCGGTGCTGATGGGTTTTTATTTGCGGCGTATTCGTCCGGGGAAGGTTCTCGAAACTTCCGTACTGGGATTTGTGCTGGTGCTCGCGGCGATTTTTGGTGGGCAGTGGGTTTCGCAGACGCCGTCGTGGGCCGCTATTTTTACGCTCGCGGCGCCGACGCTGGCGATCCTGATCATCATTTACGGATTCGCCGCGTCGGCGCTACCCGTATGGCTACTGCTGGCGCCGCGTGATTACCTGAGCACGTTCGTGAAACTTGGAACGATTTCTCTGCTGGCGGTTGGGATTGTGGTGTTTCGTCCGACGCTGAACATGCCGCCACTGACGCGCTTTGTGGACGGCACGGGCCCCATCTTTGCCGGAACGATCTTCCCGTTCGCCTTCATTACGATTGCCTGCGGCGCCATCAGCGGATTTCATTCTCTGATTTCGAGCGGCACGACGCCGAAACTGATCCGCCATGAACCGGAGACGCGTTTTGTCGGCTACGGCGGCATGCTGGCGGAGTCGATGGTCGCGATCATGGCGATGATTGCGGCGTCGGTATTGCAGCCGGGGGTTTATTTCGCGGTGAACAGTCCGGCGGGCATCGTGGGGCAGGCGCCGGAAACGGCCGCGGCGACCATCAGTTCGTGGGGATTTCAGGTCAGCGCGGCGCAGATGGCAACGCTCGCACACGCGGTGGGTGAGCAGACGCTCTTCAACCGTACCGGCGGAGCGCCGGCCTTCGCCGTGGGCATGGCGCAGATTTTCTCCAACACGCTTGGGGGACAGGCCGTGATGGCGATCTGGTATCACTTCGCCATTATGTTCGAAGCGCTCTTCATCCTGACTATCATTGACGCCGGAACACGCGTCGGCCGCTTCATGTTGCAGGACGCTCTCGGCCACATCTGGAAGCCGCTTGGACGAACGAGTTGGTATCCGTCGATTCTGTTTACCAGCGCTTTGATTGTGGCGGCGTGGGGGAATTTCCTGTGGCAGGGGATCAAAGATCCGCTGGGAGGAATCAATTCGCTGTGGCCGTTGTTCGGTATCTGCAATCAATTGCTGGCCACGGTTGCGTTGTGCGTCGCGACTACGATCATCGTCAAAACGGCGCGCGCGCGTTATATCTTCGTGACGCTGATCCCACTGTTCTGGCTGGTGGCGGTGACGTTCACGGCGTCGTGGCACAAAGTTCTGGATACGAATCCTCGAGTCGGATTTCTGGCGCATGCTCGTCAGTTGTTGAAAGCTGGCGCGAATCCGCGGCTGATTTTTAATGACCGGCTGGATGCGGCGATCACCAGCGTGTTGGTGGTGATGGTGGCGACGATTCTTATCGAATCGGCATTGGAGTGTACGCGGGTGCTATCGGGCGCGAAGGCGGCTTCGACGAAGGAAACACCATTTGTGATGACTCGGCTCGCGACGGAGGAGCAATCATGAGAGAAGCAGGTACGTGCTGTGGAGTAAGCGGCGAGGAGCGAGCAGAAAAAACGAGTCGCGGCACGGTTGGCAGGCTGGGAGCGGCGATCGTTCGTCCGCTAAGGATTTTCTTGGCTATGATGCGGGAGGTCTTTGACGAGTCGGCGTACCAGCGTTTTTTGGAGCGCGGGCAGATGGAATCATCCGCGAACGCGTATGCGCTTTTTCGGCGCGAGAACGAACTGGCCAGATCGCGGAGACCGCGGTGCTGTTGAAGGGGCAGGAAAGCAGGTCCTTCGCTTCGCTCAGGATGACAACGTTTGGGGATGACTGCCCGACGCAGAATGCAATTACTAAATGCGAATTGCTCTCCCTGCTACACTTCAGCCATGCGGGTTCTCGGCATCGACTGCGGCACCGAATATACGGGATACGGTGTGGTCGAGCTCGTTTCCGACGAACGGCATAACGATCGTCTGGTTTGTATTATCTGCGGCGCGATCAAGGTTTCGCCGCGCGAACCGATGCCGACGCGGCTCTCGCGCATTTCCATCGGACTCGGGGAATTGATCGTGAAGCACCGTCCGGACCGAGTTGCGATTGAGGATGTTTTCTACGCCACCAATGTGAAATCTGCTTTGAAACTTGGCCAGGTGCGGGGAGTGGCGATGTTGGCCGCGGCCTCGGCTGGACTTGAGGTCGCCGAATATTCTCCGCTGTCGATTAAGTCGGCGGTGGTGGGATACGGGCGCGCCGAAAAGCATCAGGTGCAACAAATGGTGACGCGCCTGTTGCATCTCGACCAGATTCCCGAGCCCGCTGATGCCGCCGATGCGCTTGCTATCGCGATCTGCCATCTGCACACGGCTGCGACCCGAGAGCGACAGGGCGAAGTCAAACGGGCTGCCCATCTGAGCGAGAGGGCGTGACGCGCCGTCGAGCTTTGCTTGGGAGTCGAAAGATCGCGGCGCATTGATCCGCCTTAGCGGTTTGCTGAAAAATCTGAGTTGTTCAGCATTTGCCAAGCCACCGTTTCGAGGGCGGCCAGGGGGTCAAGTTACCTCTGGCCTCGTCCGGAAACCGTGATCTCTGGGTGAACACTCGTTTGGGCATAGAACCGCGGCCAGCGGGCTTTCTCGGGGTATCCTGAAAGCACGAAATCAACAAAATCGCTGCCTTCGGAAATACCGAATGCGGCACAAGAAAATACATGAGGATTTCATGAACCTTCCCCGATCCTTGTCTGCCATTGCGGTTGCTTTGCTGTTGCAGTCTGGAATTGCCTACGCCGCGCAAACGGCTTCCTGCACATTCGAAACGTTTACCGCGCCAACGGGATATACGCTGGGCGAGGTGCAAGGAATCAGCGACGATGGCACGGTCGTTGGGCAGCTAATCGATAACAAGACAACGGCCTATGTGGCGTTCACGCGCTCGTCTGCCGGAGTGTTCACGGAGTATGTCGCGCCGAAATCGGCGAATACCTGGATGTACGGACAAAACACTGGCGGCGAGACCGCAGGCTTCTACCAGGACTCGGGTGTTCCGGGAGACGTTCATGGATTCCTGCTGCAAGGCAACCAAATGACAGAGGTCAATTATCCGAAAGCGACCAACACGTGGCTCTACGACGTGAACAAGTCGGGCACGTCGGTGGGGAGTTTCAGTGCGAGTCCGTCAGTGGTGAAAGGATTCACGCTGACGAGCGCGGGCAAATATACGACGATTGTCTATCCCAGTGCGCAGGTCACGTATGCCATGGCGGTCAACGACAGTGGGCAGGTGGTCGGAGCGTACGCCAGCGGCTTTGTCAACTACGGCTTCCTGTGGCAGAGCGGCAAGTTCACCAACATCAATTACCCGAAAGCGAAATTTGGGACCATTCTTTCGGGGATCAACAACGCCGGGGTGATTGTCGGCAACCACCTTTCGAGCGACAAGGATTTCGGCTTCATTTACCAGAACGGTGTTTTCAAGAACATCGTCTATTCGGGTGGAAACTACACGATGGCTGGCGGGATCAACAATGACGGAGTGATCTCGGGCCAGATTTATGTGAGCGCCAGCGATCAGCTGGGATTCACGGCGGTGTGCAAGTAGAGCAGCTGTTAGCCGTCAGCCATCAGCCATCCGCTCAAACCGTGACGCTGCCGGGGGGCTGAACTGAGTTGCGAACTGGGACGGGCGAATGCGCCCGTCCCTTCGTCGTGTGTCGTTCCTCTTGACACTCGGCGCGGCATCCCCAATGATTACAGCGACCCATGCCGCGTATTTTTTCGACTGCTTGTCTGCTGATTCTTGCGCTCGTCGTGTACTTGCCGGGGGCGTATTCGCAAAACGATCCACCGGCGGTGGTTACGTTTAGCCTCGATTTCCCGACCTCGACGCCGGAACACTATTCCATTCGCATTCCGTCTGAGGGTACGGCTCATTATCAGTCCACCGGGCGGCTGACGGCTGATTCCGAGGAAACGGATAGTTTCGATCTGGACTTTCCTGTAACGGCCGAAACGCGGGAGAAGATTTTCGCGTTGGTGGCGAAGGCGGGATACCTGCAGAAGGATGTCGATTCGCATCACAAGGGCCTCGCTTTTACCGGGAAGAAGACGCTGGAGTACAAAGATGCGCGGCGCAGCGGCGAGGCGACGTATAACTACTCGACGGTCGCGGCGGTTGAGGAGATCACGGGCCTGTTCCAGAGCCTGTCCGCGACTCTCGAATTCGGGCATCGGCTGCAGTACGATCACCAATATCAGAAACTTGCCCTCGATCAAGAACTGAAGCGGATGGAGCAGATGGCTCGGGATAATCAGCTGATCGAGGTGGTGGCGGTCCGTTCGATTCTGGATCCGATCATCGCGGATCGTGCTGTGATTAATGGGACACGCGCACGGGCGCAGCGACTGCTGGAGCAGGCCGGGGCGCACTGATGTTTAGGTCCAAGGTGGTGGCTTAATTTGCAAACTTCTCTACCACAAAGGACACGAAGGCACACGAAGGAAACCCGGCTTAACATATAGTTCCTTCCCGGAAGCTATTTAGGGATACGATAGGAAGTCCAAAGGAAAGCGCCCGGTTCGAGGCGGCATTTCCGACCGCGTCCACAGGAGGATCGTATGGCGAACTTCAGATTCGGAAAAATGTTGGTTGTTGGTGCGGTGCTGGCGACGGCGTTTCTTTCCGTTTCGGCCTCGGCCGAGTCGAAGGCGCGGATTGTACGGTTGAGCGAAGTGCAGGGGACGGTGCAGATGGATCGCGCTGCCGGGGACGGTTTCGATAAGGCTTTTATCAACCTGCCGGTGATCGAAGGCTCGAAGATTAAGACGGGCAAAGATGGGCGCGCGGAAGTGGAGTTCGAAGACGGGAGCGCCCTGCGTCTCGCGCCTAATAGTGAAATCGACTTCGCCCGGCTGGCGCTCGGTGACGATGGTCAAAAAATCAGCACGGTGCAACTGGTCGCGGGGACGGTTTATGCGAATTTGCATCCGGCGAAATCGCATGCGAAGAAATCCGATGACAAGTCGGACGAAACGATGGGCGACCAGTTCGAATTGAATTTTGCCGATGAAGCGCTAAGTGTCGCGCAGGCGGCGCATTTCCGCGTAGAACTCGAGGGTGCAAACAAGGCGTCCGTGGCTGTGTTTAAAGGAAAAGTGAGCGCCAACGGACCGTCGGGGCAATTCGATGTGGCCGAGAAGCATGGTGCGACCCTGACGTTTGCGAAAGACGAACTGGCGAAAAACGAGGTTGCCGATGAAGGGATCGCGAGGAGCAAAGACGCGACTGACGTTGGCGCCAAGAGCGATTCTTCCGCGAAGGATACTTTCGCGCTGGCCAAGAATTACGAAGCCGAGCCTGCGGATGACTGGGATCGCCAACAATCGGATTATCACGACCGGTATGCTTCGGTGGGAACTTCTAACGTTCTGACCCCCTACGGATACGGAGTGAGCGATCTCAATTATTACGGCAGCTTCATGAACGTGGCGGGTTATGGCAGCGTCTGGCAGCCTTATTTCATGGGCGCGAACTGGAGCCCGTTTCAGGATGGTGGCTGGGCCTTTTATCCGGGCGCGGGTTACGCGTTTGTTTCGGGTTATCCGTGGGGATGGGCGCCGTATCACTCGGGCAACTGGGTGTTCGTTCCTGGCTACGGATGGGTTTGGGAGCCGGGCGCGTATGGGAACTCATTTTATGGCGTTGCGCAACTGGTGAATGCGCCACTCAAAACCAAGTTGCTGACGCCGCCGGCTAGCGGACGACAAATGGTGATGGTGGGGCGTGGTCTGGCGGCGAATCCGGCGGCCGGAGCGCCGCGGAGGTTGACCATCGAGCCGGGCTCCGCAGGTTTCGGAGTGCCGCGAGGAGCGGTGAATCACCTGGATCACCTCGCGAAGACGGTGGATCGGACCTCGCGTCCTGTGACGGTGTCGACAGCGCCTCCGGTTTCCACGGCCTCGCAGACAGCGGGCTGGGGCGGAAATTTGGGGGCGACGCGATCGACAGGAATGATGGCCGCGCCAACGCGATCGGCTGCGCCTGCACCCGCGCCGCGAGCGCATTAAGACGAGGGTTCTTAAAAAGAACAGGTGGCTGGAAGATGGCCGCCTGTTTGTTTCTTGCCGCTATCGCTAATTAACTAACCCATAATCGCGGGGAGCTTTTTCCGCAAATGACAGATGGTTCGTCTTCTACGCTACGATCATGCCGGCGTAGCCCACGACGGCCTCGTAATCGCCGGAGACGTCGCCGGAAGTGGCGTATTTCACCAGGGTCGCCGAAGTGGCTCCGAGGAGCTTGGCCGCTGTCAGCATGACGACGGTTGGGCCCAATCCGCACATCGAGATGTTTTCGTTGATCACGACTTCCCACAGTCCGCGCGCGTCCATCGCCAGCACGCGGTCGATGGCCTTGTGATCTTTTACTCGGGTGATGGCGTGAGGCTCATAGTGGTTCATATCGCTAGAGGCAACGATCAGAATCTTTGTGCCGAGACGCTCTTCGTGCTCGCCGATGACCTCGGCCAGAGCTTCACCCAATTCGCGGAGGAGGTCGAAGTCCCGGGTCCCAAGCGCAACCGGCAAGATCTTCAATTTCGGCTGTCGCGCCTGGAGGAAGGGAAGTTGTACCTCGATGGCATGTTCCGCACGGTGTGCGGCGCTATCCTCTTGCAGGGCAGGGAAGCGGCGCAGCAGATCGGCGCCCAGGTCTGCATCTGCGGCCACCTCGCCGAGCGGGGTTTGCCAAGCCGCATGGGCCATGACCGCCAGCGGGACTCCTTTGCCGGTATGGTTGGGACACAGAACCACGCAATGCTCTGGGATTTCGATGCGGGCATAGACCGCGCCGGCGACTCCGCCGGAATAGATGTATCCGGCGTGGGGAGCCACGCAGCCGATGGCGGGAATGCGGGGAGGGGCGACGATTTCGGCAGGCGAAGCAGTGTAGTGCCGAATGTCGCGCAGCAATTCATCAGCCCGGCCCGGATAAAATCTGCCAGCCACCGCCGGTGATCGTAGATCGGAAGTCATGAGCGGTTCTTGTTAAACAGTTCGCGCCGAAACACGTTTTCCCTCAGGGGCTAAAGCCCCGGGATTGAAGAGCAGCTTTCGGCACGGCTGAAGCCGTGCCCTTCCCAAAGCCCTTTCCTTCAGGCAGGGCTGTCGTGCAAGGCGCGAAACAGAGCCGCAGTCCGCTCGATGGGCAAGGCCTCCGCTCGAATCGCAGGCTTCACTCCGCTCTTTTCCAAAGCTGCGCGTAAGACGTCTTCGGGATATTGCGTCTTCAGATTATTCCAGAGCGTCTTGCGTTTTTGACCAAAGCAAAGCTTGAGGAAAGCAATAAACTCCGCTTCGGGAACGCGCAGTGATTCCAGGCGAGGCTTGATGGTGATGCGAATCACACTGGAATGAACTTTGGGAGCAGGCGCGAAGGCAGTTGGCGGGAGGGTAAAGAGTTGTTCAACCCGTCCATACAGTTGAGCCGTAGCCGAAAGCAGGCCATAGTCGCGGCTTCCGGCGGCAGCGGCCAGACGATCGGCCACTTCCTTCTGGACCATGATGACGATGGTCGAGAAATAGCGATGATATTCCAGCAGGCGCAGAAGAATGTCGGAGGTGATGTAGTAGGGCAGGTTCCCGATCACGCGCGCGGGCTCGGGAGTGAAGTTCAGCCCGGTGTGGAGCATTCCTGGCTTCAGGCCAAAGACGGTGTCGAGTTCGATTTTGAGAATGTCGCCTTCGATGATTTCAACGTTCGGGTGCATGTTGAATTTCATGCGCAGCTGGGCGGAAAGAACGCGGTCGAGTTCCACGGCAATCAGACGCCGGGCGCGCCGAGCGAGCAGGTCGGTGATGGCGCCGCGGCCGGGACCGATCTCGAGCACAGTGGATTGCGAAACATCGCCCAGGGCCTCGACAATCCGCAAGGCGGCCGAATCGCTGGCCAAGAAATGTTGCCCCAATTTAGGCTTGCGTGGAGTCATTTGTGCGGTCGCGCCCTTTGCCACGTTGACCCTCTTTCTTCACGACGGTTAGACTGGCTAGTTGTCTTACGGGGAGACGCGGTTCGCCGCGTCTCTTTGTCCGCGGGTTGATTTTGCGTCCGTTGCGTTGTGCGTGTGTTGCGTGTCGCGCACAAGAGATGCGGCAAGCAGCGTCTCTGCTGTGAGTAATCATAACGTGAGTGGGGCCGTTCGGGTTTCGCTCAGGAGGGCTGTTTCGCAATGCATATCGCTTTCGCAGCATCGGAGTGCGTTCCTTTTTCGAAAACTGGCGGATTGGCCGACGTAGTGGGCGCTCTGCCGCGCGCTCTGGCCGCGCTTGGACATCAGGTGAGTGTCTATGTTCCCCGTTATCGCCAGACGAAGCTTGCCGATCCACAAACGGTTGTGCGGAGTATCACCATTCCTTTCGACGACAAATATCGCTTTTGTTCGGTCACGACGGCGGGGACGAGCGCCGGGGTCCGGCACTATTTTGTGGATTATCCGCCGTACTTCGACCGGGACGCGATCTACGGGACTGCGGCTGGGGATTATCCGGACAATGCGGAGCGTTTTGCCTTGTTTTCGCGGGCGGTACTTGAGGCTTCGAAAATTCTCGGCGTGCCTCATGTGTTCCATTGTCATGACTGGCAGGCGGCGCTGGTTCCGGTGATGTTGCGGACGCTGTACTCGGCCGACCCAGCTTTCCGCGAAGTGGCGACCGTTTTTACGATCCACAACATGGGATACCAGGGGTTGTTCCCGCCGGACACTTTGCCGCTTCTGATGCTGCCTTGGGATCTGCTGACCATGTCGAAAATGGAATTTTTCGGTCAGGTTAATTTTCTAAAGGGCGCGTTGGTTCACTCGGATTATGTGACCACGGTTAGCAAGAAATACAGTCAAGAGATTCAGACAACCGAATATGGATTCGGGTTGGAAGGTGTGCTCCGCAACCGCGCGGCGACGGTCACCGGCATTCTGAACGGGGTCGACTACGAGGAATGGAGTCCCCAGACCGACAAGTTCACGGTGGCGAAGTATTCGGCGCAAGATCTGAGCGGCAAGCTGAAGTGCAAGCAGGATCTGCTGCATGCCTTTGGAATCGCCAATGTTGACGCCAAAGTGCCGGTCATCGGAATTGTGTCGCGCTTCGCCGCGCAAAAGGGATTCGACTTGATCTCGCAGATCATGGATCGCCTGGCGCGTGAAGAGATGATCATGGTTGTGCTGGGATCGGGAGATAAGCCCTACGAAGAGATGTTCCAGCGGCTCAACCGGCAGTTCCCGAACAAAATTGCCGCCAAGGTCGCCTTCGACAATGCTATCGCGCACAAAATTGAAGCGGGCGCGGATATGTTCCTGATGCCGTCGCGGTACGAGCCCTGTGGTCTGAACCAGATTTACAGCCTGAAGTATGGGACCGTGCCGATCGTGAGGGCGACGGGGGGACTCGACGATACGATCGAGCCCTGGGATGCGCGGACGGGCAAGGGAACGGGTTTCAAGTTCACGGACTATACCGGTGAAGCACTTCTGATGACCATTAAACAGGCGTTGCTGGACTACCAGGATCCTTCGTCGTGGCGGATCCTGATGCGAAACGGGATGGTTCGCGACTTCTCGTGGGGCGCGTCGGCGCGCGAATATGGCAAGGTCTACGAACGGGCGCGGCAGGTACGAGCAAACGCGGAGAGCGTAGTCGTCGGGTGATCAACCTGACGGAGGAACGGGAGCGGGAGTTGAGGCGAGTTATGGCATGACCGCAACTCACAGAGGGACGTAGCGAACTTCCAGTTTCCATATCCGAAATGGCGGTTTCTTCCATTCCTAGGAGTTCTTGGGGCTAAGTCCTAGTATTTTCAGCTTAGAGTTTGGTTCGCGGATTGCTTTAGTGTCAGGTTAGGTCCGCCCATGCCGCAAGAAATCTCTGTTTCTTATCTCGCCGTCAAGAATAAGGTTTACCGACTGATTGACGCCATGGTGGTTGGCGAGAAGTCCGAAGCCGAGATTCAAGAGTCGGTGCGCCGCTGGTGGAGTCTGATTCACCCCGCCGATCGTCCGATCGCGAAGAAATACCTCATGGCGATTCTGGGACGATCGATGTCGGCTTTGGACACGATTGTCGATACGGTGCCTTCGGCGGAAGGTCGCGAAGCAACCTACCCTTTACTATCGTCCGACCGGACCAAGCTCATGGAACGGATCATGAAGGACGATGGAGTACCGTCGACGGTCTAAGCCATAGCCTCTTAGGAACGTCCTTCAGCGGAAAGACGGGCGCGTCCACGGTGTATCACTTGGTCGGCAAGTTCGCGCACGAACTCTTGCGTGATTGCGCGAGCCTCGCCACGAGCAAGATACGCTTCTGCCTCATCGACGGCGGCAAGGATCTCCGCACGGTTCCGTTCCCGCTCCTCCCATAAAGTTAGAGCTTCCTTTACCGCGTCTTCCTCGCGGGCAAGCCGCCCACTGTCGATTGCTTGCCGAACGAATGCTCCCTGGTCGGGGGTAAGTAGGACTTCCATATCCGATAGCCTAGGAGGCGGAAGTGCCCGTGTCAAGCTCGGGTTCGGATCTCCAGCACCCGGCAGTTTTTGTAAGCCGAGAGCCCTTTAGTTCCTGGATCGGGGGGCCGGAATTAGAATTATCCCGCCTCGCGATACACTGCTGCAAGACACTTCCACTCCCATGAGCACGACCTTCCCACATATTATCTTTCATGTCGATATGGACGCGTTCTTCGTCTCGGTGGAAGAGCTGTTTGACCCATCCTTGAAAGGGAAGCCAGTGGTGGTGGGCGGGCAGCGGGACGAGCGGGGAGTGGTTTCGGCGGCTTCGTACGCGGCGCGCAAGTTTGGCGTGCACTCGGCCATGCCGTTGCGGACGGCGGCCAAGCTCTGTCCGCAGGCGATTTTTGTGAACGGACATCCGGAACGTTACCGCGAATATTCGGGTAAGGTACACGAAGTTCTCGGCCACTTTTCTCCGCTGGTCGAGATGGCGTCGGTGGATGAGGCGTATCTCGATATGACGGGGACCGAGCGGCTGCACGGCCGTCCGCTTAATTCGGCGCACCGCCTGCATGCGGCGATGAAGTCGGCGACGCAACTCAACTGCTCGATCGGGATCGGGACATCGCGCCTCATCGCAAAAGTGTCATCCGCCAAGGCCAAACCCAACGGAGTGTTGTGGGTGATTCCCGGACAAGAGGCGAAATTCCTCGCGCCGCTCGCCGTCGGCGACATTCCGGGGGTGGGCAAGGTGATGGAGGAGAAACTGCATGGGATGGGCATCCAAAAAGTGGGCGACCTGGCGCAGCTAGAAGATCGAGATCTTGAGCACCGCTTCGGAAAATGGGGATTGGCACTGGCCGGGAAGTCACGCGGCGAAGATGCTGGCGGATGGTTTGATAACGAAGTGGGAGCGGATGTTGATCCGAAATCGATTAGCCACGAACATACCTTCGATGAAGATACGAGCGACGCGGAGCGCTTGCAGTCGACACTGATGCGACTCAGTGAAATGGTGGGACGCCGTCTGCGCGAGGGCGGATACTTTGCCCGCACCTTGCAACTGAAGCTCCGCTACAAAGATTTCACCACCATTACGCGAGCTCACTCGCTCGAGCAACCGACCCAGATGGACAATCAGATTTTCGAAAATGCGCGTCGCCTATTTTTTGCCAACTGGAAGGCGGGCGCAGCAGTGAGACTGCTGGGCGTGCAGGCGTCGAACTTCGAATCCGGGTCAGCCCAACTCGATCTGCTCGAACCGGCGCAGCAACAACGATGGCAGAACGCATTGGCGGCCGCCGATCATCTGCGCGACAAGTTTGGGGAATCGGCCATCGGCTTGGCGCGTGGAATGAAAGGTGGCTTCCGGGAGCGCGTCCATGAAAATCCTGCGGCGCTGCCTGGTAAGAAGAACAAGGGCCGAGAGTAATTTTTAATGAAAACTGGCGAACCAGGGGTAACGACTGACGGCAGTCCCTCTACGAAATATATTCGCGAATATAGTCGTCGCGCGAGGTGGCGAGTTGGTGGGCGTCGCCATCGAACATGACTTTTCCGTCACGCAAGATCAGGAAGCTCATCGGTACATCGCAGTGCTGTCCTTTTGGCAGAGCCACCATTTTGTTGGTGGCCTGGTCGAACTGATGAGTTGCCATGGTGAAGGCATCCTGCAGGCGATGGGTCACCATCAGGGCGCTGGTCTTGTAGACATCACGCTGCTTCACAATCAATTCGACGATGGTGTTTGAGGTGACGGGGTCGAGTCCGCCGGTGGGCGAGTCGTAGAGAAGGACTTCGGGCTTGGTGATGATGGCGCGGGCAATGGCGACGCGGCGCCGCATGCCGCCGGAGAGTTCGGCAGGGCGCATATCGTAGGTGCGCTCGAGTTCAACGAAGCGCAAGACCTCACGCACACGCTCCTCGATTTCGGTGGCCGAGATGCCCTCTTCCATCAGGCGGAAGGCGACATTCTCGTACACTTTGAGGGAGTCGAAGAGGGCGCTCTCTTGGAAGACGATGCCCACACGCCGACGGAGTTCAAAGAGTTCCTGCTCGGACATGTGCGTGATTTCTTCGCCCAGAACGAAGATGCGTCCGCTATCGGGCCGGAGAAGCCCAATCGCCATCTTGAGCAGGGTGCTCTTACCGGATCCGGCAACGCCAAAGACAGCCTTGGTTTCGCCATGGGACAGCCGGAAGGAAATGTCCTGGAGCACAACTTTTTCGTCGAACGCGATGGAAACGTTCTCGAACTCGATGGCGTAGCCGGAGGGAGGCGCTACCGAAGCTATCGGAGTTTCGACGGGCAAAGTGGGCGCGGACATAACCGAGCTTAACTGTAACCAAAGATCGCAAAGATCAACTTGGTAACGAAGAAATCTACAATCAGAATCATCACGGAAGCGGCGACTACGGCCTGCGTCGTGGAACGGCCGACACCCTGCGTTCCGCCCTGGGTAGACATGCCGTAGTAGCATCCCACCGTGGCGATGATGAAGCCGAACAAAACCGGCTTGATGAGACCCGTGAAAACGTCGCGGAAGACGAGGAACTGCCAGACCGAGGTCCAATATTGCTGCGTGTCGACGCCGAACAAGGGATGAGCGACGGCGTAGCCTCCAATCAGCCCGAGCAGGTCGGCAATGATGGTGAGGAAAAAAAGCATGAAGGTGGCGGCGCCAACACGGGGCGTAATCAGCTTCTTCGTGGGGTCGGTCCCGAGCGCGCGCATGGCGTCGATCTGTTCGGTCACGATCATCGAGCCGAGTTCGCTGGCCATGCCAGAGGAGTTGCGTCCGGCTACCATCAAACCGGTGATGAGCGGCCCCAGTTCCGTCACCATGCCTTGCGAGACGAGGCGGCCGATCAGAGCGATCCCACCGAAGCGCTGCAAGGTGCTGGCCGCGTTCAGGGCCAAGAGCGCGCCGACGGAGAGTCCGGTGAGGATGACGATGGGAAGGGAGCCGACGCCGATGAGATCCGCCTGCTGGAGCATGTCGCCCATGTAGACGGGAGGGCGGAATAAGTTTGCAAGGGACTGCGCAGACAGCAGGGTGTATTCCTGAACCGCCACGACAAAATCCTTGGCGAGTTCAAAGGGCGAAATCAGTTCGAGCTCAAGCGCCATGTCTGGTCGGGAACTTCCGCTCAGAAACTATAGCAGAGACAGAAATCATAGGGCGATCGGGCCATCCAGTGGCGAGAAGCTAAGTTTCTGGGGCAATCCTTCGAGCACTCGATGCAGAATCTACTCCCGGCTCTTTTTCTTGATCTCGATCGATAGGCGTTTGATCTTCTGATTCAGGGTCGAGAGTGGGACATGGAAGCGTTCCGCGGCTTCAGTCTGGTTCCAACTGCACTTCTCGAGCATATCGATGATGATCCGGCGTTCGCAGTCTTCCATGATGGTGAACAGCGTTGCCCCGGAATTCGCGTCGAGTGGGGGAACCGAACTGCCCCGTCCCACGATGTGGTCGGGGACCAGATCGACGCCGATATTGCTGTCGGATGAGAGCACGACGGCGCGTTCGATTGTGTTTTCGAGTTCGCGAACGTTGCCCGGCCATGAGTAGCTGACGAGAGGACGCAAAGCCTCGGTGGTGATGTGGCGGCGCGGCCGTTCGTTCTCCTCGGAATATTTCTGCAGGAAATGCTGGACGAGCAGAGGAATATCTTCGCGCCGTTGCCGCAGCGGGGGCAGATCAAGGCTGATTACGTTCAGGCGGTAGAAGAGATCTTCGCGGAACTTGCCTTCCTTCACCATCTGACGAAGATCGACGTTGGTCGCGGCGATGATGCGGACATCCACTTGGATTTCTTGTATGCCGCCGAGGTGCATGAACTTGCGATCCTGCAAGACGCGAAGAATCTTGCTTTGGGTGTCCATGCTCATGGTGCCGATTTCATCAAGGAAAAGCGTGCCGCGGTCAGCGACTTCGAAGAGTCCCTTCTTTGAAGTGACCGCGCTAGTGAAGGCGCCTTTGACGTGGCCGAACAAAGTCGACTCGAGTAGATCGGGTGGCGTCGATCCTGAATTGACGGGTACAAAGGGGCGATCGCGGCGGGTGGAATTTAGGTGGATGGCTTTGGCGATCAGTTCCTTGCCTGTGCCGCTCTCGCCTTGCAGCAATACGGTCGAGCGGCTGGGCGCGACTTGCGCAACCAGGTCGAAAATCTTGAGCATGGGCTCGCTCTTGCCCACGATGTGCTCGAAATTGTAGCGCTGCTTCAGGGCGCGCTTCAGCTGGATGTTCTCTTCTTCCGCCTTCTGGCGGGCGACAGCGGCACGCACGTCGGCCAGCAGTTTCTCGTTGTCCCAGGGCTTCTGGATGAAGTTGGTGGCGCCCGACTGCATGGCGCGAACCGCGTTTTCGACCGTGCCATAGGCCGTGATCATGATGATGGGCTGTTGCGGGTGCAGGAGACGAATCTCGGAGAGCACTTCCATCCCGTTCTTGTCGGGGAGCGCGAGGTCGAGCAACACCACATCGAAATTACGCACACCAATCTGCGCCAGGCCTTCGCGGCCGCTGGCGGCGACCACGACGGTATAGCCCTCGAGTTGAAGCAGAGTCTCCAGCGATTCGCGGATTTCCGCCTCGTCGTCAATGATGAGAATTCTGCCCGCGTTTTGTGGCGTGCTTTCCATCGTGGTGCGGCGTGCGATCGGCGTAATTTCAGACACTGCTAACTGGGACATGGACTGCCTTCCTGATCAACGGAAAATCCAGAGTGAAGGTCGTTCCTTCGCCCGGGCGGCTCTCCACGCGAATGTTGCCCGCGTGTTCCTGGATGATGCCGTAGGTTACCGATAAGCCAAGACCGGTGCCGCGACTTTGGCCCTCAGCAGGCGCCGTCTTGGTTGTGAAGAATGGATCGTAGATGCGTTGAATATGTTCCTGAGCGATGCCCGAACCGGTATCCGAAACGCGCACGCTGACGAAATCGCCGTTGAGCGTGGCGATGTTCAGCACGCCGCCGCCGGTCATAGCATCTTTCGCGTTCAGAAATAGATTGAGAAATACCTGCTGCAGGCGTCCCGCATTCCCCTGAATCAGGGGAAGCTTGTCGTAGAGTTCGGACTGCACTTGGACATGAGCTACCTTGAATTGATGTTCGAGCAGCGCCAGGGTATCGGCGATTACTTTGTTCAGGCTGATTTCCGTCAGTTCGGTTCCGGTGGTGCGCGAGAAATTAAGCAGATTGTTGACGATTTCTGACGCGCGGAAGGTCTGCTTGGTGATCTTGTCGAGCAGTCCCGCTTTTGCCGGATCGGATTGCAGTTGTTTCGCCAGCATCTGCGTGTAGGACGAGATCACCGCGAGCGGAGTATTGACTTCGTGCGCCACGCCGGCTGCCAGCAATCCAATGGAGGAAAGCTTGTCGGCCTGGCTGAGCTGCGCTTCAAGATCGATTCTTTCCGTGATGTCGTCCATGATCACGAGACGGCCGACCACGTTGAACTTGCGCGTCACGAGCGGCGTCATCGCCACATTCACAATGCGCGATTCGCCGGTCGGAGTTCCCAGGCGAAATTTATAAAGGTTCTGAATTCCAGGATGCTGGCGAACGCGGTAGAACTCTTCGACGAACGAAGCGGGGAAAACTTCACTTAACGAACGCCCGACTACTTGCCATCGGGGTTGCGCGTACATGACTTCCATCTGCGAGTTCCAGGATTCGATGCGATCCTGGAGATCGACGGCCATCACACCAACGTTGATCGATTCGACGATGTTTTCGTTGAAATCTTTCAAGCGCTCGTACTCGCTGACCTTTTGCTCGAGCGAGGCGTAGAGTCGGCCGTTCTGAATTGCGATGCCGATGTAGCCGGCGAGCGCTTCGAGCAGTTCAACGTCTTCACTCGACAGGAAGTCACCGTCGATGGTTTTGCCGAGTCCGAGGAAGGCGATGGTCTTTTGCCGCGCGTGGCAAGGGATGTAATAGTTCAGATCGAGGCGTCCGATGGCCTCCTGTGCAGCGGTATTTTCGCGAGGCAACTGATGCGTGTTTTCGAAGAAGATATGTCCCGCGGCATCCTCGATGCGGGGCTTGGCCAAGAACGATAAATCGATACCCGAGACGTGCGCGATGCCAAACGACTTCGATAGCTCGAAGCGGGATGAGTCGGAATTGCCCAGAAAAACGGCGATGCGATCGACCAGCAGGGTGCGAGCGAGACGGTCGACGAGAGCGGAAAGCATCTTGTCGAGATCAGTCTCGGAGCTGAGTTCGCGCCCGAACTCGATGAGGGTGCGCCGGTAGTCATAGCCGGTGCGGAAGAAGAATTTGTCGAGTCTCTCTTGAATCCACTTGCGTACCGGATCGAAGAGCAGCGCGGTGACCACGACGGCGACCATCAATCCCCAGGGACCGGAACTGGGTACGCGAGTGTGGACCAATTCGGCAACTGCGGCCACGCCTGCGAAGTAGACGCCGACGATGGCGGCGGCGGCCAGCGTGTAGGCCATGCCACGCTTGAAGATCAGGTCGACGTCCATCAGGCGGTAGCGGAAGATGGCGTAGCCGAAGGTGAGCGGGAGTAATCCGAGCGACAACACCGACACCTTCATGGTGAGTGAAGGCATCACGCCCAAGAGATAGGGAAGCACGTAAAAGAGCGTGAAGGGAGTGATGGCGAGGATGGTGCCGCGGGTAATCCACTTGAGCTGCTGACGCAGAATCGGCGTGGTGGCGTGCTGGTAGTTGTTCCAGAGCACGCTGGCCGCCGAGACGAAAAAAACTGTCAGATAGGCGTAGTTGACGCGGTTCAGATTGAAGAGCAGGCTGGCGCTGGCCTTGGTGTATTCGAAGGCGAGAGCCTGAATTCCAAGCAGGAACAGGCCGGGAACGTACAGCATCGGAATCGACCAACGGTGCCGGTTCACGAAAGTGCGGCGTTCCGGGAAGGTCAAGACGAAGTGCAGAAACAGAGCGGGCTGGAGGAGCCAGGCAAGTTCGTTGGCCCAGAGAACGGCCCAGTCAAAACTGTTGAACTTGCCAACGTAATGCAGAGAGTAAAAAACGAACGAGACCAGGCAGAAGATATAGAAGTGCGTGGAGCCGACAGCCGTCCAGCGGCGCATCAGGACGTAGAGGCCGATGCCGAGATAAATCAGTGCGATCAACCGCAGCCAATCGTTCATCGAACGCTCGGCCGGAACGAGAACCACTTCTACGTCCAGCGGGACCGAACCGCGGATCAGCGAATAAGTCGCCTTCGACCACACGCCAGAGTCATAGAGCCGGTGCGTAACGGAAGCCAGGCTGTTGACTTCCCGCCCATTGAGGCTGACGACTTCGTCGCCGCGACGGATGCCAGCCCGTTCGGCCGGGCCGCTTGGTTCGAGGCGGTCGGCGAAGACATGCCCATCCCGTTCCATCCACCAGGCGCCGTCATCGGGAACCGCGGATTGATGTTCGATTTTGTAGTTGAAACCAGCGAACAGTACCGCAGCCACTGTCAGAAGAGTCAGCAGAATGGCGGTAAAGCGAGCCTCAAATTCGCGGTTCATGGAGAGAACGCCTGCAATTCGGCGCGTCCAGACACTCGTCGCCGCCTTGATATAAGCAACTTCACTGCCACCCTGTAAGTTTGGAGAGTTCTCTTAAGTTGTTTTGAAAGAGTAACTTCCACAATTATAGAGGGCATTTTGAATCTCAGCTATGGTTTATGGAATGTAACTTCTTCTTTTTGGTATGCCAAGAACCGGCTAAAGAGTGGTGGGAAGCGGGTCTGGGAGCGAGGTTTGCTAGAAGGAGTGTGCGGAATTTTTGGCGTGTGTGTTTCTGCGTTGAAGAGAGATGACGTGCCCAAACCCTTTTTGGTGTTGGAGGGGTTCGAGAGCCTTCCCCGTCTCGCGAACCCCCCACTTACTGGGCCCACCAGACTCGATTAGGAGAGGTGAGCAAATCCCGTAAGTGAGTGTGATATTGCGCTTGGTCGGGAGAAAGGTCCATGGAGGCAGTCTGAAGCCATCTGAAGCGATCTGAAGAAATTCACGCGCCCGCCCTTGACACCGACATCTGGGCGGACCAGAATTTCTGATACGCAACGAGAGGCAGATTCACTTCTAGTTTGTGGAGCGATGAGGATTCGCTCGTCGCCGCAGACAAGCCGCTTTCGCGAATGACCGCAGGAGTAGCGCATTGCCCGATAAGAAAGTCCGCTTCGACGATTTCGAAATTGATTATGGCCGGTTTCAACTCGCCCGCTGTGGCAAGACGGTCCGGTTGGAGGGGTTGCCGCTGCAACTGCTGATGTTTCTGGTGGAAAATCGCGGTCAACTGATTACGCGCGAGCAGATTTCCAGCCAGTTGTGGGGCAAAGACGTGTTCGTCGACGTGGAGCAGGGCATTAACACCGCGATCCGGAAAATCCGCCGTGCTCTCTCAGACGATGCCGAGGAGCCGCAATACCTGCAAACCGTGGTCGGAAGAGGTTATCGGTTCGTGGCTCCCAATGCGGAAGAAGACACACAGGTTCCGACATCGCCGTCTGAAGGGTTTGCTGTTTCGCCGGAAGATTTGGGCCGGGCCATCATGGCCGCCGCCGGACTCGACCCAGAAAATCCCAAGCGAACTCCAAAGATTCCAGAGCCCACCTGAGATTCCAGTCGCAAATTTCTCGCGAGGTGGCTGGATGTGCAGCTATCGCGTGATAGAAAAAGTGGTCCAGGGATAAGCATCCATATCGCGCAACAAGCCTTGCTCCCAGCCCAGTTCGGGATGCTCGCGCAGATGCTCTTGCGCTTTGAAGCTCTTACCGCAAGCGTGACCGGCGGCGGCAGTGAATGAGATCTGCTTGACCATCGCGGCATCGGCCGCCTTGTTCTGCACGGCGCCGGCGGTTCCGAAAGGCGGCTGCCAGGGCTGCGAGCCGCGCGCCGAAAGATCGATGTGCCCGTCAAGGGTACGCTCGTCGGCGTCTTCCTTTTTCGAATACGTATCGTAGTGATCGGCTAGAAAACGTTGAGCGGCAGCGACGTCGATCTTGCCCCTGTTCTCGGCCATGAGTTGCTCCCAGCGCAGGTGGCGGGCGTTGGCGCTCGCACTCATGTCTTTCACGTCAAAATCGGTTTCTTCGCGGATGAGTTTTTCGTTGACGGGAAAATTCGAGCCAACGATGTAGCCATCCTTTTTCCGCTCGAGGGTGACGTTTTTCAAGCCGAGTTCAAGACTCGCGATTTCGTTGGTCTTGACGTCGGCGAGCAGCCAGTTGTTGGCGTAGCCGCCGTTGTTGCCTTCTTTCATGATGCGGGCAAAGTCGTCGATCGATGACGAATACTGCGCTGCCTTGCGGGCGCGCACAAACTCTGGAATTCCCGCGGGGTCATAGCCCGAGAAGCCGCCGATGGTCGTCTCGGTAATCGCGATGCCTGAGGAATTCACGACGAAGTCGTCGGCGCTGTGGATGAACCCTGGCAACCCATCCATCAACATGCGGCTGCCTTGCGCGGGGACGATGTCGAAGATGATCGTCCAGCGCTGGCCGTCGAGATAGCCCGTCCAATTGTTATGCGCGATCACGATCTTGCCGTCGGAGGTGTAGCTGCCGGTGGCGACAAAAGCGCTGCAATGCTCGGGCGCTACGAGTGACGCGGCGGATTGAATCCCGTGCTCTTTGTCATAGACCTTGACGTAGTATTCCCACTCCTCCGCGCCGTTCATGGCAACCACATCCCAGAGGTCCAACTTCACGCCCTTCGCGTTGGCGCCGTCAACGATACCTTGCAATTCTTCGCGGTATTCGGTATCGATACGAGGCCACATCATGGTGCGGGCCGCGTCGCGAAAAAATGCCCAGTCTTTGGCGTTGTCGTGCGTCGCTTCAAGTTCGGTGACTTTGAGCATGTCCTGAATCTCTGGGGCGAGGAGGTAGCCGTGCTGAAAGCCGATGTCGGACGGTCGGCCTTCCAGATGGACGAAAGTCCAGCCGTTTCTCGCCGGCTGACGGAAGGAGTGTTGCAGGCGAGGATTCGCGGAATCCTGCGTCAACGCGGGCAAAGCGAAGGCGATCGTCAGTAAGCCGACTCCAACAGCATTTCGAAACATGTGAAACCCCCCACGAATGGCAAGGATTGTAGCAGAGCGATGCGGGGTCAATCGTGTTCACCACGGAGACACGGAGTCACGGAGAAAACCTTCAAGCAGCTAAGACCTTAAGAGTTCTTTCATTTTTTTGAATTTCTCCGTGACTCCGGGCCTCCGTGGTGGATGTTGTTCGCGCGTTCTAGAATGAACTTATGTCTCGCCTCGAACAAATCGTCGATCTGGAAAAGCGCTTTCTTCTTCCTACCTACAACCGTTACCCCGTCGGCTTTGAGCGCGGCAAGGGCGTGTTCCTCTTTGACTTCGAAGGTAAGAAGTATCTCGACTTCGTGGCAGGACTGGGCGTAAACGCTCTTGGCCACGCTCATCCTCGGATCGTAAAGGCGATCCGCGAGCAGGCGGCCCGTGCCATTCACCTGTCGAATCTTTATTACAACGAATATCAGGGGCGACTGGCGGAGCGTCTTTGCCAACTTGCAGGTCTGGATCGCATTTTTTTCTCCAATAGCGGCACCGAGGCGATGGAGGGCGCCATCAAACTCGCCCGCCTCGCTGGACACAAGAGCGGCGGCGACGCCAAATCCCGCCTTGTCGCGCTGCAAGGTTCGTACCACGGACGCACGTTCGGCGCGATGTCGCTGACCGGGCAGGAAAAATATCGCAAAGGCTTTGAGCCCATGCTCGAAGACGTAACCTTTGTGACGCAGAACGACGTGCAAGGACTACAGGCCGCCGTCAACGGCCGCACCTGCGCCATCGTGCTCGAGCCCATCTTTGGGGAGGGCGGCATCCTCGAATGCTCTGAAGAATTCCTGCGCGCGTGCCGCACGTTGGCCGACGAGCATCACGCGGCCCTGATCTTCGACGAAATCCAGTGTGGTCTTGGGCGCACTGGCAAGATCTTCGCCTTCCAAAGTTTCGGAGTGGTTCCCGATATCGTGACCATCGCCAAGCCCATTGCTGCGGGACTTCCGCTGGGGGCCTTTTTGTCGAAACAACATTTCGCGGACGCGATTTCTCCTGGTCAGCACGGCACGACCTTCGGGGGCGGACCTCTCGCCTGCCGCGTGGGGCTCGAATATCTGGCGATCTTGGAAGAGGAACATCTCTTGGAAAATGTCGAAAAAGTTGGCGGCTATCTGCACCAGCAGCTTCAGGAGTTAGTCGACAGATACGCCGCAACCCGCGAGGCACGCGGGCGTGGGTTTATCCAGGGGCTGGTTCTGGAGATCCCGGCGCGTCCGCTCGTCGAGCAGGGTCTGGCGGAAGGCGTGCTGTTCAATGTGACTCAAGACACGGTGCTACGCTTCCTCCCGCCGTTTTTGTTGGAAGAGAAACATGTGGATAAGGGCATTAAAGTCTTGAAGAAGCTGCTGGGCAAGAAGCGGAAGAAAGTGAAGGCTCTCGAAACCGCGGTTGCTGAATAGAGCAGTCGGATTAAACGAGTTTCAAGGGGAACCGAATCGCGGCAAAAAGACGGGGAGCCAGTTGCAGCTCCCCAAAGCGTTAGAGGCGATATCACTAGATAAGAACCAGTGAGCGAGGATTTCGTTGCCCATCGAAACACAAAATCCCGAAGAAAAATTTGCCTCCGTTAGCCCGCAGACGGAAGTCATGGTCGAAGAGCACTGGCTTGATCTTCCTGATGGAAGAATGCGTTACCTCAAGGCCGGGTCCGGGCGACCGCTGATTCTGGTGCATGGACTGCTCGGCTACGCGTTCTCGTGGAGATTCACTATCCCTGCGCTTGCTCCCTCCGCAACCGTATATGCCATCGACAATCTAGGCGCCGGACTGTCTACGGCAAACGATGGGATGGACTGCACTCTTCGCGGAACCGCCGAGCGTGTGCTGCAATTTGTGGACGCCATGGGCATGACAGATTTCGATTTGCTCGGCACCTCTCATGGCGGAGGTGTCGCGATCATGGTCGCCGCTCTTTGTGTTGAAAGAAAGGATCCTCGGCTGCGACGACTGGTGCTGGTGGCTCCCATCAACCCCTGGTCGCGGCACGGCCAGAGTCTTGCTCCATTTGTTGGCAGTCCTTTTGGATCTTTGCTGTTCCGGCACACGATCGCGCGCTGGCGATCGCTCGATTACCAGTGGCTGCGGCGAATGTTCGGAGACGAGAAGAAGATTCCTCACGATTCGCTCGATGGGTACCGCATCCCGGTGATCAAGAATGATGCTTTCCGTCACGGCATGCACATTGTAAGAAATTGGACGGCCGATCTGGCCGCACTGAAGGAAACACTGCCGAAGATTCGCGACTATCCAACGCTGCTGATGTGGGGGACGAAGGACGGAGCCGTGTATTTTCAGTCCGCCAAACCGTTGCGTACGAATTTTCGAAACGCGCAGCTCATTGCCTTTGAAGGTGTGGGACACCTTCCGTATGAAGAGGCTTCCGCGGAATTCAATCGCGCGCTGATAGACTTTCTCACCAAAGGTTCCGGTTTTCATTTCCCAGTTCTTGGGTCGCCAGAGAACTGATTGGCTCGATGCCCCTGACCATCTTTCAATCACTCCGCACATTCGTGGCTGATTACGGATACTGGGCGGTGGCTTTGACGCTGCTCTGCGAAAACGCGGGCATCCCTGTCCCCGGCGAGACTACGTTACTGCTGGCGAGCTTTCTGGCCTATTCGCAACACCAGCTTAATCTGGGATGGATCATTTTCGTTGGCACATGTGCAGCGACGCTCGGCGACAATTTTGGATACGCGCTGGGCCACTATGGCGGACGCCCCCTCCTGGATCGCTACCGAAGCTTCTTCAGGATTTCTCCAGCGGCGCTAGAACGGGGGGAGGAGATTTTCGCCCGGTATGGAGCCGCCGCCGTTTTCTTTGCCCGCTTTATTTTCGGACTGCGCGTTTTTGCCGGACCGCTCGCTGGCGTGCTGCGTATGCCGAGGCGAGCGTTCATTCTGTTCAATTTTCTTGGAGCGGCGCTCTGGGTCACGACCATCGCGAGCGCCGGATATCTTTTCGGCCAACACTGGCGCACGCTGCTAAGCGTTCTGGAGCGCTTTAACATCGCGGCTGTGATTGGGGCCGTTGCCGTGATCTTGTTTTTGTGGTGGAGATACCGACGGCGATCGGAGTCGGGAAATGAGTGAGAGTCCCGGCGGAGGAATCCGGTGCTATTCTGGTTTCAAAATTTCCTGCGTAGAAATTCGAAAAAGCCATAACCGAGAAGAGCGGCCGTGGCGGCGATCTCGAAATTGGCAACGGTCAGAACGTCCCTGAGCGCCCAGGCAATCCCCCGCTTTTGGCCCATTCCCGAACGCTCAAATTCTCCCATAAGGAGATTGGAATAAAAGAGAAAGATGATGAAGCCAACTTCGATCACTGCTCTCCAAACACTCTTCTTCATGGCAGATTCCTGACTTGGTTGACCACTGGGGCTAGAAGCGCCGCCGTTCCGTCGGCGGTCTCTGGTGGGAATACTAGCAAGCGGTGACAGACAAGAGGAGTGAAAACGCTTCTGTCGCAACGGTTCGGCTAGACTACCAGGCGACTTGGGCGTTAGCCGCTGCCGTATCTTCCGTCACTATCCACTCCTCACTGAACCGTCATATGCTGGTATAGAGTGTCGTCCCACTACCGGAGAGCCTTCTTGATCTCGGAACGCACGCAAACCAACCCGTTGCTGCCCGCATCCCGCTTTCCGTATTTGCGGATCGGTCTCTCCCAGGTTTGGGTGCGGTTCCTGCTGGCTCTTGTCGGATTAGCGCTGGCCTTCGGTGCCGCGCTTTTTTCCACCGTCTCGCGTGAAGCAGGGAGCGTCTGGGGCACTGTTGCTCTCGCGTCACTGGCGCTGCTGCTAGCGGTCTTCGTCGGCCTCACCACAGTGCCGTATCTGGCAAGGCGCGTGGTTGCGAGCCGGGTCCGCGAGGCGATGGATTACGACGTCACGCGCGCCGGTCTGATTTACATTCTGATCAGCGTCGTTATCGGAATCGCCGCCATCAACACGGGCAACAACCTTCTGTATGTCATCGTGGCAACGCTACTTTCGGCCATTATTGTTTCTGGAGTCGCCTCGGCGCTGGTTTTGCGCGGACTCACTTTGGATGTCCGTCTTCCCGAACATGTATTTGCCGGACGGCCAATGCTGGCGCGGCTGGTTCTGCGTAACACGAGTTCGTGGCTGCCGTCTTTTTCAGTGAGGGTGGTTCCCGCCAAGCGCAAGAAGAAAGAACGCTGGCGCTGGGAGGCGCAAACCTTCGGCTGGCCCCGCAATCGCGACCCCCAGAAGCAATGGTTTCGCCTGCCCGACCGCCAGTTGCGCCGCGTGCGGGAGGAAGCGGATAAACCCATCTTGCAGGAATCCGTCTACTTTCCGTTTCTCGCGCCGGAGCAGGAGCTTCGCGCCGATCTCGAATTGAGTTTTCCTGCGCGGGGCCGTTACTGCGAAAAGAATTTCGGTCTGGCCACGCGCTTTCCTTTTTCTTTTTTGATGAAAACGCGGCGCATCAATCTGGCGCGCGAAATCATCGTCTATCCAGTGGTCGAGACTGCCGATCAGTTCCTCGAAGTTCTTCCCATGGTCACGGGGGAGTTCGAATCGTTTGTCCGAGGACGCGGCAACGATCTTTACCTGATACGCGAGTACATGCCCGACGATTCTGCCCGCCACGTGGACTGGAAAGCGACTGCTCGCACGGGCGCGCTGAAAGTGCGCGAGTTCAGCCGGGAAGACGAACGCAAGCTTCGCATCGTTTTCGACAATCCCGCGCCAGGAGTTCTCGCGCCAGCGGTTTACGAACGAGCCGTACGCCTGGCTGCATCTCTCGGGTGGCATTTTCACCACGAAGATGTCGAGGTTTCATTTGTGGCGCCCGGCTTGGAGCCGACCGAAGATGTTTTCGCTTTCCTGCGCTACCTCGCGCTCATCGAACCCCAGGACGCGACGCCGGTGTTCAACCGGCTCCGCGCCAGCGAAGACTACAACCTGATCATTACAGGCCGCACTGTAGACGAAATGCCGGTCGGGCTGGCCCAGCGGTCCTATGTGATTTCACTGGACGCGAGGCGTGGAGCCTAACTTCAGCTTTGGTGTGAAGATGGGCACGAATTTCTTGTCCGCGTTTTCACTTTTATCTTCCCACCTGACCCATTTTCGACATATACTCCGCCCCGGGTTTGACCGTTTTGTGTCCTTCGTCGAG
Organism: Terriglobales bacterium; assembly: GCA_049520915.1. Classification (GTDB taxonomy): domain Bacteria; phylum Acidobacteriota; class Terriglobia; order Terriglobales; family Acidobacteriaceae; genus Acidiflorens. Next base: position 107,440 of record JBEKPH010000021.1, read on the forward strand.
GGGTAGCTTTGCCGATCTCCGCCGGGCACTTCGCTTTCCGGCACATGTTCACGGGAGGTACAAGTGTTCATCAGCCATCTGCTCGAGAATCAAGTCCCAATCTCCGCCCAGGCGCACCAAACGGTGCTGGAGGTTGCCAGCTTAATGGTAGAGCACAACATTGGCGCCGTCCCGGTTTTAAAGGACGGACACCTTCTCGGCATTTTCTCGGAGAGAGACTTGATGAGCCGCGTGGTCGTTCGCGGCAAGGATCCGGCTCAAACTGCCGTGAGCGAAGTTATGACCGAAGATCCTCTAACGGTCGCTCCGAACGACGCCATTGACATGTGCATGACCTTGATGAAACGGCATGGCTTTCGACACCTCCCCGTCTGCGCAGGACGCGAACTGAAGGGAGTGGTGTCGTTGCGCGACATTCTTCTCCACGACCTGGACGAGAAAGTTGATGAGGTGCGGATGATGCGCGCCTACCTGCATTCCACGCCGGAAGCTTCCTAAGCGCGCGTGGACCTCAGCTAAGTTTGCCGAAATAGGTTAACCGAAGACTTCGACGCTCCCAAGCGGCCGGCGGGGGCATGGCTTCTCGGTCAGGCCGTGAACCGGTCGACGGCCTACGGTAATAGTTACTAAGGTTACCTAAGTAGGTTGACCTGGAGGGGCAACCGGCCTGAGGATGTGATGAAGGCATAAGGCGCTTTTTGGGCCGTACCGCCTTGCAAGAAAATATGACATTGCAAAGCCATATCGTCGCGCTTTGTTTATGGTGCGTGCAGCCGGCCGTGCAATCGGTCGTTGCGGTGATCATGTGGCGCCGCAAATTGCACAAGCAGTTTCCTGCTTTTTTTCTGTTCCTTGTGGTGCAGGAAGTGAATTTTGCCATCCTCCTTCCGCTTTGGCTCGCCGGACCCTTTCCGCTTTATTTTTGGCTGTTCTGGTTGGGAGAGGCGGTGAACGCCGTTCTCGGCTTCAAGGTCATTCACGAGGTGTTCATCGATGTGTTCCGCCCGTACCACACGTTGAAAGATCTTGGCACTTTGCTGTTTAAATGGGCCGGTGTGGTGATGCTGCTCATTTCCGTGGTTGTGGCCTTTTCGAACTCATCCGATAGCAGCCCGTTGGTTCACGCGATTACGACTCTGCAACGCTCGGTTCGCATTGTCCAGTTCGGGCTCATTCTCTTCCTGCTCCTCTTTTCCCGATTTTTGGGGGTTTCGCGAAAGCAGATCAGCTTTGGCATCTCGCTCGGCTTCGGACTGTTTGCCGGTACCGAGCTAATGTTGATGGCCTTGAATTCGGGCGGGTTCGTGAAGCAAGGATTATTCAACCAAATCAACCTGGTGACTTACCTGGTGGCCACTCTGGTTTGGACCGTTTATTCGTTATCGCCGGCCGCCGTGCGTCCAGCCAGTGTGAACCGTCTGCAAACCCAGCGCTGGGAACAAAGCCTGGCCGATCTGCAGCACCCCGCCGCTTCGGATTCGCTCATTCCGATGTTTGAAGGGATGGTGGAGCGCGCGTTTTCGCGCAACTCCAATCTCGATGCTGCCGACGATCAATCTCTCTTGAACGGAGGAGTTCGTCTGCCTAGAACGCGCTCCGCCGCCGCAGGTTCCGATAGCGTGACCTAGCCCCGACTTACCCTAAAATGGCTGTGTCAGAAAATGCTGTCAAGACAAATTTTGGGCCTCTATAACTCCCTCCTGTCGAGCTAAAACTTAACCAAGCTTGTTTAACCTTTACGTTAACTAGATTGCAAAAAGCCCTTTAAAATTGCGCTCGAAAGGGTCACGTGGCCCGTCGGTAGCTGTTTGGAGCTTCCAGACGCTGCTTAGCCTGCGATTAGCCCCCTATGACTGAGAAGCTAGAAGGGGTGTGTATAATTCGCGACGCTGAAGGTTAACCCTAAAGTTGTTATGGCCTTCGGCAGACCCTAAGGAGAAAGTAAATCAAATGAAACGTTCGCTCAGGGCGTTACTGTTGTTGGTAGGTCTGGTAGGTACGTTGGCGTTTGCAGCAGTCCCGAAGGTAACGACTCAATCGGGACCGATGCCGCTTTGTCCTCCCAGTCATCCGGTGTGCGACCAGTAATCGCAAGACGTAAATAACCCATAATCAAGATTACGTATTTGCACACGAAAGCAATTTTCCGGGCTGGCCCACCGTGGCCAGCCTCTTTTTTGTTCGCCTGTCATTCTTTTTTTGGCCCGTCCTCAGTCGCGCTCTTTGCGCCGGCTGACGGCTTCGAGTCGCCCGACTCTTTTCCGTCCTCGCCCGGCGTTGCTGCAGCGTTGATGTCAGCGGTGATGTACTGCACAATAATTGAAACGCGGCGGTTCGCCGGATCCGATGAATCTTTAAGATTACGCAGTCGCTGGTCGGCAAAGCCCCGCACTTGCGTCACCTGATCGGGACGCAGGCCCGATTGCTGCATCAGGCGTCGCGCCGCGTTTGCCCGGTCCGACGATAGCTCCCAGTTTCCGTAATTGCCCCCGCTGGTAAAAGGTCTCGAGTCAGTGTGCCCCTCGATTGAGAGATGGTTGGGAACACTCTTCAATTGCTCGGCCAACAGCGCCAGTAACTCTTGCCCACTCTGATTCAGCGCGGGACTGCCGCTGTCGAAGAATGTTCCTTTTTCCGATTCCAGCAACTCGATGCGCAGGCCTTCCGCCGTCACCGTCATCTCAATGTTTTTTCGCAGTTTCTCCAGATCGTTCATTTTCTGGATACTCTTCTGCAATTGTTCTTTGAGGCTGGCCATATCTTGTTTAGAGATTTGCAGATTTTCTCCTGTGGCTGTCAAGCTGGTTCCCATCTTCTTGCCGGTTCCACTGGGATCTTTGAAGTAGCCGCTGATCGCCAGTTGCTCTTTCTTGCTACTGCTGCTCAACAACCAAAGCACGATGAAGAGCGCCATCATCGCCGTAACGAAGTCGGCATAGGCGACCTTCCAGGCGCCGCCGTGGTGGCCGCCATGGCCGCTTTTTTTCTTGATAATGATGATGGGTGGTGTGGGCATCGTGATCCTCTATCCCGCGGAGGCGGCTGCGGCCGCCGAGGAGTCTTTCGCGCCGCGGCAGGCTTCTTCCACCGCCTTGAACGATGGCCGCACGTGTCCCGGGACCATGCGCCGTCCAATCTCAACCGCCATGATCGGCGCTACGCCCTTCAGAAAGGCAATCATGGTGACGCGCAACACCATCAGGAACGCGTGTTCTTCCTCCGCCATCTTGCCCATGCGCGCCGCCAGGGGGCCGACCAGCCCATAACACAGGAGGATGCCCAGAAAAGTTCCCACCAAGGCGGCCGCTACTTTCTTGCCGATTTCTTCCGGAGGACCGCCAAGCGCGCCCATCGTGATCACGACGCCCAGCACCGCTGCCACAATTCCCAGCCCGGGCAGGGAATCGGCCATCGTCGAAAGGCCGGACACAGGTTCGTTGGCCTCGTGGTGATGTACTTCCATATCGGCTTCCAGCATCTGATCGAGATCGAATACTTCGACGCCGCCGCTGACCGCCATGCGCATCGTGTCACAGACAAAAGCGACGGCATGGTGATTTTTTGTGAAGTCCTTATACTTCGAAAGCAGCGGGCTCTTGTCGGGCTCTTCGATGTCCGACTCCAAGGCCACAAGCCCTTCCTTACGCGCCTTTTGCAGCAGTTCGTACATCATCTTGAGAGAATCGACGTAGCGTGCCGTGGTGTATTTCGAGGACCCGAATACGCCTAACAGGCCGCTGATCATCTGTTTCAACGTGTGCACCGGATTCGAGATCAGGACCGTTCCGAGAGCCGCTCCTCCAATAATGATCAATTCCGCCGGCTGCATGAGCACCTTGACGTTCCCGTGCTCCATGAGATAGCCGGCCAGAATGCAGCCAAAAACGACAACGATCCCTATGATCGAAAACATGGTTCCTCATCCTCGCGAGCGTCCGGAATCCCCGTTGTTGTCCCCGGCCGCGGCTGCCTTCGCGGCACACCCCGTGCGCGGAGCCTTAATTTCCCCGAGAATGGTCTCGAGGTTGTCGCCGGCTGCGGCGACGGTATAAGTGACTTCCGCTTCGATGGTGAAGTGGTCACCCCACCAGAAGACCTCCGAATGGCTCAGCAGGTTGCTTAAGACTTCCGCGGTCATCGCCACCATAGCCGGACTAGCCGAAGACAGCACCGCCAGAAATTCGTGTTCTTCCCAGCAGCCAAGAAAGTTTTCTTCACCGAGACTGTGGCGTAGCGTGTGCGCCGCTGTCCGCAAGAACGGCACCACCGATTGCGGACCGTGCTTGGCGCGAAATTCCTCCAAACCGAGTATCCGTATCCGCACCACTCCGAAACCGTGGCGTGTGGCCTCGAGACCTGCCATGCATTCGGTGAGCACGGCCCGGGTTAAACGGCTCGAAGGTATGCCGGTGGTCGCGTCGAGACATCCGTACATCGGGGGTTCCGTGGCTTCGCGATAGGCAAAGGCTTCTTCGACCAGCACGGTGGCTCCACCGATGTTGTCGCCGTATTCCAAAATCGGACGCGTCCGAATTCTCACGGCCGTGCGGTGCCCACTTTTGTGCAAAGAGAAAGCTGTGCATTGCTGCGATTTGCGCAAGTTCAGTGTCATCGTCACCGGACAGTACTCGCCAATCAACTGGTTCCCCCTGCGGTCGCAAATCTGCACCGCGTCTTCCAGCACGTGTCCCACAACCTCGTGCGACAGATAGCCGGTGATGCGCTCGACGCCGCGATTCCAAAAACGGATCCGCCGATCCTGGTCCACGATGTAAATCCCGACCGGCAAGTCTTCCACCAGGTGCCGAAACAGCTTTGGGTTTTCCAGCAGATTCGAAAACATGGCAAGTCCGCCACCTTCCGGATTCATCGGCAATACGACCTGGAAACTTCAAGGGCGAGGGAGGAGTGAGGAGGGCGAAGTTGCTGGCGCTAATCTCCTCCGGCGGGCGTTGCCAAATGTCCGGTTCTGCGTGCAAAGTGATAAGCGTGCCGGAATTACCCGATATTGCCGCTTACATCAGCGCGCTGGAACCGCGCGTCGTCGGCCAAACGCTTGAGCGCATCCGATTAGCGAGCGCGTTTCTCTTGCGTACCGCGCAGCCACCGCTATCGAGTGTGGAAGGCTGTGTGGTTCGCGAACTTCGGCGGATCGGAAAACGCATTGTTTTCGGGCTGGAAGATGATCTTTGGCTTGCGTTGCACCTGATGATTGCGGGCCGTCTGCACTGGAAGCCCGCAGGGGCTAAACTCGCCGGACGACAGAATTTGGCCGCCTTCGATTTCCCAAATGGATCATTGATTCTGACCGAGGCTGGCTCCAAGCGCCGAGCCTCGCTGCATCTTTTCAAGGGCGAATCCGGTCTCGCATCGCTCGATGCCGGGGGCATCGACGTTTTCGACAGTTCCACCGATCTGAACGCATTTCGCGCTGCTCTCTCCGCGGAAAACCATACTCTCAAACGCGCCCTGACCGATCCCCGACTGATCAGTGGCATCGGCAACGCATACTCCGACGAAATCCTGCACGCGGCTCAGTTGTCTCCGATCACGCTGACGAACAAACTTACGGCCGAGCAGTGGGAGAGATTGTTCGCCGCGACACAACAAACGCTTCGCCTCTGGATCGATCGTCTACGCGTTGAGGCGGAGGCCGGGTTTCCCGAGAAAGTAACGGCGTTTCGAAAGGATATGGCGGTGCACGGCCGTTACGGCGAGCCTTGCCCAAGGTGTGGCGAGAAGGTCTTGCGAATCCGTTACGCCGACAAAGAGACGAATTATTGCGCCCAGTGCCAGACCGGAGGGAAGGTTTTAGCGGATCGGAGCCTGTCTCGCCTGCTGGGATCGGACTGGCCGCGCACGCTGGACGAACTCGAAGCGCTCAAGCGCCGCTGAGGCCGGTAGATTGCAAAGTTTTTTCGTCGATGCCGCGATCTGTCTTGAGTTATGCAGCGGGACGCACTTGCGCTCCCAGGGTTCGCGCCAACTCCGACGGATCAAAAACCGGCGCCTGGCAGGCGAATCCCGAGCAGACCACGGCAAACGATCTCTGCCCCGCCAGCGCCGGAAGATTCGGAATTGTCTCCGCCAAGGCTGGTGGAAGATTTTGCGCAACCGCCTTGGATGCGTCGAGTCGCAAGACCGCCGTATTCAAACTCATCGGACGCGCCGCTGCGCGATACAATTCCGCTGCTACCTCGTCGCTCCCCACCACAATGACTTGCGCATGAGGATGTAAGAAATGCGTCACGGCCAGCCCGTAAGTCGCCGCAAAAATGCCGTGTTGCCCCGCCACGTTGGCATAAAGTTCGAGCGTCTGTTCGGCTTTCTCGCGATACGACGCATCATTCGTATAACCGTGAAGCCGCGAGAGCGCGATCACCGCCGCCGAGTTTCCGGCTGGGGTTGGGGAATCCTGAAACGGTTTCCGTCGTGTCCCCAACAGGCCGAGTGTTGCTGCATTGCCGGCGGAAACTGGAGTATCAAAGAACCCCCCGTTCGCGGGGTCGAAGAATGCTCCGATCATCGCATCCGCAATCGATCGCGCGAAGCGAAAATAGCTGAGGTCCGCCGTCGCCTCATAAGCGTCGAGGCAAGCAAGCACGGTGAAAGCATAGTCATCGAGCACGCCGGGGACGCCGGTCTTCGGCGCTTCAGCCTTCGGGTCTGAATAGGCGATCACGTGCTTCATCCCGCGCTCTGCGTTCCATCCCTCGGAGAGAAGTCGATCTAGGGATCGCAACGCGAAGTGACGCGCCTCAGCTAGATCGAGAGCCTTCGCCGCCTCCAGATACGCTGAAACGCACATCGCGTTCCAGCCAGCGTAGATCGTCTTATCGACGTAGGGCGTGGGACGCAGCAAGCGCGCGGCATACATCTTTTTCTGAGCCGAAGCCAGCAGGATCCGTGCTCGTTCGTCTGAAATTTGCAAACGTCCCGCAGCTTCCGCCACGTCGTCCGTGTTCGCCTTGGACGATCGAAGGTGTAGCACATTCTTCGCCGGATTATGGTGCATGTCTCCGACTTGTTGAATGTCGTAGTAGCGTGTAGCCACGGCTGCTTCGTCCTCGTCCAGCACCGCTTTCGTTTCCGCCAGCGTCCAGGTGAAATAATCGCCGTCGTCGTCCATAGAGAGGTCGGCATCCTGCGAAGCGTAAAAACCGCCGCGATTGCGGTCGCTGAGCCACTCATCCGTCCAGCGAATCACATCACGCGCGACGTTGGCGAAGAAAACGTCGCCCGTGGCCTGATACGCGTGCACATAATTCTTAAGCAGTTCCGAGTTGTCGTAGCACATCTTTTCGAAGTGCGGAACGATCCAGCGCTCGTCGACCGAATAGCGATGGAAACCGCCCGCCAACTGGTCGTAGACACCGCCGCGCGCCATCTTCTCCAGCGTGTGCACGAAAATTGTGCGAAGGTCTTCCTGGTCCACGCCCGCATTACGGGCCCGCACGTACTGGTCGATCACCAGATCGAGCGCGGCGGGATGCGGAAACTTGGGCGCGTGGCCAAAGCCGCCGTTGATCTCGTCAAACATCTTGCGCGCCGATTCCAGAATCGCATCGATTACCGTTGCTGAAACCGTGCCGCTGGCGGAAGAAAGAGACTCCGCGCGCGCGATCGCGCTCTCGACCAGTTGGGCTTGCTCCATCACGTCGCCGTTTTTCTCGCGATACGCTGCCGCAATCGATAACAGAACGCGCTTGAAACTGGGTCGCCCGTAGGCATCCGCCGGAGGAAAGTAAGTCCCTCCATAAAATGGTTTTCCGTCCGGCGTGAGAAACGCCGTAAGCGGCCAACCTCCCTGGCCTGTCAATGAAGCCACGGCGACCTGGTAGCGGCTGTCGATATCCGGCCGCTCATCGCGATCCACTTTCACTGCAATGTAATGCTCATTTACGATCGCCGCGACTTCTGGATCGTCATACGATTCACGGTCCATCACATGGCACCAGTGGCACCAAACGGCGCCGATATCCAGCAGCACCGGCTTATTCGCAGCGCGCGCCGCGGCAAACGCTTCCTCGCCAAACTCGCGCCACTGCACCGGTTGGTGCATGGCCGATCGAAGATAGGAAGAGGAAGCGCGGGCGAGGGAATTGAGCGAACCGGTGTCCATCAGGAGAGTCTATCGTGATATCGGTCCGCTATGGGACGCGGGACCGCAGGCTCACTCTGCTAAACTTCGAGGTTTCGTGACTTCATAATCAGGCGAGGCAATCATGGCGATTCAACGAGTGGGAGTGATCGGCGCGGGCACCATGGGCAACGGCATTGCCCATGTTTTCGCGAGGAGCGGGTTTCGCGTGATCCTCTGCGATATTGAGGAGCGCTTTCTCGACCGCGGATTGGCGACAATCTCGAAAAATCTAGATCGCGAAGTGGCCAAGAGCAAAATCTCGGCGGATGACAAGACCTCTACATTGGGTCGGATTACGCCTGCACTCGAACGCGCAAGCCTCGCAGATTGCGATCTGGTCATCGAAGCCGCGACCGAGAGATTCGAGATCAAAGCTGAGATTTTTCGCGAACTCGATGGCGTTCTGCAGTCGAAACCAGAAGTCATTCTGGCTACGAATACCTCTTCAATTTCAATCACAAGGATCGGCGCATTGACCAAGCGTCCCGACAAAGTCATCGGCATGCATTTTTTCAACCCCGTGCCGGTGATGAAACTGGTCGAGGTCATCCGCGGCCTGGCGACTTCTCAGTCAACTTTTGAAACGGTGCGTGATCTGGCGACACAATTAGAGAAGACGCCAGTCGAAGTGAACGACGCGCCGGGATTCGTGTCGAACCGCGTTTTGATGCCGTTGCTCAACGAGGCCATGTTTGCAGTGATGGAAGGCGTAGCCACAGCCGAAGCGGTCGACGAAGTGTTCAAGCTCGGCATGGCGCATCCCATGGGACCGCTGACCCTCGCCGACTTCATCGGGCTCGACGTCTGCCTCGACATCATGCGCGTTCTGCAAGAAGGCCTCGGCGATCCAAAATATCGTCCTTGTCCCCTCCTCATCAAGATGGTCGATGCCGGCTGGCTCGGACGAAAAAGCGGCCGCGGATTTTACTCCTACTCTTGAGATTGAAATTAAGATAGAAACATGATCACGGCGTGGGGCCAGGATTCGCTAAAAAGCAAATCGGGCGGAGATGTCGTCTACTACCTGCTGGCTGGGCTCTCTGGCGCGCTCGCCGGATGGCTTGACATCAAGGTCGGCGACTTGCTGCTCACGGCGATGGTCGTCCTTGCCGCGAACATGCTTCTGGGATTTCTGAGTCCGCGCCGTCCCTGGCGCTGGGTTCTGATCGTTGGTCTGTTTGTTCCGGTGGTGGAATGGCTGGCGTACTGGCTGCTGACGGAGAAGCCGGATCGAGCGCAGATTTACGAATCCTTTCTGGCGTTTCTGCCGGGGATTGCGGGAGCGTTCGGTGGCGCGTTCGGCCGCAAAGTCGTGAACGATTTGTTTGCCAAGAAGTAGAACGCGCAACGCAAAAGCCATGATCAAGCAACTGTCGCACTATCGGCTCATCGAACGCATCGGCGCAGGAGGCATGGGAATCGTTTACCGTGCCCACGACGAGCATCTCGACCGCGACGTTGCCATCAAAGTTTTGCCGCGCGGTTCGGTGACCGACGATACAGCCCGGAAACGGTTTCGCAAAGAAGCCCTGTCCCTGGCGCGGCTGAATCATCCCAATGTTGCGACGGTCCACGAGTTTGGCACCGACGGCGGCGTCGACTTTCTGGTCACCGAATACATTGCCGGTATGACGATGGACGCGAAGCTTGCCGCCGGCGCATTGCCCGCTTCGGAAGTTTTTCGACTCGGATTGCAATTGGCGCAGGGACTGTCAGCCGCTCACCAGCAGGGAATCGTCCATCGCGACTTGAAGCCGGGCAACTTGCGGCTTACCACCGACGGCCGTCTGAAGATTCTCGATTTTGGACTGGCGCAACTGATGCCGCAATCCAGTGAACAAGACGTTACCGTCACGTTGTCGCAGTCGCAGGAAGTCACCGGGACTTTGCCCTATATGGCTCCCGAGCAATTGCGCGGGGACGCGGCAGACGCCCGGAGTGATGTGTGGTCCGCGGGCGCGGTGCTCTATGAAATGGCCACCGGCCGGCGCCCTTTCGTCGAGAAAAACTCTCCGCTGCTCATCAACGCGATCCTGAATCAGCCCGTCGAACTGGCCAACGAAGTCAACCCGTCGATTCCGGCGGTCTTGAACGAGGTCATCCGGAAGGCGCTGGCGAAAGATCCCAGCCAGCGCTATCAGACGGGGGGCGAACTCGCGGTGGGTCTTGAGTTACCGACTACATCCGGTTCGGTCTATGCGGTAAATCCGAAGAGTGAGCCCCGAGGCTCGATGAGAAATCTCGCGCTCATCCTGGCTCTGATTGTTGTGATCGCAGTCTCGATCGCAACCTACGTTTATCTTCACCGGCGAAAGCAAGTCGTATCGGTTTCTCCGTCGTCTGGAGCGGTGGCGCGCCGTCGTTCCATTGCGGTGCTTGGCTTCAAGAATCTCTCCGGCGATCCGCAGAAATCGTGGCTCTCCACGGCGCTTTCGGAATTGCTGACGACCGAACTGAGCCAGGGCGAGCAGATGCGGACGATTCCCGGGGAGAGCGTGGCGCAAATGAGAGTCAGCCTGGCGCTTCCGGATGCCGACAGCTACGGCCCGCAGACTCTCACCCGCATTCGCCAGAATCTGGGCAGCGACGACGTGATCGTTGGTTCGTTCCTTCCGCTGGGGAACGGATCCCTCCGTCTTGACTTGCGAATGCAGGATGCCGTCGACGGGGAGACTCTGGCCTCGGTCTCGGAAAAAGGGAGCGAATCGGAAATCGATACGCTGATCGGCAAGGCTGGAGCGGAGTTGCGTGCCAAACTCGGCATCGCCGCGCTTTCTGACGAGCAGTCGGCCGTGGTGCGAACTTCTTTGCCTTCCAATCCTGAAGCGGCACGGCTCTATTCCGAGGGTTTGCAACGCTTGCGGCTGTTTGACGCGCTTGCGGCTCGCGACCTGTTGGAGAAGGCGGTCGCGCTCGATCCGGGACACGCGCCTTCTCATTCTGCGTTGGCCCAAGCCTGGTCTTCGCTGGGCTACGATGACAAGGCCAAAGAGCAAGCCAAGCGCGCTCTCGAAATGTCTCCCAAGTTTTCGCATGAAGAGCGCCTAGTGATTGAAGGGCGTTCTCATGAGCTTCTTGGCGAAATGCCGGCCGCAGTCGAGAATTATCGCGCCCTGTGGCAATTTTTCCCCGATCGCGTCGATTATGGATTGTCGTTGATCCGCGCCCAAGTTGCCGCCGGACACGGTACTGACGCGTTCGCGACGCTCGTCGAAGTGCGCAAACTTCCGCTTTCTGAGGCGGATGTTGCCCGCGTTGATCTGGCCGAAGCGAATGCCGCCATGTCGCAGAGCGACTTCAAGCGCCAGCAGCAGCTTGCCGAAAAGTCGGCTACCGGCGGACGCGCCGTTGGCGCAAATCTTCTGGTCGCTGAAGCGTTGCAGTTGGAAGCCAATGCTTGCGAGCGCATGGGGGAGACGGACAAATCGATTCAGCTTGCAGCGCAGGCTCGCGAACTCTATCTCGCTTCCGGATATCGCGCGGGTGCTGCGCGAACTTTGCTCATGGTCGCGGATGTTCTGTTCGATCAGGGCGACTTCGAAGGGTCGAAGAAGAAAGTTGACGAGGCGCTCGTTGTCTTTCAGGAACTCGGCGCTCAAAAGAGTATGCGCGCGTCATTCGAGCGAATTGGCAACATTCGTTACCAACAAGGAAAACTCGAAGAGGCGGAGAAATACTACGACCGAGCCCTGGCTTTCGATCGCAGCGTCCATGACCCCATGGGGCTGGCCAGCGACTACGGAAATATAGCAAACGCGCTCGATGGGCTCGGAGACCTGAGCGGCTCTCTAAAGATGCAGCAGAAATCGTTGGTCGCGTTCGACGAAATCGGCGACCGTCGCGGCTCGTCCGCGACGCTGAACAATCTCGGCAATCTGGCCGTGGAGATGGGAAACCTTGGCGAAGCCCAGAAAAACTATGAACACGCGCTCGCCATCGCGCGGGAAATCAGCTACCGCGGCGGCCAGCCGTATCCTATTTCCGGATTGGGCGACGTTCTTCTGGCCGGTGGGGACGTGGCTGGAGCGGCTAAGCGATACGAAGAAGCGCTGAAGATTTGCGAAGAAATCAAAGATGAAGATTTCACCGCGCAGATCGATACCACTCTCGCCTTCATCGCGCTGCAAGAGAAACGATTTTCCGACGGAGAGGGGCTGGCCCGGCAGTCCGCAACAGCTTTCGATAAGACGAATTCCGCCTCCAGCAGTGCCTGGGCGCACTCGGTACTTGCCCTGAATCTGTTGCACGACGGGAAGCTGACGGAGGCTCGCAGCGCCGCTTCCCAGGCCATTACTCTCTCGCAGCAAGCGGCTGGCCAGACGCCGCGTTACGAGGCGATTCTCGCTGATGCTGAGATTCAGGCGAAATCAGGCAAGGCGATCGAGGCGCGGCAACAGCTCGAAGCGATGCTTGCCTCCGCCCACAAGTTCGGCTATCGCCTCTATGAATTGCGGGCCCGTCTCGCGCTCGGCGAGATTGAGTTGGAATCGGGCTCGACTTCCGCGCGAAGCCACTTGACTCGACTCGAAGTGGACGCGAAAGCGCAAGGCGGGCTGCTTGTTGCTAACCAGGCGCACGCGCTGTTGCAAGCGAAATAAGGGCGCGTCCGTTCGTCCGAGTCCCCTCACTTCGCGGACAATGTGGAACAGCCGTGCCCCGTTTCGCCAAAGGTACCGTCCCCAAAAACCTTGCCGTTTCCACAGCCGCTCAGAGTAAGCTACGCCTATGTGCGTATCGGTATCGGTGCTCGCGAGCGGAAGCCGTGGCAACTGCGCCTTGGTTGCGAGTTCGACCACGCGCATTCTTGTCGATGCCGGACTCTCGGGCCGCGAGACATTCAAGCGGTTGCGCTCGATCGGCGAGCGCGTCGAAGATATCTCCGCGATTCTGATCACACACGAACACTCGGACCACGTTGCCGGTCTGCAACGTCTCGCGTCGAAATTGAATGTGCCTGTGTTCCTGACTGCGCCTACCCATCACGCATGGAGCCGCGCCGTCCGCGATAAGGACGAAGCTGGTTCTGCGCCGGAGTTGCCGAAATCAGAGCACTTCGCCTCGGGGCGTGGCTTTTGCGTGGGCGATATCGAAGTGATGCCCTTCACGATTCCTCATGACGCTGCCGATCCGGTCGGTTTCACTTTTCGTGCGGAAGGTGTCAAGGTTGGTTTCGCCACCGACCTCGGCTACATGCCGGTCAGCGTAAGGAATCATTTACGCGGCTGCAGCGTATTAGTCATGGAGTCGAATCACGACGTGGAGATGCTGCGCGCGGGCAACTATCCGTGGTCGGTGAAGCAGCGCGTCATGAGCCGCGTTGGTCATCTTTCGAATGAGGCTCTCGCGGAATTCTTCTCCAGCGACTATGATGGAGGAGCCGAGTATATTGTCTTGGCGCATCTGTCTGAACAAAACAACCATCCCGAAAGAGCGCGAATTGCCGCCGAACAAGCGCTTGCTGGACGTCAGGGGCTTTGGCACAATCGTGTGCTTCTGGCAACCCAAACGGACGTTCTCGAATCCATCCGGTTATAGCCTCTTATGAGTGAGTGCGTGGAACCCATCGTGGGGAAAATCCTTGCGGGATGGCGCTACGATATTTCCGGACTCGCTCCGGAGATGCGTGGCGACTATGAACTGCATTTCGCCGACTGCGAGCACTGCCGCAGCCGCCAGAAGGTGCATCGCATCATCGACATTTCGCTGATCGCGCTGGCTTCCGCATCAGCTGCCGTGTTTTTGCTGGCGTTTGCCGTGATTCGTTATTTCGGCCCGCGACACGCCTTCTGGTTAGAAGTGGGAGCCCTGATGGGCTTCGCGTTGTCGGCGCTCATCTGGCTGGTCGTGGCTGTGGCGACTCCCGCGCCGATGGCGGTTGTGGATGTGGCGAGGCATGGGGCACGCGTGGTGCACGATCGTCTTCCGGCCGAGATTCGCGAGCGCTTGCCCGAAGAGATTCGCGTCAAGTTCACGGGCTCTTGATGGTTTTGTATTCGAGCGCTGATTCGTGGTTGAAGATATGTCGTTGAAGTTATGACGTGCCGCGCAAAAATCCTGTCTCTCTTAGTGATCGCCGCGCTGGCGTGGACGACGTCCGCGATCGACGCCTGGGCTGACGATACCGGCGCTCACAACGCCCATCAACGTGCGGTTCCGGTGTCGGCGACGCCGAACGAGCGTCCAGTAGGTTGTCACACACACGGTCGCCCTGGCATTCCAGTTCAGCGTGACGGAGACTCTCCCGCGCGAGTCCCCTCGAACTACAAATGCTGCATGACCGGGCATGACGCGGCGATTGTGCAGTCGCTCCACTCGCAAGGACCCTCGGCCGACGGATCATGGTTGGCACCGCAAGTTCAACTCGCTCCGGCCGCGGCCGCCGTCGGTCCTGCTCAAGCCTCGACGATTCTTTGCGCCGATCCGCCGAACATAACTGCTCTGAGAATTTAATCCGCACTCAGCTTTTCGGGTCGACTCATTTTCCAATCAGCAAAGAATGGATATGCGCGTTGGTATTGCGCCGGAGGATTGTGTCGTGCGGGTTTTCGTATTGAGTCTCGTTGTGAGCAGCATAGTGTCTTTGGGCCGAGCGCAGGCACAGCCAGAAGTTACAGGCGTTGCAAGCGCCTCGATGGCGACTGATCAGCAGACAGGAAAAAGCGACAGCTCCCCGATGGACATGTCGGGCATGACCATGTCCAACGGAGAGCCTGACTGGATGCCGTCGCCTCACATCAGCTCCGGTACTGGATGGCAACCCTCGGCCACACCCGAACCAATGTGGATGAAGTCGTTAGGCGCGTGGGATGTGATGGCACACGGCGTGGTCTTTGTGGACTACAACCAGCAAGGTGGCCCGCGGGGCGAAGGCAAGGCGGAATCCGTGAACTGGTTGATGCTGATGGAGCAGCACAAACTCGGGTCGGGCACGATCCTTTTCCGCGAAATGTTTTCCGCCGAATCGCTGACTTCGCCGCATCCCGGATTTCCGGAATTATTCCAAACCGGCGAAACCTATCACGGCGAGCCGCTGGTTGATCATCAACATCCGCACAACGTGTTTTCGGAACTCGCATTGCAGTACACCCATCCGCTCGCAGACAAAATCTCGTGGCTGTTTTATGGTGCCGCCGCCGGCGAACCGGCCCTCGGCCCGGTGGCATACGTGCATCGTGCCTCGGCATCGGAGTTACCGATGGCGCCACTCTCCCATCACTTGCAAGACTCCACCCACATCAGCTTCGGAGTGCTGACGACCGGCTTGGTGGTCAGCCGTTTTAAGGTAGAAGGTTCGGTATTCAACGGCCGCGAGCCTGACGAAAAGCGCTACAGCATCCAGTTCGCGCCCCTCGATTCCTGGTCGGCGCGCTTGAGCGTAGCGCCATCGCGCAACTGGACGGCGCAATACAGTTACGGACGGTTGGAGCATCCGGAAGCGCTTGAACCTGGCAGCCAGCGCCGGCAGACGGCTTCGGCCGAATACGTGCGTCCGTTCTCTCGAGGCTCATGGGCCACATCCGTCGTCTGGGGACGGGTTCACAAAGTCGCAGATAATCACACCTTGAACGGTTACGTACTGGAAACGACAGCTAACTTTTTCACGCGCAATTACGCTTTCTCGCGCCTCGAACTGGTAGACAAGGATGAGTTATTTCCCGCCGACCCAGTGCAATCGACTCATCGGATTGGAGCCTATACCTTCGGAGCGGCCCGCGATCTTGTGCACCGCGAAAACTGGCATCTGGCGATTGGCTCGGACGTCACGTTTTATTCGAAGCCCGCTGTTCTCGGCCCAAGTTACGGAAACAATCCGGTGTCGTTCCAGATCTTCCTGCGACTACGGCCTGACCATGACCTTCCTCATCCCTAACGCAGCTGATTCGAGTCACTTAGTTGATTTGTTCGAAGTCGTGACGAGGTTCTTGAGGTTTTCGACGATGGTTGCCATCGCTTTATCAAAATTCTTACGACCTTTCGACGATCGTCCTGACGTTCCCACTCGCTCGGTGAATGACCACAGAGTCGTGTGTGTCTTCGGGTCCAGAATCGTTAGAACCAGGGGAGGGGAATCCGTGTAGTCGGGAACATATCGGATCTCAAACACCAGATCGGCGTCGGCAGGCGAAGACGCTATTTCCCACCTTCCCCAATTTTTGATCAGCGCGTAGAACTCGTCGTAAGTCAAATCACGTATGCCGAGCCAATTTTCTTCGCCAGCCTCCCCGTGGGAGATGAATACCCTCTTGGATGCGAGGATTTGGGTTGGTATCGGAGCTGCCGGCGGCTCAGGCGGCGTTTCCGCGTTCGCACTTCCGACTGCCATAAGCGTCATTGCGAAGAGTAAGTAGAAGAACGCACCTTTGGCGACCCTGGACATCATGTCTCATTGCCTCGAATCTATGACAGCGTTTGATATGACAGCGTTTGAAACGTGAACTGCGGCCAGCTTCGGGGAACGGCAAAATTACGACCCCGTCTTCCAAAATCCCTCGCCGCCAAGCGAATGATAAAAGCCCCACCCTGTCAGCGCGAGAACACTCACCAAATCGAATATGGAATTCCCGAAATACCAGACCGAAGCATCTGCGGTGAATGGAACATTTGCCAAGAGGTTGACGGTGAAGATTGCACAAGCCAGCGGCACCAGTCCAAAGCGATAGACGATCAGCGCAAGAACCAGATACACGAGGAGGGTGGTCACCGCAGTTACCAGGAGATAATTGGATCCAATCGCTTTATTCGCCGCAAAAATTGCCACGAACGCGATCGTAGCCAGCCAGTCTTTCTTGAGAATAAGTTTCAAGACTAGAATGATGCCGAAAAATTGCAATGTGCCTAAGATTGCAAGTGGGAACTGCAATAGCCACGCTCCAATCGCCCGTCTTGAGCTCAGCAGGTAATTGGTTGAAAAGAGCTCGGGAGCCGCTCCCATCCGCATCGAGACCACACGCCCTATCTTGAAGATCACGATCCAGACCACTCCGAGCAAAACGCCCAGCAAAATATCGCGCCCCACCAGCGGATCTCGCACCCGTCCGCTGAGCAACCGGCTCCACGAAATAATTGCCTGCGGCCAGTAACGCCTCACGTAGGGTTCCAACGCAAGATACAGAACGAACACCACTCCCGACAGGAACAATGCAGTGCTAATCGCCATTACCAGCAGGCCGAGGACGTTTAGCGACGCCACAAAATGCCCTTGGAGCAACCAGATCACCATCAAGATCGCGAAGAAAATCTGCGCCAGCAGCGTGGCCCCTCGTCGATCTCCGCGCCCCTGCCGGTAATTGCGACGCGCCAGAAACAAAGCTGCGATCAGCAAGGCTGTGAACAGCGCTACCATCATGAGATTGACAGCCTTCTTGCCCACGGAATCCCGCGGTGCCTCCATTCGCGAGGGCTGCGTCCAGTCGCCGACCAATCGGAAGAACACTGGTTTTCCCTGGAAAGCTGCTGCCTCAATGCGGATTGTCCGATCTGTCCCCGGCCATTTTCCTGTCCACGCCGCACGGGTGTCCGACGCGGCGAGCGAATTCCACGTTGACGGTGCTGACTGGAATTGCGTCAGGTCCAAGTCGGCCGCGCTAAACAGGGGATTCCAATCGATCGCCGGGGGGACCGAAATTGTTGCCGATACTGCAGGCGATGGTGGTGTTGCTGACTGTGCCGCACTGAAAACCTGCGGAGACATGGCCTCGAAGAGCAACAGCCTGCCCTTTTCATCCAACTCCACCTGAATCATGCCCGAGAGCGTGGGCGGCGGATCGGTCGTATCAATCAATCCGGGCGTGAGCAATCCACCGTGAATATCGGTCGGAACCAAAACATCGGGGCTCTGCCGGTACCAGAACCGTAACGGAGCCTGCCGCGAAGTCAAAATTCGATCCCAATCCGGCAGCGGCTTATCATGCTTTTCGACGTAACCAACAAAATCTACGTCGTAATCGAAATCATAAAAACTGTCGGCGGGACGGCCCTCATATCCCACCCGCACAATCATCTCGCGCGCCTTCTGAGTCAGCACCTCGGGCGAAAGCTCTGCGCCCATCCGGTCGAGCCCGTTCTGCCGGATGCCTAGGTAGACCGCTCCCGCCAGTCCGATCACAATCGCCGCCAGGCAAGCGATGGCGATCCGCGGAGAAATTCCCGAGGTTTCCCCGGCCGCTGCCACCATCTCTGGAGAAGGCGTTTCGCCAGCCGCCAGCGCCGCGGCCAGAGGATCTCCGCCCGGAAGCGCGGCCGCCACGCTGAGCGCCGACGGCGGCCGACTGCGCGGATCCGGCTCCAGACACCGAAGAATCGCCCGCTCCGCTGCGGGATCAAGATCTTTCACCACCGAAGAAGGCCTGCTGGGAGTGGAAACTCCCCCACTGCGCACCAGTTCCGCCAAAGCTTCCGCCGTAAAGGCACGCTTGCCGGTGAAGACTTCATACAACACGAGACCCAGCGAGTAGAGATCGCTCTGCGCCGAGACTTCTTTTCCTGCAATCTGCTCGGGAGCCATGTACGCCGGCGTACCACTGCGAATATCCGCGCCATGAATCTGATCGTTGAGGCCAGCCAGGCCGAAGTCAGTGATTACGACCTGGCCGCGCCCGTCGAGCATGATGTTGGCAGGCTTCAGATCGCGATGCAGCACACCCTTTGCGTGCGCGGCGGCGAGTCCCGCACAGAGCTGGCGCGCAATATCGACTGCCTTGTCCTGCGGAAGGCGTCCAATGCGCCGTAGCAACGACGCGAGATCTTCGCCGTCCACATACTCCATCGTAAAAAACGTGTTGCCATCGACTTCGCCGACGTCATAGACCCGGCAAACATTGGGATGCGAGACACGCCGCGCGATTCGTACCTCGTTACGAAAGCGCTCGAGCAAGCTCTCGTCCCGAGAAGCTTCTTCGGGCAAAAATTTGAGAGCCACGGGCTGGCCGAGGGTCAGGTCGTCGGCGCGATATACCTCGCCCATGCCGCCTTTGCCGAGCAACGCAATGATGCGGTAGCGCCCCGCCAGCAGCCGTCCGGGAAGAAAGCGCCCTTCATTTAAAGAAAATGCGGACGAACTGGGTGGGCGCGAAGATGACGACGAGGACACAGCGGGCGTCTGACGTGCGGAGCGAGACGATTTGGCCGAAGCAAATTCCAGAGTTGCCACGTCGTCCGTCGAAATCGGAGGTGACGAACTGCGCGGACCGGAAACCCTGGGAGCGGCAATGGTTTCCGCAGCGTCGGCCGCCGAGGTCAGGGTGGCATCATCCGATCCCACAGGGGCTCCGCAGGAAGAGCAGAACCGGCCAGCAATCGGCACTTCAGTGCTACAAGAGATACACCGAGCCATGACTTTCTCCGCGGATAGTGTACCGCGATGCTCATTTATTCCACCAAGTGTTGGCGTCTCGAGAATAATGGGTGGGGTTGAAGAAGGCTGAGGTAGGAGGACTTTCCCAGCACCGCCTGTTCCAAAGCTTCGGGATGAGGTAGTTTCTATTCATGTGCCCTGAGAGGCAAACTTGCATGAGCATCCAAGACGAACAAGACCTACTCTCCTTGAAAGCCGCTGGCCGCGTGGTCCGCATGGTTCTCGACGCCATGAAGGCCGCAGTCCGGCCCGGCGTCACCACGCAGCTTCTCGACGATATCGGCGCGCGCGTCATGCAAGCCAACGGAGCCCGCTCTGCGCCCTCGATGGTCTACAAGTTTCCCGGCGCGAATTGCATCAGCCTGAACGACGAAGCGGTTCACGGCATTCCGAGCAAACGGAAGCTTAAAGAGGGCGATCTGGTGAAGCTCGACGTTACCGTCGAAAAAGATGGATACATGGCCGACGCCGCAATCACCGTCCCCGTGGGGCGCGTCAGCCAGCAGGCCGAGGACCTGATGGTTTGCGCCGAACGTGCCTTCGAACGAGCCATGCAGGCAGCCCACGCCGGCGTCCGAGTTCTGGAAATCGGAAAGGCCGTCGAGCGCGAAGTCCGACGCTCCGGTTTCTCGGTAATTCGCGAACTTGGAGGCCACGGTATTGGACGCACCATCCACGAATCGCCGCACGTCCCGAACTATGCCGATCCACATGCCCAGCAAGTCCTGACCAAGGGCTTGGTCATCACGGTCGAGCCCATCATTTCGAGCGGATCCGGCCGCGTCTTTACCGACAAAGATGGATGGACCTTGCGAACCGAAGATCATTCGCTCTCTGCCCATTTCGAGCACACCTTGGTCATTACCGACGGTGCGCCAATGCTCCTGACCGCAGCCTAATCCGCGAAGCTCTGCGCGGACAAGTACTTTGGAGCACAGCCGCAATCACGACCATATTGACCGGCGTCCCGCTTCGGGATAAAGTTCAAATGCCAGGGTTCTTACTGCCCCCCGCCCTGTTTTGCCCATTTTGCTTCAATGCGCGCTGCTTTGCCCAAACCCGCAGTTTTACGGCTAGCGATTGTCCTCTTGTCGCTCGCCAGCTTGGCTTGGGCCGCTCCGACGCAATTTTCGGGGCAAACGCGCGTCGGTCTCACCACTGGCGATCAATGGGAGCCCTCGGTCGCGGCCGACAACTCGGGACGGATCTACGTTCTCTATCCTCACTACGGCAAAGTGGCGGACTGCAAAGGCTGCAGCGTTCCCACCATGCTGTTGGTGGCGAGCGGCGACAACGGCAAAACGTGGCAGGCGCCGCGAGTGATGTTCGAGTCGGCGTCGGGCCAGTTTGACGCCCAAATCGTTGTCGACCCCGCCGACCGCCATACCGTGTATGCGAGCTGGCTGCAAGATGGGAAACGCTCTGTTGTTCTGGGAAAATCCGTCGATTCCGGAGCTTCTTGGGCGTTTACGATTGCGGTTCGCAGCGAAGCGGAAGTTGACAAGCCGGCGCTCGCTGTCCGCGGCCAGAACATTTACGTCTCGTTCAATCACGAAGAAGAAGTCTGGGTCGCCGCTTCACAGGATGGCGGCCGCAGTTTCACTCCGACGCGCGTCAACGCGGAGAGCCGCCCGGGCTGGTCTTTGCTTGGCGGAGCCACCGTCGATCCCGCTGGCAACGCCTATCTGGCATGGGCGTCGTATTCCAAGTCAGGAGGAGCGCGCGGCTCGGTCAACTTGTACGTAGCAAAGTCTGCGGATGCCGGCAAGACCTGGACGACGAACTTGCTCGACGTCTCCACCGCCGCGCCGGGATGCAAAGACGAAGAATGCGGCGAAGGCTATCTCGGATCGCAAGTCGCTCTTACGTCCGACGCCGACGGAACTCTTTACGCTCTGTGGAGCGCCGGCAGCGCCGCTCTAGGCCCGCAACGAATTTACTTCTCATCGTCGACGAATGGCGGTGAAAACTGGCTGCCGAAGGCCAACGTCTCTGACGCCGGAGCCGACGTCGAACATGCTTTCCCCGCGATCGTGGCAGGCAACAACGGCGACGTCCGCATCGCCTGGATGGACAAACGCAACACACCGTACTGGAATACCTTCTACCGCAGTTCCAGCAACGGCGGCGCGACTTGGGGAGAAGAGATCCGCGTCTCCGGCTTTGTCGGTGGTTATCGCTACATCGGCAAAGACGGCTTCCGCTTTCCCTTCGGAGACTACTTCGGACTCGCCATAGACAACCACAGCGATACTCACATCGTGTGGGGCGAAGGTTTGAACTATCAATCCCCCGGTTCGATCTGGCACGCTGCCGGGCGCTAGAATTGAGGATCCCTCTTTAATCAGTCGGTCAGCAGCCCACCCGTGAGATCGCTGAGCCGCTCAATCCGACGGTCGCGACAATACTCTGTTAATTCTTCCACCAACGTCTCTGTCGCTACCGGATCAAAATAACTCGCGGTGCCGACCTGCACGGCGCTCGCGCCCGCCAGCATAAATTCCACCACATCCGCGGGAGTCGTAATTCCGCCCATCCCAATCACCGGAATCTTTACAGCGTGGGCCGCGTCGTAGACCATGCGCAGCGCGATCGGCTTGATTGCCGGGCCCGACAGTCCGGCCGTCACATTCGCAATCCGCGGACGCCGCGTCTCCGCGTCAATCGCCATCGCCACAAATGTATTCAC
>JBEKPH010000022.1:0-61570 GCA_049520915.1 Terriglobales bacterium
CAAGGGCAAACTGGTCCTAGGCGATGCCGAGGCACCGCTTTTTTCGCCAGAGAGGTTGAGGACCAAGACTCTGGAAATCTCACGCTGAATCACCTGCGGTGGTGATCTTGTCTCAAGGTACGTCCGAGGAAGATCGTTCCACCAACCATCGATACGGCCAAAACATCGACCATGATTCTTCTATGCGAACATCCCGCCGTAGTCGCCGGGCCGGTGCGAAAGTGGAAAACAGTTTTCTGTTTTCCAAGGCGCGTCTTTTGCGCCGTCTTTTGCACCGGCCCTTTTGCGGGATGCGAGAGCGCCCAATCAACTCAACGGTCTAGCTTGCGCCGACCAGGGGCACCCGCGGGCTGCTCTCGATGCGAACGATCTCTGGATACGGCTTTTCGGTGCGTAGCATCCAGTAGAGTCGTACGGCTAATCTGCGCGCCGCTGCCACCTTGGCCACACCTTTCGGCTTCTGATGACAACGATGCAAATACTGTTTCTTCATTCCGAGATCGAAGCGCACCGCAATCTGCGCCGCTTCCACCAGCAATGATCGCACCAGACGATTGCCTTGTTTGGTAATCGCGCCCAGCTTCTGCCGTCCGCCCGAACTTTCCTCGCTCGGAATCAATCCCAGATAACTCGCCACCTGCTTGCCCCGCGGAAACCGACTGACATCCCCGATGCTCAGCACATAAGCCAGCGCTGTGTTCGGACCCACCCCTGGTTGTGTCATCAGCAACCGCGCCTGCGCATGCTTCTCGGCCGCCTGCTGCACCGCCTGATCCAACTTCCCCACCTGCTCGTTCAACATCCCGAGCAGCCCGAGTAAGTCCTCCCGCCGGCACCCCGCCCACGGCTTAAGTGGAAGTTCGCGCAGCAGTTTCTGTCCCGCTGCGCTCCACAGCTTCGCCTGGCGCTGCATTCCCTTATTCAAAGACAAATGTTGCAGTTCGTTCTTCACCCGGCTGCGTATCTCCACCAGTTTGTGCCGATGCAAAACCAACTGCCGCAGATCGCGCTGTTCCCGGTCCGGCGTCCATAACTTTGGAAACCGCCCTTCCACCACCAGTTTCAGAATATGCGCCGCATCCCGTTTGTCCGTCTTCTGTTTGCGCACATAACTGGCCCGGATCTGTGCTGCATCCCCGATCCAGATCTCGTGTCCCATGTCCTGCACCAGTTCGATGAACCACTGACTGTTCCCCGTGGCCTCCGTACCGATCAGCACCGGCGCCGCCAGTTGCTGATAAAACTCTTTGGCCTCCCCCAAAGCATGTACCAGTTTCTTTTCGCCACACTCCCCAGTCTCCGTGTTTAACCACGACACTTGCTGCCAGCTGGGATGGAAATCACATCCTATAATCATCATCGAAGGCTCCTTTCTTCCCAGCGTCTTTGTCCTCAATACAAGACTACCGGGTTCGAATCGAGCCTTCTCTCTTATCCAATCAACTCATCTTATCCAATCAACTCATCGCGCGGTCTGCGATGAGTGGGATTCCACGGTCGCATACCGCGTAGCCTCAGGCGTGCACCACCCGCAACCCCAACGCCTTCTCAAACGGATCAAAATCGCGATCACGGTGCAGCAGCTGATTTCCCGTAAGCAGGCAGAATGTAGCGATCCAGCAGTCGATCGTTTCGCGGACAGTGTATCCATGCTGGCGCAGCGTACGGTAGTTCGTCGCGGCCGCGATCGCGTTTTCAGCGCCCCCCGTCGCAAATACATCGAACGTAAGGAACTGATCCCGTATTCGCCGAAACTCTCCACTGTCACGAATGCCCTGCAGCACTTCGCACAGGATTAGGTCGGTAAGACCGACCCGCTGCAGCGGCATCTCGCGGTCAAGCCACTCCGTCTCTGCATTTACAGTCCCACCGAGATAATCAATCCAAACGGTCGTGTCTACGATTACCATTCGAGTCACCCGGTGTTGCGGCCCAGCCGAGACTCCTCAAGATTCCCTTCCCACTTCACCTTGCCGCGAAACCGCCGCATACCTACCTGTGCGTGCGTCTGCACCAGCAAACGAAGCCCAGCCTCGACCGTCGCCTTTTTCGTGTCAGTGCCGCCAGCTCGCATAGCCCGCCGCATCAACTCGTCGTCGATATCGATATTGGTCCGCATTTGTGATACCCCAATGTGTAAGCATTCCACAGTATTGTGTATGGCGCAAGAGCGGAGTTGCCGCGATCGGCGGGAACGCTCTAGAGTGGAAACGACCTTATCTCTTGACTAGTCGAGTTACAATAGAGTTACTAACCCCCGCACATCGATTACAAAGTCGTCTCTCAGGAGGCGAGTGCGGGACGGTCTTTGACATTCTCAAACATCAACACTCGCGAAATCCGCAGCAACATGCGATACGACCCATAACCCTTTTGCTTCTAATACTTTACATATAAAACATTTAAAATGAGGACTTTGCGGGGAAGAGTTGCGCGGGACGAGATCGCAAAATCCATCTTAAGCGTTAGTAAACAAATGGGTTATCTCTATTCTGGTAACGGATGACGCGCGCTGAAACGCTCCCCTAACCCGCACTCGCTCAAGACTTTACAGGCAAGTCATTTCGATTCAAGACTTTACGAAAATAGGGGGGGGGTACCCACAGCACTCCGGTACTGGCAACCCATGACTGCGACGAAAATTGGCAACCGACTACCGAACGCACTACCATACTTCCATGCCCGTTGACACCGAATCACCCACCTCCTCTTACACCCGAATCCGCGCCCCGCGCGGCAACACGCTTTCCTGCAAGGGATGGCAGCAGGAAGCGGCGATGCGCATGTTGATGAACAATCTCGACGAGGACGTGGCCGAGCGTCCGCAGGATCTGGTCGTTTATGGCGGAACGGGCAAGGCGGCTCGCAATTGGGATTGCTATCACGCCATCGTCCGGTCGTTGAAGGCCTTGGAGAACGACGAGACGCTGCTGGTCCAGTCCGGCAAGCCGGTCGGTGTCTTCAAGACGCATGAATACGCGCCGCGCGTCCTGATCGCGAACTCGAATCTCGTTGGGCATTTCTCCAACTGGGAGAAATTCAACGAACTCGAACGCGCGGGCCTGATGATGTACGGCCAGATGACCGCCGGATCCTGGATCTACATCGGCTCGCAAGGCATCGTGCAAGGCACCTACGAAACCTTCAACGCCGCAGCCGACAAGCACTTCGGTGGCGATCTCAGCGGAAAGCTGATCGTCTCCGGTGGAATGGGTGGCATGGGTGGAGCGCAGCCGCTGGCCGCGACCATGACCGGCGCGGCGTTTCTTGGGATTGATGTCGATCCCGAGCGCATCAAGAAGCGCCTCAAAACCGGCTACTGCGACTTCATGGTCTCGACGCTCGACGAAGCGTTGCGCATTCTGAAAAATGCGGTTCGCAAGAAAGAAAACATTTCGGTCGGCCTCGTTGGAAATTGTGCCGACATCATTCCTGAACTCGCCGATCGCGGAGTCGTTCCCGACATTCTCACCGATCAGACTTCGGCGCACGATCCGTTGAATGGATATGTGCCGAACGGCATGACATTCGAAGCGGCGCTGGAGTTGCGAAAGAGCGATCCAAACGCGTATCAGGAACGCTCGCTCGACGCGATGGCCAAGCACGTCGAAGGCATGCTGCGCTTGCAGGCGATGGGTTCGGTCACCTTCGACTACGGCAACAATATACGCACCTTCGCCTACCAGCGCGGCGTAAAGAACGCGTATGCTTTTCCGGGATTCGTTCCCGCCTATATTCGTCCGCTGTTTTGCGAAGGTCGCGGCCCGTTCCGCTGGGCCGCTCTTTCAGGCGAGCCTTCGGATATAGCCGTCACAGACGATCTGGTTTTGGAGTTGTTCCCCGAGAATCGCAGCCTGCGCCGCTGGATTGAACTGGCCCGCAAGCGCATCAAGTTCCAGGGATTGCCTGCGCGCATCTGCTGGCTCGGATACGGCGAACGCGCAAGATTCGGCCTGGCGATCAACGACCTGGTAAAGAAAGGCACCCTCAAAGCTCCCATCGTGATCGGACGCGACCATCTCGATTGCGGTTCGGTCGCTTCTCCGTTTCGCGAGACGGAGAGCATGAAAGATGGCAGCGACGCCGTCGCCGACTGGCCGCTGCTGAACGCGCTCGTGAACACCGCCGCAGGAGCAAGTTGGGTATCGATCCACAACGGTGGAGGAGTCGGCATCGGCTACTCGCTGCACGCTGGCCAAGTCACGGTCGCCGACGGTACCGACATGATGGCCTCGCGCATTGAGCGGGTGCTGACGACGGATCCCGGCATGGGCGTGATTCGGCACGTGGACGCGGGGTATGAGGAAGCGAAGGAGTTCGCGGAGAAGGCGGGAGTAAAAGTTCCGATGGCAGAGTAGCTATCAGCCATCAGGAAATGCAGATCCGTCGCTGGCACGGGATAACAAGAACTCAAAGGGGATTCATTGAAAGTCTCGCCGTTGCTGCTATTCAACATTGGCCAACTTCTCACCTTAGGCTCGGCGGAGACTGGGCCTCGGCGCGGCGCTTCCCTTTCGGAACTTGGCATCATTCGCGATGCTGCGGTGCTTTGCGTCGGCGGCAAGATTGTTTCGGTCGGCACAAGGAAAGATGCGCTGCGCGATCCGTGGCTGAAGAAGAATCGGAAGAAGATTGTCGAGATCGATTGCGGCGGACGCGTCGCAGTTCCGGGATTTGTGGACTCGCATACTCACCTGGTCTTTACGAATCCGCGGCTGGTGGATTTTGAGAAGCGGGTTTCCGGCGCGAGCTACGAAGAGATCGCCGAGGCGGGCGGAGGAATTCGCGCGAGCATCGACGGAGTGCGCAACGCCAGTAAAGCCGCGCTGACCCAGAAAGTGTCTTCGACTTTCTCGGACATGAGCCTGCACGGCACGACTACGGTCGAAGCGAAGTCGGGATACGGTCTGAGCCTCGAATCCGAATTGAAGTCTCTGGAGGCGGTTCGCGCCGCTGCTCAGCGCTGGCCCGGAACTGTCGTATCCACTTTTTTGGGAGCGCACACCGTTGCGCCCGAGTTTCGCGGGCGCTCGCAAGCTTATGTCGATCTGATTTGTAACGAGATGATTCCGACCGTAGCGAAGCGGAAACTCGCGCAGTTTGTCGACGTGTTCTGCGAGCGCGGCGCGTTCACCTCCGAAGAAGCCAGTCGTATTTTCGCGGCAGCCGAAGCGCAGGGTCTCGCCGTAAGAGCGCACGTCGGCCAACTCACCGAGACGCGGCTTGCGCCTCTGCTCCGGTATCATCCTGCGTCGCTCGACCACATGGACTACGTGAACGATGCCGACCTGCCGCCGCTTGCCGAAGGCCCGACGGTGGCAACTCTCGTTCCGGGAGCGAATTATTTTCTGGGCTTGTCGCGCTATCCCGATGCGCGGCGTCTAATTGCATCTGGAGTCGCGGTGGCAATCGCGACCGACTACAATCCCGGATCCTCGCCAACCCTCAGCATGCCGATGGCGATGTCGCTCGCGTGCACGCACATGAAGATGTCGCCCGCCGAGGCGATCGCGGCGGCAACGATCAATGGAGCGCATGCATTACGATTGGCCCCGAGCAAAGGATCCGTGGAGCCTGGGAAAGATGCCGATGTCGCGGTCTTCGATGTCCGCGACTATCGCGAGATTCCGTACTGGTTTGGGGTGAATCGATGCATGTTAACCGTCGCGAATGGTGTCGCAAACGGTCCGCTGGCGCGATGAGAGGACCGCGTGACAGGATCGTTGAGAAGAGCCGATTCAAGCGCGATCTCGAAGTCACGACGAAAATCTTCGGCATTCGCTTTGAGCGAACGGCATGGCGTTGTTATAATTCGGAAGTTCCGCACGTCTCAGCGCATCGGCTGTTTTGCTTCGCGGCATCCCGCCCAGTGAGAGCGCAAGTGCACGACCGAGAGCAGGTCGTAGCGCCAACCGACGTGCGCGAGAAGTGGCCAGGTAGCTCAGGTGGTAGAGCGCAGCCCTGAAAAGGCTGGCGTCGGGGGTTCAACTCCCTCCCTGGCCACCATCATTCCAAAGGATTTGAGCGATTTCGCCCGTTTTCGTCAGCCCAAGGTTCAGCCCAAGATGCGTCACTGAATCGTCTCCGTGAGCAAGTGGGCCTTGTCTCCGAGCAGTAGTTCCAAGAACTTGCCCTGTGCTTCGAGCTTCGATTCTTGGTCGGACTGTGCGTAGAGTTGCATAGTCGTTCTGACGTCTTCGTGACGCAGAATGCCCTGTACCGTTTTCGGATCACACTTCAGCTTCACCAGCGAAGACGCCAGCGAATGCCGGAAGTTGTGGAAGCCGAAGCGAACTCGCTCGTCTTCTTTGATAACGCCGGCCTTGATGGCAGCAGGGCGCAGATACTTCTGCACCATGATTGAAGCCGATAAAGGCTTCTTGCCTTTAAGCCGGAAGCTCGGGAAGACATAGTCGCCATCCTTCGCATAAGGAGTCCTCTCCCTCCACGCCATCAGAAAACCCGCGAGCACCGGATGCATGGGCACAGGTGCCTTGGAGGCCTTTGACTTGGGCACTTTGAACTGGGCCCAGACGTAAGCGCGCTTCACTTCGATCACTTGATCTGCAAAGTCCAGATCCATCCACATTAGGCCGAGAATCTCCGATACCCGCAAAGCTGTCGCCGCATCAGTAAGTACCAAAGTGCGCCGTGGCTCTGGGATATTCAGCAGAATCTCGAACGCCTGCCGTGGATTCATGATTACCGCTGTATAGCCGCTTGTCGTCTTCTGACGAACCCAATTCATGGGATTAGCCGACGCGTCGCGAGGGATAAGCCCATAGCGTTGCCCATGTTTGTAGACCAAATTCATCACCCGCCGGATTTTGTCCAGAGTGGGATTCTCCAGACTCTGCGCCTTCTTCACTTCCCTCAACCACTTCTCGACTTCTAGCGGCTCGATTGCCAATGGTGACTTCCTGCCGAAGCGAGGAATCACCCTCTTATTCAGAATCCGCTTGTAAGTCTCAGCAGTTGTATATGCCTTCTCGATGGTTGCCTCAGACTGATCTTCCTGCAGCTCGTTTTGTATGTAATGCTGACAGAGCTGCCCAAACGTCTTCGGATTCCCACGGAAGGGTTGATACTGGTTAGCATTTGCCCTGAGACGTTGTCGATCCACTTCCTGCCACGCATCCTTCTCGCTCGGGCCGGAATCTCGCACGAGACCAAGTGCTGTCTTGTGTTCGACTCTCTTCCCATCAGATCGCGTTACCTGAAAGCGATAAACCCACGTTGGACCATCCGATCTCCGTTCGATACGAACAGAGCCATTCTGATACCTGGCCATCAAATCCTCCTATTTGCTGGCTCAGGTGGCTGCAAAACGGAGTTTATCGCAGAGCAAAGATAGCGGTCTAGCTCCGAGAGTTTGAATCGCCATTCTTTTTTTTTCGCTCCACGATCCAGAGGGTACCCAGGAATTTTCCCTGCCCTAACCTTTTGAAGCAAAGTGCGGCGTGAAATGCCGACAAAGGCAGCGGCTGTATCAGGATCAACGAACGGCTCTGGTTGGCGAACAGCAGGAAGAGCTGAGACAAGAACCGGACGAGCTGGCATAAGGCTCCAAATCTTCTGCCGTGGGCCGCGGACCCGTGGCTCGACGTTGCATTTGCATCTGAGCCGTCGCGACAGCGTTAGTTCTTCGGAGCCCAGGACTGCGGCCCTCGGCTGGTGAAGTCCCTACGGGACTGGCGATGTTAACCACCATCTTTCATTTCAGCGGTCGTGTCCAACAACTTTTCGTCCGCGTGATATTCCTGTCGGGAATATCAGACAGCGTCAAGCTGATCACCGTCTCACATTTCGTTGAGCAAATCCCTCAGCAGATCCGGAGTCACCATTTAAGAGGCGCCGAGCCAAGCAGATAGCGGTAGCCGCATTCCCTCCAGCGGCCCGGTATTTAGGCTGGACAGTGGCGCTGGGCTTCGAGATTCTTCAGGAAGCTCGCAGACTTTTCGCCCCAGCTCGACGGCCAATCAACAACCGATGTTTTTGATCGTTCTTAGAAGTCGCCTAATCTCACTATCCAGTCCTATGTCCCTCTGTTATTCCCCCAAGGAATAACAGAGGGACGAGAAGTTGTTGGACATCGTGATTGAGTCAGTTTACGTTTGCGCCACAAGCAGCCGATTTGAGGTGCTGCGGGAGGCGCAAATGCCGGGTTGGTTCCGAGTCCATACCTTCAGTCAGATCGAGCGCTTTCTTCGGTCGAAGTGCGCGCGTCCAACGGCGGTTGTTCTTGCCTTGTTTCTCCTGATGCCTATCGCCGCGTTGGCACAGGGTTCACCGTTCGACACTGGCTTCACCGCCATCCAAAGCCTCTTTACCGGCACCATTGCGAAGGTTGCAAGTCTGGTGGCGATCGTGATCGGCGGCTACGGCTTCGCCCACGGCGAACCTGGCGCGAAAAAAGCACTCGCCGGTGTTGCTGCCGGAACGGGCATTGCCGTCCTCGCAGTGAATGTCCTGAGTTGGCTCTGGGGCGTATAGCGCTCTTCAGAACCACCTTCGACCCGCGCTTAAACGAGGAAGTTATGCCAGACAAACCGCAGCAAAAGCACCGCACAAATCGAGTCTTCAAGAGCCTGCATAAGCCTCTCACTTACTTGGGCGTTGAGCGCACGCTGTTCTACTTCGTTTGTGTTGGTGCAGTGGGGGCCTTCAATCTCTTCAATTCCATCCTGGCGGGAATAGCCGTATTCATTGGGGGTTTTGCCTTCGGCCATTGGGTAACGAACAGCGATCCGGCATTCCTACGCATCCTGGCCAAGTCCGAACGCTACAACGTGCGCTATGACTCCGCGAAACAACGAGTCCCCCACGTGGAGGTGGTGTGATGCTCCGTCTCGACAAAGTCGTCAAGCCGTGGAAAGAGAGCGCAGCTCTCAACGACCACATAAATCTCTACGGCTTCTGGAACGAGACGACCTTTCTTACGAAAAGCGGAGACCTCGGCATCGTCCTCAGTATTTCTGGCGTGGATTATGAAAGCCTTGACCGCTCCGAACAGGAGTATGCGGTGAAGCGGATGGAAGCAGCGCTCAAAGCGTTTGGCTCAGGCTTCCACGTTTATCAATACCTCTTCAAATCGAATCGCCCGGACATACCATTCGCGAGCTATGACAACCCGATCGTGGAGGCAGCTATCGACCAACGGCGGAAGTTCTTTGAAGCCAAGCGAGACCATCTTTACCAAGTTGAGATCTTCTACTGCATCCTTCTGGAAGGCACCAGGTCGAAGACCGGTGTTGGAACAGCTCTGGCCCGCCTCCTACACGATCCAGAGGGCGCGATTGGCGAAATCAAATCGCAGTTCACCAACGACAGCATGAAGACGCTATTGCGTACGCATATCGACCGCGATCTTCAACGGCTCGACCAGCACGTGCAGGCATTCGCTCGCCAGCTTGCGGATTTCATGCAAATCGAGGCCTTGAATCAGCAGGATCAGTTCAGGTTCCTCCGCCGCTTGCTGAATTATGACGACTGGCGTATTGCCGGCAGGCCGCAGTCCACGCAGTTTCTCGACTATCAGGTGGTCAACTCTGACATCGAGGCCGAACGCGACCATCTGCGCGTAGGCGATCACATTGTCCGCGTGCTGACGATGAAAGAGGCCATCACAGAGACGCGGCCCCTGGTGCTCGACGCGCTGCTAAAGATTCCGGCCAACTTCTACGTGGTCACGGAGTGGACGCCGCTACCGGCGGACAAAGCCCGCAAAGAAGTCAACAAACGACGCCGTCACTTCAATATGTCGAAGACGGGTTTCGTCTCTCAGATGGGCAACGACGCCACGCAGACGAATCCTCGCGATGTGCTGGTGGATGAGTCCAAGCAGGCTGACATTGAAAATCTTGGTGATTGCCTGCGCGCCCTGGGTGACGGTCAATCGCTTGGCGATTTCTCGCTCACGATTGTGTTGTATGGCCAATCACGGACAGAACTCGATCGAGTCGTGGGCGAGTTTACTGCAGTCTTCACCAACGCAGATGGCAATCTGTTCGCGGAAAGCTACAACCAGCTCAACGCCTATTTCGCCACTGTGCCGGGCAACTATGCAATGAACCTTCGCCAGATGTATCTGCTCAACACGAACTACGCCGACCTGTCTTTTCTCTTTACGATCCTCCCCGGCGAAAAGACGAACGCGCATCTCGGTACGGAGTACCTCGCTGCGCTCGAAACCGACAACAGCACGCCCTACTTTCTGAACCTGCATAACGGTGAAGTTGCCCATACGCTCATTCTCGGTATGACGGGGAGCGGAAAATCCTACTTCTGCAGTTTCCTGTTGCAGAACGCGCAGAAATACGCGCCGCTTACTTTCATCTTCGATATCGGCGGCAGCTTCCAGTCCCTTACGACGATTTTCGGTGGCTCGTACCTTAACGTAGGCCAGGAAGCGCGGGATTTCACCATCAATCCATTCTCCCTGCAACAGACCAAAGAGAATCTGCAATTTCTCTTCAGCTTCTTCCGTGTGCTCATTGAGGGTAACGAGCAACGTTACCGGCTCGACTTCAAGGAAGAACGCCGCCTGTGGGAGGCGATCGAGCGAATCTACGTGTTGGAACCGAACCAGCGCACGATTTCGAACTTCGCCAATATCATCGGCGAGTTGAAGGAACGCCTATACCGTTGGACGCGCGGTGGGCAGTACGGATTTCTCTTTGACAACGCCGAGGACACGCTTTCGTTCTCCCGCTTTCAGACTTTCAACTTTCACGGCTGGAACGATGCGCCGGAGGTTCTTGAACCACTCCTGTTTTACGTATTGCACCGCGCGTCAAATGAGATCGCTGACCCCAAGAGACTCGCCACGTTTAAGACCTTCCTGCTCGATGAGGCGTGGCTGTTCATCAAGAACGAGACGATCCGCAACTATGTAGTGCAGGCGCAAAAGACTTGGCGTAAACACAACGCCGCCATGATTCTTGCCACGCAATCCATTAAAGAGCTGGAGGAATCGGGGATGCTGGCAATAGTGGCCGAAAGTTGCCCGACAAAAGTCTTCCTCGCCAACCCTGAAATGAACCGCGAAGTCTACCGGGAGGCATTTCATCTCAACGACACAGAGCTAGACATTATCGGAGGCCTTATTCCGCCGGGCCAAATGCTGATTCGGAAAGCTCAGACCTCAAAGAAAGTTCAGTTGAACGTCGATTCGATCTCGCACTGGATGGCAACCAACAATGCCCGCGACAACCTCAAGAAACGGGACTACTTCGACCGCTTCGGCTTTGCGGATGGGCTTCGCCATCTCGCGGAAGACTACCCATTCCAGCCGCGCACGCTGGCCGGATCAACCCCTACAAAGAACCATAAAGGAGAAGCGCTGTGAGCCAACTGAGAGTCATCTTGAATTGCTTGTTAATCGTTTCCTCCATCGGCGTCGTAGCTCAAGATTCCGCACGCACCGTGCAGTATCACTCGCAGGACATCGTTCCGATCCGCGCCAAGCTGAAATATACAACCCTGATCGAGTTGCCCACGACCGAGAAAATCATGGAAGCCGCCACTGGCGATAAGGACTTCTGGATTGTGGATGTGGTTGGCAACTTCTGCTTTGTGCATCCGGCGAAGCAAGGCATCAGCTCCAACTTGAACCTCATCACCGACAAGGGAAACATCTACAGTTTCACACTCCAAGACATCTCGGGCTCCACCCCAGCCACCAGTCCTGACCTAAAAGTGATCGTCGAACCTGCCGACCGGTCCGCCATTGTGGCTGCGAGTGGTCCCGCACAGTTTGTGCCCGCCGCCCAACTCGAACAGTCACGGCAGCAACTTGCCGCTCTTCAGTCACACGTAGAACAGGCCGTTGACGAGTACAAGAGCGCCTATCCAACGCAACTCAAGTTCGACTATGTCTACAAGGCGAATGAAGCGCCTTTCGATATCCAGTCGATCTACCATGACGACAAATTCACCTACATCAAGACGAACGCCCCTGAAAAATTCAGCGTGTATGAAATGAAGGACGGCAAGCCAAACCTCGTCACCTACGACCTCCGGGAAGGGACGTACATCATCCCGAAGATCATGGACAGCGGATATGTAGAGCTGGGCAAAAAGAAAATGGAATTCACACGCAAGGGATAGCCGCCATGACCGAAAACATCTTTACTTCCCGTACCGACGCACAGACCGAGCCCCAAGGCGATCCCACGTTGCGTCGCAACCTGGAACTGCCAAAAGGAGTCTTGCGGAAAAACCTCAAGACCTTCGTTTATCTGGGTGCGGCAATGCTTGTGATTGTGGCGGCGCTCTTCAGTTCGTCTGGAAAGAGGACGCCCGCGCAACAGGCCGGCGCGAAAGGCCAACCGCCCCAACCGACGTTGCAGGACAACACCGATAGCAACGTGCAGGAGTTGAAGAATCAGATCCAGGCCGAACGTCAGAAGGAGCGGCAGGCAACAATGGCCGCTGCCGCAATGGGAGATCCGGCGCTCGCGTCTACGACACCCGCGCAGCGGACAGCCGCCGCGGCTTACGGCCTGACCGGCGTTGCTGCCCCCTGTGTTCCGGGCCAGCCCTGCTCGCAATCGCAGCAGGGTGACATGCAGATGCAACTCACGCCCGTACAACAGCAGGCGCAGCTACGTGCGACGATGGCAATGGCAACATCGTGTTCACCAAGGAGATCGAGCACACCGATTTTCCGCTGGATGAAATCTCACTGTACTTTGCCAACAACGTGATCCACTTGCCGAGCGAGTACTGAGCAAAACCAAAGCCTGCGCTGGCGTCCTCGCTAGCGCGGGTCTTCCTTAAGGCTGTACGAAGGAAGGCGCTAGACACCATCTTTTGAAACGGACCAAACTTGAAGGTTAAACCGTCGTTCCCAGCTCACGAGAAGATGCCGCAGGTACATTCGCGATTTTCTCAAACTGAAATCCTGTCCACCCGCGGATGATCGGCGGCCCGAAAAAGATACGGCCAAGCAGTCCAAGATCTCGGCCCAAGATACGGGTGTCTCCCACGAATTCTAAAATACTTACGCAGCCACCTAAGACCTGCTAAGTTGTTGTGAGTACTCAATAGCGCCACTCTGAAAAGGCTGGCGTCGGCGGTTCAACTCCGTCCCTGGCCACCACATTCCAAATAACTTAGCGGCTTTTAGTCGAAATTTCCAACCCACGATCCAACCCATGATTCGGAGATGCGTCCCACGATTTCTCACTGAACCCTCTCCGTGAGCAGGTGAATCCTGTCGTCTTGTTTGCGTGTGTGTCCGTTGCGTTCACTCCGTTTCTGACGGCTCAGACCACTGGATTGGGAGTCTTGTCTGGCAGGGTCATTGATGCGTCTGGCAATGCAGTTGCCAACGCCACCGTGACAGCGACAGGTCTTGAAAATGGCCAGGTGCGGAGCGCGACCTCGGGTACAGACGGCCGGTATAAGTTTGAAGGTCTGCCCCCGGGCAATTACCGACTGAAGTTTGAAGCGACCGGCTTGAAGATGTTGGAGATTCCTTCAACGACAGTCGATGGGACCGAGATGACGGTTCCCGACGAAAAGCTGGAGGGAGGCGAGTTAGTCTCTTCAAAGCCAATACCCGCGCAACAGGACAATTTGCCGAATGCGCCATCTAGCAGCAAGACTGAGCCCACGCTCGCGGATCTGGGTCTTTCTCCGGAGCAAACACAGGGGAACACCCGTGAACAAGCGTTGCTGGATAAGCGGACACACATGCTCAAGATCCATCAACGCATGGGTCGGTCAAGTTCTAAGCACAGTTTATGAATTAGAGAATATCGGTTGCGTTGTTGCTTGCTTCACTCCCCGCCTTTGCAGGCGCCGACAGCCAATGGGTGCTGCAACAGGGCGCTCTCACATACCACGTATCGCACCCACTGCACCAGACTGAAGGTGTGAGCCACGCGGCGAAGGGGAAGGGCGTTTGCCACTTGGGTCAATGCGACTTCCTGATCGCGGTGCCAGTGAAGTCGTTTGATTCCGGAGACAGCAACCGCGATCTCCACATGTTGCAGGTCACGCGCGGCGCTGAGTTTCCCTTGGTGACCGTACGCACTCGCTTCCCGGAATCGGCGGCAGCCTCAACGACCATTAATGTTGATCTGGAAATTCAATTTGCCGGTCAGACGGCCCAGTATAAGCAGGTCCCGTTCAAAGTAGAGACCAAAGGCGGCGAGACTCACATCGCGGGGACCATTCCGGCCACGCTCGCCGATTTCAAGATCGATCCGCCATCTCTCTTGACGATGCCAGTCAAGAACGACATTCCAGTGCGCGTGGACATGACTTGGCATCCGTAATAAATACGGGAAACCCACCGCAATCGCGGCGTACTGGGATGAATAAATGGAGGATCGGAAAATTCGCCGATCCTCCAAAGGCGGTATCCCAGTAAACGATGGTAGGGTTTATTTGCCGTCGTGATCTGGATCTCCAGCACTCCGATCACCTGTGCTTTTCAGGGTAACGGTGTCCTGCGGTATCGCGTTACTCGTCGGAGCCTGAGCGGGCGGTTGGGGCTGGCGAGCAGCCGGTTGTGTGACTTCGTTTGTGGAGTTGGCATTAGCACTGCTAACGGAGTTGACCATATGAAAGCTATTATCGGCATTGCGAGAAGGATCCTTAGCGAGTCGAACCGAGCATAATCCGGCTTTTCTAAGGCCTTTCTAACTTGTGAGGAGTTTCCCGCATCCCACCTGGAGGTGTAAAGCTTTGGACTGATGGAAAGCTACTATGCGATTGCTGTTGGTTGAAGATGACGTATCCATTCAGCAGTTCCTGAAACGTGCGCTGGGAGAGGCCGGATACCAGGTGGATGCAGCCAGCACCGCGGAAGCCTTCATCATCGATCTTGGGCTTCCCGATATGGATGGATTGGACTTGATTGCGCGTTGCCGCGCCCAAGGCAGTTCGGCGCCAGTTTTAATTCTGTCTACCCGGCGTTCTGTAGATGAACGTGTTCGAGGACTGGAGCAGGGCGGAGACGATTACCTCACGAAACCATTTGCCCTGCCGGAACTGCTGGCAAGATTGAGAAATCTACTGCGCAGGTCGGCGGTTCCAGCGACTGAATCGATGCGTCTTCAAACTGCGGACTTGCAGCTCGATTTGGTACGTCGCGAAGCACGACGTGGTGATCACCTGCTGCAACTGACCGCACAGGAGTTTTCTTTGCTGGAATATTCATCTACTTTTACGCTGGCATGGCGCCGGTAGCAACGGCAGATCCGCCGATGCCGTTTGAGAAGAAGTTCGCGAATATGGCCTTGGACGCGCATATCGAGAAGCAACACATTCCTCCCTCGCCCTTGACTGCAGACGAACCTAAGTTTCTGGCCGGTGCGGGCGTATACAAACAGCACTGCGCCGTCTGTCACGGACTTCCAGGGCAGACACCCGTAGACTATGCGACAACGATGTTTCCGAAACCGCCGCAATTGTTTCGGGGCAAGGGTGTGACCGATGACCCGGCATCGGAGACCTATTGGAAGGCAGCCAACGGAATCCGTCTTTCGGGAACGCCATC
The DNA here is from genome assembly GCA_049520915.1 of Terriglobales bacterium. GTDB lineage: Bacteria > Acidobacteriota > Terriglobia > Terriglobales > Acidobacteriaceae > Acidiflorens. The sequence goes on from JBEKPH010000022.1 coordinate 15,512, forward strand.
CTTCAAAACGAAGCTAAACGACACTCAGCTCTGGCAGGTTAGCGAACTGCTCGCGCACGCGAATGAAATTCCTGAAGGGGTGAAGACTGTGCTTGTCCCAGATTCGCTGACGTCGGCCTCAGCACCTCCGACTCCTTCGAAGTCGAGTAGAAAATAGGCTAATAATGCCAAGCTTGAATGATAGTCTTGGAAAAATGTCCTTTATTCCTCTGAAGGTTAACGGCAAAACACATAACGTTGACGTCGATCCGCTTACACCCCTGCTTTTCGTTCTTGCTGACGAACTGCATCTACGCGGACCAAAGTTCGGTTGTGGACTCGCGCAATGCGGCGCATGCACCGTTCTCATCCAAGGGAAAGCCGTCCGGTCTTGCGTCATGCCCCTAAGCGCGTTAAAACAGCACGAAGTTACAACTCTAGAGGGCTTGGGCACGCCTGAAAAACCGCATGCCATCCAGCAGGCCTTTATCGATGAACAGGCTGCCCAGTGCGGCTTCTGCCTTAGCGGAGTGATCTTGACCGCAAAAGCCCTGCTTGACGAAAAGCCGAAGGCCTCCGACGAAGAATTACAAGACGCCTTTTCCAATGTCTTATGCCGCTGCTTTACCCACACCCGCATAATGCAGGCCGTGAGACGGTACCAAGCGGGGCTTGCATGACAAAGCAATTCTCTCGCCGCGATTTTCTCGCGGCCTCGGGCGCTCTAATCGTGAGCTTCAGCGGCGCCTCCCAGTTCGTCGTGGCGCAGGGTCCATTCGCAACGCACCCATCGCACATCAATCCCGAAAGCCTCGATTCCTGGCTTGCTGTAGCCGCCGACGGGTTCGTCACCGCCTACACAGGAAAATGCGATTTCGGGCAGGGGATGTACACCGCGCAAACTCAACTGGTTGCCGAAGAACTGTGCGTACCCTTCGGCAAGGTGAAATTAATTCAGTGCGATACCTCGATCACGCCGGACCAAGGCACAACATCAGGCAGCCAATCCACACCGACGAATTTCAATTCCGAAAACGTCGCGCAAGCCGCCGCTACAGGGCGCGAGGCGTTACTTGCAATGGCGGCGCAGCGCCTGAGCGTCTCAGTCGATCAGCTTACGGTCGCCGACGGAATTGTTCACGCCCCGAGTGGCGCTCATATCAGCTACGCGGAACTCATCGGCGGCAAGCGCTTCGAAATGACGGTTAACGCGAAAGCGAGACGTCGCTCGCCCGCCGATTGGACGGTCCTGGGAAAATCGATCCCCTCGACGGATCAGACCGCGCTCATGACCGGCACGTTCGAGTTCGTCCACAATATTCATATGCCAGGAATGCTGCATGGCCGAGTCGTCCGGCCGCCCGAGACAGGGGCGACAGTCGCAAGCGTGGACGAGCAATTTGTCCAGCACCTTCCCGGCGTGATCAAGGTCGTGGTGAAGACCAACTTCGTCGGTGTCGTAGCTGAGAAGCAGTGGCAGGCAGCCCAAGCCGTCAAAGTGCTGAAAGTCACCTGGAAGCCGGCTACTACTCCCTTGCCATTGCAGAAAGATTTCTATGACCACATCCGGAGGCAGCCTTCTCGCCAACTGATGCTCGTCAACTCCAAGGACGTGGACGACAAACTTAAGTCCGCCGCCCACGTTCTCAAAGCCACCTATTCGTATCCCTATCAATCTCACGGCTCGATCGGCGCTTCCTGTGCCGTCGCCGACGTGCAGGCAGATCGCGCCACCGTCTGGTCATCCACCCAGTCCGTCTATCCCACGCGACATAGCGTCTCGGTTCTCACCGGACTGCCTCTCGACAGCGTCCGTGTCATTTTCGTTCGCGGCTCGGGCTGCTACGGACTAAATGCCGCGGACACGGTTTCGTACGATGCCGCGCTCCTATCACAGGCCGTCCAAAAGCCGGTCCGGGTCCAACTGACGCGCCAGGACGAATTCGTTTCCGAAAATTACGGCGCAGCCTGCGTGATTGACCAGCAAGTTGCCGTCAACAACAGTGGCGCAATCGTCGCGTGGGATTGCGAGACATGGTCCACATCTTTTGGAGGAAGACCAGGCTACGACAAACCTGGCAATGTTCTTACGGGCATGCTGGCTGGCCTCGAACCCGAAACGATAACTCCGAAGGTTGCGATCGAGCCTACCGGGGAACTCCGCAACGGCAACAACGCCGTCCCCTCGTACGTAGTCGGATGCGTCAGCGGTAAATGCGGCGGTGCCGGATCAATCCGCAGTGAACGTGTGTTAGCTCACGCCGTGAAGTCGCCATTTTTCACGGGACCTCTGCGTTCTCCCTTGCGCTTGCAGAATACTTTCGCTCACGAATGTTTCATGGACGAAATCTGCGCTTACCTCAAAGCCGATCCCGTCGCGCTTCGCTTGCAGCATCTCAGTGATCCTCGCGTCATGGATGTCTTAAAAGCCGCGGCTAAATTGGCGAACTGGGAGGCACGACCCTCCCCTACACGTCAGACCGCGCATACCGGTATCGCAACCGGGCGCGGTATCGCGTGTGTGGCTTACGAAGGCGACAATGGCTACGCTGCGTTAGTCGCTGAAGTGGAAGTCGATCAGGCGAGTGGCGAAATTCATGCCAAACGCTTTTTTGTGGCCAACGACAGTGGCCCCATTTCGAACCCCGCCGGCTTGCGCAACCAATTAGAGGGCGGAGTACTACAAGGAATGAGCCGCGCCCTGGGCGAAGAAATTACTTGGGATGATCGCAAGGTGACTTCGATCAACTGGCAAACCTACAAGACGCTTCCGCTCGGTATTCGCGTCCCCACGATTGAAAGTGTTCTCATCAACCGCCCAGACATGAAAGCCACGGGCGCAGGGGAAACGACGATCACGCTGGCGGCCGCTGCTATCGGAAATGCTGTCTTTGATGGAACCGGAGCCAGACTTCGCGAAGTTCCTTTCACACCTGACCGTGTGAAAGCTGCGCTGGCAGCGAGAGGATAACGAACACCACCATTCACGTCAGCATTTTCGAGCTTTCACCTTAACTTGACGCGATGGGCGATCCAGTTGGATCGCCTCAGCTTTTGCCGCTAACTATGGCTTCGATGCTGGTGCCAAAATCTTTCAGCATCACCGTCGCTGCGTTTCGTCCCGGAGCTCCCGTCACCGATCCTCCCGGATGGGTCGTGGCCCCCGTCTGATAAAGACCCTTAATCGGCATGCGATGCTGTGCCCATCCCGCCATCGGACGCAATGCTCCCGACTGCGAGGCATCCGCCGCCCCGGCATGGTAGCTGCCATGCCAGTTGTGTGGATTCATTCGTTCCAGGTCCACAGGGCTCTCTACGAACCGCGCCAGAATTTTATCTTCCGTCAGATTGGGAGCGAAGCACCGCATGTAATTCAAATTCGATTCAGCGACCTTATCTTTAAGTTCGTCCCAATGTTCGTGACCCTGCTTGATCTCATAAGGATGGAAACCCAAGAGCCGCACAGTGTGCATGCCTGCCGGCGCACGAGTGGGATCGACAGTGCTGCAACACGTGATCTCGAGCGGCGGATTCTCCAGGTTCACCCGACCCAAAAGATGATCGTAGATAAAACCGAGCGCCCGGTCAGAGCTTGGCATCACGCAGGTTTCCACCGGCTCAAACGGTCCACCGTCCGACTGAAATCGCGGAGCTTCCGTCGTGGCATAGTGCGCCACTACCGCCGAGATTTCCGGCTGCCAGGTTTCGACACCGTACAAGAAATCTTCGCCCCAAAGTTCATGCGGCGCCATATCGACCAACTGCTTGATGTGGATGGTTGAGAGAACCGCTTTCGCCGCGCGATACTGGCTTCCATCCGCACACTCGACGCCGGTGCACGTGCCCTGCTCAACGATCAATTGAGCAACGCCTTTGTTCACGAGCACAACTCCGCCATGCGCCTCGATATAACGCGCCAACGCCTGGGTAAGCACGCCCGAGCCACCTTTCGGGATGCATCTCGGCGTAGTTCGAATCGAAGCGTAGGCAAGACGCCCCGTCATGGGATATTGCGGGGGCTGATGAGTAAAGGGGCTGGCAAGCAGAAATGCCCGACAGTGATCGTCTTCAAAATTATCGCGGATAATGTCCCACTGCGACATGGCCGCTCTCCGCTGCCACAGGTGTCCGTTCGGAACTTCTGCCAGGCGATCGTTTAGCGGCTCGCCGAAACCAATTGGAGTGAAAGCGACTGCCTCAAAAATGGGGCGCACTTTCTCGAATTCCGCCAGCATTCTGCGATAAGCCGCAGCGTCCTTCTTGGAGAACTTGGCGAACTCCGCACACGTTCGATCGAGATCGCGCCATTGCGTCAACCAGCTCCCATCCGGAAACGGCATATGAATCACCGGATCGGGCTCAATGTATTCCAGACCATATTCTCTGAGATTGATCTCATTGTTCTGGAACATCGGATTGCTCAGGATTGTGCTGTGCGCCGCCGAGCAGACGTCGTGGTTAAATCCGCGCAGGGTTAATTCCTGGGTCTTTACCGCGCCGCCAACCACTGGACGTCCTTCGAGTACCAAGCAGCGATATCCCGCCTTCACAAGATAGGCAGTCGCCACCAAGCTGTTGTGTCCCGCGCCCGCTACCACCACATCGAATGTGTCAGAAGTCGTTGCCATGGCTATGCCTCACCGCTCACGGCCACAAATGGCAGGTATTGCACGATGTCTTCGCATGATTCACCTGATGACAGCTCAAGCAGCTATACATCGTCGTCACGCTCGTGACCTCTTGCATGTGGTCCATCTGTGACACCGCCCCGTGACACATCTCGCATTTCGCGCCCGCCTCCAAATGCGGCCGGTGGCTCCAACGCGGACCCGGCAGCAGCTTATAAACTCGCACCCACGGAATCGGCTCGCCGGATTTCGCATACTCCGCCAACTTGGCGAGATCGGGTTTTGTCTTCGCGATGTTTTGGTGACACGACATGCAAACACTAGTCGCCGGAAACGTCATCCGATTCCCCGGCTCCGGATTCACGTGGCACAACTTGCACTCCAGCCCCATCGCAAGATGTCGCTTATGGCTGTAAGGAATTGGCTGCTCCGGCGCCGCCGTCTTCATCGGATTCGCCGGCACGACGTTTTTTAACGGCGCATCCGCGGCCGATGCCAAAACAGAAATGGCGATCCCCGGCGAGATCACCAAAGCAAGAAGCGCAACTCTCTTTGCCATTATTCGCATTGGCTCATCTCGTCCCTATGCTTTTTTGTTCACGACCGCTTCGATGCTCGTTCCAAAATCCTTCAATATCACCACCGCTGCATTGCGCCCTGGGGCACCCGTGACCGAACCTCCCGGATGCGTCGTCGCTCCCGTCTGATAGAGCCCCGGAATCGGCATCCGATGCTGCGCCCACCCCGGTACCGGACGCATGTTGCCCGACTGCGCCGGCCCCCACGAGCCCGCATGACAACTTCCATGCCAGTTGTGTGCGTTCATGCGCTCGAAATCCAGGGGACTGTCGACAATCCGCGCAAGTATCTTGTCATTGGTAAGATTGGTCGCGAATTTCCGCAAGTAGCTCAGATGGGCATCCGCGACTTGCTCTTTGATCTCATCCCAATGTTGCGGACCTTCTTTCAATTCGTAGGGCTGATATCCGATCACTTTTACCGTGTGCATGCCCGCCGGCGCGCGGGTTGCATCCGGCACGCTGCAGCAAATCACATGTAATGGTGGCTCGTCAGTATTCACGGTTCCTGACGCGTAGTCGAATCCAAAACGTAGAGCCCTCTCGGGACGCGCGAGATATCCGGAGTGCACCGGCGTCAGCGTGCCCCCTTCCACCGCATACTTGGGCGGCTCGGTGGTCGCGAGGCTCACTGAGAAAATCTGGCACTCGCTCTGCCACGTTTCGACCCCATCGATGAAATCGTTCCCCCATAGCACTTTCGGAGCCATATCGACCAATTGCTTGATGTGGATCGTTGATACGACCGCCTTATCGGCGCGGTATGAACTTCCGTCCGCGCATTCCACTCCCACACACTTGCCCCCTTCAATGATCAGTTGCTGCACTGCCTTATTTACGAGGATGGTCCCGCCATGCGCCTCGATGAATCTGGCCAAGGCTTCGCTCAACTTTCCCGACCCGCCTTTGGGCAGGGGACGGCTAGTCCTCTGCTGGTTAAAAGTGGAATAGGCGCTACGTCCGGTCACCGGATTTTCCGGCGGCATATTTCCCCACGGCGCGCACAGCATGAACGACCGGCAGTGATCGTCTTCAAAATTCGCGCGCACAATCTCCCAGTGCGACATGGCTAGGCGCCGCTGCCAGATTTTTCCTTTGGGATGGTCGGCCAGCCGGTCATTGAGCGGCTTTCCAAATCCGATGGGCGTGTATGTCACCGCCTCTAGAATCGGCTTTACCGACTCGTACTCTTCCATCATCTTGCGGTAGCTGGTTGCGTCTTTTTTGGAAAACTTTGCGAACTCCGTAATCGTTCGCTCCGGATCGCGCCATTGCGTAATCGAGGTCCCGTCCGCAAACGGCATGTGAAACACCGGATCTGGAAAGATGTACTCCAGCCCGTAGGCTTCCAGGTTCAGCTCTTTATCTCGCACCATCGGGTTATCAAACAGAAACTGGTGCGCCGACGAGCAGGTGTCATGTCGAAATCCTTTTAGAGTCAACTCCGCGGTCTTGACGCCACCGCCCACAATCGGACGCCCCTCCAACACAAGGCATCGATATCCAGCTTTGGCCAGGTATGCGGCCGTGATCAGGCTGTTGTGTCCCGCGCCCGCAATGACGATATCGAATTTTTCGGACGTGCTCGTTGGCGCTGGTTGCCCGAGAGCCAGCGGAGAGAATGCGAGCGGCGTGAGCGCTGCCCCCTTTACAAATCCGCGCCTGGTCATTGCCGTCATCGATTCGCTCCTGTGGTCATCCTTCTTTCCTTTGTTGCTGCTTGCCCTGTAGAAGAACAGTGGCCAGAAAACTGGCGCGAAGCAGGCTTCCGACCAGCCAGCCACATACCACCCGACTGATTCCCAAGACTCGCACCTTCACTTGGCCTGGATCTTCCTGATCGCCTTCTCGTAATAGGAGGAATCAAAATATGCTTCTGCTGTTGGAGGATTCCCGCCCCACTGTCCTTCAATCTCCCCCCGCAATTTCAATACATTCTTGAATCCTTCGAGATCAAAACGTGCATCCGTTTCATACCAGAAATGTCCCTGGATCAGCGCATAAGTTGCTAGCGCCTGGTCGTCCGAAAGATGCCACTGCTTCTTCACCAGCGCTAGTACCGGCTCTTTGTTTGCCGGATCCATCAGCCAGCGTTGCCCTTCGACATAGGCCGCGAGATATCGTGTCACGATCTCGCTGTGTTCACGCCCCCACGCCCGCTGCACGAATGCCGACGTGGCTTGGTACGGCCCGATTACATCCTGAGTCTTCGCCAGACTCACCAAGCCAAAGCTCTTCGCTTGCACTGAACTTGGCGGCCCGAGTATGGACGCCGCATACTCCTTGTGCTCCTGCATCGCTTTCAGACGAATGGGCGTCGCACCGATCGGCTTGATCTCGTAATCCTTACCTGCCTTGAGTCCATGAAGCAGCAATATTTCTTTCAGTTGCAGGGCATAGGCTGTGTTTGGCGCATCCACAATTACCGTCTTGCCGCGCAGATCGCTCACCGTTCCCGTTCCCGGTTGAGCCATCAACTCATTCGTCGATCCTTCCCCGCCCATCACCAGGACAACATCGACCTTCGCTGTCTCCACCATGGCTACCGCATTGTCCGCGGCAGCGTGTGCCAGGTCGGCCTTGCCGGTGGCCAGTTCATCCCGCAACGCATCTGAACTCGGAACCGTCTCAATCTGCACATCCAAGCCATATTTTGCGAAAAGACCGTGCTCTTGCGCGATCACGATCGGCAGATGCGGGTACAGCGCGACGACATGAATCGTCTGTAGTTCCGGGCGGTGCGTCTGCGCCTGCCCAAGTACGGCCGAAGCCGACACTACCGCAACCATCGCGACCGCTAACAATTCCGCGATGCGATTTGGCATTTTCATGCGGTCAACTCAATTTCTCTTTCAGCCACGCCATCGCCAGCCGTCCGGCTCCCGGGTCGCCCATGTGGCCACCCTCGGGATACACCCGCGCCGCCTTAGGCTCGCCACTCTCCAACAGAATGTACAAATCCTGAATGCTGATCCAGCCATCCTTCGCGCCATTGATCGCCAGAATCGGTGCCGCCGGTTTGTCGAACCATCCCTCGGTCTTCAACGACATCGTTGGCGCCTGCTGTACCAACTCCTCGAAACTGTTCACGTGATTCGCATACATCATCGAATCCAGCAAGGGCCACAGGTAAAGCTTGTCTTCTTTCGCCTTCTGCAACCACGGTTGCTGAAACGTGTAATGCGTCGGGCCTCCCCATTGCACCGCTGCCTTCAGGCGCTTGCTCTCGACGTACGCCATCTTTCCGCCCCAATAGCCGCCATAGCTCCGCCCGATGATCCCAATCCTCGAACCATCTACGTCAGGCCGCGCCACCAGGTGATCAATAATTGCGCTGTAGAATCGGCCAGCATCAGGCGTATACCACAGTGGACATTCCCCATTACCAGGCATGTCTGCTGAGAAACCTGCCATCCCTGAATTCAACAGATCGGTAGTGTCGCGCTCTTCCTTATAAACATCGACTCCGCCGGTTGCAATCACGACCGCAGGTTTCGAGATTCCTTTTGGACGCCGCAAATATCCGATAATTTCTTTCCCCTCAAACGGAATCGTCACCCTCTCCACAGGAGGATCAAAATACTTCGCCGCGTTCAAATACGTCTCGATGCATTTCTTGTAAGCGGCCTTTTTTGCCGGATCGTTAATCACCGGGAACTTTGCGATGCCGTAATAGAACGACGCCTTCTCGTAGGCTTGGCCGGCCTCGCGGTTCTTGCCCTGTTTTTCGAAATCCGCGCCCCGCTCTTCCTGCGGTTGCGCTAGTCGGCTCCACGCTTCCACCCATGGCTTGGCATCTAGATTCGGCAGGCTGCGAAAAATCGCCTCCGCATCTTTCGGATCCGCGCCCTTTCCAATAAATTGCTTCATCCGAAATTCAGCGCCCACGCGATATCGAGGATCGGTCAATAGATTCAGTGTTTCGCCGCCTCCGACCTGCTCGCCAGGACTGGTAGCGGACGGATCGTTGCGATCGATATTGGAATGATCGAGGGATGAGGTCGAAGCGAAGGCAGCTTTTTCACCTGTCCATGCGCGCGCCAAGGGGATGGCCGCCGCAAGTCCTGCACCTGCGCCTAGCTTCAGAAGAAAGCGTCTTCGGCTCGGCTCTTCCTCTATAGACATGGCGCTTCCTTAGTCACGAAAAGATTTCCACGAAGACGCCGCAGCAGCGCCCCGATCACACTGCCCCTTCATTCAATTTCGGCAACGACCATTCCGTAACCGGCAGGGGATCCAAAACGGGCTTGCCGAGGTGGGGACAACTCAAAACGTAAATCCCCGTATCCGCCGCCGCATAAATCACCTTGCGGTCCCATTCCACGAGTACATTGCTGACCGTGCGATCGCCGGTGCCGAACTTTGCTAAATCCCCGCCCTGCGGAGGAATAAAGTACGCCACCTCCTCGGGCCGGTAAGGATTTCCAACCTCGTAGCATCGCAGCCCCGCGTCAAAATACGCGTACGGAATGAACCGGCCCGCAATCTTTCCCGGCGCTTTCAAATGCGGAGGATTATGTGCCCCGAAGCGTCCGCGCTTAAAACAGAAATCGCGATAGGAGCGTCTGGCGGTGGAACAGGCTGCGGAAATTGCGCCACTGGGACCGGGCGCGTCTCGTCCCGAATGTCAATCACCCAGATCGGCAGAAAAATCTGGTTACAATCGGAATTCGTCGTTTCGCCGTTCGCGATCACAAATCCGCGCTCCAGCATCCCGCACCAGATCGTGTGAAACGCAATCCCACCGGCTCCGTATTGCGGTGGCGGTTCAAATCCGCCGATCTTCTGTGGATTCTTAGGATCGGTCAGATCGTGAATGATGAGCCCAAAACAGCCCCATGCTCCATAGCCGCGCGTGCCCCCATTCTCGATCTTCTTCGGGACGTACACGGGCCCGTGCAATCCCGCAAACGGAGTCTGGTCTGCCACCACCTTCGGAGGAACATACTTCGACCAAATCCACTTTTCGTATTCCGCTTCCTCCCCTTTTTTCGAACCTGGCACCCACCACATCGATACTTCCTTGGGATTTCCCGGATCGGATACATCGATAATCATGTTCCCGTTCACCAGGGGCCGAAAATACGACGGTTGATGAATGAAGGTGTCATCCGGAGCCGTATCCAGGTACGCGTACTGTCCGCCGTCGTAGTAATTCCGGTGCGTCCCGGAACCCGTTGCACCCGTGCTGAACTCCGACAGCTTCACCATGTTCGATGGATCGCTCGCATCATAAAAGCGAACCCCGCGCAGGCCCTTGAAATTTCTCCAGCGATCCGCGAGGTGCGGATCGTCATACTTCCCCATCGGCGCTTCCGGAGTCGAATCCGTAATCGGTGCCTGCGCACCCGTCATCAGAATCCATTTCTTCAGCTTGCGGTTATACGCCACCTGCAATTGCGAACCTTCGAATCCGCCTTTATTGAACATCGCAGGCTTTCTCAGGTCGCTGATATCGATGACGTCGCCTTGCTGCAGCAAATAGCGACGGCTTCCGATGGACATGAATTGCATCTTCCCGCCGCGATCTTCCCCGGGCAGGATGTGCGCAATCACATCCATGTTTTTCACATAGGTATTGCGATCTAAATAAGGGAGACTCTGCGGCGTAGGGTGGGAATGATGGTCGGCGAATGCGGGGAGGGCGGATCCAACTGCAGCCATGCCCACGCCCGTGGCCACCTGCTGCAGGAATTTTCGTCGAGTAGGAACATTCTTGTTTTCTTTCATCACGACCTGGATTCTTCTGTGTTATGCACACGGGTCAACCCAGCTGTCTGGGCTCACAAAAGCAAATAAAGGAAGCGAAGAACACGGGCGGAGAGCCCCATGTCCCTCGCTTCCTCTAAATCTAGAACAAGAACTTTAAGCCAACCTGAATGGCGCGCGCACCGCCCGTTCCGATGACAGGATTGGCTCCCGCCACATCCGGCGTAGCGCATCCGCACCCAAAAGAACTCGGAGCTGAGGGATCGACGTTACCGTAAGTTCCCGACGCTCCCCACGGATTCGCCAAATTCGGATGGTTCAGCACATTGAACATTTCTCCGCGGAATTGCGCCGTAATCCGTTCCCCAAACTTGAAGTCTTTCACTAGTGACATGTCCCACTCGTGGAAGCCCGGTCCGCGGAAGATGTTCCGTCCCATCGTTCCGAACGTCCCGTACGCGGGAGGAATCATGATCGCGTTGCCCTTAGCGAAGCAACCCAGGCTCGCCAACGAGGCGCTCGTCGGCCCTCCTACCGCTCCACCATCCACCGCCTGCGCCTTTTCGTTACAGGTCGAGTTAGAAGTTGGCGCGTTCGCGTTGCCACTTCCGGCAAAGTACGGAATCGGCGTACTGGTCACGCTGAAATCCGAAGGATTTCCGAAGAAATCCCAGCGGTCGCTCAGTTCGCCAGTCTCGCTCACATCGCTACCGTTCACGATGCCATCGATTGCTCCCCACGGTTGACCCGTCTGGAGTGTCAGGATGGAATTGACCTGCCATCCATTGAGCAACTGTGAACGCGTCTTCTTTCCAGGAATGGCGTACGTCGCGGTGAAGGTGAAGCGGTGCCGTATGTCCATATCACTATTGCCGTACTCGGTCGCAGGATTCAAACTGTTTTGGGGTTGGGGGTCGCGGTTCGCGGAACTCTGGTCCAATGTGTGAGACCACGTGTATCCCAACACATAGGAGAACCCGCTCCGAGTCTTCTGCGTCAGGTTCACCTGCAAACCATCGTAGTTCGATTCGTAACCGTTCCCCAGTTGATTGATGACCGCCAGGAAGGGAAATTGTGTGTTGTACGGACGCCCGGCCTGCTCACAGTGCCCGCAACCAATTGGCGGGTTGGCTTCCGCAGGCGACTGTGGATTCACCTGGTTGATGTCGTACACGCTTAGCAACTTGGTTCCGTGGTTCCCCACATACCCGATCTGCAGCGTGGTTGTGCCATTGATAACTTGTTGCACGTTCAAATTCCAGGAAGTCACATAGGGAGTGCGCAAATTGCGGTTGACCCCGAGAATCGAGCAGGGAGTTCCACCCGTGTTCGGATCGCAATTCAGCCCCGTCGTCGAAAACACCGGGCCTGTTCCCGTGTAGTTCATTTGACTCGCAGGCAGGTCGACTGTTCCCGCAACGATCGACCCGCCGCCCGGAACCACGCCCTGCGCCCCCGTAGGGATTACGCTGATGCCCGGTGTCGCCGCATTGTCCACGCCGAAGTAGCCGATAAACGCGTTGAACGGAAACAATTCATACATCACTCCGCCGCCGCCGCGCAAAATCGTCTTTCCCGCGCCGAAAATATCCCAGGCAAAGCCCAGGCGGGGAGCAAAATTATTATGGTCACCGTTGTACGGTGCGCTCACTTGTTTTCCGACCTGCACCAACCCAACCGTCGGATCGAAATTACCCAGAAGATTGTTCGATTCCTTCATCACCGTGGTGAGTTCGTATCGGACTCCGGCATTCATGGTAAATCGCGGCGTTACCCGCACGTCATCTTGAAAATAACCGCCGTAGGACCACATAGAAACATTTCGTTCTGTGTCCCCGACCGCGATGCGACCCTTGTGAGGATTGCCAGCGAGAAAGTTTTCCAGCGCTGTCTCGTTCGCAAAGTTAGCATTTCCGCCATCAGGATTAAACGTAATACGCGTCCTGCCATAGCGATCTTTAATGTTGTGAATGCTGCCGCGACGCACTTCGCCGCCCCATTTGAAGGCATGATTTCCATGTATGTAAGAAACGTTGTCGGCAAATGAATAGTTAAGCGCCGGATTCTGCAACGAGGGCCAGCCCGGATTACCGCCCAGCGGATAGAAGGGTCCTACTGTAATTACGGGCATGCCGAAATCCCGTGGGTTCGTAACTCCCGTGTCAATTCCATAGGTGAGTGGATTAACTGAGCTGTCTGCCGTCGTAATCAGCTGCTTCTGTCGGGTGTACGAGAACTTGGCTTGATTGACCCAACTCGTTCCCGGAGTGAAAATCCAGCTCGCGCCAAACACTTGCGAACGGGTGATTGCCTCGGACTCCCATTCCGGCTGCAGTACCGCTTGATCTTCTTCAAATTGCGTACTGCCGCCGATGAAATACTCGCCACTGATCGTGTTCCGCTGGTTGAGATGGAAATCGATTTTTGCCAGTCCGTTGTTGCCGTTGTTGGTGTTGGGGAAACCTATATTGATTTGGCTGTTCGGAACTGAGGCGGTCGGCCCTGCAGTGTTCGCCGGAAATAACTTCACTAAGTTAGCGCTGATCGGATTGACAGGAATGCCCACTGCTGCCAGATCGGCCGTAGCATCCGGTATGCTGTTCGTGCAGTCTCCGATTCCAGTGTTGACACAACTGCCTGAGACAGTCGGCAAAGACACTGTCGCTGGACTGGGCACCGTAAACGTATTGCCCACGAGGTCATGAATCGCCTCCCATCCACCGAAGAAAAACAATTTATCTTTGATAATTGGGCCGCCGACCGTCGCTCCAAACTGCTGCAGCCGCACCGGCTTTTGCGGTCCCGAATTATTGAAGTAGTTGCGCGCATCAATCGCACTGTTGCGTTCGAAGTCGTAGACCGTGCCATGGAGACCGTTGGTCCCCGACTTCAAACCGACGTTCACAATGGCGCCTGGCTTCCAGCCAAATTCGGCCTCAGGATTTTCCTGAACGTTGAATTCCTGGATCGCGTCGATCGGTAAGATGGTCGCCGGACTCCCTTGCACGCCCACTCCATTGATGACCGATTGCGCGCCATAGGGATCGTTTGAGTCGTATCCGTCGATGATGAAATTGTTATCTTCAGGGCGCACGCCGTTCGACGTGACAGAGTAGTGACCACCGCCCGGATACCGCTGAATGCCGGGTTGCAAGACCACCAGGTTCAAGAAGTCGCGACCATTGAGTGGCATATCGTTGATTTGCTCGTTACTCAACGTGCCGCCCAGAATATCGTTAGTCGTATCCACCAGCGGAATTTCGCCGGTCACCTCAACCACCTCTGTCGTCTGCCCTGGCGGAAGCGAGACATCAATTTTCACGTCGGTCGCTACCTCTAGAACGATGCCCTTTCGCTCAACCGTCTTAAATCCAGGGGCTTCTACTTTGACGTTGTAGGTGCTAGCGGCCAGATCCGGAGCGAGGTAGGCGCCCGCCTCATCCGTGGTTAGCGTTCGGGAAGTACCGCGAGCAGCGTCTGTAACGGTGACTGTTGCGCCTTTGACCACCGCGCCGCTAGGATCGGAGATGTTGCCTAGGATTCGACCAGTCGCCGTTTGCGCCTGCGCTTGCCCCATAAAGCATACGACTAACAATGCAAAAACTAGTCTCAAAACGACATGGTTCGAGCGCATTTTCGTTCTCCTGGATTTTAGTACTACCGTAATACACACACTTTTGGTCCGACAGCTATACCATCATACGAAGCGCCGTGTCAAGAAAATTGGCACTCGCGCCACCTTTGCGATCAGCCATAGTGATTTCGCTTGACGCGGGATTCCCCCCGTGTGGTATAGAGGTCCAACCACATTAAAATTCGTCGTGAGGTTTCTCCATGTTGAGACGCGCCTTTTCTGTTCTTGTTCTGATCGTTTCCTCTCTCTTCTTTGCCGTGTCAGCCAGCGCCGAAGCACCCGCTTCGGCTCAACAAGCAGACCGACAATTGGTCCAGGCGATCACCAACAAAGACAAGCCTTCTCTAGATTCGTTGCTCGATGAGAAACTCACTTGGACGGATCCCAGCGGCAAGACTTACTCGAAGTCCAATCTCCCCGTCGACCTATCCGCAGCTTCCGAGGTCAAGGTCCATGAATATGGTTCCGTGGCCTACCTCACTGGAATCGCTGGACAAGAACCCAGGATTCGATTTGTTCGGGTGTGGGTGAAGAATGAGCAGAGCAAATGGCAACTGCTTCTCGTTGAAGAAACCAAGCAAATGGGCAAGGTAGCCACGCCGCAAGCCACTGTTCCGGTTGGAACCGCTTGTGATAACCCCTGCAAAACAGTTCCCTATGATGCGCCGTCCGCCGACGCGAAAGCTGTTGTCGATTCCTGGCAAGCTCTCGAAGCCGCCGTCAATCATCGCAACGCGGACGGCTGGGCTGCCCATGTTGCCGACGAATTCGTTTTCAACGTCAAGGAAGACGGTAATCCCCTGACAAAGGCTGATCGGGTTGCCATCATCCGAAAGCAAGCAGAAGGTAAGACCGTCACCGACATCGGTACTGTAATTCCGGGAACTATGAAAGTCTGGGTGTACGGAACGACTGCCGTCATGTCGGACGAGCAGCAGCCTACGACTGGCGGCCATCCCTACAGCGCCATGCGGATTTGGTTGAAGCGCGATGGACGCTGGCAATTGGTTTACAGCCAACAGACGGTCATCGAAGCGAGCTAGATACCTCACTATTCTGGACAACTAGAACGAAACATCTTTCTTCGTTCATTCGAGTCGGTTGTTGGCAATTGATAAGGTCAAAACAATTTGGAGATTTCCAGTGATCTCTCACTCCTCTTTCGCAATGTCTGCCGTCTTGAAACGTGGCATTCAACTCGCCTCATCTATCTTTTTGCTCGCTCTGGCAGCCGATTTGGTTCCCGCCGCCATGGCGGCGGACGATCCGTTGCTTAAGAAGGCCGATCTCGGATTCGTTCATGCGATCGCCGCTTCCGACAAGAAGGGTCTCTCCTCGACTCTCGACCCCGATTTCACTTGGACAGATTCGAATGGCAAGACCTATGCGCGAGAAGAGGTTCTGCATACTATTCCCACCTCTCCCGCCAACTCCAGCACTGCCGAAAATGAGCAGCGGGTTTACGGCGATGTCGGGCTCGTCATGGCTGTTAGTGGTAAAACGCACGCCGCTCGCTTTTGGGTCAAACATGCGGATCGTTGGCGGTTACTGATCTATCACGAAGCCACCCTGTCGGAAGAAGCCCGGAGCGGTGCCCCTCATCCCAAGGATTGTGAGAATCCCTGCAAAACCCTCCCCTATACTCCGAAGAATGACGCCGAAAAAGGCATCATTGCTTCATGGCAGGCCCTCGAAACCGCAGTCACCCATCATGATTCTCAAGTCTGGGGACAACACGTCGCCGACGAGTTTCTCCTGATCAACTCCAACAACGATCATCCGTTCAGCAAAGCAGACCGCATCGCCCTTCTCGACAAGCAAAAGCAGACGGGAACCAGTTCCGCCCCGATTCCGCTAGTCTCCGCCAAAATGTTCGATTACGGCGACACCGTCATCATGGCCGCGAATCACCGGCGTGACAGCGACAAACCAGTTCGGGTGAGCAGAATTTGGGTACAAAGAAACGGCCAGTGGCTCATGGCATTCAGCGAACAAACCATTGTTGAGTAACTTTGTATTTACCGCCGCTGATGCGGAACAAACGGGCCGCTCAATGTCCTTACCGGAGCGCCTGCCGTCGTAGCCCTGTTGCGCCTGAATCGACAGACACCAGAACAACAGCGCCGAATACACCACAACATGTACGTTTTTCATTCTGATTCTCCTTGATGTTTCTCTGGGGAAGCTTTGCTGAACTGGACCCAAAATGTCTCGTTCAGATAGGCGCAAACGGCGGGAAAGAACTATCATGCCGAGATCGCTTTTCTTGAAACGAAAAAACCCTACCTGCTTACCGCACCCCGTGTGGGGTCCTCACTGACCCACACGGTCTGGCGCGGCAATCTTCGTCTGCTAATAAGGACGAATGTTGCGACCCTCTTCTCGCTGCAGTGCTGCTCGCCGCGTGATCGCGGATTCTGCCTCGCGAAGTGGCCTCCTCACTTTCACGGTCTATTTCGAATTGCTGAAGTGCGCACCACTGCCACTGATATTGACGGGCACAGGCGTTCCGGCCCATCGTCAGAGCTGAGACAACGGTGCGAAACTCTGGTCCTTGATCGACGACCACCAACTCCAGATTGATCCAAGAGCCATCCGGACAATTAATAGTGGCCGTGCCCGCGCACTCGGAGTTGATCGCATAGGTGCCGGTTGCCCGTTTCGTCCGTGATCGGGTGATTGTCTCCTGCACTTGATAGGTGTCCCCGTCTTTCTGCGGTTGGTGGTGGTCGCTTGAACGGAACACCCTGCCATCAACTCTTCCCGCAGCCGCTCGTAGAACGCGGGATACTGCAACCCTGATTTTAGAATTCGCGGCGTCTCGCCTCGCACGTCGTCCGCACTGAATCCTGCCATGGTCTTGAACGCCGGGTTGACGTACTCGATGAAGCCTTGTTTGTCCGTGATTAGGACTCCATCCGCAATCTGTCCCACGACCTGTGCGAGTAGTTCACTGGCTTGCCGGGAGAGGTGGGCATTCTTTTTCTTTCTTGCTGGGCTGCTGAACGAATCGAACCTGGCCCGCCATGCCTGGATTGTGGCTGGCAAGCGGTGCTGAGAGAAGCTGGAAGGTCAGGGGAGGCATCGGCAATTCGCGACATTGCTTGAGTGGACGAAGGTGATCGGCCTTTCGACCTGCAAACCTCTGCTCAAAGGGACAGGGTTCAAGGACCGACATCGCAGACGACGAAGGTACAGGGAGGACTCGTGTCGCCTGGTGGACCAGACAACCGTTTTTCACTCAAGGGCAGAGGGCAGGTGCCGATGGCCAATAGAGGCGATTCACCGGTCGCAGTTGTACCCCTCGAGCAGCTCTTGGGTTGCGAGAAGGGATAAACGGGAGGCCACAACTGACTTTCAATTCAGACACACGCGGGTCAACCTTGACAGCTGACAGCCTAGCGGCGCGCGACTTCGAATCTTTGCCGGCTGAACCCGAGATTAACAAATCCAGGCGTGTTTGTGGCCGGAAGGACGAGGCGGGCGCCATGGTCAAACTGAGGGCGCTGATGGTGGAGGATGAACCGGCAGACGTCGAACTGGCGTTGCGGACATTGCGGCAGGCGGGCTTCGAGACCAATGGGGATATCGCCCAGACAGCGGAGGAATTCACCGATCTTGTACAGAAGAGCTCCTACGACGTGATCCTGGCGGACTACAACCTGCCGAGTTGGAATGGAATGGAATCGGTCGAACTCCTGCGCCGGGAGGGACTGGACGTTCCGGTCATCTTGGTATCGGGCGCACTAGGCGAACTGACAGCCGTGGAATGCATCAAGCAGGGGGCTGCCGACTACGTTCTGAAAGATCACTTGGCGCGCCTGCCGGAGTCGGTGCGGCGAGCCATGCGGGAGAAAAGACTCCGCGAGGATCACCGGCAGTCGCTGGAGGATTTGGCGCGCTCCAATCGAGATCTGGAGCAGTTTGCCTACGTGGCCTCGCACGATCTACAAGAACCTCTGCGGATGGTTGCCACCTACACCCAACTGCTGGCGGAGCGCTATCAGGGCAAACTCGACTCGGAGGCGGACAAATATATTCACTACGCGGTTGACGGCGCCCTGCGCATGCAGAAGTTGGTGCAGGACTTGCTTGCTTTTTCCAGAGTGGGAAGAGAGGGCGTGGCTCTGAAGAGCAACGACTGCAATGCCGTGCTCCAGACGAGCTTGAAAAATCTGGGAGCGGCAATTCAGGAAAGTGGCGCCATCGTCGAGCACGTTCAACTTCCGGAGGTAATGGCCGATAATTCCCAACTAGTCCTGGTATTTCAAAACCTCATCGGCAACGCCATTAAATTTCGCGGTTCCGAACCGCCCGTGATTCGAGTCAGCGCGGAAGAGAAAGGAAAGGAATGGATCTTCTCGGTGGAAGATAACGGCATTGGCATCCCAGCCGAGCATAGGGAGAACGTGTTTGTCATTTTCCGACGCCTGCATACTCGTGCGGAATATGCCGGGAACGGAATCGGGCTCTCGATCTGCAAGAAGATTATCGAACAACATGGCGGCCGCATCTGGGTCGAATCCGAGCCTGGTCACGGCTCCATCTTCCGTTTCACCGTTCCAATCAAAGTAAACACAACGTAGCGGGGCAGTCAGAAGAGATGAGAACCACACCTGAAATCTTGATGGTTGACGACAATCCAGCGGATATCGACCTGACCAGTGAAGCGCTGGCTCAGAGCAAAGAACACTTTCATGTGAACGCGGTGAACGACGGAGCGGAGGCAATTTCTTTTCTGCGACGCGAGGGAAAATATACCAAGGCGCCGGTGCCTGACCTGGTCGTTCTCGACCTGAATCTCCCGCATATGGACGGATGCGAGGTGCTTGCGAACATCAAGGCCGACCCCGCTCTGGCGAAGATTCCGGTAGTCATTTTCACTACCTCCCAGGCGAACTCCGATATCACCCGCAGCTACAAACTGGGAGCGAACTGTTATCTGCGCAAGCCGGGAAATCTTCCGGAATTCGTCGCGGTGGTCCAATCCATGGCTGAATTTTGGCTGGGCTTTGCGAGTCTGCCGCAGAAGGAGAAAAAATGAAGGATCAATCAACCCATGTATTACTAATCGAAGACAACCCCGGGGATGCGGACCTGGTCCGCTTGCGTCTGGTCGAGGGTAAATCTCCGGTGAACGTGAGCTGTGTGGACCGGTTGTCGGATGGACTGGCGTCTCTAATCCAAAAGCAACCGTCCGTGGTGTTACTGGATCTGAATCTCCCCGACAGTCAGGGATCGGAGACGTTTCGCAAGGTGCTGGAGAACGCACCCGATGTGCCGGTCGTGATCCTCTCCGGGCAGGACGATGAGAACTTGGCGATAAAGGCCCTGCATCAGGGCGTGCAAGACTACCTGGTGAAGGGCAGCATCACCAGCGCCGGACTAGACCGGGCCATGCGTTACGCCATGGAACGGCAGGCCCTTCTGCGCTCCCTGGAAATGAGCCGGAAGCAGCAACTGGAGTTCAAGAACCAATTCCTGTCCCACGTCTCACACGAATTACGTACTCCTCTCACCTGTATTCATCAATTCGTCACGATCCTGCTCGATGGCCTGGCCGGCGAGGTGTGCGCGGAGCAGCGCGACCATCTGCGGACGATTCTGAAAAGTGTCAACCAACTTGGAGCCATGGTCCGTGATCTGCTGGAGGCCACCCGCGCGGAGTCGGGAAAGATTCGCATTGCACCTCGCTGCGTCTCGATCGCGGAACTGATTCATACCGCCGTCGCCATGATGCAGGCCACCGCACACGAGAAGCAGGTGCGCCTGGAATTTGCCGTAGACGCCGCCATTCCCTTTGTCCACGCGGATCCTGATCGCGTTCTGGAGATACTCATCAATCTGATCGACAACGCTATCAAGTTCACACCCGCAGACGGAGGGGTTACTGTGCGAGCTTGCTCGGTGCCGTCCGATCCGGAGTTTGCATACGTATCGGTGACGGACACGGGTTGTGGTGTCGTCGCGGAAGCAAAGCCGCTGATCTTTGAGCGTCTCTACCAGGATCCGAATGCGGTTGACAACAGCCGTAAGGGTCTGGGATTGGGGCTATTCATCACCAAAGAACTGGTGGGACTGCACGGAGGACGCATCTGGTTCGCCAGCGAGCCGGGAGAAGGCAGCACCTTCTCTTTTACTCTGCCCTTGTATTCCCTGGCTAAATTGCTTTTCCCGGTGATCACCTACCATGACCGCTTGCGGGATGGCGTGGTTCTGGTCAAGGTGGTGCTAAGACCGCGCTCCAAGCCTCCTCGCGGCAGGTGGAAAGACATGTGCCAGCGCTGTTTGGAGACTTTGCAGCGGTGCGTTTACCTCGACAAGGATCTAGTCCTGCCTCCGATGGCGCCCGTCGGCCTGGAAGAGACCTTCTTTGTGGTGGCGTCGACGGATATGGATCGCGTTTCCCTGATGACGACGCGCATTCGCGAACAAATGGAAAGAGTTGCGGATTTGAACGCCGAGGGTGAGCTGGACGTGTCGGCAGCAGCCGTGACTCTTCCCCATCCTGAAAGCGACGATCCTTTGGAGAAACAGGTGCTAGAAGTCGCCAATCGCGTAACCGAAATGGCGCGTTCTGCCACTGCAACGACGCAGAATTCTAAATAACGCTGTGGAGGTCCACGCAGACAACTGAAACGTGAACCTCGGAAATGGAGAAGTGCAATGGGGAACTCGAAAATCCTGATCGTGGATGACGATCCTGATTTAAGGCAGGCCTTGCGACTACGCCTGCGAGCGAACGACTATGACACCGTGCATGCCGTCGATGGGTACTCGGCCATCGCGCTGGCGTACAAGGAACGGCCGAATCTGATCATTCTGGATCTCGGCTTGCCTGCCGGGGACGGCTTCGTCGTGCTCGACCGGCTGCAACGCGACGATAAGCTTTCGACGATTCCCGTCATAGTGTTGACCGCCCGAGATCCGCAGAGCAGCGAGCAGCGCGCTTTGGGAGCGGGGGCAGCCGCGTTCTTTCAGAAACCGGCGGACAACGGCGAATTGCTGGAGGTGATTCGCGCGACCCTGATGCAGACCAGTTCGGCTGGGACAGCTTTGCCGTCCTGAGAGAATGCGTGCGGTAAGAAACCTTTGAGCGGTTCCACGGCCGGGAGGGTCGCGGTTGCCGGCCAGCGGCTGGGGTGAGGCGCTTGCCAGCCGGCGCATTCGAGTTCTCCGTCCGATCCTTTGTCCGAGCGGGGAAGGTGCGGCTCCGCACGAAAATCGGGAACTGGGCCGCGATATCGCTCGCGGAAGGATACTGCCATGTCACTCGACTGGCATCCGTTGCGAACCGCGGTTTCTCAGCACAGACCTGTCCAGCGGTCTCCGCGGACCCTGTTCAGCATCCCGGTGACGCTCCACTACTTGAACAAGGGCGGCATCCTAACGACGCGGGGCATCAGTCTCGACATCGGCAAAGGGGCTCTCGGTGCCATCGTGCAAGGAGACCTGTACGTCGGGGAGACGGTGGAGATTGATTTCTGCTTGCGCGAGCGTCCCCTGAGCACCGTGACGATCGTACGGCACAGCTCCAGGCTGCGATCCGGATTCGAGTTTTTGGACTGACCGCCGAAGAGCAGAAGGACACCAAGAATGCCGTCGAAAGATTCTAGGCACTGGATCTGCGGCGGATAACTCGCCACGAGTCACGCCTCGCAAGAATCCCGATATGGAACACCTGCGACCCTTTGTGTGGCGACGTTAGTTTCTAAGTGAAAGCGTGGGCCTAAACTGGAGTTGCGGTCAATGTCGTCTAAATAGTTGCGGCCCTGATTCCTCAGACGAATCCCGCCGATCCTCTTGAAGATGAGCAGTCGTCCCATCACCGGATGTCGCCAAGATCTTCTAATTTCTCTGTTGCCCTGGGAACGGTACCGATGAGGGACCGTATCGATCCTCGCATGGTCCGACATCTCAGTGCCTTCGCCGCCGCTGCGAGCCTATTCTCGGCGGCGGTTGGCCTCTCGGTACTCTGGGGATGGTGGTTTCATGTTGAGGTCTTGAAGAACTGGTTGCCGGGGCAACCTTCGGTGCGGGTCAACGCAGCCGTCTGCTTTGTGCTGCTGGCCATTGCCCTCTGGTGCGTACGAAAGCAAGAAGAAGGCGATCGCCGCAAGCAAATAGTCGGAGGAATTGCCGCGGCTATCGTGGCGTTGGTGGGCCTGATCGCGCTGACTGAAAACCTGGTCGGCGTGGACTTGGGTATTGACCAGTTCTTGCGTAGTGTCCACACAGGAGAGGAACTGGGCTCGGTTCGCCCAGGCCTGATCCCCGTGATCGCAGCCTTGAATTGTCTCCTGTTGGGTTGTGGTTTCCTGATACTGGACCGGAAAACGCGACGAGGCCATTGGCCGGCGCAATGGCTCGCCATCGCAGCCGCCATTAGCTCGGCGTTCGGAATTCTTGATTTTGCTTTGGGACGCGAGACTTCTCACACCCACATCGCCTTACCAGGCGCGATTGATTTCGCGGTCGTATCGCTGGGATTGATTTGCGTTCGCGCTGAATGGGGGTTAGGGGGGGTCCTGACCAGCACCAGCGCGGGAGCGAAACTACTGCGGAAAGTGGTTCCGGCTGCGCTGGGCGTTCTCATCCTGATGGGCGGGTTGCTGTCAAAACCGCTGTTGACGGAGGTTCACTACACATGGCTTGAAGTGAGCTTGCTTGGCCTGGTTTCGAGCTTTTTGCTGGTGATGCTCGTGGTCTGGAGCGCTCGCATCCTCGATCGCGTCGAACTGGAGCAACGAAAGGCAGAGGAAGCGCTGCACGTCAGTAAAGATATATTGGACGGGCTTTTGGGGCGATTCGAGGATTCGCCAGTCGAGACTGCACTTCGGCGTTGGGTTACATCTGGCATTGTGGCGGCAGTTTTGATGACCGCCTTCATGGGATTTCTCTCGTGGCAGAGTGCCCGCAGGGCCGCGAAAGACACCGATTGGGTCGCCCATACCCATGCCGTAATAACAACGCTAACGTCCACGGTCGGTCATGCGGTCGATACGGAAAGTGGAGAGCGGGGCTTCGCGGTGACCGGGATGGAATCGTTTCTGGACCCATATTGGCAGGGGCAACTCGCCGTTACTCAGGATCTGGGTGCGTTACGCCATCTGACGGTTGACAATCCGGCACAACAGAAGCGACTGGATCTGCTCGAATCGCAAATAAACACCCAGATGGAATCTTCAAGAAGGATGGTAAACAAAAGGCAGCAGACCGGGGCACTCCCCGCCGAAGCCGAACTTCTCGAGGGCAAGCAACAGATGGATGCAGTGCGCGCCACCGTTGCAGAGATGCTCGGCGAGGAAGCCAAACTTCTGAACAAGCGTGTGGAAAAGGCACAAGCGGAACGACGACGGACGCAGATCGTCGTCTCAGGCAGCGCACTGGTGGGACTGATCTTCCTGGGGTTCGCCGGAATCACCATCCGCCGCGAGATCAATCGCGGCGCGCGGATGCGCGGGCAACTCAAAGCCCTGAATGCCAGCCTGGAGCAGCGGGTAGAACATCGGACTGCAGCTCTGCGCGAAAGCGAGGAGCGACTCAGCGCTGTCATTCAGTCGGCGATGGACGCGATCATTAGCGTGGATGATCAGCGGAACATCGTCCTGTTCAATGCCGCCGCGGAGAAAATCCTCCGGTGTCCTGCGGCGGAGGCGCTGGGGCAGCCCATCGAGCGGTTCATTCCGCGGCGCTTCCGCGAGGCGCATTCGTCGCACATCCGCAAATTCGGAGAAACGGGTGTGACCAGCCGCGCCATTGGCGAACTTGGCGTGCTTTGGGCCCTGCGCGCTAACGGCGAAGAATTTCAGATGGAGGCCTCCATCTCCCAGGTCGAGCACGCGGGCGAGAAGATATTCACCATCATCCTGCGCGACGTGACGGAACGGGTGCGGGCTGAAGAGGCGCAGCGATGGCTGGCCGCGGTCGTCGAGTCCTCCGACGACGCCATCGTCAGCAAGACGCTGGACGGCACCATCCGGGCGTGGAATACGGGAGCCGAGAAGATCTTTGGTTACACGTCGGCGGAGACCGTGGGCAAGCCCATGCTGATGCTGTTTCCGGCCGGGCGCATGAGCGAGGAAGCTGACATTCTGGCGCGCATTGGGCACGGGGAAAGCGTGGAACACTTCGAAACCGTCCGCGTCCGCAAAGGTGGCGGGGAAGTCGCGGTCTCCATCACCATCTCGCCAATAAAGGATCGCAATGGCGCCGTGGCAGGGGCCTCGACGATTGCCCGCGACATCACCGAGCGCAGGCGGGCCGAGGAGGCACTGCGGCGGAGCGACGCGGGAAAGAAGGGGGCCCTGGAGGCCGCGAAACTGGGTGAGTGGGAAATTGACCTAAGCACGTGGGAGAGCGTGGGTTCGCCGCGGCACGCGCAGATTTTCGGCTATAGCGCGCTGCCGGAATGGAGTCTTGAAATTTTTCTGAAACATGTTCACCCCGAGGATCGAGTCCGCGCCCGGAAGAACTTTGAAAACGCTGTCAGCAAGGGAAAGAAGTTAGAAACGGAATGCCGCATCGTTTGTCCCAACGGAGAGATTCGCTGGATTCGTGCGTGCGGCGACCGCTACCAGGATCCTTCGGGCCAGACGGCGCGCATGGTGGGCACGGTCGAGGACATCACCGAGCGGAAAAACAGCGCCGAAGCCTTGCAGACCAGCGAGGAACGGCTGCGGTTGGCTATTGACGGAGCGCAATTAGGCACCTGGCACTGGAACCTGGAGAGCCACGAACTGGTGTGGTCTGCGAGCTGCGTCGCAATGTTCGGCCTGCCGCCCGGCACCAAGATGAGCTATGAGGCATTTCGCGCTGCGCTGCATCCCGACGATCGCGCGCGGACCGACGAAGCCGTCGAGCGCAGCCTAAGGGAAGGCACGGGGTACGACATTGAATACCGGGCCGTATGGCCCGACGGGACCGAGCACTGGATCGCGGCGAAGGGGCGAGGCTACTTCAACGCAGCGGGCAAGGCCGTCCGCATGGAAGGGGTGGTGCTCGATGTGACCGGGCGCAAGCGGGCCGAGGAGGCGCTCCGGGAAAGCGAAGAGCGCTTCCGCACGCTGATTGAGCAGGCGTGCGACGCATTCTATTTGCACGATGGCGATGGTCGCTTCCTCGAGGTTAACCGTCAGGCTTGCGAAAGTCTCGGCTACACAAGGGAAGAATTGCTCGGCATGTGTGTTTTCGACGTCGAGCAGGATTTTGACTTACGCAAGGCACAACAGGCATGG
Organism: Terriglobales bacterium; assembly: GCA_049520915.1. Classification (GTDB taxonomy): domain Bacteria; phylum Acidobacteriota; class Terriglobia; order Terriglobales; family Acidobacteriaceae; genus Acidiflorens. The sequence continues at coordinate 41,277 of JBEKPH010000022.1, forward strand.
GAACAGGGTGAGCCCGGAAAGGCTTATACCGTACAAGGACACCAGAGGCGTAAGGATGGAACAGCGTTTCCGGTAGAGGTTCGGCTGAGCGCCTACTACATGGGCGGACAGAAGCTCCACCTCGGGCTGGCTCGCGACATTACCGAACGCAAGCGGGCAGAGGAGGAAATTCGCCATCTGAACGAAGAACTGGAACAAAGAGTCGTCGACCGTACCGCCCAGTTGCTGGCCGCAAACCAGGAACTCGAGGCCTTTACCTATTCTGTCTCGCATGACCTGCGGGCTCCGCTTCGACACATTAGCGGCTTCTCCAAACTTCTGACCGAAGAGTACGGTTCCACCCTCGCGCCTGAGGCCCAACACCATCTGCAACGGATACAGGAAGGCACTCTGCGCATGGGGATGCTGGTGGATGACCTGTTGAATCTGGCGCGCATGGGTCGTCGCCACCTGAGCTTGCAGGTCTCGGGATTGAAATCGGTAGTCGATGAACTCATCAAAGAGCTGCAACCCGAGTACGAGGGCCGACAGATCGAATGGAGGATTGGGGAGCTGCCCTTTGTGGAGTGCGACCCCGGGTTAATGAAGCAAGTCTTTCAGAATCTTCTTTCAAACGCGCTCAAATTCACACGCCCGCGGGCGCAGTCCGTCATTGAGGTGGGGCAGAAGAACGAAAACGGGAGCCAAGTCGTGTTCGTGCGCGACAACGGCGTCGGCTTCAGCATGAAGTATGCCAACAAGCTTTTCGGAGTCTTTCAGCGCCTACACCGCGCCGAAGACTTCGAAGGCACTGGGGTGGGGCTGGCCACGGTCCAGCGAATCGTCCAGAAGCACGGGGGCCGTGTATGGGCGGAAGCTGAACTGGACAAGGGCGCAACTTTCTACTTCACTCTGGGCACTTCAGAAATTCCAGAACTTAAAGTCAAAGCGAGCGTGGTAGGAGGCGAATCATGATGGCACTACAGGTGGACATCCTGCTGGTGGAAGATAACCAGGATGATGTGGAGCTTACGCTGCACGCTCTCCGGAAAGAAAACCTGGCGAACAACATTCACGTGGCGCGTGACGGCGAAGAGGCGCTGGAGTTTCTCCACCATAACGGCAGCTCGATGGCGTCCCCGCCCAAACTGGTTCTGCTGGACTTGAAGCTGCCCAAGATAGACGGGATGGAAGTCCTCAAACAGATCAAATCCGATCCACGCACGAAAAACATTCCCGTGGTGATCTTGACCTCGTCCAAAGAGGAACGCGATTTGTTAAACGGCTATCACCTGGGAGCCAACAGCTATATCCAGAAGCCGGTCGACTTCACCCAGTTCCGCGAAACTGTGAAGACGGCGGGATTGTATTGGTTGGTGATCAACCAGCCTCCCGTATCTAACGGTTTAGCTCAACCCGCGGAAAAAGCTCCGGCCGCCAAATAACCGCAGCGGGATCGGCATTGAGGGGAAGCCGGTCCGGTGTTGGCCCCGGCCGCCCGCGAAACGACGCAAAAACCATTTCAATGACTAGCTCAGATCATGAATAACTCAGAGATTCTGCGTCCTGCGCGCCAACCGGCCGCTGCGTGTCAATGCTGCCGCTCTTTTCCACTTCACTCTCGTTCCTTCTGAGCAGAAGCGACCACTTTCGCCAGGCGCGGCGGATGTACTCTTCGAATAGAGGTGGCTCCGCTCTTGATCGTTGGCGCTCATAGTCTTGCCTCATTAAAAGCCACGCTGCGAAAATCTCACAGTCATCGTTGCTGAATGTCCGTGGATCGCTCAATGACCGCGGCAGATTCCCTTCTTCAAGGATGACGTCGCCTTATCGACGACCGCCGCAAGTTGGTCGCTGACGCTGACGTGGTGCTCGCCATGAATCCTCCCGCCGCGGATGTCCACGCATCATCCGCGCGCAATCCATGGACACTCTCTCCAGCCAGCGAAGAACGCTTCAATCTCTGAATCCTTAGTGTGTTGACGAAAATCCGCGAAACCCTCAAGACCATCACTGATATATTGTCCAGTATCCCGCTAGTAGTCTTTGACATACACAAAACTCTTGAGCCGTGTCAAAGCGCGGCCACTTTCCGTTGCACCAGCAGAAAGTACAGAGCCATCAGAATTAGAACCAGGCCGTTCGCCCCAAGCACTATGGGTGCGGTAAACACTGGGACGAGCCATCCTGAGAGCAGGTTCCCCATTGGCATTCCGCCGCGGAATGCGCAGTTGTAGACGCTCATGACACGTCCACGCATCTCGTTGGTGGTGATCAACTGCACCAGAGAAGTCACCGTGGTAAAAACCGCCATCATGGAAGCGCCCACAAGCACGAGCATGCCATAGCTCAGAGGCAGCGATCTCGATAGGGAAAATCCGGTTATCCCTGTACCCAGGCTGATAAGCATGGTGAGTGCGACGCGCCCCTTATTGCGTATGTTGCCCATCGACGCGACCGCGAGCGAGCCGCAAATCGAACCGATCCCCATCAGGGATAACAGGTTGCCGTAAGTTTCGGGACCGCGATGAAAAAAGTCTTTGACGAAGACCGGAATGTACGTGCGCATGGGCATGCTAAAGGCCGTCATGCAGAACGCCAGCACGATGAGCGCTTCCATCGACCCTTGCTTGCGCACGAACTGGATGCCTTGCTTCAGGCTGCCGAAGATCGACTCCGTCGTTTTCTGCGGTAAGTATCGCGCAGTAATCATGGAGAGAGAAATAATCGGCGCCAGAAACGAAAGCGCATTCAGCCCAAAACACCACTGCTCGCCCAACTTCGCCAATGCCTGCCCGGCGAGCGCTGGGCCAATCGTTACCGCTGCGTTGAACTGGATCGAATTAAGCGCGATGGCATTCGGCATGTCCTCTCTGCTGACCAGGCTCGGAATCAGCGCTTGATACGCCGGACCGCCGAAGGCCTGAGCCAATCCTGAAATGAATGAGACGCAGAGCATATGCCACACATGGACTCGTCCGGTTGCCACGAGCACCGTGAGCACCACCGCGCCAGCCATCTGCACATACTGAGAGCCGAGGAGGATTTTCCGACGCTCGGCCCGGTCCGCCACGACTCCGCCAATCAACGAGAAGAGAAAGATGGGGATCCCGCCGAGAAACTGGTCCAACGCCAGCAAGAATGCGGAATGGCTCAACCGATAGATCAGCCAGCCCTGCGCCACGATCTGCATCCATGTGCCGATACTGGACATGCAGGCACCGAACCACATCAGGCGAAAATCTCGATATTGAAATGCCTTGAATACTCTGCGAATCGATGCCGTTCCCATGTGCTCCACGAGTGTCTTGCGTCCGTGTTCCATCTTCGCACGGGCTAGTGTTGTCTTGCCGCCCGAGCCGACGATTACCCACGCAGAAGGCGGCGCTTTCGCTCGAGCTATTTCATGAGGGTCACGCATCGACGAAGAATGTGAGGACGGAGATCCGCTCCGTTGCGCACTAATAGCACGCGGGGCCGTGCTTGGCTTTCAAGCCGAGGCCCGCGCGGTCACTTGCCGCTCGGAATATCTGCGTCAGCCCCGAGCGTGAAGAGAATTCAGTCTTCGCATCAAGCCTTCTTCGCCTTCGCGGGAGCGGCCAGCGCTACGGCGGACTCAGCCGTGAGCAAGAGGAAAGTAAATGTCTCCTGCAGATATAGGCGTACCGCGGTATCTGTATGGCTGAGATAACCAATGGATACGTCTTGACCGATATGCAGGCCAAAATCTCCCCCGCGGGTAGTCAGGACAAACGCGCCGGCAATCGCGGGCGCCCATATGATTTGATCCTTCACCAACCGCTTCACGTGCTCCAACACGGGATATCCGTGGTCGCTGGTCTCGGCGAGTGCCGTGTAAGCATCGGCACCGAGCAGCACGGCGTATGGCCCGTTCACTCCGACGAGACGCAACTGGCTCAAACTTTGGGCAATCGCATCGGGATACGCGCGCACGTCGGCAGGCAGCGTCATAATCGGATTGCTCGTCCCTTGCCGGATGCCCTCAATGCCAGCAGCGGCATAGCCCTCGAATATCGCGGCATCTTCGGCAAATGCGATCTGGCGCGCTGCGTCCTTCGCCGATTGCCAGTCCGAGTCGTTCGCTCCACGATCCACGTCGTCAATCGCCTGCCGATCCAGTTCAAAGGGAACCCGCAGTTCAACCAGCGCTTTCACCTCCCGCTGCCTCGCGACGATTCCTTTCGCCGGCGCGGTGATCATCCGCAGATGACCAGTGCCCACGGCAGATAGGCTCGTGCCAACCGGTCCCTCTAGGTCGACGACTCGCCGTCCGGCGAGGTAGCGCTTGAGTGTGCGCGTCGTCTCTTCTTCGATCTGAGTCCATGCTGAATCGGAAATTGGGGCAAGCTCGCGATGGAGGTTATTCATGGGGTATGTCTCCTTTAAGAGAACCGATGCTCAGCGATCCGTCGCGCACCGATGGAATGGATGGAGAGATGTCGGCCGGCGCCGACGGGGATTCCTCAACCGCGGGCGCCTCATTAGTTTGATCCCCGTTCGTTTCGTCCTCGCTGACGTTCTCCAAAAATGTTGCCGACGGCACGAAGAACAAATTTCCCGTGACGGCGCGGCTGAAGTCGAGAATACGGTCGTAGTTGCCGGGCGGTCGCCCGATGAACATGTTCTCGAGCATCTGCTCGATCGTACGCGGGGAACGACTGTAGCCGATGAAATAAGTCCCAAACTCACCGTACCCGGGTCGACCGAAGGGCATGTTATCGCGCAGGATTTTAATTTCTTTCCCATTCTCGACAATGGTAGTGAGAGCGCTGTGCGCAGACGTCGGCTTCACGGAATCGTCTAATTCGATGTCGGATAGCTTGGTGCGGCCGATGATGCGCTCCTGCGCTTCAGTGGGCAGCGCGTTCCAGACGTCGAGATTATGCAGATATTTCTGAATGATGACGTAGCTGCCTCCGGCAAACTCGGCGTCCTCGTTGCCAATCAGAACGGCCTCGGCCGCCGCCCCACCTCTCGGATTCTCCGTTCCGTCCACGAAACCCATCAGATCACGGTCATCGAAGTAACGGAAGCCCTGTACTTCATCCACCGTGGAAACAGCACTTCCGATACGCGCCATAATTTGCGCGGTCAGTTCGAAACATAGATCCATACGCTTGGCGCGGATGTGAAATAGCAAGTCACCCGGCGTAGAGACTGCCTGGCGCGCTCCGGCGCGAATCTCGCGGAAGGGATGTAGTTCCGCCGGCGGCGGTGTCCCAAAAAGGCTATCCCACCCGTCAGAGCCAACTCCCATGACGCAGGAAAGACCCGCTTCCAGGTCGCGAAACTCCACCGCTCTCGCCAGCGCACCAAGATCTCCGCAGAACGAGCGCAGGGTGGCGCGATTCTTAGAGCCCGGCTTGATCGTCGCAACCAGAAAGATCGCGGATCGAGTTAGCGGCGCAGCTACTGCCTGCGCGACGGCAGGTAAACCACGTGCCACTTCCGACGCGCTCAAGGGATCGGTCTCCATAGAGGTTGCAGATCGGGGCGGAATGTCGTTCTTCGAAATTCTACGCTCGCCTCGTGTGACAAAGATCAAATTGAAAGCTTAACATCGCGAGTCAACGTCGAACCTGTAAAAAGCCGCTCACTGCGGCGTAGAGTCGATGACGATTTTTTCCGGCCAGGATGCCCCAGTGCGGCCAACGTCGTCGGGTGCGGGGTGCGGCATAGCTGAAACCTCCGCCAGCTTTACCTCGCCTTTAAGTTCCCCCTTGTGCAAAGGAGGCGCGATCGGGCGCGGATCGATGGGCAGCAGTTGAGCATTCTGCGCGGCCCATTTCGCTGCGAGTCCATTCAGCGGGCTCTTCGTGTTGTACTCTTGATAAGCGATCATCCTGCCAATCCGGATAATCAAGTCGTCAAGCCCCTCGGATGCGGCCCAAAAATCGCCGATGCAAACCATCGAATCGTCGAAATTCGGGTGGAAGATCGGCATCAACATCTTGCATTGAGGAGCTCGTCGGGGATATCCAAGCGTCAGGTTCAACTCGAGGACATGAGTATCACGTTCAAGAATCTCGCCTGACGCAGAGACATATAGTCCGCGAATATTGTAAGTAATTCTGTATATCTCAGGCGGAATTCCAGCCTGCCCTGTGACCTGAATCAAAGGCCAATCCCGCAACAGATTGTGCAGCATCTGCTCGTCAAGTGCCAGGCGGCGGGTACGCGGGGAAGACATATTTCACTTGCGATTACTTCTTACCGAATAACTACGAAAGCACTCCAGTTTTCTTCCACTTGGCTATGCGATTGATATGATACTGAAGATAGACAGTACCGAAGAAGAATGTCATCACACCGCTCAGCGACAATCCAATCATCTCCCTGGAATTGTAGTACTCCTCCATCGCGTGTTTAATGCTGAAGACTCCGACTACTAGCATGATGGCGCCGGCAATGATAAATAACCCGCCGAGCCAGGGCGCTTGTCTAAAAAGTGCAATAGTCAGGACACCAGCGACAATGCCCGCAGGGTACATAGCCACCAATACCAGCGGCTTGTTATCTCCGGCCAGCTTTGTGGCCCAACTGGCTTGCACCAACGCCCAGATCAAATTGAACAGTTGTCGCGTAACAACAACTAGAATCAGAACGATCGACCAGTGCAGATTTGGAGGAAGAGGAACGAGTTGAGGCTCGGGAATCGCAACCGCGCCGAAAGCCCCTTCCGGCGCCGGCGAAGGAATATTTCCGAGAACTTGCGACACCGGAACCCATTCCGTCATCCCTTCACTCTGTGTAAGGTCATCCGTCAGAATATTTCCCGATTGCACATACCGCTGAAGATCGGAAAGGCTGTAAGGCCCGAAGCTCTGCTCTCCTCGTTTCACGAAATATTCCATGCACGTTCTTTCCTACGACTCGAATTGGACTCCCCAGTGATCCTTACTGATCGTGCAGATATCGATAATCGCCCAGATCCAACTCATTGGACTCGCAAAACCCAAAGTGAGCACTGTTAGAGCAAGTTGCGCGCCGGCCTTCTTTCGGTAGCCCGCATAGAAATTATGAGCACCAAACGCTCCCAGCAGCGCGCCTAACAAGATGAACGTTGTCCGTTTCTTCGGCGTGGTCGGGCGAACCGGCTCCGGCTCGGGCTCCGGACTCGACATATTATCATCGCCCACAAACGAGCCGAACATCGAAGGCACGACGCGATTCGCGATCTGCTGAAGCTCGGCGGTGGTCGTTGGAACTGGATCACGCGCTGGTACTGGAGGCGGCGGAGGCGCCGGAATTGACCCGGAAGTTGCGGCCGGTGTAACCGCGGCTACCGTAGTCGTTACTCCGACCAAGTCCGGGACAGAAACGCTCAGTTTTGGTTCCTCTGCAGGCGCGCAGCTGCAACCAAAGATCGTGCAACCGCCATTTTCTTCATAGCAATCCTGATGGTGTTTCGTGCCACAGCCACTGCAGGCCGTCGTCGGCTCTCCTTCATTGATCGGAGCGCGGCAATAAGGGCACACCTCGTCCGTCATGACCGGTGTTTCTCCTTGTACCGAAACGAATAACGCCCTACCTGCAGCAAGTCGCCATCCTGCAACACCCGGTTCTTTATGGACTGGCCGGCCCACTGCACAGGTCCGGTTGCCCGCAACTGTACCCGCGCGCCACTAATCTGGATTAGCGCATGTTGGGGAAGAATATTGGGGTCCTTGAATAGGTAAATGTCAGATTCCTGGCGGCTCCCAATACTCGTTTCCGACTTATACAGAATGAATTGCTTGCCCGCCAAAGGACCCGCGGTGACATATAACCAGCGATCTTTCAGGGCGCTTTCGACTAACCCCATCGCCACACCGGTGGCTAAACCGACCAGTGCGAACCCGACACCGCGGCTCAGCGCCGCCCCTTTGGTCAGCATCGCAATCGGATCGAAGATCACGCCTCCAATTCCGGCTCCGATCAACCCACCCAGCACGCCGTAATATCCCTTCTTTGACGATTGGCCCACGATGCCGTACACCACTCCGCCCGCTGCGCCAAACACCATCCAGGCAATGCCCCGCGCAATCCAGACCGCAGGATTCCGAAACGATTGCACGCCAGCTTCGTAGCAAAGTCCCAAAGCCACGTTGTAGATCATGTTGGCCATGAAGTAGAAAACGAAACCGAGAACAAGTCCCAGTGGCAAGGCCAGAACTCCGCGCAATAAGGCCTTCTGTAGCGAACGTTCGACCATGCTTTCCGCCACTCCGAATCCTACGCACATCAGCATCAGGATGAATGGAACCATCACAATATTTCCCCAATGCTGCATCCTGCCACCGCCGTCAACAAATCCCGGTTCGCAGATCGCCCACCCGATGAGCGCGCCCACCAGTCCCGCCAGGCCAAGGTAGAACCAGCCTTGCAAGAGAAGGCTTCCCCGCTCTTCGGAAACTGGCACGAACTGTTCCGCCGTCGCAGTAATCGTGCCGTAAGACTTCGCTCCCGTAGCGGATGAGACGGGAGAAACGACACTCGTTTCCGGAATGCTCACATTGGCCAGATCGTCGAGAGTAATCTTGATCGGCTCTTTTTCACTTGGGTTGGGCATGGTCCCCCTGGACACCGCCATTGCTTTGATTGGGCTGAGAAAGACTTTGCTTGTCTCCGTCCCGCGCCTTCGCGTCGCCTTCGGCTTTGGCTTTCGCTTTGGCTTCATCCTGCTCGGCACTGCCAACACCCGGGTCTTCACCGAAACCGATGAGCGGTTGTCCGGTCTGCGGATCCACGGGCACTGGAACAACCTCTACCCGGGGAAAGACATACCAAGCCACGAGCACTCCGAGAAGAATCGCCGTTATATACGAAAAAATTGTGCCCACCAGCCGTTGTAGCGAATACGTGTCCGAGCTTTCACTGGATCCATCCACTGACTTCGGCTCGTACGAAATCTCCTTATCTTCATCATCCGAGGCCGGAAAGCTTGGCTCCGGACGATTGCTCTCATCCGCCCGCTCGCCTCCGCGCCGGTCGACGGTGGCAATTTGGCTAAGCCGCTCAATTCGTCCGCCGACCCATGCGAAACAGCCTTCCTCATCCGAGTGCGGATCCACCACCCAGGCCACCTGCCCGGGAGAAGAAAAGAAGTTCTTATGGATAAACGTGTCGTGCTCCGACAGAAATACACCGAATCCTGGATGAGAGTGGTACCAGCCGACAATCCGTTCGCTCGGGAAGTCTTTGTCTTTGACCTTGTAAATGTGTTCCCAAGTGTCCTGCGTAAATGTAACGTGCGCTCCTGCTTCGTCCGCGTTCAGTCCTGTTATCGACGCAGTGACCTTAATGACGCCGTTCCGATCCTGCCCAATCAACACCCCGCAAATCTCCGCCTTCGTGCTGGAGTGCGCATGCTGGCGGATTTGCCGCGCTACCTCGCTATCGATCATCAGGCTCGGCTGACGTCCGCTTGCATTTGACTTTTGCGTCATAGCGGCGCCCGTTCCGCAGCCAATTCTCCTAACACCTTGCGCGCGTCGCCGTATGGAATATAGGCGATCTCCCGTTTTGCATCGCGCGCCGCGAACACGTCAAACAACGGCACTCCGATCTCGCTGAGTCTCCTGCTGCCAAACTCTTCCTCTCCCGTATAGCTGTGGAGAGCAATCACGGATCTGAGCTGTCCGTCTTTCGTGCACTTGGCATCGGCGAAAGCGATACTTCCGACTGGCGCAAATTTTTCTTCTTCTTCGTGACAGGCAGGACAAACAAACTTCTGTATCACATCGCGGCTCAGTTCGATCGTCACATTCGTCGATCCCAGATCGAACTTTGCCCGCCGATGCAGGTCTCGCAGCGTCAATTCTTCCGAGCTTTCCGGCAAGTGCACGATTTCGGGCAGCACATAGTGACTCATGCAATCGGCATTTTCCGTGTACTCAACCACATAAGAGGAATGGTTCATGCCTTCGAAGATGTAACCCTTCCCTGCTAACGACGGTAACCCGTGAATCAGCTTCACCGCCTCCTGAACCTCGATGCCGGCAATAATCGAAGAGATGGTGGGCGTAGTCGGAATCTTCCCCTCCACCGTCGCTTCATGCACCAGCAGATTGCACGACATTCGCTTCTCCAGCAAAGCCCAGTCGACTTCCCCGAGCGTACACTCGTAACAGGGCGGCGCTCCGGGCAGAAATACGCGGGCAATACCGTTGATGCCTTCGATGGCGCCGTCAATCCACGGACGGTTCATCTTCCAGGCTGATCGGTTGATCCACAACCGGGCCTCGCGGTTATCGAGACCCGCCAGAATCACATCGCTCCATTCAAACAGTCCGAGACCGCACCCATGGACCACATTCGCAACCAATGACCGTACGTGGGCGCCGGAAACGAGAGACCGATAAGCCTTTGCGGCAACCTCCGCCTTGTATTCGCCGATGTCCTGATCGCGATACAAAATGGTGCGCGAGATGTTCGACTCCTCGATACGATCCAGATCCACCACAACGACGTTGCGAAATCCCAGCAGCGCCGCGTTTTTCAGAATTTCGTTTCCCAGGGCGCCGGCACCCACCACCAACAGACGGCAGCGCGCGATCTTTGCCTGATCCCACCACGGGATCAGCCGCAACCGGCTGAAACGGTCTTCGCGGATATCTTCATCCAGAATGCGCACCATGGAAAACCCCTATCCCGCAGTGATCTCCGGCTGTAACCGCAAAATGTCGCCATCCTGCACCTGAGCGTCGCCCAGGGTTTGCGTGTCTTGAATCTGCCGCCCTGAATTCTTGTGGTGGAACTTATAACTCAAAGGGGCGCCATCCGGACCGTTGGTGGGCAGACGAAGTTTCTGTACCAGCACCGCGATAATTTTGTTGCAGGGCGCGTCGTTGGGAAGTTCGACGGGAACGCGCTTGTTCTCCGTGGAATCGTAAACCGTTACGTTGATATTGGGCATGCCTCTTCCCTTCCGTCCTGCTCTGTATTTCTAGTGGCTTGAAACTTGCTTCGCTTTCTCGCGGACCACATCGCTGTCCAGATACTCGGTCAGATACTTTCTGCCCGCTTTCGCAAAATCCCACTCAGATACTTGCCGCAACGCTTCCGCTCGAACACTGAAATTGAGGTTCTCGGCGTTCGGATCCCCGTTCTTGTCAACCATGGAAGTGACAATCCCCACCAGGCTTCCCTTGTCGTCGAAGACCGGTCCCCCGCTGTTGCCGGGGCTAACTGGCGCGGACATCTGGATAGTTGAGCCCTCCATTCGCGAAATAATGCCCGTACTCAGTGTGAACCTGAGCCCTTCCGGATGCCCGATCACGAATACATTCTCTCCCTCGGCCGTGGCCGCCAATTGGGCGATGGGCTGGGCAAACACACCGTGACCCGATTCCCGCGGTATCCAAAGCAAGATGAGATCCAGATTCTTGTGGCGAGCAACGACTTCTCCCGTCGCCCAAGTGCCCGAAGCCATCGCCACCAACGCACTGGTCGCGCTCGTCGCAACGCTAAATGCCGGGCCATCGACCACATGACGGGCCGTCAGGAATAAATATCCCTCCGCGTTCGCCCGCAACAAAGTGCCAGCTCCAAAACTCGCCGAAGGCATTTCCTGATGAGTTAGCCATGAACGACGTGCCGGCGAAATGATGGCCACCAGTGGCTTCAAACTTTGCGATACGTCCTTGGCTGACATCGCATCGATAGTCGGCAAGTGAGGAAAGTCGGCACGCTCATCCAGTTCGCTCAGACCAGTGGCAACAACAGAAGGAAGAGGAGCAAACGACACCACCGCGACGGCGGCAACTGAAGTGAATAGTCCGCTGATAACTAGAAGCGTGTTGAGAAATGCCGTCCAGCCATGTCGCGTGCGCGGCGGCAGGCTTCGCATCGCCACTCGCAGCACAATCGCAACCAGGCAAAGGATGGGCAGCACCAAGACCAGCGGAGCCATCGACGCCTTGGCCCATCGAGGCACGACGGGAAGCAACTTCGGTTCCGGGCGGGCGGGTTGCTCGGCCGGAACCATGGTCTCGGCAACCTCCACGGAACTTATAACAATCTTGTCCATTTTCGACATCATTCTACCCACAAGATGCAAATCTCACATAGTTATTATTTGCCCCAACGCTGATGAACCTGCAGGAGTTACTGCGGCCCCTTGCCGCCAGTGAAATCCGCTGCTTTCTTCTGTGCCTGGCGCCGGCCCCATACCCGCTCGACTCACGGTGCGATGGACGCCGCGAAATTGTCATACCGGCTAGGCACCGCCTTCCGTCCGCGATGACTCGCGATTGCTACCTCGGTGGTGTTACCGTGCTCTCCAACCTTACGTGGTAGTGAAAAAAACCCGCAGACTAGTGATGGAAGCCGCAGTCATGGCAGCGGTGCAAAAGCTATTGAGTATTGCGAGCGTCACCGAGGCTGAAGGTGTGCCGACTTGGAAGAGCATTCCTTCCTGGTATCTCGTGTACACCGACGATCAGATGATCCCTCCGTCAGCACAACGATCCCTCGCAAAAAGAATGAACGCCACCGTGTGTTCCATTTCCTTCGAGCCGCGTCCGCGTCACGACCGCAGGAGGTCGCCGATATCATCGCGCTTGCCGCCAACTCTATCTCCGTCCCCCAGAAAGATTCACAACCATCGGCCGCCTAGGGCCACGCAAACTGAGGAGGAGACCGTCCCCAAAATCGAAATGGCCGAAATCACCCTCAACTGAGTATCATGGGCAGAGATCACTGGCACAAAAAACTGGGGTCGAGAACGCACAATCTACCCGGCGACCTGACACCTGCCGGGCGGGGACAATAACAGAAGATTAATCTCGATAGGAGGACACAACAATGCCAACCATAACCGTGAAAGACGGTGCGCAAATCTTCTACAAAGACTGGGGAACGGGCCAGCCCATCGTGTTCAGTCACGGATGGCCGCTCACGGCGGACGACTGGGACTCACAAATGATGTTCTTCGGCCAGCGCGGCTACCGCGTCATCGCGCATGACCGGCGCGGCCACGGGCGTTCCACCCAAACCTGGGAAGGCAACGAGATGGACACCTATGCCGACGATCTCGCAGCCCTCACAGAAAAACTTGACCTCAAGAACGCGATCCACATTGGCCACTCCACCGGCGGCGGAGAAGTTGCCCGCTACATAGGGCGCTACGGCACGAAGCGCGTCGGCATGGCCGTCCTCATCAGTTCCGTACCACCACTAATGGTGAAAACGGACAAGAATCCCGCGGGCGCGCCTATGTCGGTCTTCGACGGCCTGCGCGCCGCTTACACGGAGAATCGGCCGCAGTTTTATCGCGACATCACCCTCCCCTTCTACGGCTACAACCGACCTGGCGCGAAGATCTCCGAAGGCATCCGCGACAAGTGGTGGCTTCAGGGAATGATGGGAGGCGTGAAGGCAGGTTACGACTGCATCAAAGCCTTCTCCGAGACCGATTTCACAGAAGATCTCAAGAAGTTCGATGTGCCCACCCTCGTCATGCATGGTGAGGACGATCAGATCGTGCCCATTGCCGCGTCTGCTCTGATGTCTTCAAAGATCGTGAAGGGCGCCGAACTGAAAGTCTATCCCGGCTATCCTCACGGCATGCCTACAACCCACCACGAACAGATCAATGCCGATCTGTTGACGTTTCTGAAACGCGCACAACAAATAGCTGCCTGACAAACCTGGCCGACAAATAGACGGCCCGCCGCGCACGTGCCTAAAGATGCGGCGGGTCTTTTTTCGCGTCAACATTTCCAAAAGATCTCAGGCGCGAGCCTTGTCGATCATCTCCGCCCAAATGCCCTTCGATCGAAGGATCAGCTCGACCGCTTCGCGAATTGCTCCGCGTCCCGCCAACGCTCGCGTCGTATAGTGCGCAGCGTCTTTCACCTCTGGAACCGCATCGCCCACCGCGACCGCCAGCCCCGCGCGCCGCAGCAACGGAATATCCGGGAGATCGTCTCCTACAAACGCCACTTCCGCATCCGAAGCCTCAGCTTTTCGCAGGATCTCTTCATACGCTGGCATCTTCAGAGGCTGCTTCATATAGACAAACTCCATCTTCATTTCCTGCGCGCGCCGCAACAGTGCCGGACTTTCCCGTCCCGTAATACAGCCGGTGCGAAGCCCTGCCGTACGAGCCAACGTCAGTCCCTGCCCGTCGTGAGCATCGAATGTCTTGATTTCCAGCGCAGTTCCGTCGTTTTGCGAGAGCAGCGTCACACTGCCATCCGTCATCGTGCCGTCCACATCCATCAGCAGCACGCGAATGCGGCTAGCGCGCTTCTTAAGCGCGGCAGAAATCTTGGGGAATTTCGCCAAACGAAACCTCCATGGAAAAACAAAGACTAAGAATTAACGAGAATTCAGAAAGCGTGTACGCGAATCACTACACCGTTCGGAGAGCCCTATTCCGCGGGATCGTAATTCAAATTCTGCCCCAGCCAACGCTCGATCTCGGCCACGCTCATCCCCTTGCGCTGGCTATAATCGGCTACCTGATCCCGGTCGATTTTGCCCAGACTGAAATATCGTGATTCCGGATGCGCGAAATAAAGTCCGCTGACGCTCGACCCCGGCCACATCGCAAACGACTCTGTAATCAGCATCCCCGTATTCGCCTGCACATCGAGCAAACGCCAGAGCGTTCCCTTCTCCGTGTGATCTGGGCACGCTGGATATCCCGCCGCGGGCCTGATTCCTCGATACTTTTCCTGGATAAGATCCGCGTTGCTCAGACCCTCCGCGCGGCCATAGCCCCATTCGTCCCGCACCCGCTTGTGAAGGCACTCCGCGAAAGCCTCAGCCAGACGATCGGCGATAGCTTCCGCCATGATCGCGTTGTAGTCGTCGTTCTCGGACCGAAACCGGTCGCATAGCTCTTTTAACCCAATCCCGCTCGTCACCGCGAATGCTCCGATCGAATCCGCCAGCCCCGTTGCCTTCGGCACGATGAAGTCGGCAAGAGATCGGCACGGCTCGCTCCCTTCCTTGTTCGATTGTTGCCGGAGGAAGTGAAAGCGCTCCAACACTTTTCCGCGCTGATCGTCCGCATACAACTCGACATCATCGCCCACCGCACTCGCAGGGAAAAAACCGTACACGCCGCGCGCCGTAATCAAATTCTTCTCGATAATGGCATTCAGCAGCACGTTCGCTTCAGCAAAAATCTGCCGTGCCTGCGCGCCCTGCCCCGCGTGCTCCAGAATGCGTGGATACACGCCCTTCAGCCCCCATGTGTGAAAGAAAGGTGTCCAGTCAATAAACTCGCGCAGCGTCGCCAGCGGAAAGTTGTCGAGCACGCGCACGCCGGTAAATTCGGGCTTGGCCAGATCCTCGGCGCGCCACTCGATCGGAGTTCGTCGCGCGCGCGCCGCCTCGATCGAAATAACCGTCAAACGCGGCGCCGAATGAGCTTTACGCAGCGCCTCATAATCCGCGCTATGCTGCGCCACGAAGGCCGGCTTGCCCTCATCGCTCAGCAGGCTCGTCGTCACCGGCACGGCGCGGCTCGCATCCAGCACATGCACCACCGGTTCGCTGTAATGCGGAGCAATCTTCACCGCCGTGTGCGCCCGGCTGGTAGTTGCCCCGCCGATAAGCAGCGGCAATTTGAAACCTTGCCGCTCCATCTCGCGCGCCACATGCACCATCTCGTCGAGCGACGGAGTGATCAGCCCGCTTAGCCCGATCATGTCCGCCTTTTCCGCCTTGGCCCGTTCCAGAATCTTTTCGCACGGGACCATAACTCCCATGTCAATAACTTCGTAGTTATTACAGGCCAGGACAACGCCAACGATATTCTTCCCGATATCGTGCACGTCCCCCTTCACCGTCGCGAGCACAATTTTTCCCTGCGCCTTCACCACCTGTCCCGACGCAGCCATCGCAACTTTCTCCGCCTCCATGTATGGAGTCAGGTGCGCCACGGCCTTCTTCATCACGCGGGCAGACTTGACCACCTGCGGTAGGAACATTTTGCCCGATCCAAACAGGTCACCAACCACACTCATGCCCGCCATCAGAGGCCCTTCGATCACTAGCAGAGGACGGCCCAACTTGACGCGCGCTTCCTCGGCGTCAGTCTCGATGTATGTGTCGATTCCTTTCACGAGCGCGTGCGACAGACGTTCTTCCACCGTGCCGTGGCGCCATTCTTCGGCCTTCTTTTCGCTGACCACCGCGCCTTCGTGCTTAAGCGCTTCCCCGTGTTCCACCAGGCGTTCGGTCGCGTCGGGACGCCGGTTGAGCAGCACATCCTCGACCAGCACCTTCAGTTCCGGCTCAATCTCCTCGTACACCTCGAGCATCCCGGCGTTGACGATGCCCATATCCATTCCCGCGGCGATCGCGTGATAAAGAAACGCGGAATGCATCGCCTCGCGCACCTTGTTATTGCCGCGGAAGCTGAATGAAATATTCGAGACGCCGCCACTCACCTTCGCATGCGGCAAATTGGCCTTGATCCAGCGCGTGGCGTTGATAAAGTCGACCGCGTAGTTGTTATGCTCCTCCATACCGGTGGCAACCGTGAGGATGTTCGGGTCGAAGATAATATCTTCGGGAGGAAAATCGACCTCGTCGACCAGGATCCGGTAGGCGCGCTCACAAACTCGGATCTTGTCGTCGTAAGTCGCGGCCTGGCCCTGCTCGTCGAAGGCCATCACCACCACCGCCGCGCCATACTTCAAAACCTTGGCGGCGTTCTGGCGAAACTTCTCTTCGCCTTCTTTCAGCGAAATCGAATTGACAATGCCCTTCCCCTGTAGGCACTTTAGCCCCGCCTCAATGACCTCCCACTTCGAGGAGTCCACCATGAACGGCACCTTGGCGACTTCCGGTTCGCTTCCCAGCAACTGCAAGAAGCGCGTCATCGCCGTCACGCCATCGATCATGCCCTCGTCCATGCAGATGTCGAGGACATTCGCACCATTCTCCACCTGTTGGCGAGCGATGCTTACCGCTTCTTCATATTTTCCATTTTTGATGAGCTTGGCGAACTTGGGCGAACCGGCGACGTTGGTCCGCTCGCCGATCATGATGTAGACGCCGCGCTGTTGCGTGAATGGTTGCGAGCCCGACAGACGAAGAGGTTTCGTTTCGGTCGCTTCGGCCGCGCTTACGCTATCCGACACGCTCACGCGCGGCTCGCAATCGGATGGGCGAAACTCTCCTCAGCCTGCGCCTTCCTCCACTTTCGCGGAGGTTGGTCCTCGAGCGCCTTCGCAATCGCCGCAATGTGCTCGGGCGTGTTGCCGCAGCAACCGCCCGCAATATTGATCAGCCCTCCGCGCGCGAAATCGCCCAGATAACGCGCCATGTCTTGCGGACCCAGATCGAAACCAGTCGCCGCCAGCGGATTAGGCAGACCAGCATTTGGATAACACGAGATCGCCACGTCCGCCTTCTCCGAAAGCTCTTCCAGAAACGGATACATCAGATCGGGACCGAGAGAGCAGTTAAGCCCAACCGAGAACGGTTTCACGTGTTGCACTGCATTCCAGAACGCCTCGGTCGTCTGCGCCGAGATCAGTGTCTCGCCACCGCGTCCCACCGCCGCCGAAATCATTACCGGCAGATTCTTGCCATCCTCATCGAAAACCTCGCGGATCGCCACGAGCGCAGCCTTCGCATTCAGCGAATCAAAAATAGTCTCGACCAATAGCAGGTCAACCCCGCCGGCAATCAGCGCCCGCACCTGCTGAGCGTAGGCCGTCTTAACCTGGTCGAAAGTGACCACGCGGAAGCCCGGATCATCAGCATCGGGCGAGTTCGAAAGCGACACGGTCAGCGGACCAATCGCTCCCGCCACAAATCGTTGCCGAGAAGTCGCCGATCCGACGCGGTCCGCCCACTCCCGGCACTGCCGCGCCGATTGCTCATTGATATCCCAAGCCACATCGCCCAGAAAAGGATCGTCGATAATCTTCTGATAAAACGCCGGATCCTTTCGGCCGCCCTGCTCCCGCGGATCCTGCACGAAAAATTCACTCTGCGTGATACTCGTCG
The DNA here is from genome assembly GCA_049520915.1 of Terriglobales bacterium. Taxonomy (GTDB): domain Bacteria; phylum Acidobacteriota; class Terriglobia; order Terriglobales; family Acidobacteriaceae; genus Acidiflorens. Next base: position 59,235 of record JBEKPH010000022.1, read on the forward strand.
CGCCGAACGTGTTCGTTTCCAGAATGTCCGCTCCCGCCTCCAGAAAACGCCGGTGGATGTCCCCAATCATCGCCGGCTGCGTCAGCGTGAACAGGTCGCCATTATTCAGCAGATCCTTCTTAGCATCCTTGAACCGTTCCCTGCGGATATCCGCTTCCTTCATGCCGTAGGTGCGGATCGTCGTCCCCATTGCTCCATCAATGATGGCGATACGAGTCTCGAGAATCTTTTCCAAAGGATGTAGGTGTGCTTTCGTCATATCTTCATTGCTGCACTTGACTACTACAAGTGGCGCCGGCGTTCCCGGCGCCCCGTTTCTCGCCAAAAGCGCGTCTCTACAATTATATCGATTGGCGCGCGTCCCAACTCCAGCGCCTCAGGTCGCGTACGCAATCGTGTTACCGTTGAAACTTCATCGGAATCAGAGCCGGGATCAAAAAGCGTGCAGACCACAGTCCGTCCATCCCCCACCAGCCGTCCGCCATTCGTCGCCGCGGGAGCCGTTACCGGCATCGGCAGTCTGCCATTTACCTCGGTTTCTGCGGCAATTCAGTCAGTAGCCGAATTTTCCCCGGAAGTCCCCTTCTGGCCACAACTTCCTCAACTCTCGCCACACGAGAGCATCGTCGGGCAAGGCCTCGCGCTCGTGAAAGACTTCATCGAGCCCCGCAACGAAGGCTACGGATATCAGGTGAAGGAAGGCCAGCTCGATCCACTGCTCGCAGCTCTTCACGGCAGCAACGGAGAACTAACTCCAGCCAACGCCGCCGGTTTTCATGCCTTCGAAGAAGCCCTCTCGACTGGACTCTTCCCATCCGCTACTGCTGTAAAAGGACAGATCGAAGGACCCATCACCCTGGCGGCCTATCTCTTCCACAAAGGCCGCCCGTTCCTATCCGATCCCGCGCTTTTTGCCGCCCTCGCGTTTCACGTCTCGCAAATGACTTGCTGGCAGATTCGCCGCCTGCAATCTGCTGGTTTGCCCGTCCTGTTTTTTATAGATGAACCGGCCCTCTGCCTGGATGCAGTCGTCGCGAATTCCGTTTCAACCGTCTCAAGCGTTTCAGAAGATCAGCGACTCCAGGCGCTCGGCGCCATTCTGGACGACGCCCGAGTCCGAGGAGCCTACGCCGGACTCCATTGCTGCGCAGCTCGTCCCTTCGAGCGCATGTTCCGCGCCAAGCCCGACATCATTTCGTTCGACGCACACGAAGGCCTCGACCTGTTTTTCGCTGATTGGCATGCCCTCGATTTCGTAAATCAGGGAGGAACCGTCGCCTATGGCATCGTCCCCACTCGGCCCGGCCTGAACGTCGTCGATTCAGCCAGCATTTTCGTTCGCTGGCTGAAAGCAGCGTCTCTCGCTGGAGATCCGCAAAAATTTGCTCAGCGCGCCATGATTACCGCCACCTGCGGACTTGGGTTGCTCGATCCCTCCGCAGTCGCCGAGTCCTTCACCGTCGCCCACAGCATCAGCAAACTGATCCGATCCCTAGCCGGCTCGTCCGAAACTTCGCCCGAAGAATAACGCCATCAACCTTCACGTCTCCTGCCTCAGCCCAGGCAACGACAGTGGCCCCTCGACTTCATCCCAAATCTTCGTGCCGCTCGTCTCGCGTAGCGCAATGCTGCCCACAACAAAAGTCACCGCGGCCACCGCCATCGGATAGTAAACTCCCGCATAAATCTTTCCCGTTGCCGCGCAGATGGAGAGCCCAATCAGCGGCAGCAATCCTCCGAAAATGCCGTTGCCGATGTGGTACGGCAACGACAACGACGTGTACCGGATCTTCGCCGGAAACGCTTCCACCAGATAGGCCGCGACCGGCCCGTAAACCATGCCGACATAGATCATCTGAATAAAGACCAGCAGAATCAGCTTGCTGCTATCCGGATGCGGCGCCTCGGCCGCGGCCACCAAATTCCCCTCCGCGTCAGTCGTCATCGGCGTCAGGTTAATCGCCCGAGTCACCGGATTCCGCGTCGATATCACCGTCACCACGTTATTTCCCGCAGCCCGCTCCATCGCGTGATAAATCGGGAGATACGTCAGCACCGCCAGCAGGCATCCCGTCAGCATGATTTTCTTTCGCCCAATCTTGTCTGACAGCGCGCCAAAAAAGATGAGCAGCGGAATCCCCAGCCCGAGCGCCGCTGCCATGACGATATTTGCCGTGTGCGGGCTCACCTTGAGAATCGTCTGCATATAAAAAAGAGAATAGAACTCTCCCGTGTAAGCCACCACACCTTGTCCAGCCGTCACCCCGAATAGGCAAATCAAAATCTGTTTCACATTCGGCCATTTGGTGAACGCGTCCTTAAGCGGTTGCAGCGAA
>JBEKPH010000023.1:0-60199 GCA_049520915.1 Terriglobales bacterium
CGATCCAGTGCCTCTGGCGCCAGACCGGGACGGAACTCAAACGACTCGACTCCGGGCTTCAAAGAATCCGTTGGCTGCGGCGCCGCTGCGTTCCCAGTCAATGGACCGCCGAATGGCGGCACAGTTCCCGCCGTCGAATTGGCAACAGGAAGATTAGGAAGTTGCGACGGAGCAGCCGACGCGCCCGCAGGTGCGGTGAGCGGGGCGCGAACCTCGACCTCAGTCGGAACCGTAGTAGGCATCGACGAGGGCGCACTCGGAGTACCGGGAAGCGATTGCATTCCGGGCAATCCTGGAAACGAAAACAATTCGCTCAGCGACGGAAATTTCGTAGCGCCGGCATAAGCTGTTTTTTCTGCCGCGGTTGAAGGATCTCCACGACCATCGCCAGTCGCAGTTTCGGCCGGTGCCGACGATGGGGGTGCAAGCGTGCCAGCTGAAGTCGCCTCAGGAATACTGGCTTGAGGTGCGGGAGGAATCGTGCCCAGAACCGGCTGCGACGCAGGTACGCTCGGTTGTGACGGACGCGCCGCTGGGATTCCGGGGATCGAGGCACCCGGTACCCGTGGAAAAGAAAAAACGTCGCTGAGTCCCGAAAAATGAGGGGGTGCCGTCCACGGGTGGCTTCGGCCCTCAGCCGAAGAATCGGCAGGCAACAAAGAGTTTGGGGGCACTGAAACGGTTGTGAGGTCCGCGCCAGTTGGCGATCCGGTCTGCGGTGTCGCCGAGATTGCCGGCACTCCCGGAAAGGAATACATCTCGGCTGCGGGCGGAATTTGCGGTCCGCTGGCCCACGGGCCGCTTTGGCCCACTTCGGCAGCTCCGCTTGAAAACGGTGGCGCAGGAGTCGGCGCCGCAGATACCTGGGATGCAAGCGGCATGGCTCCCGCCAAGGAGGCAGCAATCGCGCGAAAATCGGCCTCGCTTAACGCGCCAGTCAGGGATGTCGGCGGTTGCGCCCCGCCGGCTGAAGGTAAGTTCGGCGCGCTTGGAGAAGAAAACGCGGCCCGAGAAAAATCCGGAACGAACGAAGCACTCGCCGCGGGACTCGCGTCGACCTTACCGAGTGGCTCACCGTCAGTCGCCGATGCAGGCACGGTTGTTCCCGGCAACGCCGCAAAAAACTCGTTGGCGAGTTTCGCAATCACGTCAGGATCTGGCGCCGCCGACAGCAACGCAGAAACACCTTCGTATTTCCGCGTGCCCTCCTTTTCCGTGGAAGACGATGTCGCCGAGTCCGTCCCTATGCGGTCACTTGTACTCGTGGTATTGATCGACATGTACGCCCTCCAACACGCCGATTGCATCGTCCGTCAGCACTGCAATCGAGCAATAGAGCGAAATCAGGTACGAGGCGATCGCCTTGTGGTTGATGCCCATGAAACGAACCGATAGGCTGGGCGTTACTTCTCCCGGCAATCCCGGCTGGAACAGCCCAATCACACCCTGCTTTTTCTCGCCGGTGCGCAGCAGCAGAATGTTGCTCTTTTCGCCCTTGATCGCCAGTTTGTCAGAGGGCACTAGCGGAATGCCACGCCAGGTTAAAAATTGCGAGCCATAGAGATTCGCCGTCGGCGGTGGAACTCCTCGTCGCGTGCACTCGCGGCCAAAGGCTGCGATGGCGCGCGGATGCGCCAGGAAAAAGCCCGGCTCTTTCCAGACTCGCGAGATGAGTTCGTCCAGATCGTCGGGCGTGGGCGCTCCTTTGCGCGTTTTCACTCGAAACTCGGAAGCAACGTTGTTGAGCAGCCCGTACTCCGTGTTATTGACCAGCTCGTTTTCCTGGCGCTCTTTGACTTTTTCGATCATCAGGCGCAGCTGTTCGCGGATCTGATCGTGCGGGCTGCGATACAGATCCGAAATCCGCGTCTGCACATCCAGCACAGTAGTGACCGCGTTCAATGTGTACTCGCGAGGCTTCTCTTCGTAGTCCACATAAATCTCAGGCAGATCGATCTCTTCATCAGGACTGCATTCGATCGTCCTCGTTCCAGGATGAGTTGGCTTTACTTTATTCACGCGATACGTACCGGCTTCCACCGGAACCCACGATAAGAAAGTCACCAGCCAGCGGGGAGTGATCGTCTCCATCATGGGGACGGTCTTGGTGACATTCGCGAGCTGGCGCGCTTGCTGCTCGCTCAGCGTGTGACGGATTTCAGCTTTCTCGGCCATAGCGGTTGCTCCTCAATGAATCTGGAAAGAAAAAGAAATTGTTAGGACGGCATGTCGGGCGTCGGATGGGCAGAACTGGCAAGAGGTTAAAGTTTCCTTCTCGACTCACAATAATGACATATCGCGCCCTCTTATTCGGTGACACTCCGCACAAGCGCGTGTTCACATTCGCTGCGCGCTAAACAACAAGACGGCTCACGCGTAGCGTTCAGAGAAAACCCGCACAAATTGATAAGGGGTTACGCACAAGATTTAAATCCCTGGGACGAGGCGTGTCAAGTACGAATTAGGTTAAAGTCCAGTTTGTAGATGGCAATGATTGCGAAAGCCGCCCACTACATCGGCTAGGCTCCGGCCGAAGCAGCGTGCGCCTTGTAGAACTTCTTCTTCGCGCGAGAGCGAATTTCATCAAGCTCGGCGTGCAGCCGTCGAATCTCCGAATCGAGCTCGATAAAACTCAGGCATGGATTGCTCACTAGTTGGGCCGCCTTGATTCCTGCATAGTCGACGCGTCCACCCGCCTTCAGATACAAACACGCGGACGGCTGCGCGGTCGCGGGATCACTTTCGAGGTATGCGAAATCAAAGGTTGCAGTTTCCATGGTGTGCCGATTATGTCACGGATCCAAGTCTGCGCCTACACTTCGTGTCCTTATGTTTATTACCAAGGAAACCTCCCGCGCCCTTATCGCCACGTGACAAATCAAAGGTTCTCAGCGATCTCTGACATAACTCGGCGGTAAACCCCTACATGCCGGACCCTAGACGCGGTTCGCAGCGATCAACGCCATGCGCAACTCCCAACCGAAGGCATTGACTCTGCTAGCTACAGTGAAAATCCTCCCCAACCAGCTTGACGTCACCTCCGCACTCCCCCATTTGCCTTCCCCATCCCCCGGGTCTACTATCTTTCGGGGCCGTTTCGTTGCAATAATTCTCACTCGCTCGTTCTCTTTTCAGGAGGCCACTATGGGCATCGCCGTTTCCCCAATCAACATCGATTCTCGTGTCACCGACTTCATCTCCACCCCCCGCAAAATGCTCATCGACGGCAAGTGGATCAACGCCGCTTCCGGCAAAACCTTCCCCACCTACAACCCCGCTACCGGAGAAGTTCTCGCTCAGGTTGCCGAAGGCGATCGCGCCGATATCGACGCCGCCGTCCGCGCCGCCCGCCGCGCCTTCGACAGCGGACCCTGGTCCCGCATGACCGCCGCCGAACGCGGCAAGCTCGTCTGGAAACTCGCCGACCTGCTCGAACAACACATTGAAGAATTCGCTACCCTCGAAACCCTCGACAACGGCAAGCCCCTCACCGTAGCCCGCGCCGCCGACGTTCCTCTCGCGGTCGACCTCTTCCGCTACATGGCCGGATGGGCCACCAAACTCGAAGGTTCCACCATTCCCCTCTCTGTTCCCTACACGCCCGGCGCGATGTATCACGCCTACACCTTGCGTGAGCCCGTCGGCGTCGTCGGCCAGATCATCCCCTGGAACTTCCCTCTGCTCATGGCCGCCTGGAAACTCGGCCCCGCGCTCGCCTCCGGATGCACCGTCGTCCTCAAGCCCGCCGAGCAAACTCCGCTCTCCGCGCTCCGTCTCGGTGAACTTATCGCGGAAGCCGGATTCCCCGACGGCGTCGTCAATATCGTCCCGGGATACGGCGAGACCGCCGGCGCCGCTCTCGCTGCTCACGACCTCGTCGACAAAATTGCTTTTACCGGATCCACCGAAGTCGGCAAGCTCATCGTCCACGCTGCTACGGGAAACCTCAAGAAAGTTTCTCTCGAACTCGGTGGCAAGTCGCCCAACGTTGTCTTCAAAGACGCCGACCTCGATACCGCCATCGGCGGCGCGGCCAGCGCCATCTTCTTCAATCACGGACAATGCTGCTGCGCCGGATCCCGCCTCTTCGTCGAGCGTCCCGTGTTCGATCGCGTAGTCGAAGGCGTCGCCGAAAAAGCCAAGAAAATTCGCGTCGGCTCCGGACTCGAACCCGACACTTCCATGGGCCCGCTCGTCTCCGAAGAGCAGTTGCAGCGCGTCTGCAACTATCTCGAAATCGGCCTCTCCGAAGGCGCAACCGCTGTCGCTGGAGGCAGGAAGCTCGGCAACAAAGGCTACTTCGTCGAGCCCACCGTTTTAGTCAACACCAAAGACAACATGCGGATCGTGCAGGAAGAAATCTTCGGACCCGTTGTCACGGCCATTCCCTTCGACGACCCCGAAGAACTCACCGGCCGCGCCAACGACTCCATCTACGGACTCGCCGCCGGCATCTGGACCCGAGACATCTCCAAAGCGCACCGTCTTGCGTCCTCGCTGCGCGCCGGAACTGTCTGGATCAACTGCTACAACATCTTCGACGCCGCTCTTCCCTTCGGAGGCTACAAGCAATCCGGATGGGGCCGCGAAATGGGCAAAGACGTATTGCAGCTCTACACCCAAACCAAAGCCGTCTGCGCCCGCCTCTAACCAACTCGCCGATGGAGCGACGGGCGTCCTCGCCCGTCCTCCACCGCATTCGCGCACTACGCTTAAGATCCCCACAAATAAATGTTGTCATCCCGAGCAGAGCGAGGGATCTGCAGTTTGCCTTCTCACCGCCTCCCTACACCCTCGTGCTGCGTCGTCGTGCATTCAATCGTTACTAAACAATCACCGCCAATTTGCGCATCCTCGACCTCTGATTTAGTCTGGTTCGCGAAAGTCAAAAACAATGGCAGACAACAAAACCAAGCCCACGAGCTTAAGTGTGGCGGCATTTATTGCTGCCATCCCGGACCCTACGCGACGCACAGACGCCAAAGCGCTCGTCAAGGTGATGCAAAGCGCGTCCGGAGAAAAGCCGAAAATGTGGGGGTCGTCCATCATCGGATTCGGCAGCAGCCACTATAAGTACGAAAGCGGCCGCGAAGGCGATATGCCGCTCATCGGTTTTTCGCCAAGGAAGGCCGCAAATGTTCTCTATGGCGTGATCGGCCCCGAGGGCTGCAAAGCACTGCTCCCGAAGCTAGGCAAACACACCACCGGCAAAGGCTGTCTTTATATCAAAAAGCTAGCCGATGTGGACCAAACAATATTGGACACCATGGTCGCCAAATCCCTGGCCGCCACCCGGGCGCGGAAGTCAAAAACGCCATAGTCAGGGAGTGACCGGGATTTTTGCCGGCGGCCGGACCACTTCCCTGCCACGAGATACAGAACAAAACTCGAGGCCATTCCGTTGACATGTGCAGAACATGAAAGTATGCTTTCAGCATGACAAAGATGATTCAGTTGCGCAATGTACCCGATGCCCTGCATCGGGGCCTGAAAGCTCGCGCCGCCATGGCAGGTATGTCTCTTTCGGACTATCTATTAGCCGAGATCAAGGAAATCGCCGGGAAGCCCACCCTGTCCGAATTGCGGGAGCGATTGCATAAACGGGAGCCCGTTTCGGCGCGCATCGATACCGCTCACTTGCTTCGACAAGAGCGCGAAGCGCGATGATTGTCCTCGATGCGTCGGCCGCAGTGGACTGGCTTCTTCAGACGTCTGCTGGGCAGCACATCGAGAAGCGTATTTATTCTCATCACGAAACCCTGCACGCCCCTCACCTTCTCGATCTCGAGGTCACGCAGGTATTGCGTCGCCTGGCGTTGAAAGCGGTGATCTCTGCTCGGCGTGCTGAGGAGGCGTTCGAAGATCTGCTGGATCTCCGGATTACTCGATATCCCCATCTCCTGCTCTTGCCCCGCGTCTGGCAACTCCGTCACAATTTCTCTGCCTATGATGCTGCTTACATCGTGCTTGCCGAGAAACTCGGAGCCGCACTAGTCACACGCGACGCTCGCCTCGCGTCCGCTTCGGGCCATGCCGCGGCCATCGAACTGTTCTAATTCGACGAGTCTCAATGCCTGCCCGCTCGACGAGGCACAATCGCTCGACCTCCGGGTGCCCCACTCATTCGCGCTCTTTGCGAATGAGTGGGTTTCTCAACCATCGCAAGCTCCACTCGATAATTTGTGACTGAAGCGCCCATTCCATTAGTTCACGTACAATCCATCTACCACACAGTTATCTGGTTCTCGCTTCTAGCCCGTTCCTCACCCGCGAGGAGGTTCGATGCTCCGATCCATACTCGACAGAACGTTTGCCGTTTCCACTCTCTTCTTCATGCTGTGTCCATGCAGCGTGGCCCAAGTCGCCGCCGCATCTTCCGACAGCCCGCAGCTCCTCATCGAGAGCCTGGTCATCTCCGGAACTCAGTCCATCGACACCACCGAACTGGCCGAGATCACGAACACAATCGCCGGATCGAAATTGAACGACGATAACGAAGAATTACAAGAGCGAATCCTGGCCCAGTTTCAATACCGTGGATACTTCACCGCCGTAATTCAGAAATTGGACGTCAAAGTTCTCGACCCGCTCGCTTCTCCAAAACCAGCCCGCCTCGAAGCCCAGGTCACCGAAGGTCCGCTCTGCCGCCTGTCCCTCATCGAGTTCACCGAAAATCATGCCATCGCTTCGGACGCACTCCGCGCCAAGTTCCCCATGAAGAAGGGAGACCCGTTCAAGCGAGCCAAGATTGCCGGCGGCCTTGAAGCCATGCAGAAACTCTACCGCTCGCAAGGATTCCTGGACTCTTTTTTTGTCCCAGACACGAAATTAGATTCCAGTTCCACCGTGAAGTTAACCCTTAAAGTGGAAGAAGGGCCGGAGTATCACATGGACAAACTCGAAGTCGTGGGCCCAACAACCACTCGCTCCTCCCCGCAGACTTCACGCCATCCAACGGCGTGCAGCTATTCGAGGATTGTCCCGATGCAACCGTCTCCGTTCACCTCCACCTGACCCGCGATCCACAACATGAAGCCCAAGACCGCTCGAAACAGGTATCCTGCTCCCCGTCGGACGCTGACTAAAAATACGTTTCCATTTCGTGGCCACCCAAATGCAGGCCGCCTTTGCGGGAGCGAACCGTAAGGTAGTTCTCTTCAAGAATCGTCGGACAGTTGGGATGAGTCCTCCCGGCGCTAATGTACTGCCGTGTTCTTGGAAGATCGGCTGGAACTGCCGATAGATTGAGAGTTGGCAAACTGATTTCCCATGTCGATCAAATTGCTCCCGGCGTCGGTGAATCCGGTCGACCGATCGCAGGCTCCCGATGTGTCAACCAGCCTCGTGCCTCTGACCCAGAGAGCGATCACCCCCCGGGCTGGCCAACATAGTCTTGTTCCCTCCCGCGATACCTTCTCTTGGTCCCATTCGACGCCCCAGGACGAAGCAAAATGGATCGACGGAACACCGGTGGAGGACGCGCAGAGCGATGCGAGGGACTCGGCCGGCGAGTACCTCTCTGGATTGGCCTGGAGCCGTCCTGTCGCAAGCACGGCGATTGCCAATTACCTTTTCTACGCGGCCGCTCCCGCTGCCTGGAGCGGGCACCTCATTGACGTATATGCGTAGGAGCGACCAGATAAGTTAGGCACAAACGCGTTCTCAACAGTTATTGGCTGGGGCGCCGATTTTCTACTTCCCCGCACTCACATACAGTGTCGGAATATTCTGCTTGTTCACCATTTCATTCAACGCCGGCAAATCTTTTGACAGCAGCTCGTGATACTGCGCCAGCAGCGGTTGCGCCTGCTTTTCCAGATCTTCGTAAACCTCATACTGCTGCTTCGTAGGACGCGCATCGGCGGCCTCCACGCTGAACAACAACGAATGCAAGCGCTCGTCGATCAGCACCGGATAATTCAGATTCGATTCCGAACTCTTCGAGTTCACCTGAAGAAGTTGCGACTCCAGATCGAAGCTTTTCTTGTCGAAATCCTTCATCGCAGAAACGAGCGCCGCATAATGCGAGTCGTCGCCCAGCCGTTTATCGAGTCCGCGCGTCTGCACCCGCACTTCGCGAATCGTGCCGACGGCTTCGTGGATCGCCGAAACCTGCGCCACGATCTTGCGACCCAATTCAACTTCTGCCTGCACATCTTCTTGCGTAGCCTTCACCCGAGGATCAATCTTCACCTCCAAAGGCGCCGTATAAGACTTGCCGTCAACCGTAAGCCGAACCTGATACGAACCAGGAAGCACCATCGGCCCGCGATCCCGGAATTCCGCTCCCGGTTCGCCTGCCAACGGAGTAGGCCCTTGCAGCAGCAGATCCCATGCAAACCGGTTCACCCCAACATCCGTCGGAATCTTCTCGTTGGGAGGAGTTTGGTCAGGCCATTCAGGCGGCGTGTCCGCTTCCTTCTTCTCTTCATTGGAGTAGCGGCGAACCACCTTGCCCGACGCATCGATGAATTCGAGCGACGCAACGCCCTTCGGCGCCGTCGGCAAATAGTAAGAGATGATCGCACCCGTCGCCGGATTATCTCCCACCGGCTGGTGGTGCTCGAAGAATGGAGGCCAGCGCAGCCGATAAGTCACTACCGGCTTGTAGAGCACGGCTTCCGAAGACGCCTGCGCCGAGACGGCGCGCAACGGACTGATGTCGTCGAGAATCCAGAAAGCCCGACCGTGCGTCGCAACAACGAGATCGTTGTTCTTAATAATCAAATCGTGAATCGGAGTGTTCGGCAAGTTCAGTTGCAGCGACTGCCAGTTCGCGCCGCCATCGAACGAGACGAAGATTCCGGTTTCAGTTCCCGCGTAGAGAAGATTTTTGCGCACCGGATCTTCGCGCACGGCATGCGTATAAGCGCCATCAGGAAGGCCGTTCGTGATCTTCATCCATGACTTGCCGAAATCGGTTGTCTTGTAAATGTACGGTTTCAAGTCGTCGAGCTTGTGCGTATCGACCGCCGCGTAAGCGGTTCCGGCATCAAACGGCGAAGCCTCAATAATGCTGACGAGACTCCATTCGGGAATTCCCTTCGGCGTCACGTTCGCCCAGTTCTTGCCGCCATCGCGCGTCACGTGAATCAGACCATCGTCGGTTCCAGCCCAGATCAGGTCTTTCTGCACGGGCGATTCGGCAATCGCAAACACTGTGTCGTAGTACTCGACCGACGTATTGTCCTTGGTCAGCGGACCGCCAGACGATACCTGCTTGCTCTTATCATTCCGCGTCAGGTCAGGACTGATCGCCGTCCAAGTCATCCCCTGATCCGTAGTCTTGAACACTCGCTCCGCAGTCGTGTAAACCACATTCGGATCGTGTGGAGAAATGAGAATCGGCTGCGTCCATCCCAGCCGATACTTCATATCGCCAGTCCCGTGACCAGCAGCATCTTCAGGCCAAACCGTAACGTCCTGCTCTTGGTTGCTACGCCGGTCAACCCGCATGACCGCTCCGCCGCCGGAACCGGAATAGATGATGTTCGAGTCGCGTGGATCGGGCTGAATGTATCCGCTCTCGCCGCCGCCCGCGTCGAACCAGTGTTGGCGCCCAATGTAGCCGTCGTCGGTGCGGCTAGAAATGCCGATGGTCGAGTTGTCCTGTTGCGCACCGTAGACCTTGTAGAGGAAATCGTTGTCAGCCGCGACGTGGTAGAACTGCGCCGTCGGCTGGTTGTATTGCGTCGACCAGTTCTTGCCGCCATCCACCGAAATTGTCGCGCCGCCGTCGTTTCCGTTGATCAGGCGATTGGGATTCTGTGGATCGATCCAGAAGCCGTGATGGTCACCGTGCGGAGCGGGAAGAAGATTCAGGCTCTTGCCTCCGTCCGTCGAGCGGAACATGCCCGTGTTCAGCATGTAAACCGTATCGGGACTCTTCGGATCGGCAAAGATGTGCGTGAAATACCAGGCGCGTTGCGTCAGGCGCTGGTCGTCGTTCACGCGTGACCAGCTTTCGCCGCCATCATCGGAGCGGTAAAGTCCGCTCTCCTTCGATTCGATCAGAGCATAGACGCGATTTGAATCGCCGCCCGAAACGCTGACGCCAATGCGGCCGAGAATTCCCGCAGGTAGACCCTTTCCGTCAAGATGCGTCCATGTAGTTCCGCCATCCGTCGAACGATAGAGTCCGCTGCCCGGACCGCCGCTCTCCAAGCCCCACGGCGAACGCTGGATCTGGTAGAGCGCGGCAAACACGATGTTGGAGTTGTGCGGATCGACCGAGAGATCGATGGCGCCCGACTTGTCGTCTTTGTACAGAACCTTGTCCCAGGTCTTGCCACCGTCATTGGTACGATAGACGCCGCGATCCTGATTTGGACCATACGCATGGCCAAGCGCAGCGACCAGCACGTGATCCGAGTTGCGCGGATCGACCCAGACACGCGCAATGTGTTGCGTGTCTTTCAGTCCGATGTGCTGCCAGTTCTTGCCGCCATCCGTGGTTTTGTACATGCCATCGCCGTACGAGATATTCCCGCGCAGGCAAGACTCGCCCGTTCCCACGTAAATGACATTCGGATTCGACTCCGAGACCGCAATGGCGCCGATGGACGAAATCATCCCTTTGTCGGAGATTGGCTGCCAGTCGACGCCGCCATCCGTAGTGCGCCACACGCCTCCCGCCACGCCACCGAAGTAATAGGTGTAAGGACTGCCCGTCACTCCCGTGACGGCAAGCACGCGGCCACCGCGATAAGGACCGATGTCGCGCCACTTCATACCCTTAAATTGCGCTTCACTGAAAGGCTGCGCGACCGCCGCAACGCCAAACGCCAGCAACAGGACACACGACACCACCACAATGCGAACCTTCATAGGACCCCCCACGAAATATTTCTGAGAAGAAGACCGATAATAATAACCCATAGTCGAGCGCCAACTGAAGGCAGCGCACGCCCGCAACGCAATCCCGACCCTGGTTGTGGCGCAAATCTCCCACTACGAAAACGGAAATTCCAGCGCCTCAGGAAACCGCGCCGCCCAGGCCGATTCACTGTGTGTGGCGCCTTCGTCGATGCGAACTCTCAAGTGCTGATCATCCAATCCGGCCTCGCGCAGAAGTCGCTCCAACTGACGGACATCCTCGACAATCCTCGCGTCTTTTCCGGCGTCGCCGATTTCGCGAGTTCCCACACCCAGATAAACGCGCGCACCCGAAGCACGAAGCCGCCGCACGTCTTCCAGAATCTTCCCGTTTGCCACAAATAGAGACGGGCTTTCGATCAACGCGCGGCCAAACACGCCAGGCGCCGCGATCTGCGTATAGAGCGTAATCAGGCCGCCCAGCGAAGAGCCGCCGATCCCCGTGTACTCTGGACCCGGCATCACGCGGTACCGCTCCCGAATCAGCGGCATGACCTCATAACGCAGAAAATTGGGATAATACTTTCCTTTCGGGAAAAAAACTCTAGGATCGATCGAGCGGTACGGAATGTACTCGCGAATGCGGTTCTTGGTGTTGTCGATGCCGACAATAATCATCGGTGCAATCTTGCGCTCGGCGATCAAACGCGCAGCCGTTTCGCCGGCCTGCCAATGCACTCCCGCAAAAGCCGTCGCCGGATCAAACAAATTCTGCCCATCGTTCAAATACAGCACCGGATACCGGTCTCCGCCCGAAACGTCGTAACCGGGAGGCAACCAAACCCGCAATAGGCGCGTGTTTCCGAAGATCACGCTGCGCAACTCGTGCAGACACAAAGTGCCGCCCGCCAACGGCAGGGGTGGAGCGACGGGGTCTGTGTTTAGGGTAAGTTTCCGAGTCATGCGCGAGGCGTGCGACCAGCGGCTTTCCAGTCAGCGTTCGCTTCGCACACAAAAACAAAAGGCCGACAATTCAACGTTCTCTCCACCAGATAACTGCCGACACAACCGCACTGGTCGCAATCAGCCCGAGCGAACTGAGGCATAAAATGCACCAGACGCCAAGCACGCGGCCCTCAATGTAGGTGAGGTACAACGCGAAGGCCAACCCCGCAGTAGCACCGGCAAACAGGAGCGCCGGAGTCTCGCGCCGCTCTCGATACACCGTCGCCAGGCCCACCAGAGCGGCGTAGCCGATCATCCCAATAAGCGCCACCGGAATTCCCAGAATCGTCGAATACGCGCTGCGATTCACGATGTCGCAATTGAACATCTCTCCGATATCGCAGTATGCCGTCTTTGATGTCGCGTAGTGATGTTGCAGCGATGTCGAGGAGACCACGATTCCCAGCACTGCCAGGATAGCGACGACACTCATCAATTTTTGCGTCAGGCTGTTCATGGCAGCGCACACCCGGTCCGGTCGCTCAATTCTTCCAGGCTGAAAATGCGTTCCACACGTTCTCCGGTGGGCGGAAACTGCCACGTCGGATAGTGCTTGATCCCTTCGTCCTTGCAAACCTGCGCCACGCCGTGCAAATCGCCTTTAATGCCGCACTCGACATAAGGACCGTAATCTTCAAGCGCCGAAGCGCCAAACTTTTCTTTTTGCTCCTGGCAATGCGGACACCAGTACGCCCCGTACATCTTCACGCCACGATCTTTCAAACAGCGGGCGAACGCGTCGTGCTTGTGGTCGGTGCGATGATTCAGGTAGAACACCACTCCGATTGCAGCCACGATCATCACGGCAAAGATGGCAATGCGCCCCCAGTTCTGGCTCGAGGTCGGAATGCCCTGCCGTTCCTTTTGGCGATTTCTGCGCTCTTGCGACATGGAGTTTTTATATCACGATTCGTTTTGCAGAATTACAGCGACCTTGACCGCGCTCGTAAACCGAGTCCGCAATCACATAAAGATCGAAGAAGCGACCAACTCAAACAACGACCCGCAACGCCGAGGGCAGCACGTCAATCTGCTGGCATTCCAACGTCAGCACCTCGCCGTCCACCATCACGTCAACGGGACCATCCAAGCGAAACTCGACTCGCCGCACGGCGTGGCGTTCGGCCAACGGATGGCGAGTGTGCGTGCCGTCGTAGAGGGTTGCCAGATTCCGAATGAGCCCCAATCGGCCAATAGGACCCCAGCGAACGTATTCAATCAGTCCGTCGTCAGTGACAGCGTCGGGGGCAATCATCATTGTGCCGCCGGTAAATTTGCTATTGTTGAAGGTCAAGAACAAACAACGGCGCGCGTCAAAGTCTTTCTGATCGTCGAAGCGCACAGGGAACGGTCGACGATTGAGGCGTGCCAGGCAAAGAAAAATCGATAAAAGATAACCCGCCTGACCCAAACCAAGAAACCGGCGATGACGCAGCGCGGCCACATCGGCGGTAAATCCCAAACTCAACAAATTCGTGTAATAGATCGCGCCGGCCTTATGCGTGAGGCGCAGAACATCGCAAGGCCGCGATCGACGGGCGGTGAGGGCTTGCACAGCGTGCTCCAACCCGTCCTTGCTTGAACCTTCTCCCGAGAAGTCGCGCAAAAACGAGTTTCCAGTTCCAAGGGGAAGAAATCCCAGTGTAGGGATCTGATCTTCCTTCTTTTGGAGTTCCTCCTGAGCCCCGAGACCTGAGCCCTTAGACCTGCCTTCCTCCGGGAACAGTCCATTGACAATCTCATACGAGGTGCCATCGCCTCCGACGGCGAGAAACTTGCGATAGCCGCGCGCGTAGGCCTCGCGGGCAATTCGTGTCGCCTCGCCGCCCTCCCGAGTCTCCGCCGTGTCGAGCACAATCCCCGACGCACGCAGCCGATCGAGCGCGGTTCCCACGCGTTCTCCGCAACGCCCACCCCCTGCTGCCGGATTAATGATCGCCAGAAAATTGTCGTTCACTGTTTGGGTCTCAGGTTTCAGATCTCAGATCGCAGGAACCGAGCACTCTGCTCAAACCTTCACCACGTCAGCCCGAGCCGCGGACGTCCCAATTTCTACCGCCAACTCCCCTCGTTTGATCTTGAGCGACGCCGTCCGCGGAAAATCTTTCTCCCACAACAGATATCCTCCGACGCGCTTGAAGTCGGGCAATCGCCGGTTGCGCGCGATGATCTCATCGCGCACTCGATCGTCGAATTGCTGGTTTTGATCCATCCGCACCACCAGAACCAGCATCTCGTTGCCCAGCGTCTTCTGCGGCCACAGGAAATTTGCGGCAAACACGCAGTATTCCTTCACCGGTAATTCGTCGAACACCGATTCAATATCCTCGGGATAGATATTCTTTCCACCCTCGGTGACGATCATATTTTTTTGGCGGCCGAAGAGCTGCAGATGACCGTGCGATTCAAAGCGCCCCTGATCGCCCGTCAACAGCCAGCCTTCTACAATCGTCTGCGCCGTCAGTTCCGGATCGTCGAGATAGTGCGACATCACCGCACGGCTTCGCACGGCGACCTCGCCAATGCCGTCAGGGTCGGGATTCAGTATGCGCAGTTCGCTGCCCGGCAGCGGTTTGCCCACCGTGTCGGCACGAAACGGCTTCAGATCGTTGAGCGTGACAGCCGTGCAGGCCTCCGTCAGCCCGTACCCGCACGTCACCGGAATTCCAAGATCGTAGAAAAACTGCAGCGTCGAAGGATCCGTAAACGCTCCGCCAACGATCAAAGCCTGTAATTCGCCGCCAAACGCCTTGTGCACTTGCGGCAGCAAACGACGGCTCATTCCAACGTGCGGACGGCGTCGCGTAAACAATTTATTCAGACCAATCAAGCTGTCGAGCACCCAGCGTTTGCCGGGCTTCAACTCATCGAACTTCGCCCGTAGGCCGCGCTCCAGATTCTTCAAAACCATCGGAACCAGGCTCACATAGGTGATGCGATAGCGCACAAACGCGTCGCGCACAAACTCTGGGCGCAGCGTCCGGAGGTGTACGACGCACGCTCCGCAGACGAACGGACCGATAAACCCCACCATGAAATCGATCGCATGGTTCGTCGGCAGAATACTCAGATACCGCACCCCAGGCCAAAACGGATACCACGCCGTGAGCGCCGTGCATTGCTCCAAATAGCTATCGTGCGTCAACACGCATCCCTTGGGGCGGCCGCCCGTCCCCGACGAATACACGATGCAAGCCGTGTCCTCGCGCTGGCGCGGCACAAACTGAGGATCTCCTTTGCGCTTGAATTCTTCCCAACGATAAGCGCCGCGCAAGTCCGCCCCCGCGGGAGCCTCCGTCACCAAAACAATTTCCGCCGTCAGCTTTGGAAACTCGGCCGCCTGGGTAATCGCCCGCCACAAGTAATACTCGACAATCAGAAAGCGCGCCTTGGAGTGCGCCAGCAATTGCAGATGCTCGGCTGCCGACAACTTGTAATCCAGCGGAACGAGAACGCCACCACAGAAAAAAATGGAGTAGGCCGAAATCAGCCACTTCGACTGATTCGTCATGATGATCGCCGCACGATCCCCCGGCTTAAACGCAGCATCTTCCAGCGCGCGGCAAAGTGGCCGCGACAGGTCCCGGAAATCGGAATAGGTCAGCCGAACCTTTTCGCGGTCGCGGTCGGCCTCAATCAAACAGGTTTCATTGGGCCAGCGATCCAGCGCATCCTTCAGCGCAGCGCCGAGGCTGGCATATTGTCGAAGATCAAGCATTCCGGTTCGTTATCTCACCACGGAGACTCGCAGCCATCGAGAAAAGCAAGAGTGTATCAGAACGTCATCGGGAGGCGGCCGATCTGGAGGTGCGATGCTCCGCGAGCCCAGATCGAAGAGAAAAGACGGATCGGAGCCGACTGCGCAAACCCGTGGCAGAAAAAGTCTCAGAGGCGCGCCTGGATGCGATTCGCCAGCGTGCGGAAATCGGAGACGCCCTGTAGTTCATAGTCCGGCAACTCGATGCGGAAATGATGCTCCAATCGCGTCAGCAAATCGAGTGCCTGCAGGCTGTCGATGCCGAGCGTCTTGAAAAAGTCGTCGTCGGGGGTCAGTTTTTCCCGGGGCACTTTAAAGTGCGCCGCAGCCAGGTTCAAAACTTCATCAAGCGTATGGTCAATCGTCGGCGCAGCCATAAACGTACATCCTCACATTTACGAATCAAAAATTGCCCCATGAATCATTGCAGTGCCGATTCAAGGTAAGTAGGGCTGCACGCCTTCGTTCTCGACAAACTTGCGCAGCCCTTCTTCGACAGTGGGGCGCGAATAAAGGTCGCAAAAAATATCGATTTCGCGCTTCAGTTCGTCATAGGGAATCGGCTTCACAAACGCTTTCGCCGCAGCCGCGGTTCGCCGGTCGAATTTGCCAACCTGGCTCGCTGTAGCGCGGGCCACGCGCAACGCTTCGCCTTCGGCGGCAATCTGACTCACCAAGCCGATCTGCTGCGCCTTCATCACGTTAAAACTGCGCCCCGTCAGCAGCAGATCGCGCACCACGGCGTTCCCCAAATCCCGCTTCAGCCGCGGAATCCCGCCAAAACCTGGGATCAAGCCAAGCCGCAGTTCCGGGAAACAGAAGCGCGCCATACGGTCGGCAATAATGATGTCGCAAACCAGCGCCAGTTCAAATCCACCTCCAAACGTGACGCCATGAACCGCGGCAATGGTTGTCAGTGGGGTTGCATCGAGCGCGTTCATCACGGCATGAATCCGCTCCAGAAACTCGCGCACACCGCGCAGCGCCGCGGATTTCTCCATCTCTTGCCCGCGCCGAAATAACTCCCGCAGATCCGCACCCGCCGAAAACCCAGCCTTCTGGGTGGAATGCAAAATCAGCGAATCAACATCTCTGGCAAGATCGGGCAGAACGGCCGCAAACCGCTCCAACTCATCCAGCGTGAGCGAACCGATCTCATTGCAGGGATCGCGATGGAGTGCCAACTCGATGGACCCATTCACGATTTGCCAGGAAAGCGTTTTGCCCTTGAAGTCTCTCATGCCCTCTTCGCCGCCTGGCCCGCGGCCGCCTCGTACATCGCGCTAATCTCGCCTTTGAACCGCTCGGTAATCAAATCCCTCTTCAGCTTTCCATTCGCCGTCAGCAGCCCGCTCTCAATCGTAAAAGGTTCCTCCACTCGATGAAAGCCCCGCACCTGCTTGTAGTGTGGAAGGCCCGGATTGACGAGATCCAGCGCAGCCTGTGTTTTCTCGGTGCTCACTTTGCCCGTGATCAACGCAGTCAAATATCCACGCCCATTGCCCACAATCACGACCTGATTTGCAGCCGGTAATTCCTGCAGAATCTTATCTTCAATCGGCTCGGGAGAAATATTATGTCCCGAACCAAGAATGATCAGGTTCTTGAGGCGTCCGACAATTTTCCAGTTTCCATTCGCGTCGACCTCGCCTTGGTCGCCAGTATGAAACCAGCCGTCGCGCAGCACCTTCGCTGTCTCCTCCGGACGATTCCAGTATCCGGGAAAAATATTCGGCCCGCGCACGACAATCTCCGAGTTCTCCGCGATCTCCATCTCGACGCCTGTAATCGCTGGCCCCGCGCGCCCCGGAATGACCGCCGAATCCGGGTCGTCCATGGTGCAGATCGCGGTCGTCTCGGTCAGTCCGTAGACTTGCAACACGGGAATGCCCAGCATCAAAAAAAACAGCTGCGTTTCCACACTGAGCGGCGCGGACCCGCAGATCAGTGCTCGCAATTTGCTTCCAATCATCTTTTTGCGAATTGTCGGAAACACCAACCGGCTCGCCAGGCCCAGCCAGATCGCGTCTCCGGCGCGCGACTTCCCTTCCTGCCGCCGCGCCCACGCGCCTTTGGCTTTGGTGTAAACCTTGAGCGGGAAACCACCTGTCTTCCAGAGTTGTTCGTCGACCGCTTTGCGCATCCGCTCGAGCAACGCAGGAACATTCAGAAAATAATCAGGCGAAGCCACCCGCATCTCAGACGCGATCTTGCTCAGGTCCGTATTGAGCGTCAGCTTGTTGCCGCGCAACAGGCAAGTGAGCATCATGATCCACGATCCCGCGAAACACAGCGGCAAGTAGTGAAAAACCGAATCCTGCCCGGGACGCTTTTTCATCAGCTGATCCAGCCGGCCTGAGGTGCAGCCAAGCATGTAACCAACGTTGCCGGCGTTGAGCATCACACCCTTCGCTTCTCCCGACGTGCCCGACGTGTAGATGATGGTTGCGACATCGCCGTCCGCAACCGTCAGCGCCGGATTGTCGACCGGCTCGCGCGTTGGCGTGAAAACATTGTCAAAACAGAAATTTGGAGGAGCATCCGGCCACGCTTCTACGATCGATTCCCCCAGAGCCTTCTCGCCGCATGCGATCACCGAGGGCCAGCAGTCTTTCATCATGGCGACCAGTTCCGATGGTGCCTGGCGCGCGTAAAGAGGAACCACCGTCAGCCCCTCAGCCATGATGGCCAAATCCATCGCGACCCACTTCGCTGAATTATGCGCGAGCAAAGCGCAGCGGTCGCCTTTCTTCAAACGCAGCCGCCGCAAATACGCGCGAGCCACCAAAACTTGCGCGAGCAACTGCCGCGCCGTCAGCGGGACCGCCTGCCCGTCGCGCAGTTCCTGCACCACGACGGTTTCTCCGTTGCGCTCGAGGCTTGCAAAAATGTCTTCTAGAAAAGTCATGCGATTCGCAAAGTTAGCTGTAGGCCGCTACCAGTTGTTTCAGCCCGTCACTCATGGGCGGCAAATAGTCTTCCCAACTCCATTCGCCGCGGCGCGTTTCGAACTCCGGATAGCGGCGCTGCACTTCTTCTTCAAAATAGACGCCCATCCGCGCCATCAATTTCAGATTCCGCACCACCGTACGAGCGATCCCATCGGCGATCCGTTCGCCGTCGCGCTCTAGAATTTCAAGAGACGCGAGCGTTCGCTCCTCCAGGTCCACATCATCCACGTTCATGAGCAGCTCGGGATGCCCGCGCTCATTCATCAGATTTCGAATGCGCTCGTCCATCGTTATGCCGGCCGACGGCACCAGTGCCGGCATCGAAGTAACGATCCCGTGATAGCGAGAAGAAACCATCATGCGGCACGCCCGCAAAATGCTCACTAACTGATACATGTTGTACTCGTCGGAGGTGAGTATTGGAACGCCTCCCAGTTTTTCCGAGATACGCCGGCAAGCTCGCGCATCCATGCGCTCGGTCGCCGCCATGATCACAAACACATTCTTCTTCTGCCGGAAGGCTGCCACCGCTTTCGCAATCGAACCCAGATAATGCTCGTACGCTCGATCCGCCGCCGGCCCCGCATTGTGAAAGTAAGGGCCGCGATAGTGGCTTTCTTTGTAGGCGCCCGTCAGGCCGCGTATCGCCGCCTTTGCCACCGACGCTTTTACCGGCCACTCGAACGGATTGATCGGACACACGACCAGCACCGGCGTCTTCCCGTCCCATCCCACGTCACGCAACGCCTTCTGGCCATACTCCGCGCCTAACGGCTCAAAAGTCCACGCCGTGTCCGTACCCAATTCCGTCGGCACGCCCAGTTCGCGGAGAATCTTCCTCGACTCATTATTGCGCGTGATCACCAGCGAATTCTTGCAGTAGCGTCCACACATCTTCGCGACCAGCGGATCCATGTGTCCCGCTTCGGCGCCGTAACCTACAGACAATTTGTTCTCCGCCGCGGCGATTCCCAACGAGCCGATCATCATCGTCGCCAGGGCGTTCGCAAACTTCGATTTGAACATCGAGCCTTCGCAAGCCACCACGCCGTGATGTTTGGGCACTTCACGCGCGAGAAACGGCGGAAAGATATCCGGCAGCCGAACCTGCGCGGTGCCATCGAAATATCCCCGCGAACGGTCGAAGTTGAACGTCATCATACTGAGATCGACCTTCTCCGGCCCGAGAATCCGCCGGATCTGCCGCAGCATTTCTTCCACGCGCACATCCGATCCCGTATTGCGCGTCCCGTTATAGCCGGCAAACAATAGTTTCAATTTCTCGCCCGGCTGCCAGGGCTCGCGCTTGCCCATCATCCATTGAATTTTCTTGCCTTCGATAATGCTCGACACCCAGGCTTCTAACACGAAGTCCATCATGCCGCCGACCCTCCCGCCTGCGTGCTCTCGGGCCAAGGCTGATATGGATAGGCAAAATTGTGCTCGCGGCTGAAGCGCAGCAGCGGAAAGCTGTATTGCGAAAATGGCGCCGGCGTGCGGCCTAATTCGGTCGTTACGCGCGTGTTGTCGAACACCGTGTTCCACATCAAATACGGCATGAAGACTTTCATGAGCGCCGCACCGTGTCCCACTGGTCCTTTGCGATTTGCCAGGATATTCACCCCAGAAGCGAACGGTTTCTCTAAAATCGGCAAGAACACGGGCCCGCGCTTGTTCTGCTCGGCTGCCAGCGCGCGCGTCAACTCCTGAAAGGTCTGCGCTCCATTGCCGGAAGAAAGATGATACGTGTCGTGCGCTGGATTCGGCTTCATGTGCAAAGTAGAAATCGCATCCGCCACGAAATCCACATTCACAATATCGATCTTGTCATGAGGACGAAACGGAAGCACCGGCAATCCCGCGAGAAACACGAACGATCGCACCATATCGAACTGCGTCGTCTGCGGATAGCGGCTGTCTCCGAGCACGATACTCGGGCGGAAGATAGTCAGCGGCACGTCTGGCAGCATCTCCCGCACCATGTGCTCGCAGAATTTCTTGGTTCGCCCATAGGGATCGTAATCCGAAAGTCCCCAATCGATGGACTGATCTTCGACCACAACTTCGTGGCTGCGCTTCCCCGCTACCGCTACAGTGCTGACATTCGAAAAACGCCCGAGGCCGTGATAATACTGCGCCTGCCGTGCCAGTTGTATTACTTCGAGCGTTCCGCGCAAATTGACGTTCAAACAGCTTTTTTCTGACTTGCGATTGAGCGAGGCTGCACAGTGGATCACCGAATCGGTCGTGTGCACCAACCGGTCATAGTCGCCGGGATCGAGCCCAAACTGCGGAGCGGTAATATCGCCGCGAAAAATGCGGATCTTCGCCTGCAAGTATTCGTAGAACTTGGGAAACGGCAGATGCAACTGCAACGCACGCCATAGCCGAAGTTCCGCATCGCGCGCGTCGCGGGCGCGCACCAGCAGATTCAGAGTCGCATCATGCTGGTCGAGTAGGTTGGCGGCGACGTGCGCGCCTATGTATCCGGTCCCACCGGTCAGGAAAATTGCCACGCTGCTCCGTTCGTCCCCGTCTTCATGCTGCCGGCGTTTTCGTTGCTTGTCGCGGAACCGCTCACTGGAGGGCTCGCTGCTGGCGGCATTTGCAGCACGCGCGGCTCCCGCGCCTCCAGCGGCCGGCCTTCAATCAGCGGATAGGTCCACCGCCGCAAAGCCGGAATGTGGATGTCGATCCAATACTCCCACCAATCGAGGCCGGCGGTGTCATATCCGAAAACTTGTTTCTCTTCTGCTGGTAGCGCCTGCGAAAGTTTTTCCACATTGTCGGCGACAAAATCGTGCTCGTTGTGCAGGATGAACGGCTCAAAAAGGCCTACCAGCTTTTCCACTCGCTCGAGATTCCGCTCAGTCTTGGCCAAGGGCTTCTTCATCGCCGAAGGCAGCGGAGCCATCACTCGTTGAATCGACTTGATAATCATCTTCTGCGCCGGTGCCGACATCCTCTGATACCGCTCTTTCGAAACCGGGATCGCGTCCATGCGCAATCGTAGCCAATATTCCAGCCCTTCTTGCGCCCGATAGTGCCGCCGGTGTCCCAAAGTCGTCAACTCGATCGAACGGCCCATATCGCATGGATTCGTAACCGACGTCGCAAGTTGGTACAGCGGATCGTGGCGCCGCTCGACCAGTGCCGCGCCAATCAGCGTCATCCCCGCGCACACCGCATCGACCGGAATAATGTCCAGCCGCTTCCGTTCGTTCGAAGGCAATTGGCGAAACGATGTTCCCAGCAGATACGAGAGCGATGCGGAAGTATTGATGCCTTCATTCCATCCCCGAAAGGGCTTCGATACCGAGGTTTCAACAATCGCGGGACGCACGATCGCAATCGGGAGATCGGCGCCATATTTCGCGATCATGGATTCGGCCAGGCTCTTCGTAAACGTGTACGTGTTCGGCCAGCCCAGTTCCTTCGCCCGGCGCGTTCCCTCTTCCGTAAGATAATTCTTCAGCCAACGAACTTTATTCTTGCGGATCTGATTTTCGAGCGCCTGGCCGCTCAACCCCTTCGCGGCGTGCTCTTTCTCCAGCGCCTGCTTGCGCAACTCTTCCGTGACTTCCGGGCCTTCCACCCGCGCCTCTGCCGAATCGACCAGTTCGTGCAGCCGCCGCCACTCTTTCTCAGCGTCGAACTCTTTCAGATGCGTCGGCGTGTAATTGAGACGTACTCGTTCACTGACGCGGCCATCTCGTTGTCCGGCCACGTAACAGGTCGAAAGATGCAGCAGCGCGGCATGATCGGAGGAGCGAATGAAATCGATCAGGTGATACGTCGAATCCACATTCACAGCCAACGCGTCGCGCAGATCGGGATTGAAGTCGGTGAGCCCCGAGCTGTTGATGACCAAATCGAGATCACGCCGTAGCCGCACGACAGTGTCGGGATCCATTCCAATGTTGGGCAGCGAGACGTCGCCTTCCACGACTTCGATTTTTTCCGCCAGCAGGGCGCCGAGTTGATCACCATACTTCTCAAATAGGGGATCGAACACAGGCGAGCCTTCAATCATCTTCTCGAAGCGCTTCTGCGCCACACTCGACTTCTGCCGCCGGATCAGCAGATAAAGCTTCCCAATCTCCGGCAGGTCCATCAGCGTATTCGCCAGCCACACCTTGCCGATAAATCCGGTAACACCGATCAGCATTACACGCTTGCCGCCGAGCGCCTTGCGCACCGAAAACGACGACGGATACCGCTTCTCGTCGAAATACACAATCGGACGAACCCTCGGCGTTTCCACCCGCACCGCGGGAACAATCGCAGCCGCCAACGCCTTCGGCCCGCGCAAACCGAGAGCGCGCACCCACCGCGCTGGGCTCTGCTGCCCGTCCGGGCCTGCTTCACGAATCCGCGCAAATAATCCCCGCGGCCGAATCACCGGACTCAACAACCGGCCCGTTGCCACTCCATCCCTGAAGTCGAGCCGGTTCGCGATGATCCAGCGCACGCCCAAATGCCGCGCCAGCGGCCGCATCATTTGCTCCAACCCCTGGCTAACCAGGACTACGTCCACCCCCGTGGCTTGCAGCGCCTTCAACCGCCGCACGCCCTCTTCTTTGAGCAACGGCTTCAATTTGTATTCGAATTCTTCTTCGCCCAGCAGGTCGAGACGATCGCGCGTTATGCCACGCAACACCGCATGAACGATCCGGGTCGCGGCCACGCGATTCGCCGCGTATAAGAAGGGCCGCAAAAGCGCCATCAACAACACGAGTGCCCGGCGTACCGCGCGCGCAATAAATGTCTGGCTGTTCCAGGTAAAGAAAGCGATGGGACGAACTGTCGTCAGTTCCAGCAAACTGCCTTCCACCCGCCAGTAAACAGGGGACGAGGGTCTCTCCCGGCCCGATGGGAAGACATCGGCCGATTCGTTCGGCGCCGAGGCGACCACCGACGGAACGGCCGACGACGCGCCGCTTCCATTGTCCGGAGTCGCCATCCGCTCCACTTCGAGATTGTTCACTTGTTCCACGAGTTCATGCCCGGCGTACTACGGCGTTTTCGCGTATCATGCCGGAATCATTCATTTTAACCTCTTCGCAACAAACGGCGAAATGTCGGCCTTTTTCATCCACCATTTCGAGGAGCGTCTGCGCAAATCCATCCATTCTGTCTACCGCACCCCAAACCCACAGCGACCTTATCCCACCCGCTCCAGCCAGCACACATCCCAATACTTCCCAAACTTTCGCCCGTTTTCGCTGAAAACTCCCACCACCTTGAATCCGAACCGGCGGTGCAGGGCCTCGGTTGCGGCGTTCGGCAACGCATACACGGCGACAAACCGATGAATATCTTCGCCCTTCAAGCTGGCAAACAACTCGCTGTACAGGCTCTTGCCCAGCCCCATTCCGACGGCCTCGGGCGCACAATAAATCGTAGTCTCCACCGTCGTCTCATACGCCGCCTTCGGACGAAACGGCGTCGTACCGGCATATCCCATCACAACCCCATCTTGCTCGGCGACCAGAAGCCGATACCGGCCCGTCTCCCCAAATTGCGCAAACCATGCCTCGCGCCGCTCGACCGTGTACGCCTCCACGTCAAACGTCACCGGAGTATTCAAAACATAATGGTTGTAGATCTCGGTAATGCGCGCGAGATCGCGGTGCTCTGCCCTCCGAATATGCGTTTCGCCCATCGCCGTCCCCAGAAAGGAATCTGCCGCTACCCCATCCACCATCCCAGGATCGCCGCACTCCCCACCACCCAAGCCGAGTTCACGCCGAACCGTAGCAATGCAATCAAGCTCACTCCAAACACCGCCAACGTCTTCCAATCCACGATCGAAGCTTTTGCCAACTGCATCGCTACAACTGCCATCAGCGCGAGTGATCCTGCGACGACGCCGTCGAGCGCGGCCGAAGCCACCGGCGATCTTCTCAGCCGAGGAATCACCGGTCCACTCACCGCGACCAACACAAATCCCGGCAGAAAAATTCCAATCGTCGCCACCAGCGCGCCCCTGCATCCCGCCACCAGATACCCGATGAACGTCGCCGTGGTGAACAGGGGTCCTGGCGTGAACTGACCCACGGCGACCGCGTCCAGTAATTGCTTGTCGGTCAGCCAATGCAAACGCTCGACAAACTCAGTCTGCAGGAAGGCCAACAACACGTACCCGCTGCCGAAGACAACCGAGCCAATTTTCAGAAACGACAGAAATAACCGCAGAAGCCCCACCGGAAAAGCCGCACCAGTCACCACAACCGCCGTTGCCAGGCCGGCAACTCCGGAGAGCCTCACCGCCTTCAGAAAGGAAAGAATGCTGACGCCTAACAAGCGATCTTTCATCATCCTTTTCATCAGTAAGTCAGCCGCAGCCACCGCGCCGGCAAACGCCAACACCAACACGGGACCAACTCCCAGCAGGCTAAGGACGGCAGCCAACACCGCGATAGCCGCTAGCGAAACTGTCCGCAGACCAGTCCGTCCCATCTTTCCCAACGCCTGAATTACGATCGCCACCACCGCGGGCTTGATTGCAGCCAGAATGCCTTCCACCTTCGGCAGCGAACCGAAGCGCACATAGGCCCACGCGATCGCCGTCACAATCAATGCCGCGGGAACGATGAAACAGCATCCAGCCACGATGAGGCCCCGCCAACCGCGCTTCCGCTGACCCACAAAGATTGCGACTTCGGTGGAACTGGGGCCGGGAATGAGATTGGCCGTTGCCAGCCGGTCCAGAAATTCCGTCTGCGTAATCCATCGCCGCCGGCGGACGAATTCCTCCTCCATCATCGCCAAATGCGCTGCCGGCCCGCCAAAGGCGATCGTCCCCAATTTCAGGAAAACCAGGGCAATCTCCCCCAGCGAAGCCTCTCGAACTTCCGCAAATTCAGCCATAGCCTCTGTAAGCGCGCCCCGCCCGCGAAATCCCCCCGGAGGAAGCATTGACGGCGCATTAGAGTTATCGCACATTCACGTTTCTTGGCGAAGCAAGATTTGTTCAGCGCAGTAGAAGAGACCCAACGCGTAGCGTACCTCAAAGAAATTGATAGTATGGTTCACCGCGCAAGCAAGGCGAGGCCCGAGGAAACCGACAAGTGAATGCGCTCACGCTCTTCGGATTATTCGCCGTAATCGCAATGCTCGTGACCTACGCGCTCGAGAACCGCAGCAACTGGTTCGTCCTGGCCTTCGCAGTGGCCTGCGCTCTCGGCTCGGCCTATGGCTTTCTGCAAGGTGCGTGGCCCTTCGGACTAGCGGAAATTGTCTGGTCGGTGATTGCCCTGCACCGCTGGTACCACAACCGCTAAGGCGCGATCAGATTGGTGTGGACGCACCCGTCCGCGAACTCATCCCCAGGAAGATTTAGCCGGCAGCCCAACTCACTTCACACAATAAGCCACGATGGTCCGCCCGCACAGTCCGCTCGACTTCTCGAACTCCGCCTCTAATTTCATTTCCAGATTCTCCGGATCCGCATCCATTTCACATCCCGCAACCTGCTCATCCGTGGCGCCGTGAAAGCAAAGTTCGCAGACTCCCAACCCCTCCTCCGATCGCACAGGAGGACCAAACGTCCGGCACGTCATCGGCCGAGACTCGTAAAGTTCGCACAAACCCGTCTTCGGATCAAGCACCGGGCAGACTTCCTCGTTCGCAAAATCTGCAAAACTCTGCTCAGCCACCGGACCTTCTCCCAGTACTCCCGTCTTCGCGTCGCCCGGAAAATCCGCCGCCAGTCTTCGGATCGAATCCCGAGCCCGCGAACGAATGCGCCGAGCCCGCGCCGGATCTGCCTTCTCCAGACGATCCAAACCCTCCCGCAGCCGCGCCGCATCCATTTGGCTGATTGCAAATACCCCAACACAGCACTGCGTGCATCCCGGACGGCACACGAGCCACTCCCCGCTGCGCCGCGCTGCATCCGCCAGAGCGGCATCAACAATCTGAATCAGCGCGCCATCCCCACTCGGCAATCGCGGCAAACCCATTCCGGAAGCATACAAGATTCATGTGGCGCGGGCGCCCGGCCCGCGAGACCGTTTCTCCTTAAGCGAACCAACCTTCATCCCCGCCCGACTTCCCTTGCGCTAGTCCCGCAAATGAGTTTTGATAGTCCCCATGACATTCCTCCGGCTCGAGTGCCTCGCCATCCCGCTTCTGCTCTCGACTTTGCTTGCATCCGCTTTCGCGAAGGATCAGCCTCCCAAGCCATATCTCCTGTTCGTCGGCACCTATACCGATAAAGACAGCAAAGGAATCTACGCCTACCGCTTCAACGCTTCATCCGGCGAACTGACGCCGCTCGGCGTCGCGGCAGAGACAGCCAATCCATCTTTTTTCGCAATCGATGCCAGCCATCGTTACCTCTATGCGGTCAATGAACTCCAGACCTATCACGGAGCCAGCACCGGAGCCGTCAGCGCCTTCGCCATCGATCGCAAAACGGGCAAGCTCTCCCTCCTGAACCAAGTGGCATCGCAGGGTGCGGACCCCTGCTACATTTCTTTCGACAAATCTGGAAAGTACATTCTGGTGGCCAACTACACAGGAGGAACCGTGGCCGTCTTCCCAATTCGGCCTGATGGCAGCCTCGGGGAATCCTCCGCGTTCCTGCATGACAGCGGCACCCTCGGCCCCAACAAAGAACGCCAGGATGCGCCGCACAGCCACTGGATCGAGCCCTCCGCCGACAACCGCTTCGTCTACGTCTCTGACCTCGGTCTTGATCGAGTCCTGACTTACAGTTTCGACACCACCAAAGGCACGCTGGCGAAGAACGAAGTGGCAGCCACTCTTTCACCGGGAAGCGGCCCGCGCCACGTCGCTTTCTCTCGTGACAACAACTTTTTGTACGTGGTGAGCGAACTCGATTCCACCGTGACCGTCTTTGCGAACGACGAAAAGAAAAACTTCCCTTCCCTGCAGCGTATCTCAGCGCTGCCCGAAGGCTTTTCCGGCAAGAATGATGCCGCGGAAATCGCGGTTCATCCAAATGGCAGATTTTTATATACGTCAAATCGCGGAGACGACAGCATCGCGATCTTCTCGATTCATCCGAAAACGGGCAAGCTAAGCTACATCGATCGCGTCTCCACTCAAGGCAAAGCGCCGCGCCATTTCGAGATCGATCCCACTGGTAAATTTCTGTTCGTGGCGAACCAGGAATCGAATAACATCGTTGCCTTCCGCATAAACCCAAAATCCGGAAAGCTGACGCCTACAGGGCAGCAATTTCAGGTTCCCGCCCCCGTATGTCTGAAGTTCATCGCCGCCGACTAGACGGCAGCCGTTACTACTTATTCTGGATCTCAACCGCATCCGTCAAATGCAACGTGGCGACAGCGCGGTCACCGACCTCGACGGTTTGTCCGCGCTCAAGATACGGAGAGAGCGCGGCCGCCCGCGCCCAGTCCAGATCCCAGCCATCTTCAATCGCAACGATCGTATAGCTTCCCGGAATCACATTCTTCAGCACGAAACTACCGTCCAGATCGCTCTGGTCGCGCCGAAAACGATCCAGGTTCGCCTCCGGATTCTTCGGCACCAGCACGATCATTGCGCCCCCAGACCCTTTTCCACCTCGCTTAGCAAAGCCCTCGACATTCACCGCGCTTCCCACCAGCGTGAAGGTCAGCGTCAGAGAAGCTCCAGCAGGCACGTTCACTTCATGCCCTGCAACCGTCCCAGCCTCCGACTCGATCCGTGTGACCGAATAGGCTTGCGTCTGCGAATTCGCCACAACGTCGTACTTCCCCGCAACCACATCTGAAAAGTTGGCGTTTCCCTTCTCATCGACCCGCGTGCCGATCATCCGGCGCTTGGCGTTGCGCAAACCAAGTTGCATCTGCGCTGGAAGAGGCCCTCCACCCTCCATCTGGACGGTCGCTTTGATCGAACTCGTCGCATTCCCTGCCGCGATGTCGAGTTCTCCCCCACCGTTCAGGTTGACCTCGGTTGGCTCTTTCATCTGGCCACTGGCATCCGGTGTCCGCACCATGTAGCGCCCCGCCGCAATGCCGCTGATCTCGTACACTCCCGGCGCCACATTCTGGATATCCGGATTCGCGACCGGTTCCCACCCGTCGAACACTGGCTTCTGCAGCATCGGCAGGTTGACGCCCTGGTTGTTTTCGGGAACGTGCACCGTCAAGTGAAGCGAGGGTGCAGGAGCCAGATGGATATCCGCTTCCAGCCGATCGCCTCCTCGAATTGGAATCGCCGCGGCATCTTCCGCCTCGCTGGCATCCCCGTAAAACGTCGTCGGATACACCACGTCGAGAGAGGGGTCCACCTGCGATGCCTGGCTGGGCGCCCCTTCGCCATTCGAAGTCGGACGCACCGAATACCACGGCGTAGCCTTCGCCGAAACAAAATACGTGCCGGCATCTAGTGGCGTAATTTCGTAGCGCCCTTGATCATCCGTTGCCGCAACGCGAAAACGCGAGATGCGACTCACTCCCTGTTGATGGCTCTCGCGATACACCGTGACTTGCGCCTGCCGAACCGGCTCCCCGAATTCATCCAGCACTTGTCCGCGCAGCACCGCATTGGGCGCGAGCCGCAGCGTCAGGTGCTCACTATCGAACTCCCCTCCGGTCACGATTGCGGTCGAAAATTGCTCGTGCTGATCGTAAGACGCGGCGATGAATCCACGCTTCTCGCCCTCCAGAGAATACTTACCCGCCGGCACATGAAACTCGAAGCGCCCGTCGTCGCCCGTGACCACGGATTGCATTCTCTGCCGGTGCTTGGCGTCGGCGATGGTCACCCGAGACCTTGCCAGCAGCCCACTTGTCTTCGCGTTCACAACGCTCCCCGCGATGCGATAGGGGCCCGCCGAAATTCGCGTGCGCGCCGCTTCCTCAACCTGCGCACACGCACCTGCTCGTAAAACGATGCAAGCAACCACCACCGCGGCCGAGAATCCGAACTTCGAGACAAATCCGAAAAACGATCGAGACCGGTTCCTCATGGCTGCTTGCCCGAAAAATCTGTTGCGATCACCTGCAACGTGACGTGTTCCTTCTGTCCTCCGGCGACGCGAACCACCGGTCCCTTCGCATCGTAAGCTCGCATCGACTCCGGATTTCTGAACTCCAGTTCCTGCTGCACTCGATCGAAGGCAAGCAATCGGTACGCGCCCGGAGCCAATCCCTGAGCATCGAAGTTGCCATCCGGACCGACCCATGCCTCGGTAAGCTGTCCCCCGCTGTCTGCGACCGGGATGCAATAGAGATGCGCCCCCGCCGCCCCGGAAGCGGCATACGATGTCGCGCCGAATAAATTGCCGGATGAAAAGCCGTACGACGTAGTGGACGACGCGCCAAACGCGCTCCCTGCACCTCCGCCTGAAGCCGCTGTAACCCCCTCCACCGTGCCGCTAATTTCGGCCGTATCGTCACGCATTGTGATTTCAATCGGCGACGGCGCACCTCCCACGCCCACATAAATCGGTTGATGCTCCAGATCGAGATTTCCCGAACGAATTGAAGCCACATACCCGCGCGACGACTGCACTCTTACCCAGTAACTCCCCGCGGCCACGCCCGGAACTTCCAGAACATCGTCAGCCGAGCCCCGCGGACTGCGCATAGGAAACTGCATTCCCGCTCCAAAGTCGTCCGCCGGTTCCAGCACCACGGTCAAATAACGGCGTGCATCCCGAACCACGGTAGTGCGGCCGTTGATCGACAATGACATCGCACCCGTCGGGTCCGCCGCCGTAAATTCCTCCTTCACGCGAACCGGCACCGACGCGTTCGGAGCCACGGCAACACTCGGCCCATCCACCGGAGCACCCTTGATCGTGATCGTCTGCAATCCGGTCATCGCATTCGGACCGAAACTCGACGCCTCAACCGTATACGTTCCGTTCGGCAGCAGCCCTTCAATAGCATGGTGGGCATTGTTATATCCGAGAGAAAAACCGGGACCTTTGTGGCCGTGCGCATAGACCTCGACGCCGAATCCGTTTTGCGATGAGTCTTCGGCAGGCGCATTCACAGGCAGTTTGACGCGATAGTAAGGCTGCTTGACCAACGAAAGATTGACCACCTGCGTTTGTCCCGCAGCCAGCTGAATCTCGGTCGCTGCCCCAAAGTCCGTGGCATTTTGGTAGTAGACCGGCGGATACCCAAACAGCGGCCCACGCGACTCGAAAGTCGCAGGATCGACAGTAAGTGGATCGATAGCCAATGGATCTTCGTCCAATAACTCGCCAGTAAGTAGCTTATAAGTGCCTGCGGCAAGATCCGAGAAGCGAAACTGACCTTCCGAATTCGACTCGGAATTTCCCGCCGGTACCCAGTGCGCGCGTCCATCCTGGATCTGCCGGCGGTAAAGTTGCAGCGAGATACTGTCGGGAGCCTCGGACGTAGGCAGCGCGACGGTTCCAACGATCAGGCTCTCCGGGATCAGCGCCAGCGTCAACTCCGACGTCGGGTCGTTTTGCAGATTCTGTCCCGGATTGTTCGGATCCGGCATGAATCCCGGCTTCCGAACCGTCAACATATAGGGACGATTCGACAACCGAGCCGGCACTCCTGTGGGACCACTCGAGCCTGTACCACCCGAATCCGAACCGCTCTGATCGGCCGCTCCCGCCTTCGACAAGGTAAATTCAAAGCGCCCCTCGCTGTTCGTCAATGCGGCGAAGCGATTATCAGGACTCAAAACTAACGCGCGGCCGATCGGCTCACGAGTGACTCCGTTAATCACGATCCCATGGATACTGTCGCTCGCGTCGGCTACAGACGAAGCCTGCGCGAAACACATCTCCGAGCCCACCGGCGTACCCAGCCCACCGATCACCACCGCGAACAAGAAAGCCGTAGAAGCGACCCGGGCGGCCCGAGCACACGACCAGAGAGTTCCGCCGCTTTTCACTTCTTTAACTCCAGCCATGAACGAATAAGCTCTGAACTATTGTGACCTCAATATCAGAGAGATGCAAAACCGAACGATCCGGGTGCCCGCAGTCGCGATTTTCGCAGATCCTCGATGGGCCGTCCGATCGCGGTTCGCCCCCTACCCATATTGGACCACCAATCCGTTGCAGAAGTTCCAGCCGCCGTACCAAAAGAAAAAGCCGCTCTTTCGAGCGGCCTTGTGTTTAGAGTCTTAAGCTAGAAGCTAATAGCCAAAAGCCAAGAGCTGAGTACGCTAATCCCCCGCCACCGGTTCGCCCACTTCTTCGCTCTTCTTCGGCGCCGGAGCAATCCCAGTCGGCTGCTTGATGGCGCCCGCAATGGCGCCGATTGGAATGAACCCGCCTTCGTTCGATGTCGCCGGCTTCTCTTTCAGTACAACTTCCCGATAGAGTTGCGCCATGCGCGCATCGTAGGCCGCATCGTTCTTAACTTTGTTGGTTTCGGCCTTGCTGTCCCTCGCGCGCTTCTTTTCTTCGCGTGCCGTCTTCGCAATGCCCAGCTTGTCGAGATCATGTTGCACTTCGTGCGTCACGATTTCTTCGCGCAGGTAAAGGGCATGGTCTTTGTCTTCCATGTTGACCTTCTTGCCGCCCGCGAAGATCTCGTGGCGTCCATGCTCTTCGTACCACTTGGTGAGCGTGGAGGTCATGTGCATCTTCTCGATGATGTTGCGCCATCCCACGCCCGTGTTATAAGCGCAGAAGCTGATCTCGCCTTCCTGCGTCGCGTACGGAATAATGCACTGCTCCGTGCGGCGGAAATCGTAATTAAACAGATCCTGGAACCACATTCCCGCGATGAACAGGAAGTTCCAGCGATCCTGCCGCCGCTTCATCACGTCGTCAATCGTACGATCCGGACCCACCTTGCCATAGTTCTTGCCAGTCGCGTTGAAGTTCTTATCGAACTTCTTCAGCAGGTCAGTCATCTTAAAGTGCTTCGGCGACTGGAACGAGTCATAGTTCTTCATCAGGCAAAGAGCCATCCCGAATGCAGTCCAGAACTTCGACCGCGCCGCGTCATTTACTTTGGCAATATCTTTCGCAAGCTGATCGCCCTTCAGGAACGCCGTAACCGGAACCGCTTCCTTCGTTTCTTTATCGATCATCAGCGCCATGCCGGTGCCGCAATTCGGATGGCATCCGCAAGAGAGCTGGCCCCAATCGTTATTGCTGTCCTGCGAGTGCAGAACGTCTGCCCAATCGCTGAACGTCGACATGAACGAGATCGGATACCAGTCGCGCGCCGGAACTCCGAAGCCCGTCTGATTTTTCACGTCGTGCGCCAAATGCGCCAGCGTGTATCGCTGGGCTGTGCGCCGATCATCCGTGATCGCTTCATCGCGTCCCGTGAACGAAACCGGCTGGAAGCTCAAGAACCCGATCTTCTTGGGATTGTCGAGCGCGAACTGAATGATGCGTCCCACCTGCTCGTTGTTGATGCCGTTAATAATCGTAACGACCGGCACGATCTCGCAGCCCGCACGATGCAGATTGTCGATCGCCTTCAACTTCACATCGAACAAATTGCCTACCGCGCGATGATCGTTGGCCGCATTGCCGATTCCATCGAATTGCAGATACGCATACCGCATACCCGCTTCGACCGCCTGCTGGCAGAACTCGAAGCTCTTCGCGAATTCGATTCCGTTCGTCGCCGCCTGCACGCTGTTGTAACCCACCTTCCGCGCGTAACGAACCGCGTCCAGAAAGTATGGAGAGAGCGTTGGTTCGCCGCCCGAAAACTGCACCGACATCTGCCGCCTCGGCTTCACCGTGATGGCATTGTCGAGCACTGTCTTGATTTCTTCCCATGTGAGTTCATGCACGTAGCCCACTTGGTTCGCGTCCATGAAGCAGGGATCGCACATCATGTTGCAACGGTTCGTCAGATCGACGGTCAGAACCGCTCCTCGGCCATATTTCACGGTCGAAGATCCATGATGATGCAGCTTCTCGTCGTTGTGGGCCTTGATATCGCGGCCAGGGAACACATCTTCCAGGTGCTTCGAGAATTCGGTGTCGATCGACATCAGGTCTTCGAAATGACCGTGCTTCTCGCAGTCCTTCACCATCCAAAGTTTGCCGTCGCGTTCGATGATCTGCGCCTTGATCTCGCCGACCTTCTCGTTCATCAAAACGTCGACTGGCAGATGCCCATCCAGAATCTGCTGCCGGATCTCAGGCACGCATTTCGGACAGAGCGAATCGGTCGAGCGCGGCCACCCGAGCGGCGGCTTTGACTTTTCCCACGATTTGAGCAGCGGCTTTTCCGACCACTTCGGAACGGGCGATTCGTTGGGAGCAATACCGTTAAGGCGTGAAAAAACTGCCCACGCCCCGGTGGCGGCAATCGTCACAGCCTTCTCGACATATTTAATCGGCTTATGCATTCTGCTCTCGCTTTCCTGTTTCCTGGGCTCTCGTCGTGCTTGCACTGTCTCCGCTTGACTGGCCTGGGCTCCGCGGAGACAACGCAAAATAAGCTTCTCCACGAGCGTATATGAGGTTTCGATGCGTGGAGTTGCTTAGGTTGATGCTATTGAATCCGTGTGCTTTAGGCACGAAGAAGGCAATGAAGGGGAGAAAATCGGGGTTAAGCGGCGAAATAGGACATTTTCCGGAGCTAAGTTATTGAAAAGGAACGGCGAGACAGCCCCGCTACCGGGCTCCGATTAGCCTTTCGGCGCATCCAACGGCGCTGCTGGCCTGGAGAATCACTTCTCCTTGGCAACATTCAATCGCGTTTCCGCGCGCTGCAGCGAATCGCCGGCCCGCGTGAAATCAACCTGCGGATCGTTGCTCTTGAGCCGCTCTTCGGCCCGCCCTTTCGCCTTTTCCGCGCGTGGAACGTCAATTTCCTGCGGCTGCTCGGCCGCCTCCGCCAGGATCGTAACTTTGTCAGGTAGAACTTCGGCAAAGCCCCACGCGACCGAAAGTGTGTGTGTCGTCCCACTCGCCTTGTAGGTGATCGCTCCCACCCCCAGCTCGGTGATCAGCGGAGCGTGTCCCGGAAGAATTCCGAGATATCCGCTCGCCCCCGGAATTTGCGCTTCCTCCGCCGCGTCCTTGACCAGAAGCTTGGTGGGGGTCACGATCTCGAGTTGAAAAGTGTCAGCCATGTTATTTCGTCGTTAGTCGTTAGTCGTTAGTCGTTAGTCGTGAGTCGTTCGCCTCCGTCGCGCCGCTAGCCGATTTTGCCCAACGACTAACGACCATCGACCGACGACGGTCTCTACGCTGCGCCCTTCATCTTCTCTGCCGTCTCCAGCACTTCCTCGATCGTTCCCTTCATATAAAACGCCTGCTCGGGAATGTCGTCGTACTTCCCTTCCACGATGCCGCGGAAACCCTTCACCGTGTCGGCGATCTTTACATAGCGTCCTGGAGTGCCCGTAAACTGCTCCGCCACAAAGAACGGCTGCGAGAGGAAC
This sequence comes from Terriglobales bacterium, assembly GCA_049520915.1. GTDB lineage: Bacteria > Acidobacteriota > Terriglobia > Terriglobales > Acidobacteriaceae > Acidiflorens. The sequence goes on from JBEKPH010000023.1 coordinate 34,870, forward strand.
TTCTGAATCTTTCTGGCACGCGCGACCGTCACTTTTTGATCTTCGCTCAATTCGTCGATACCCAAAATCGCGATGATGTCCTGCAGATCTTTATAAGTCTGCAGCGTCTTCTTCACCATCTGCGCCACATCGTAATGCTCTTGCCCCACGATTCGCGGATCGAGAATGCGCGAAGTCGACGCCAACGGATCAACCGCCGGATAAATTCCGATCTCTGTCAACGCACGCGAAAGCACAGTCGTCGCATCCAAGTGCGCAAAAGTCGTCGCCGGAGCCGGATCCGTCAAATCGTCAGCAGGCACGTAAATTGCCTGCACCGAGGTGACCGATCCCTTCTTGGTCGACGTAATACGCTCTTGCAACTCGCCCATTTCAGTCGCCAGGTTCGGTTGATAACCCACGGCACTGGGCATGCGGCCCAACAGAGCCGAAACTTCGCTACCCGCCTGCGTAAATCGGAAAATATTGTCGATGAAGAGCAACGTGTCACTGCCCTCTTCGTCGCGGAAAAATTCAGCCACCGTCAGTGCAGTCAAAGCAACGCGTAGGCGCGCTCCAGGAGGCTCGGTCATCTGTCCATAAATCAGCGCAGCCTTCGATTCGTCCGGCTTGCCCGGCTTGATCACTCCTGACTCCGACATCTCCAGCCAAAGATCGTTGCCTTCCCTGGTGCGCTCGCCCACTCCCGCAAACACCGAGAATCCGCCGTGCTGCTTGGCCACGTTGTTAATCAGTTCCATGATGACGACCGTCTTACCCACGCCGGCGCCACCGAACAGACCGATCTTGCCGCCCTTCAAAAACGGCTGAATCAGGTCGACCACTTTCACGCCAGTCTCGAACATCTCCGCCGTGGTCGATTGCTCGTCAAACGCCGGAGCCAGCCGGTGAATCGGCATGCGCTTTGTGCAAGCGATCGGGCCCAGATTGTCGACCGGTTCGCCGATAACGTTCATCACGCGCCCCAACGTTCCGCGTCCCACGGGAGCCGAAATCGGTCCGCCTTGATCGATGGCTTTCATACCGCGCACCATGCCGTCGGTCGCTTCCATGGCGACGCAGCGCACGCGCCCTTCCCCAAGATGTTGCTGCACTTCAAGGATGACGTTGATGGGCGAGGGTACGGTGAAGCCTTCGCTGACAACGCGGAGCGCCTCATAGATAGGAGGCATCGAGCCCTCGACAAATTGCACATCGACGGCCGGCCCTGCGATCTGAATTACGTGTCCAATATTTTCTGACATAAGTCCTCAGCTGGCAGCCGCTTTACTGTGCTGCCGCTCCGCTTACAATCTCAATAATCTCTTTCGTGATCTTCGCCTGCCGCGCTCGATTCATGATGAGCGTCAGCGAGTCGATCATGTCGCTGGCATTGCTGGTCGCCGAGTCCATCGCGGTCATACGCGCCGCATGCTCGGCCGCTACCGACTCCAGCAGCGCGTGGAAAATCTGTATCCCGATATACTTCGGCAATATCCCCTGGAAAAGCTGTTGCGGCGGTTGTTCGTAAATGTAGTCCACCGACGAGCTGCCGAATTTGGCAGCGGCCTCGTCTGCTTCTTTCGTGTCGGGTGCTCGCAGACCGACGTGAGCCGTCTTCGCCGCTTCAATCCGCTTCTTCTTTTCCTCGTCCGACAATTCTTCCGCCATCTGGATATCAACTTCGCCGATCTCTTTAATCGGCAGCAATCGCTCCGCCACCAGACGCTGCGCAATTACCGATTTGAATTCGTTGAACAAGAGATAGACGGCGTCGATTTCTTCGTTCGCGTAACGCGCAACCACGCGCTCGCTCAGCGTGTTCGCAAAACTAAACTCAACCTTGCCCAGAACGCCCACGTGTTCGCCGACAATCTGCACTCGCCCCGCGCGCTCCTGCACCACAGCCTCGGTGTGGACGGGCGACGTGCCTGCCTCTCCGTGATCTTTCTCGCTGTTTTCGCTAGTCTCATCGCGCCGTTGCGGCGCCATCGGATAACGTCTCCGCATGAAATCGCGGCCTTTTCTTCCGATACATTCGATATCGATATTCTGCTCGGGCTTCGACTGGATGAACTTCGACGCCATCTTCAGAATGTTCGTATTGAACGCCCCAGCCAGCCCTTTGTCTCCAGTGACCACGATCAGCAAGATATTTCTCTCGGGACGCTCCGCAAGCAGCGGATGAATCGGCAACCCCGTCGCCGGATCATAGATTTCAGCGCGCTCGACCAACGACTTCAGAACATTCGTCAACATCTGCGAATACGGACGCGCCGCCATGGCAGCCTCTTGCGCACGGCGCAACTTCGCCGCCGAGACCGTCTTCATCGCCTTGGTAATCTGCCGCGTGTTGACCACGCTGCGGATCCGCCGCCGTATATCGAGAATGTTTGCCATAAGTCAGTGGCCAGTTGTCAGTTGTCAGTTGCCAGCACGAAGTACCAGTTGTGATGTTACTGGGTACTGGGTACTGACAACTGGGTACTACTTCGCTTGCCGCGAATCCACAAACTGCTGCTTCGCTTCCTTAATCACCCGCGACATTTCCGCCTTCAGATTGTCGTCCAGAACTTTCTTTTCCATGATCGTATTCAGCAGGCCCGGATTGGTCGTGTCCACGTACTTGTACAGTTCCTTTTCAAAATCCCCCACCTGCTCCACCGGCATATCGTCGAGCGCGCCGCTCGTCCCGGCAAAAATGATAAGAATCTGCTTCGAGAATGGCAGCGGCGAAAACTGCCCCTGCTTCAACAATTCGACCAGGCGTTTACCGCGATTCAGTTGCTGTTGCGTCGCTTTGTCCAAATCGCTGCCGAACTGGGCAAACGCAGCCAACTCGCGATACTGCGCCAGTTCCAGCTTCAAAGTTCCGGCGACCTGCCGCATGGCTTTGATCTGCGCGCTGCCGCCGACGCGGCTTACCGAAAGTCCAACGTTCACCGCCGGACGCACGCCCTGGTTAAACAAATCGGTTTCCAGATAAATCTGGCCGTCCGTAATCGAAATCACGTTCGTTGGAATGTACGCCGAAACGTCGCCCGCCTGCGTTTCGATCACAGGCAATGCCGTCAACGAACCGCCGCCCAACCGGTCGCTCACTTTGGCCGCGCGCTCTAACAACCGCGAGTGAAGATAAAAAACGTCTCCGGGATAGGCCTCGCGTCCCGGTGGACGCCGTAGCAGCAACGAGATTTCGCGATAAGAAGCCGCGTGCTTCGAAAGATCGTCGTAGATGCAAAGCGCATGCCGCCCGTTATCGCGGAAAAACTCACCCATCGCACACGCCGCGTACGGCGAAATGTACTGCATCGGGGCCGGTTCTGAGGCCGACGCGGCGACGACAATCGTGTATTCCATCGCGCCTGCGTCTTCCAGAATCTTTACCACCTGCGCAATCGACGAACGCTTCTGTCCAATCGCGTTGTAGATGCAGATCAGGTTGTTACCCTTGCTATTAATAATGGTGTCAAGAGCAACGGCGGTCTTACCGGTCTGGCGATCTCCAATGATCAACTCACGCTGGCCGCGCCCAATCGGAATCATCGAGTCGATGGCCTTCAGTCCCGTCGCCATCGGTTCGCGCACCGGCTGCCGATCGATTACGCCGGGAGCAATGCGCTCCAGCGCAATAAACTTGTCGGAAGCAATCGGACCCTTATCGTCGATGGGCACGCCCAGTGAATTCACCACCCGCCCGATAAGCGCGTCACCCACGGGCACGCTCATGATGCGTCCTGTGCGCTTGACCTCGTCGCCTTCTTTAATCTCGGTGTATTCGCCGAGCAGAACCACGCCGACCTGATCTTCTTCCAGGTTCATCGCGATTCCGGCCACATTGTGCGGGAAGCTCAGAAGCTCTCCCGCCATTACCTTGTCGAGGCCGTAGACGCGCGCGATTCCGTCGCCGAGCGTGATCACTGTGCCGACTTCGTCGACCGCAATCTTCGTCTCGTAGTTCTCGATCTGCTCGCGGATTAATTGCGTTATTTCGTCTGCTTTAATTTGCGCCATAAGAAGCTCTCAGCTTTCAGCCGTCAGCCATCAGTGCAATCGTTTCGCCTCAGCTTCTTCTTGCCCACCAGGATGGCAACAATCTTCTCCGATTTCCCTGATGGCTGATGGCTGACGGCTGATGGCTAACCCACCAACTGTTGTCGAATTTTCTCTAACTGCCCTTTTACCGAGCCGTCGTAGATCGTGCTGCCTACCTGCACCACCGCTCCCCCTAATAAGGAAGCGTCTTGCGCATAGCGGGCTCTCACTTTTTTGCCCGTCAGTCTTATGATTTCGGCTTCCAGCATTTTTTTCTCGGCGTCGCTCAACTGCCGGGCGCTGCTCACCTGGGCCTCGGTAAAACCTTGCCGCTCGTCCAATTCCTCTTCCAGTTGTTTCAGGATGTCACTCAACAACGGAAGCCTTCGATGATCGATCAATACCGATACGAAGTTTCTTACCTGCGTCGTCGTGCCCATACGAGCGCTCAGCGCTTGTATCACTGCGCGTTTCCGCTCTCCCGGTATCGACGGGTTTTCCAGCACTCGCCGCAGTTGCGCGCTCTCCTGCAGCAGCGCCTCCACAGCCTGCAATTCCTGTAACGCGCGCGCAGGATCAAGCTGGTTCTTCGGAGCCATGACCACATCCGCGAACGCCCGGGCGTAGGTTCCGACGACGGAAGCCATGGCTATTTCCCGCCCTTTCCGCCGCTCTTGTCGTTGTCGGACGCGAGCGTCGAGGCGAAGCTTCGAACCAGCACCTGGTCTGTATTGGAGTCGATTTTGATTTGCTGCGTGGCGAGCGCGATCGCGAGGCTCGCCGTGTGGGCGCTCAATTCGCGGCGCGCCTGTTTGGCAGCGGTCGCAATTTCCTGCTCCGCGGCCAGCACCACCTTACGCACATCTTCTTCGGCCGCCTTCTGAATTCGCGCTTCCTCGGCTGCGGCTTCCTTTTCCGCGTTCGCCGTCATCTGACCCACTTCCACACCCAACTGCTTCAGGCGATTCTCGATGTCAACCAGGCGGCGGTTCGCATCGACGCTCGCGGCGCGCGCTTCTTCGAGCGCTTGTTGAATGCCAGCCGTACGGTTGCGAAACACTCCCGGCAAGAACTTGAATCCCGCCCACAGGATCACCGCGGCAACCACTGCGAAGTTGAAACCGAGGGCCGCCATGTGCGCCTGGTGGACGTTTAAACCTAACTTGCGCCCGAGCCACTGCACAGACGAGGCATGCTTCAGATCAGCGTGCTCTTCTTCTTCCCCGGTAGATTCGCGCGTCTCTTTAGCCAGTTCCCCGCCGAAACTATGGGGATTATGCGCAGCCTCATCATTCTTCTTCGCTTCCGACGGCACAGCATCAGGCTTCTGTTCCGCAGTAGTCGCTTGTGAAGTCTGCGCAACCGCAGGAGAGGGTACTGAGTGCGCGTGGGCCGATTGCACCGAGAACAGCGAAACCATCCCCAACAAAAAAAGCGCCGCCAAAAAACGACTCGCCAATTTTTCTACGAACGGGAAGGGCACGAGTTCCACTCGTGCCGTACCTGCCGCGGAATCAACGCGGCTTCCAGCCGCTGAGGGAATGCTGCAAGAGAACTCTTTTTCCAGAACCTCTTCCGCTCGCGGCCCTGGGCTCCTGAAAATGGGATCAAAGCGACACCCCGAAATAACCCCAGCCATTCTCACTGTCCACCCACCTGACTGGGGGATGTCATCGGGCGCATCACCGTTCTCACAATCTCCGTAGCCAGCCGTCCCGCCTCGGATTGCAACTTCGACATAGCCTGCGTCTTGTCTTCTTCGATTCCCACACGTGCATGTTTGACTTGCTCCTGCGCCCGGGCGCGTGCGTGATGGACGGCCTGCGCTCGCGTCTGGTTCGCCTGCTGGCGCTGCGCTTCCTGCTTCTTGAAAATCTTCTGACGGGCTTCCCGCAACCGTTGCTCGTAATCGGCAGTGCGCGCCTCGGCGGTCGCGATGTCGGCGCGTGCCTTCTCCATCGCACCCTGCGTAAGGCTGCGACGTTCAGCAAGCACCGCCGTCAGGGGACGGTGTACGAGAAACGTATAAAGGATATAGAGCACCGCCAGAAGAATGATCGTGGGCACGCTTCCGAGCAGTAATTCGCCTAGTTGTCGGAGAGTCTCTTCCATTTTCTGATGGTCGAACTGACTATTGAATCGCTGAACGAATCCTTGCTGATCGTGCTGGCTGACGCTGCTGGAAGACGAAGCCGTTCGAACCTGTAAAGCTAACATTCGCTAGGGGCGAATGTCAATATTTGTAAGCATTTGGTAGTGTCCTCATACTGCGTTGAAGAATTTGGTGGCGGCCTCGGAGAATAAGGCCGCCAGCGCTTCACGGCTGTGATTCCTGGGCGGGAGTCAATTTCAAGTCGTATTGAAATCCTCGCCTCTTGCCATACAACTCTTGCATCCTTGCGCGTAATTCTTCCATCGTCTCGCAAGTGCTGGCGACTCCGATGACCTTCCAAATGTGCTCGATTAGCCTCTTAAGGCCGTACTGCTCCGTCAGCCATCGGTGATAACTGTTGGTCCCAACAGGCCGGGGCGCATTGTCCTTTAGCCACTGAGCAACATCGGGATCGAGATATTCATAGATCAGTTCCATTACCAGTTTTCCCCAATATTTGGGCCGCGAATTAACGCCCCCCTTCCAATTCGTGAGACGCCCGAATTGCTCCCATAATTCATCAGGGAACGTCTTTTCCCATTTCCGCATTTCCTCTGCGAGGAATAGCTTCAACTTAAATTGCAGCGCATCGACAGGGCGTTCGTACTGATACCCCGTAGCTTCATCAATCAAGGCAATCACGCCTACCTTGGCGCAAGCAGCGAGAAACATCGCGCATTTCATCGCAATCGCCCTTTGTGTGTCCGATCCCAATGCCCCCTGCTGCCAAGCATCGACATAGGCTTGGCAAATATCGACGAATGTTTCGGCCTCCAGCCCCTTGACACTCTTGTTGACAACTTCAGGAAGAATGAATTCCACCATAAGACCGGGAATGTCGGCAGGAACGTACCTTTGCAAGGCCTGTACTCAAAGGTGGAAGCGTGGGAACAGAAGAATCCGAACGGTCGCCTGTTCTGATTTCCAATTTTGACTAAGGCCGCGTCTGTTCGAGCGGCCTTTTTTCTGGCGAATGTCAGGCGAAGCCCTACAAAAACAACGCAGAATTAGGACACTACCAAGCATTTGCCCGGCTAAACTTTACCAATTTGAGACGATCCCGCCGCTTCCTCCAGCTTTTTTCGGAAAACGAAAGTTGTTCCTTGACATTCGACATGCGGGGTCTACGATAGATATATCACCTCCGATCCCAGTCCGGATCGAATGGGCCGATAGCCAAGGAAGAGTCACCGCTTCTTGGCTGGCGGCCCATTTTAATTTCCGCAAAAATCCGCAACAAAATCGATCGCGGATCATCGACTTCGCGCCCCAAATGGTCCGCGCAAATCTTAGCCATTAATTGACACGCTGATGACAACCGGCGGCACCTGAGAGCTGAGAATGGGAATCGTTCCGGACCGCAAAATCAAAGGTTGCACAGCCCGGAATGTCTGGATCTCCTGGAAGTGATCAGACAAGTTTGGCCGGAGAGAACCCTCCTCCGGCCAAACCTTTTTTGTCTTAGAAAGAATTTGCAGCTGTCTTCGCTACACGCTCGCGGGTTGCAACAGCGCGGCGATCTTTTCGAGGATCCGCTGCATGCTCAAACTCGGATCAATCGCAGCATCCACTTCGTGATGATGCGTTCCAGCATGCATCACCAGCACCTTCGTCCCTTCATGCGCCTTCTTCACCATATAAGGCAAGTGATGGCGATCGTCTTTGGACAACGTCGAACCCAGGATCACCAGGTCGAAAGCATCGCGGCGCAACGCCTCGAGCACTCCCTGACGGTTGAGCGCGGTCGTCACGTGATGGCCAGCCTTCGTCATTTCAGCGGCTTGCGCAGAGAGTGTGTTTTGATCCGACTCTCCATAGAGAACCTTAATTGTGGACTGCGTGGCAGATTTCTGACCGGTCGCGGGCAAAGTGCCTCCTCTAAAAGTCACTTTGAGCTTAGCAACGGAAGACCCGGCTTCCGAGATCACGGAAGATCAGGACCTGCTGGGGACGCCCTATTGCGCCGTGACTTTGGCGACCGTGCGCCGGGCTCCCTCTAAATCGGTTGTCACCCGAACCGCCTGCTGGTAGGCCGATTTCGCCTCGCCGCCGCGTCCCGCATGCTCCAGAGCATTGGCCAAGAGCAGATATCCCACGTCGCTAGGAGCTACGCTCACGAACCGCGCAAAGTAGTAGGCGGCTCGATTCCAATCGCCTTGGTTATCGGCGCCATCCGCCCTCTTTCCGCTCCCACTCTTCTCCGCCGACCACTGCGCCATCAGTCCCATATCCAGCAGGGCCGACGGATACACGCGATGGAGTTTCTCGGCAGCCTCGAAATTCTTTTGCGAACGCTCGAAATCGTGCAAAGCGAAATACGCCGTCCCGAGATTCGCGTAAGCCGACCCGCGGATCTGCGTGTCCGTCGCCAGCAACAATGCGTACTCATAGCGCGCCACCGCCTGCTGCATGTCGCCGTGCTCCTGCGCATAGATGCCGAGATTCAATTCGCTCGCCGGGTCTTGCGGTTCAATCGCCGCCGCGGCGCGAAAGTGAGTGATGGCTTCGTCAGGACGTCCCGCCTGTATCAGCGCATTCGCGAAGTTATTCTCCGCGACGAAATTATTCTGTGTGACCGCCAGAGCCCGCGACCACAGTGCGTAATCGTCGTGCCAATACTTCAACTGCATGTGCGTGACAATCAACAACCCCAGCAGCAGGGCAAACACGGTTGCGCCAGCAAAATACTTCCCTCCCGCATTCGACGCGAACAACCCGCTTGCGCTGGCACAATCCGCCGCCCCCCACACCAGCATCACAAACAATCCAATCAACGGAAGGTAAGCGTACCGATCCGCCATCGCCTGATTGCCGACCTGAATCAGCCCAATCATCGGCACCATCGTCCCCAAATACCAGAACCAGCCGAATACCAGATACCGACGCTGACGGTATCGCACCACCGCGCCCGTAACGCCGAGCAAGATCACCGCCGAAACCAGCACCCGCCCCAGCGGCAAGTGGTGCGGATACGGATACATCACCGCCAGACGTGCCGGCCAGATCGCTTTCTCGAGATAGTCCACATAAGAGACCACCACATTTTCGAAGCGCAGCAGCGGATTCCGCGCCGCGCTCGTAAGAACGGCGCCCCCCGCACGCTGCGCGATCATAGTAATAATGGCGCTGCCCGCCGAAAGCACCAGCAATGGCACTTTCTCGAGACCCAGCTTCCACCAAGGCAATCCAACCGCCCGTCCAGAAAGCGCCCCTCCGGATTCACCGGCCCCGCGCGCCGTCGCGAATCTTTCCAGCGGCCAGTAATCCAGCAGCAGCAGCCCGAAGGGCAGCGTGATCGCCATCGGCTTGGCCATCAGCGCCAGGGCAAACAGCAGTGCGACCAGCAAGTAACGTCGGATGCCCGGCCTGCGCACGTACCACCCATAGGCCGCCACCGACAGCAACAAGAAAAACATGCACAGCACATTCTTGCGCTCCGCCACCCACGCCACCGATTCCACATTAAGAGGATGCACCGCAAACAGCGCGGCTACGATCAGGCTGCGCGCCGTGTATCCCGTGAACCATCGCAGAATCAGGAACAGCAGCAGCGCATTCGCCGCGTGCAGCAAAACATTCGTGTAGTGGTGCCCCACGGGATTAAGCTGGAAAAGTTGGCAATCCAGCGCGTGCGACAACCATGTCACCGGATGCCAATTCGCCTGGTCCAGCGAAGTGAACGCCCATTTCACCGTGCTCCAATGCAGACCAGCGCGAACCTGCGCATTGTCGGTTACGTAGCGGTCATCGTCATAGCCGAGAAAATTATTGCGCGCGACGGGATTGTAAAGAGCCAGTGTCGCCACCACCAGCAGCAGTCCGAGCACCACTTTCTGTTGTCCCGGAGAACGAAAGATTCCCTCCGTTTTCTCCAACGTGATCGCCGGCTTGGTCGCTGCAACTGGCATGAATATCGATATCGATACTGAATAGCTCCCCTCAAGTTTGCGGGAGACCACCGCCCGTTGCAACGCGAAAGATCGCTTCTCTAGACGCCGACGAAACTTAAGTCATGGAATACAAGGCTCAAAGCCGCTCCCACCTAGCCCCGCGCCGCTGCCGCCCCATCCCCAACACACCTCTGCGCAAACTCTTTCATCTTGATCTTTTTGTCACCGGATAGCAGAATCGTTTGCACTCGGAATCGGCCTCTGGTCGCGATTCCGGCCGCAAGAAAGCCGTCCTACCCCCGTGACGGTCTGCCGTTTTATTCAAGCAATTTAAGCGATCCGCGAGTACCGGCTCGCGACTATTTTTCATGGAGCTGCCACCATGCGATGCCATCGCCGCGTCTCGTCTGTCTATCTTCTTGCCCTGATTCTCGTCGGCCTCTTGTCCACGACCAGCGTCTTCGCGCAGGATGTCCTCACTTACCACGGCGACACTCTCCGCACCGGATGGTTCTCCTCCGAAACCCAGCTCACCACCAGCAACGTGAACGCAACGAAGTTCGGCCTCCTGCAGACCGTCGTCCTCGATGGACGCGTCGATGCCGAGCCCCTTTACGTGTCGCAACTCTCGCTGAACGGCAAGAAGCCGCGCAACTTCGTTTTCGTTGTCACTGAAAATAACAGCCTCTACCGCATCGACGCCGACAAGGGAACGATCGTCGGCCACCGCAAGCTGGGACGAGCCGTTCCCTATCAATACAAAAATTACGACGACAACGTTTTTCCCGTGATGGGCATTCTAGGCACCCCCGTCATCGACCGCGCCGCCGGAATCATTTATCTCGTCTCCGACACCTACAACGGAAAAGTCGATATCTTCCACCTGCACGCCATCTCTATCACCACCTTGAAAGACCTTGTCACGCCCACCACAATCAAGTTCGGCGCGACCCTTGCTGACGGCTCAACCTGGACCTTCAATCCCAAGTACCACCTCCAGCGTCCGGGACTCCTCGAAGCCAACGGCAGCATTTACGTCGCCTTCGGCAGCAACGGAGACACGCAGCCCGACCAGTCCCGCGGCAGCATCCTGCGGTTCGACGCTACCAGTCTCGCTTTTCTCGGCAGCGACGTCACCAACACGTTGCGCCTGAATACCAATCCCTACTACCTTTCTTCGATCTGGCAATCCGGCTTCGGAATCGCCTCCGATTCCAACGGCGACATTTATTTTTCCACGGGAAACAGCGATCCCTACACGCCGAGTTACTCCACTTCGTTCAACCGCCCCGATAGCGTCGTCCATCTAACCGGAGACTTGACCGCGCTGGTCGACAGTTTTACGCCGAGCGATTATTTCCAACTCGACCAGAGTGACGTCGACCTCGGATCGGGCGGCGCCATGCTTCTTCCCGACCAACCAGGATCGACTCCTCATCTTGTGGTCGCTGGCGGCAAGGATGGCCGCGCATTTCTCCTCAACCGCGACCACCTCGGTGGCTATACGGAAAACGGTCCCGACAACGTTCTCCAGGCTGTGAACCAGGGTGGATGCTGGTGCGGCCCAGCCTATTTCGTCGGCTCCGATGGAAGCCCCTACGTCATCACCGGCGGCGGAAATGGGATTACCAGTTGGACGCTGACTTCGCCCGCTGCGCAGTTAGTCCAGCAGACTTCGGGCCCTTGGTCTGCTACCGACGGACTCCCCGACTATGGCGGCGCCATTCCTGTCGTCTCATCCAATGGCACGACGGCAGGCACGGCCATCGCGTGGCTCGTTCAAAGGCCGTCGTCCTCTTCCGATTCGAATCCGGGAACACCCGTCACTCTGCAAGCCTTCGACGCGTCGAATCTCGGAAATCAACTCATCTCGCTGCCCGCCGGCACTTGGACGCACGCCGTGAATAGCAACGCCGACCTCGTGCCGACCGTAGCCAACGGCAAGGTCTACGTCGCGAGCAATATGCAATTGCAGATTTTCGGTTTATTTCCGCCTGCGCGCGGACAACAGCATGTAGCAGCGCAAGCCCCGCAACCTTCCCAGCCGGACGCGATCACCTGCCCGCCCGAAGAGCCTGTTGCGGCCGCAATTTCAGGCCCTACGACCAGCTTAGGAACTTCATCGCATCAATTCAGCGGGACTGTCTGTCGCGTCGACGGCGATCAATTGCACCTGGCACTGCGCAGCGGAAGAAGCATCTCCCTCGACATCGCGACGGCCTTCACGAAACATCGCCAAATCGTGCTAAGTCCGGGACGGACAGTTCATGTACGGGTTCGTATCGACGCGAAAGGCATAGCGCACGGAGAAAGAATTTCTCCAATCCACACGCTCTCCCCGCTCACCCCAGCCGACCGCTAATCTGATTTTGATTTTGTTTTGAAAGGGGCCGGTTGAAAGGCCCCAGCTTTGAAAGGGCGCAGCTTTAGGTCAATTTCGGTTTTGCTTTTTGGGTGGCGGAACTTTAGCTCGATTTCGATCTTGCTTTGGGTGGCGCAGCGGTTTACCGCTGCGATAAATGCCTTGTTTCAGTGCCGGCTTTAGCCGCTGAGGGCGCGACGCAAGCGTTCGACTAGTCTTCCAGCAATCTGTTCAGCCGCCCGCGGGGCGTCGAGCAGACGCCCCCGCATCAGATCCCTACTTCTGCATCTCACCCAGCGCCGTCAAAACTTCCGCGCTGTGCTGATTCGGATTCACTTCCGTAAACGCCTTCACAATCTTTCCATCGGGATTAATGATGAAAGTGTGCCGCGCCGCCATCTTCGCTCCGTTGTACGTCATCAGAGAATCATATTCGGTCGACACTTTGTAATCGGTATCGGCCAGCAGCTTGAAGTTCAGGCCTTCCTTGGTGCAGAACTGCTTGTGCGAATCGGCGCTATCCACGCTCACTCCCAGCACCACCGCATTTTTCTGCAGGTAGAGCGACTGGTCGCGCTGGAAATTGTGTGCCTCAATTGTGCAGCCGCTGGTGAAATCTTTGGGATAGAAATACAAGACCACCCACTTGCCGTGAAAGTCCTTCAGGCTGACTGGCGTGCCCTCTTGCGAGCTCAGCGTAAATTCCGGAGCCGCGCTCCCCACCGCCGGTGCCGATCCGGCGAAAGCGGCCATCGTAAACGACAGGAAAATCGCGCAAAACGTAATCGTCGTGAAAATCTTCATGAAATATTCTCCCGGCCCGGATGGGCCTGCTGTTTTCCAACCCCTTGTGGAACCGCAAAAGCGGCAAGACGCTGAGAACTTGTTTCCCCGAAGTCAACTTTTGTTCATCTATATTGCATGATCCCAAAGCTTTCTGCCAGCAGCGTGGACCCACCCCAACGCCTCCTCCATCAAGGGTTGTAAGATCACTCTGAGTTAATTCATGGACGACCTGCAACAACTCACCGACGATCCACGCGTAACCGTCCGGCGCGCCGGCGCGCCCGATCCCGAAGGCCATTGCATTGTTTACTGGATGCAGCGCGCGCAAAGAGGACTCGACAATCCCGCGCTCGATGTGGCTGTCGAAGCCGCCAACGTCTTGCAAAAGCCGGTAGTCGTCTTTTTCGCTCCCGTTCCTTTCTATCCCCACGCCAACCTCCGCCACTATCGCTTTCTCGCCGAAGGCATTCCCGACATCGCCGAGTCGCTTGCCAAACGCAACATTGCCTTTGTCTTACTCCGCTTTCCCGAACACAGCCTGATTAAGTTCTGCGACGAGGTGAGTGCCGCGCTCGTCGTCGGCGACGAGAATCCCATGCGCGAACCCGAGGCATGGCGTCGCACGGCAACCATGAAGCTTACTGTTCCGCTGTGGACCGTCGACGCGGACGTGATCGTCCCCTCCGTGTTGCTAGAAAAAGAACAATACGCCGCGCACATTATCCGCCCGCGCCTGCAAGCCCAACTGCCACGCTTTCTCGTTCGCCCCAAAAACACCAAAGCGAGGTTTCCCTGGACGAAGCCCGCCCGTCTCTTCTCCCTCGCTCCTGATTTCGACATCACGCAGGGTTGGCCCATCGACACCTCGGTTGGTCCCGTATCCGGCTTCCGCGGTGGAACCAACGAAGCCCTCCGCCTGCTGAAAGAATTCCTCAAGCACGGCCTGCCCGAATACGGCACCTTGCGCAACAAGCCCGAAGAGAACGCCACCAGCCGCCTGTCTCCTTATTTACATTTCGGACACATCAGTCCGCTCACCGTTGCCCTGGCCGCGCAAAAAGCCGAAGCCCCGAAAGCCGACAAGGAAAGATTTCTCGATCAGCTCATCACCTGGCGCGAACTCGCCGTCAATCTCGTCCGCTTCAATCCCAATTACGACAACTTTGAATGCGGAGAACCATGGGCGCACCGCACCTTAGCCGCTCATGCCAAAGACGACCGCCCCGTCTTGTACAGCGCTTCGCAGTTGGAGCACGCCGAAACTCACGATCCCCTGTGGAATGCGGCGCAAACCCAAATGTTGACCACCGGCTGGATGCACAACTATCTGCGCATGTATTGGGCCAAGAAAATTCTGGAATGGAGTCCGTCCCCCGCGCAGGCCTACCAGATCGCCGTGTGGCTCAACGACAAATATGAACTCGACGGCCGCGACCCCAACGGATACGCCGGGATCGCATGGTCTATTGTCGGAAAATACGACCGTCCCTGGTTTGAGCGTCCGATCTTTGGCTTGATCCGCTATATGTCAGGAGCCAGCACCGGCAAGAAATTCGACAGCAAGAGATACATGCAGCAGAATCTTTTTTCCTGAGAGACCGCCCCAAACCGCGCATTCCCGGCTCGCAGAAAAGCTCGCAAATCCAGCGATTTCCATCCGTAAAGAGCCGGACGCGTTTCTCGCCAACGAACCTCTGCTCCTTCACCTCCCGCAGTCGAATCGGTCGCTGCCTCCGTCCGTTCCGGCTTCTATCCACCTCGCAGAAAAAGACTCTTCGCCAGCGGCTTCGACGGGATCGCCTTACTTAAGTTTGCCTACAGCGCACCCTGTACCTTTCAACCCGCTGGGTTTAGCGCGTTCATGTACTTCCGAATATGAAAACACACGATTTTGCTTTGGTTTGAATACAGTGTTTCTGGTATGCTCGGCAAAATTCAGATGGATTCCAATGGCCTTCCCGGTCCGGATCTAGCGGGAACGTAAGGGAACGAATCAATCTGAGAAAAGTGCTCGGGTTCGACGCCACTTCTTCCGGAAACTTGATCGGGCTACATGGACCGGGATGCAATCGGTTCAGCGCCGCAAATTGAAATATTTCTTGGGAGAAGTCTTATATGTCTAATAAGTCTAGACTTGCCTTCATCATAGCGAATCTTTTGGCGATTTGTTCGCCGGCTGCCTTTGCCGGCGTAACCATATCGAGCCCGACCGGCGGCACTCTTCAAGGACCCGTAAACTATCAGGCGTCTGGCAGCACCTCTTGTTCAAAAGGCGTCGGCTCCATGGGGATCTACACCGCCCCCGGCGTCCTGGCTTACGTCTCGAACGGTAACCAATTGACTACATCTTTGAACCTGAATCCTGGGACCTACAACACCGTCGTCGTGGCTTGGGACAACTGCGGCGGATCCGCGACAGGAGCCGTAACGATTACCGTGAGCAATCAATCCGGAGTTCACGTCGCATGGCCTCCCACCAACAGCACTCTCGGGTCGCCGGTAAATTTCGTTGCCACCGCCACCACCTCGTGCTCCAAAGGCATCAATTCCATGGGCATCTATACCGCCCCTTACAAACTGGCATACGCGACAGGCGGTTCGAGCCTGAATACCAACCTGAATCTGTCTCCGGGAACCTACAACGCCGTCGTGCAGGAGTGGGACAACTGCGGCGGAGCATCCACCACCCCCGTCACCATCATCGTCGGCAGTGCCTTCACGAACCTCCAAGCCGATAACGGTTGGGGTATGGCTGGCCAGGGACCGCCCGATTTCATCAATTGCAATCCCTGCGGTCCGCAAGTCACCTTTAGCATGCAACAGGGAATCAAAAACCCCTCTCTGTCCGGCTCGGCCACGCAGTTTAACATTGGCGGAACCGGCCCGTACTGGGATGCATTCTTCAACAATAAGCTGATCGGCGACGGATCATCCCACGGCATGCTCGATCAGAATCACTCTCTGGTTCCTTCGATCCACAACTTCAGCTACGACGTGTATTTCTATGGAACCAATCTCGGCGCATCACAAGCGCTCGAGTTCGATCTCAACCAGTTTTTTGATGGGATGGGTTTCGTTTGGGGCCACGAATGCCGCATCGCTGGCGGCAACGAATGGGATGTCTGGGATCCCGTCAGCGCCCACTGGATTGCTACTGGCGTTCCCTGCTATCCCAACAACAAAGCGTGGAACCACTTAACCCTGCAAGTCGAGCGCACCTCCGATAATCAACTGCTCTACAAGTCGATCACTCTCAACGGGGTCACCAATACCCTGAACATTTATCACAGCCCCGCCTCTTACCCCGGCTGGTACGGCATCACCGCCAATTACCAGATGGACGGGAACGACGTGCAATCGCCCTACTCCATCTACCTCGATGAACTGACTTTCACCTACGAATAAGTCGCAGCCGCTCAGCCACTGCAAATCAGAAAAATGCGGACCCGGGAGAGAATCGGGTCCGCGTGAACTGGGGAAACCACAAATCCCCAGAAACTTATTTCGGCGATCCGCTGCTAGCCGGTGGGCACGGCGTGCCCGCTCCAGCACCGGTATTCGGGTTGGAAGTCCCCGGTCCTGAAGACGATCCGGAATTAGCAGACGAACCTGTATCCGGAGTTCCCGGATTGGTTGCGGATCCGCTCGGCGCGCCCGGAGTACCCGGCATCGATCCGCAAGGCGACCCACTCGGAGAAGCTCCCGGCGTCGTATTCGGCTCCATCGTCGACGGCTTGGTTGTGTTGCCCGGTGTCGGCTGGTTTGGCGAGTTCGAGCCCGGCACTGTTGAAGGCGTCGAGTTCGGCGAATTCGGAGTGGAAGTCGTTCCCGGTTGGCTTCCCGGCGTTGACTGGGTTCCCGACGGGTTCGACGCCCCCGGCGTTTGACCCGCCGATCCCGCGCCTGCACCTGCTCCGCTAGAAGCCGCGCTCTGCGCCACTACCCAACTTCCGCCCAATAAAAGAATTGATAAAACAGTAACCCTGGCTGCTCTAATGCTGGTTGCTCTCATAGATGCCTCCTTCGCTCAGTTTCTGATCCCCTTCACGACGCTCCAGCGCTCGCTCCGGGAATCCACCACTCTCGCGAGTTTGCCCCTTCGAAAGCAGCCATCCCATCGGTGGGATGCCCTAGAGAAACCCCAACGATCAGGTATTCCCCGCGTTTGCCCACAAGGGACTATCGCCCGCTTCTTTCCTTTCCCCGTCAAAACCCTTGTGGGAGGCCGGAACTCGCGGGAAGCCAAAACACGGAGGTAACTTGGAGCCCCGGCGACTTCGCGCCACAATAGTACGGAGACGCACCAACTCTTCGCCAAGGCGCCAAGTTTCCCGTAATTTTATGGATGATCGCAGCAGCGACCGTTTCGGGCGGTACGAGATCCTCTCCGAACTTGGGAGAGGAGCCATGGGCATTGTCTACAAAGCCCGCGATCCCAAGATCAACCGCGTCGTCGCAGTCAAAACCATCTCGCTCGCAGGGCAGTCCGAAGAAGAAGAACTTGAATTTCGCGAACGTTTCTTTCGCGAGGCAGAAGCCGCCGGACGACTCTCCCATCCCGGCATCGTTACCATCTTCGACGTCGGCGAGGAACCGGAGACTCGTGCTCCCTACATCGTCATGGAATATGTCGGCGGCCAATCGCTCGACAAACTTCTCCAGTCGCGCGCCGACCACAAGCTGCCGGTAGAAACCGCCCTCCAGTTGGCTCTCGAATTAGCCGAAGCCTTGGACTGCGCTCACGGCCAAGGCGTCGTCCATCGCGATCTGAAACCCGCCAACGTTCTCCTCACTCCCGAGGGCAAGGCCAAAATTGCGGACTTCGGCGTTGCCAAACTCAACTTCGGCAACATCACTCTCGCCGGACGCGCCTTAGGCACGCCGGCCTACATGTCCCCCGAACAAGTCAATGGTGATCCCGTCGACGGGCGCTCCGACTTGTTCTCGCTCGGCGTGATCCTGTACACCATTTTGACCGGACATCGCCCCTTTCAGGGCAACAGCGCCATCACCATTTCTTACAAAGTAGTGAACCGCGATCCCGTACCTGCCACCGTTCTCGAGGCCGAACTGCCGCAAGGACTCGACTACATCATCACGCGGGCCATGGCAAAAGACCCGGCGCAACGCTATAAGCGCGGCATGGAAATCGTTTTCGACATTCAGCACTTGCGCAACGGACAAGAACCTTGGAGCAAAGCCAAAGCGCCCAGTCCGTCCGCCGGCGCAGTCGCCGGTCAAGCGGCCAAAGAAAAATCCGCCAGGAGCAGACCTGCCAACCCGCGTCCTCCAGCCACGAACCCAATAAATCCGGCGTCGGCCCACTCCTCGCCCAACCTAGGCGATCGTTTAAATCAAATGCGCGAGTTGTCCCGCAAGACCGTTACAGTCGGCATATTTTGTCTGATTGCAATCTTTGTCTACGGACTTTGGGTTGTTTCCCTCGGGCCGGGCGCACTGCGGAAACGAGCCAGCGCGGCACCGCCCCCGCCACAAGTGATCCCTACGCCCGTTCGACCGACCGCGGCTCAAGTCATCGATTCAATTGTAGGAGGGCCCACCACGGCAGCCACTCCCGACAACTCGTCCGCTCCTTCGTCATCGACGCCTGACCCAGCGCAAACTCAGGAGGTGGCCAAGTCCGCCGCCAGGAAAACTTCCAAGCCTGCCGCCCATCCTCCCAAAAGTGTTCCTTTGGAAGCCGCTGTCAACGTCAATCATCCGACCACTCCCGCCGCAGCATCCTATGCACCTTCTCCGGCAATGCTTGAGATTGAGGTCGATCACAAATTCGCCGAAGCGAAGCTCTCAGTCTGGATCGACGATCACCTGACTTATACCCATCAACTCGAAGGCACCGACAAAAAGCATTTGGTCGTCTTTCATCACGTCCAAGGCCATGAACTGCACGCCGTGCAACTATCCCCCGGAAATCATCACTTGCGTGTGCGTGTCACCTCCGGCGCCGTCGGATACGATCAGTCCGCCACCGTCACCGGCGAATTCTCCAGCAAGCAAGACAGCCTGCTCCAGGTAACGTTCGATAAGCACGGCGACTTGAATCTCAGTCTCCAGTAGCTTCCAGCCTCTCCTTAATTCTGTGCAGAACAAATCAATTTAGAGCAAATCAGCCGCCTAGCTTCCCGTCCACTCCGGTTATCGGCAAATCGTGTGGGGACGGACATTCCCGTCCGTCCGCGTGCATCGCTAATCGGCGACTGATTTTGGAATTCTCGTTTTGGCTGGAAAATGCAAGCACACTTCAGCTTGAATCAGGGGGTTTGAATCAGGAAAGAGACCTTCGAGGGATGACCTACCAAAACGACCGCCAGAAATTCTACGCCGCCTGCGCTCCCGCTCGCATCGCCTTCGCCTGCGCCTGCGCCTTCTGCGCTTCGAGGCTAGCCGTCCGAACCGCTGGCATAAACGCTGGCGTCAGCTCCAGGCAGTTCGCGAGTGCTACCAGCGAAAGCAGGGCCGTATCCAGACCCTGGCGTTCCCGTATGTCCGCGCCAGCCTTCATCAGCTCTCGTCTGCGCGTCACGATAGCGGACTGCGCTTCCACAATCTTGCCCGCCATCTTCGCTTTGTCCGTCTCAAACAACGCGCTAGTGTTCCGTACCGGAACTGAGTTCAATCACCGTTCCGCAGCCAGCATTCGGCTGACAGTCGTTTATGTTACCGCCCTGATTCGTCGTCAGAAACAGATTGCCCGCTTCATCGAGCAGCACACCATCCAGCGGACTGGCGCCAAAACGTTTTCCGCTGACCGTGAAATTGTAGATCACATTTTCGGTCCATCCATCGCCCCCAGGCACAAGTTGAAAAACCTCGCCCCAGTCGAATGCGCCACCTTCATACGTAGTGCCATAGATATTGCCCGCTTCATCGAGCGCGAGAGTTCCCGCTGGCTGCAGGCCATCCAGTCCACCGAAGTTGTAAAGCGTCTGCAACTGCCAGCGGCCGGATTCCTCGGTCATTGAGAACACCGTGCCATCGTTATAAGTGCCTCCATACAACGTGGCGCCAAAGAGCGTGCCGCTCGCGTTGATCGTCAAACCAGCCCGCAGAAGCGCACCATTCGAACCATCGAAGTCGACCAGGCTTACAAACCGCCAGTGCTTTCCCGACGTCGGCCGAACCAACTCGAACACCGATCCGCATCCGTAGCCATTGCAGTAAAGATTGTTGCCGCCTTCGTAAGTCGTTCCGTATAAATTTCCAGCCGCATCGAAAACCACGCCCGCCCGCGGTTCCGCACCTTGATTAAACGCATCCGTGAAACGACGAAGCACTTGTTCGCGCCAAATCCCATTCTTAGTCGGCGACAATTTATAAACCGTGCCGCAACCTTTCGCCGGAGGACACCCAATATGTCCCACTCCGCCAATCGAAGTCGTGCCATACAGACTTCCCGTCGCATCGAAAACTACGTTGCCAAACGGGATCGCCCCGTCACGCCCACCTTGAAAACTGTAGAGCACCTTCTCGCTCCACGGTCTGCTCGCCGAAGGATGAGCGGGCGGAGTAAGTTCCACCACCGCGCCGAGTCCGTAAGTCCCGCCCCCCGACACCGTCGCATAGGCGTTCCCTGCCGCGTCGAACCTCAAACTACCCAGCGGATAGCCGCCGTCCGCCGCGCCAGTAAACGCATACACCAGCGAGAACCGCCAGCCTCCCTCGGCTCTCGGAGAAAGCTGAAACACAGTTCCCGCTCCATAAGCGCCGCCGTTTTGCGTGGTCCCGTACAAATTGCCCGCGCCGTCGGCGCTAAGGCTCGCGTACGGATACGATCCATCATTCCCTCCTCCAAATATGTGGAGCACCGCCGGATCGCTCGCGCCGAAAACTTGTCCCGCCAACAACAAGCAAAATGCCAACACGGCCGTGAGGAAGGAAAATCTCACCCGCAAATTTCGGCCCGCATGCCGAGCATTCGACGAAGAAAGGCAGCTGCCTTCAGCCAATGACGGAATCTCCCGTGATAGCACTTCTCCTGGAAACTTCATGAACCCGGTTCTCCCTTGCTAGTCTTGCCTGCGATGAAGGCATCCAGTCTAACCCAGACTGCAAAGGCCAACGGCACCGAAAACATCTCGGACTCAAAGTGTTTTTTGTGGAGTGCAAATCGTTGCGGTACGCCGCAATTCCGCTTTTGACGCCGGTTTCAGGCACCCACCATACTCTTCAGTTTCGGCCGGTTGTGGATGATCAACGTCGATCCCTTTAACTCCGCCATCTGTTTTCGCCGGAACTCCGACAGCAGCCGCGTAATCGTCTCCCGGCTGGTCCCCACGAGTTGCGAGATCTCTTCGTGCGTCAGTGCCAACCGGACGCGAACGGTCCCGTTGCTGCCCTCACCATCGGCTGCGGTTTCAAGCAAGAATCGGGCGAACCTCTGCGAGACGGAGTGCGACAACCCGATGGAGCGAACCACTCCATAAGCGGCTGAACAATCTCGCGCCAAATGCTGCGTCGCATGAATCGACGCGTCAGCGTGCCCTTTGAGAAAACGCAACATATCGTCTCTTCCCACGAAATCCAACTGGCACGGCTCCATCGTCTCCGCCGTCAGTTCGTAAGGACCGCCCGTAATGACCGCATGCAGCCCTAAAACTTCGCCGGCCTCCGCGATACGAACGATCAGGGTCTTCCCCTCCCGCGAGGTCGTCGATAGCTTGGCCCGTCCCCGGCACAGAACGAAGACTCCCCATGGGTTTTGTCCCTCGACCAACACCACGGAATGCTCGGGAAAGACCGCAGCGTGCTTAATGTGATTGAATGCGGCCACTGATGCCGGCGAAAGGTCGCAGAAAAAACTGCGCGTGCGCAAATTACAACTCAAGCAGCTCTCAACACAGTTCAAAGAAGACATTTCGCGGCGCTCCTCGATTTCTGGCCCACACGTCATCCTGTCCGAAGTGGCCAAGTTCGGAATATCACTTTCAGTAGCTGTTCGGGATGGCCGCTTCGCCCAAAGTGGAAGATATTGCAATTGCTTGCTAAGCACGCCGACCGCCAGATTTCGATTGTTCCATTTTGGGCCGAATCTAGGGGCCCAGATTATTCCGCACCCGATTCCGCCCTTCAACTTCGACGGATGTTTGACAGCTTCGCCGTCATTTCGGCATCACCACCCGGGGTTCCAGCCAGATCAACCCCTTCTCCACGGGCGACCCGGATGCAGCTAGGCAGCCCACGTAGGCTCGAACGCATTCGTCCGCCCCCCGCCTGGCTCCCCAGACGAGCTGAGTTCCAGAATGCCGCCCAGCGACCGCACAAACAGTAGGCAATAGATGTATACCATTGTTTACAAACCACTTACACACTCAAAACTTCAGTACTTGACAATCGGTCACTCACATTCCTATAATTAGCACTCGTGACAGTCAAGTGCTAACAGTCCTCGTTTTTCAAGGCAATTTCGAATCCATTAAACCTTAAGTCACCACTCTTGAAAGGAGTACGCAACTATGGCTACTAAATTCACCCCGCTCCATGATCGCATCCTGATCCGGCGCGTGGAAGAAGCTGATACCACCCGTGGCGGCATCATTATTCCCGATTCCGCGAAAGACAAGCCGCAGGAGGGCGAAGTTGTCTCCGCCGGCAAAGGCAAGATCAACGAAGAAGGCAAGGTCCGTCCCCTCGATGTGAAAGAAGGCGACCGCATCCTTTTCGGCAAGTATTCGGGCACGGAAATCAAGATTGATGGTGAAGATTTCATCATCATGCGCGAAGAAGAAGTATTGGGCATCCTTACCGGCGCAACCACCCCGGCCAAGAAAGAAACCGCCGGATCGCGCAAGTAGCTTTCAGCCGCCAGCCATCAGCCGTCAGCGAAACCAAAATCGCGACGAACGGGGTGGGCGGCAGCCAGGAACTGGTGAGAGGTCAGCAAGAACTGTCGAAGCCATGAGATTTCACTGATGGCTGACGGCTGATAGCTGACAGCTAACCATAAAGACTTCCCGCAGGCCAGTCCTGCAACCGAAATTTAGGAGAAAAGAAAATGGCAAAGCAAATTGTTCATGGAGAAGAGTCCCGCCAGGCGATTCTTCGCGGCGTCAACCTTCTGGCTGATGCTGTGAAAGTTACCCTCGGCCCCAAGGGCCGCAACGTTGTGATTGAAAAGAAATTCGGTTCGCCCACCATCACCAAGGACGGCGTCACCGTAGCCAAAGAAATCGAATTGCCCAACGGCATCGAGAACATGGGCGCCCAGATGGTCCGCGAAGTTGCTTCGAAGACCTCCGACGTCGCCGGCGATGGCACCACCACCGCTACCGTTCTTGCCCAGGCAATCTATCGCGAAGGCGTCAAAACCGTAGCTGCTGGCGCCAATCCAATGGCCATCAAGCGCGGCATCGAAAAGTCCGTCCTGCTCATCACCGGACGCGTCGACAAAGAAGGCAATCGCGAGAAGGGCGAACTCGACCGCTTCTCCAAGCCCGTCACCGGCGACATGATTGCCCAGGTGGGCACCATCTCCGCCAACAATGACGAGACTATCGGCAAGATCATTGCCGAAGCCATGAAGAAAGTCGGCAAAGACGGCGTCATCACCGTCGAAGAGTCGAAGACTCTCGACACCCAGCTCGACGTTGTCGAAGGCATGCAGTTCGATCGCGGCTACCTCTCTCCGTACTTCGTTACCGATCCGGAGCGCATGGAGTCCGTTCAAGAGAACGCTTACATCCTCATCCACGAAAAGAAAATCAGCTCCATGAAAGACCTGCTCCCCTTACTCGAGCAGATCGCCAAGGGCGGCAAGCCGCTCCTGATCATCGCTGAGGACGTGGAAGGCGAAGCGCTCGCTACCCTCGTCGTCAACAAACTGCGTGGCACGCTGCAAGTCTCGGCCGTCAAGGCTCCTGGCTTCGGCGATCGTCGCAAGGCCATGTTGCAGGACATCGCAACCCTGACCGGCGGCAAGGCCATCACCGAAGATCTCGGCATTAAGCTCGAGAACGTTACCCTCGCCGACCTCGGACAAGCCAAGAAAGTCACCATCGACAAAGACAACACCACCATCGTCGAAGGCAAAGGCAAGCCGGGAGACGTGCAGGGCCGCGTGAAAGAAATTCGCGGACAGATCGAAAAAACCACCAGCGACTACGACCGCGAGAAGTTGCAGGAGCGGTTGGCGAAGCTGGTCGGTGGCGTAGCCGTAATCAAAGTCGGCGCCGCGACCGAAACCGAAATGAAGGAAACGAAAGCCCGTGTGGAAGATGCCATGCACGCCACCCGCGCAGCCGTTGAAGAAGGCATTGTCCCGGGCGGCGGCGTAGCGCTAGCGCGTTGCGTAGCGGCTCTCGACAAGCTGAAGCTGGAAGGTGACGAGCAGATCGGTGTCAACATCGTGAAGCGCGCCATCACCGAGCCGTTGCGCCAGATCGCCGAGAATGCCGGCGAAGAAGGTGCCATCGTGATCGGAAAGATCCACGACTCGAAGGACAATAACTTCGGGTACAACGCCCTGACCGGAGAGTACGAAGATCTGGTCAAGGCAGGCGTGCTCGATCCGACCAAGGTAGTGCGCACCGCACTCACCAACGCCGGCTCGATCGCCGCGCTGATGTTGACGACCGAAGCCTTGGTTGCCGACATCCCTGAAGAGAAGAAGAATGCTCCCCAAGGCGGCGGCCACGGTGGTGGCGGCGGCATGGGCGACATGTACTAATCGACTCTGTAGGGTGCCCCGTCCAAGCTCAGCTTGGGCGGGGTTTTTTTATTTGGTCCCGCAGACATTCCCGTCCGCAATAAGTCGACGGCAACACCAAGTCCCGCTCGCCAGTGCGGGGCTTTTTCGTTTGCCGTTGGCTTCGCGGCATGGACGACGTGTACTAAGAACGCGTGGGGACGGGGATTCCTGCGCATCCGAGCCTTTGGCTGGCGCAGCGCCTTTGGCTGGCGCAGCGCCTTTGGCTGGCGCAGCGCCTTTGGCTGGCGCAGAGCTTTTGGGTGGCGCAGCGCTTTCAGCGCTGCGTTCACACCCCCACCGCCCCCGACGGCTTTAGCCGCTGAGGCACGGCATCCAACTCCATCCCTGCCGCAGCAGAGGAGTAAGGATACTGCTCAGGCAGAGCAACCAACCCCCTCCTCACCGGATTCAAATGAATGTAC
>JBEKPH010000024.1:0-59421 GCA_049520915.1 Terriglobales bacterium
TACAAACCCAATGCCAACGAATCCGATTTGCAACTTAGTCTGCGAGTTATACACGAGTTACTTCGTGACTTATTCGGGGAGATAACTCGCGAACGGCCCTTAGATCTACGATACCTGAGTCCCAACGGGTGTACCCTTACTCATGACCAGCTATCCCCAATCGAGCATCGGCCCTCCGAAATCTTCACGCTCGCCGGTCGCCGTCGCGATCGCTGTCATCATCGGCCTGTTCCTCGGCGTACTCTCAGTCGCCTTGATCGGATGGTTGATGCTTTCGCAACATGCCGGGCGCACGGCATTGAGTCGTATGTTCTCGGCAGTCACTGGAAGAACGCTGACCATCGATGTCAGCCAGCCGACCGTGGTCGACCGCATCCAGCGGCTGCAACGGCTCGAGACCGTCATCTACACCATGGACAAAGTCGTAACCGGCGCCAAAGAAAATCCGCTCCTGCCCGATTTTCTAACCGGAGATCGCCTGCTTATGCTGGTCCACGGCGAGGTCGTCGCTGGAATCGATTTCTCGAACCTGAAGCCCGACGACGTCGAAGTGAACGGCAAGCAGGTTCGCTTGCATCTTCCCGCCGCGCAAGTCTTCACCACGCGCCTCGACAGCGCAAAGACCCGCGTTTACTCGCGCCAAACGGGATTGCTCGTTTCCTCCGACCCGAATCTGGAAACCCAAGTGCGTCAGGAAGCCGAGCGTCAACTGCAGGAAGCCGCGCTTGCCGACGGCATTCTGCACACCGCGCAGCAAAACGCCACCGCGACCATCAGCAGCCTGTTGCAAGGTTTGGGATTCGAGAAAGTCGACTTCGACTAGCTTCGCACCGAGTCGCGTATCGAGCGAAGCAGTGCAAAGAGAAGACACGTTGCAGAATACAAGCGAAGAGTAAACAAAGAGGCCACGCGCAGTAGCGTAGCCTCTCCCTCTTGAAACAAATTAAGCTGCCGCTTGCTGTTGATACGCCGGAAGAAATGTTTCCGTCACGAAAGTTTCGAACCGAGTTGGCGTGGTATTGCTCGCAGTGCGTGGTTCGAGCGCTCGCATGTGTCCGGAGTTGATCGCACCGGCCATTTCAAGAATGAGCCCCGCCATATCCTCCGACATGCCAATCTGAGCCACCGCCGCTTTGAATTGGCTGTCGGTTGTTTGAATGTAGGCAAGATTCGGCTTCCCGATCGCGTTTCCGATAATGCTCGCGGCTTCGGTGTAGTCGATGTCTCGCTGCCCGTGAAGCTCTTGCGTCTGCTTGCCGCGAAAAGCAAGTCCCAGCAGCGCCTGAGCGGCAATCATGCCTATGTCGCGTGAAGCGATCATTTGAAGTTTGAGATCCGGACGAACGGGTCCCGCTGCGCTGCCCATCATGCGAATTGCTCCCACTTGCGGCAGCGTGTTCTCCATGAAGTAACCCGCTCGCAAGTGAAGAATATTCGCACCCGAAATCTGATTGAGTTCTTGTTCGAGATTATGGAGTCCGACGACAGGACCAGTTCCGCTGGTCTTTTCGGCTCCTAGACTGCTAAGAGTAACGATGTTCTGAATTCCGGCGTTTCGAACAGCGTTCGCAATAGCGTCCCTGGCCTGATCCTGAAATGCTCGATAGTCCTTGGTGGTCGTATTCGGCGGAATCATGACGTAAGCCGAATCCGCCTGCTGGAAAGCTTTGGCGAGCGCTCCCGAGTCGGTGACATCACCGGTGAAAATCTCCGCACCCTCTGCGGCGAGAGATTGAAGATGCGACGCGTTTCTGCCAAACGCCCGAACCTTTTGTCCGTTGGAAAGAAGAGCCTTTGCGACGACGTGTCCAGTATTTCCAGATGCTCCTAAGACGACGTACATGTTGTCCTCCATTAGAGCTTTGGATGCAGACGGTCGCGCTTTGGGCTCCGCAAAGTAAATCCGCAATCAACCGCTAGCGACCTTGCGAAGCCTTCGTCGTCGCCTGATACATGGCGTCAAGCAGATCCTGAGAATGACCGTCGTAGTCCGCATCCAGCGACCACATGAACGTGCCGCCTAATCCGAGAACCCAGTCGGCGTAGTAAACACGCGTATAGGTCGAGAACGCCTCGTCATAGGTGATGAACCCGTCTCCTCCATCCGCTCGCACAAGATAGGGTACAAGCGCGACTGGATCGTAATAGCGTTGCCATCCCTTCTTGTTAATCAGTTGCTTGATGTTTGGACCATAGTTCATCGTCGCAACCGTGTCATCGCAATCGCCGTCAGGCGTCTGCGAGTCGTTCGGACACGCTTCGAAGATCTGGTTGATGTTGGTGTAGTCATACCCATAAAACGGGGTTCCGAGATTCAGTTGCGAAGCGGGCACGTGTTTCAGGTACATCGCTGCAGCCTGCTGGTCGCTGCCGCCAGGCTGACATTCGTCAGGCCTCGGATCTTTCTTATCCCAGAAGATGGCCGAATTGAGATGACCAATACTGGTCCACGGTCCAGCACAGTCGTAGACCATCAAGTTGAAGAAATCGGTCTGGGTCTTTAACCGGTCCAAGTCATAGAACGAGACGTTCCAGGGAGCAAGATCGGCCGAAAGCGTGTAGCGCGGACTCGGAAACGTATCGCGCAGCCGCGTCATCAGTTTGACGAAGAACGCACGATCGGTGGAATCGGAAGGAAATTCCCAGTCGATATCGATTCCGTCGTAATCGTTCGACACCACAAAAAGCTGCAGGTTCGAAAGCACTGTATCAAAAACCTGCTCGCTCGTTTCGATGGCCCCGAAGTCGCCGCCAGTTAGAAGCATCACCTTCACGCCATTTTCGTGCGCGTTTGATCAGCTGCGGTTCCACGAATCCGTCAGGTACAGAAAGACTACCATCGGAATTCCAAGGCACTCCGGCATGAATAATGTGGGTCAGCTTCTTGAACGGAATCTGCGGCACATCGTAAGGAGGATCGAGGTACTTGCTGCCCGCCGTGTAATCCGCCACCAGTCGCTTCGGAAGCTGACTCGGACTATCTTGAGCCTGGGTGGGTTGAACAGCAAGGGTCAAAGTCAAGGCAGTAATGACCGCAAGCAGGAGCATAGTCGAGCCGCAGCGTACATTCATAAACCGGTCTCCCTGGGACCAGCCGAACTCTCTCTGGAGAAAGCGCGGCGCGCCGATTTTGCGAAAGACCAAGTCTACTATGTTGCACGAAAACGGGACGGCGACGGGCGCCCCAGACGTGTTCCAGGTAACCTGCGGGCTATCCCTTGGGTAACGTAGCCGTTTGGGGCCCCCTGCAACTAATCTCTCTGATGGGGGTTTCTATCCACATGAACAATACATTCACCAAGTCACTGCTAGTTCTGGCAGTCGGGGGACTCATGCTAGCCGGTTCCGCTTCTGCTCAAACCACAACCACCACCTCTGGAGCGGGCCCTGGCGTTGTCGATCCGGGTCATCCGCGTGTGAATGAAGTGAATCAGCGGGAAGAAAATCAGCAACAGCGCATTGGCAACGGCGTCAGCAGCGGCAAGTTGAACTCGCAGCAGACGGCCAATCTCGAAAATCGCGAGACCAGCGTGCAGAACCGTGAACAGAAAGACATGGCGAAGAACAACGGCCATTTGACGAAGGCCGAACAGCGAGGAATCAATCGCCAGCAGAACCGGATCAGCAAGAGCATCGCCAAGGACAAGCACAGCCAGTAAGCGCGAGAACACGAACTCTGGACGGAGAGACAGCCGCAGGCATTTTGCGGCTTTTCTTCCTTGTCGCAGGAATTGCGAATCCCTCGACGTTCGCGAATTCAATAAGCCTATTTCTTAAGGGAGCGAACGTACTTGAGGACTTCCCGGATTTCATCTTTGGAGAGTTTGCGCTCAAAGGGAGGCATTCTGTTCTTGCCTTTGCTGATGATCGAAGCCAGTTCGTTGTCCGATTGACCTTGCACCTCGTCTGACGCCAGGGAGCGGATCTCGAGGTTCTTGCCGAAGATGGTATCGCCCTTGCCCGCTTTGCCGTGACAAGCGGAACAGTGCTCTTTATAGATTTCAGCACCGTTGTCGGCATGCGCGTCGGTAGAGCAGATAGAGAAGAACGAGGCAACCAGCAAGGCGATCAGAGATGCATCGCGGAATCGGGCAACGAAATAGCACCCGGGAAATTGGGCTGCAATCGCCAACGTCGCGGCCTTAAGAATAGAGAACCGTCTCACCGACGCTTGGCGTGAGTCGCCTACGCTCCAACGCAACCTCGAGCTTTTCGGCAACCCGCTAATCTCCTTCGAAACAAGTCCCGCGGCCACAAATCGATTTTACCAGTTCAATTTAAGGGCGAACTGGAACTGCCGCGGATCGTAAGCTGCAGTTGCCTGGCCGGCATTGGTGAAGAGCGGACTGACGGCTGCGACGTTATAGACGTTGGCAATATTAAAGGTGTCGGCGATCAGATCCATATTGAACCGTTCCCCGAAGAAGATGCGTTTTGCAACTCGCATATCGTTGAAGACGGTCCAGGGAGAGACCCCCGCGTTGCGGCCAAGGTTGCCGTCGAGCGAGGCCAGGGTGCCGTTGAAGCCGAGGATACAGGGCTCCTGAAAGAAGCCGGTTGGTGAAAACTTGGAAGCTACAATAGGGTAACCGCAGCCGTTGGTCGGTGTGCCTGGCGCAACCACGTTCGGACGACCCGTGAGAGACGACAACTGCAGGTTATCGTCATTGCCCGTGATGATATTGAACGGGCGGCCTGAACCGAATTCAATGAGCGGAGCGAGCGTCCAATTGCTGAAGAACTTGCTCGCGAACCCACTTCCGCTCAGCTTCCCAGACTGGTAGACACCATTGAACACAAAACGATGGCGCTCGTCGAAGGTGGAAGTGGCGCGGTCTGCACTCGGGTAATAGCTGTCCTGTGGGGTTAACGTAGATTGCAAATCAGTGGAGTCGTCGATTGCGTGGGACCATGTGTACGAAGCTTGGAACTCGTAATGACTCCCAAAACGTTTGCGGAGATTGGTGGTCAGTCCGTTGTAGTTTGATGTGCCATTCGAGTAGTTGGCATCCATGTCGCCGAAGGGAATGCAATTTGTGTATGGCGGGATCGGATCGCATTTGGTATTGAAGCCCGGAATTGTCATCAAAAGTGCCTGTGCTTGTCCCAGACATGCCATTTGGGTGGGCGTGCCACCAGCAAAGGCGGCAGCGATGGACGGGTTCAGTCCGCCGGGGCGAAAGAAATTCATCACCGAAGGATCGACATAAGGTAACGGGTCCCCCGGAAGATTACAGCCACTGACAGTGAACGGACTGGCCGGGGCTGTTCGACCGGGGATGACATTGTGCGTCGCGTCGTATGACGCGGCTAAGAAATTGGCAGTGAGCAGGTCTCCACGAATGGTATTTGCATTGATCGGCCGGTTGAGGTGGCGACCCAGATTGAGGTTATAGCCGATGTTGAAGGAGTAGCCGTTGCCGAGGTCACGCTCAATGGTAAGGTTCGCCTGTTGCGAATAGGCGTAGACAAAATTCTTAGCCTGCGGATAGCCGAAAGGTTGAAATCCGAGAGGCAGGAATGTTCCCTGCGAAAGGTTGAGATAGTTCTGATTGAGAAAAACTGAATTCGGATTATTTAGAGCCTGAAACTGCTGCTGGTTCGGCTCGTAGAAAAGATTCGTATTCGCTTGGGGAAAAGGCGAGGGCGTGCAGTTTGGCTGATTCAGCGTGCCTTGGAAAATCGTGATCGCGTTCAGATTTGCCGGGTTTCCTGCACCGGCGCAGGTGCTGGTGCCAGCAAAGGCGAGTTGGCCACTACTCGATCCGTCGGAAGCATCTCCCAAGAAATACAGCCCGAGCAGAGGGTGGTCGTAGAACATTCCATACGATGCGCGGACTACCGTTTTTCCGTCTGATCGGGGATCCCACGCCAAACCGAAGCGCGGCTGGATGTTGTTCTTGTCGGTTTGGATGCCCTTCTGCAATCCAAGGGCGTTATAGGCGGGAAGCGCCAGCCCTTGAGGAGCTTTCAGCTGCGGAGGGAATTCGATATCGTAACGCACGCCATAGTTCAGCGTGAGGTTGGGGCGCGCGCGCCATGAGTCTTGCCAGAAAACGCCGAGTGGCTTGTTGGAGAAACTGTCGCTCGGACTGCCAATTCCTTGAATGAAATCACTAGGGAGTCCAGCGCCATAGGATTGCACCGGCGAGAGGTCCGGAAACCCAGGAAGCAGCGAAGGCGCGGGATTGACGAAGCCGAGGCTTGACGAGCTAGAGGCTCCGATGTCATACACGCCGCCATAGTTCACGGTGAAGGTCGCAGTGATTGGAAGATAATTGAAATCGCCGCCAAACTTGGTGTCGTGACGTCCAAGTGTCCAGGAAAAATTGTCAGTGAACTGGTAGCGGTTTTCGACGCGCTGAATATAAGAATAGGGTTCGCGTCCGAAATAGGCATAACCGGGAATGTTGACGGCCGGATCGGCGCCAGCCGGAATTTTCGTGTTGTAGAAATACGATAAGCCGCGGCGGGCATACTGAAAGCGGAATTCGTTAACCTTGTTGGCGCCCAACGTCCACGTGTCCTGCACGACCCCGGCCACGTCCCGATACGTCTGTTGCGAGGTGCGCGAATAGGCGTTTTGGCCGAAGGGCTGATCTTGTCCGCTGACTTCGATACCCGTCACAGTACTTGGACTCGCGTTGACCCGGAAGGTCAAGCGGTTGCTATTGCTGACGTTGTGATCAATTCGCAGAGAGTAGAGGCTCGTGCCCTCAAAGACTGGGAAATTGCCTTCCTGTGAAGTAAGAGTTTGATAAGACTGCGGTACCGCAACGCAAGGACCTGGTGGAAGACAACTGGTTGGGAATCCTGCCCACGTGTTAAGAAATCCTCCGGTTAACCCCTGCACGAGACCGGTGGGCCACACCCCCTGTACTGCCTGGCCCGACGAGGCCCCGGCTAGGATCGCGTATTGCGCGACTTCCGTGGCGTAAGCGGAACTGGCTTGCTCCTCGCCAAGTACGGTGGGATTGGTCAAGAAGCCGATCTGATCCGGAGTCAGCTGCAACACGCCGTAGGGCAGACCTACTTGTGAGGTATCGAACGGCGTCAGGCCGAAATTGCCCTGTCCAATGCTTGAGAATCCCGTCTCGTGACGCCGCGTAACCTCATAAGAGAAGTAGTAATACGTTTTATCTTTCTTGATCGGTCCGCCAAAAGCTGCGCCCCCTTGAACACGCGTGTACGCGGGATCAGGCGTAGTGCTGAAGGGGTTCACGGCCTGAAAATTGCGATTGCGGAGATATCCAAAGACGTCGCCGTGGAAGTCATTCGAACCGGAGCGCGTGATGATGTTGACGACTCCGCCGGAGGCGCGTCCGTATTCGGCGGCATAACTGTTGGTAATGATCTGGAATTCCTGAACGGCTTCTTGGGAGACGGTAGAGCGGACGCCATTGACGGAGTTGTCGGTGGCATCGGCGCCATCGACGTTCACGAGGTTGGAGCGGGCGCGTTGTCCGCTCATGTTTAGGCCGGAGGTGGGTGCGGCTCCGGTGTTCGGGGCGTTGTCGCGGACCACTTGCGAATCGGTCAGGGTGAAATTGATGTAGTTGCGGCCGTTGATTGGGAGATTGTCGATGCGTCGCTGGCCGATGGTGTCGGTGGTGGAACTGCGCGAAGTTTCCACGAGTTCCGCTTGCGAGCTGACTTCAATCACTTCTTTGCCGCCGGCGACCGTGAGGGCGATTGGCAAGTCTGCCATCTGTCCGACGGTGATGGCGACGTCATTGGCCTCAGCCTTGGCAAAGCCGGGTACGTCGACGGTAACCGAATAAGTACCGGGAGAGAGTTGGCGGACGCTATAGCCGCCTTGTCCGTCGCTGCTGCCAACGCGTTCGAGGCCTTTTGCGACATCTCGCACGACAACCGTCGCGTTGGTCACGACGCTGCCTTTGGGGTCTTTCACGCTGACGTGGAGGTCGCCGGTTGAAGCGGCTTGGCCAAAGGCGGATTGGCGAACGAGTAAACACACGACCGCGAAACAAAAAAGACGCACTGTCGCTTTCATAAAGCTCCTGGGGACCTCCGCAACATGATTCTGCGGAAGGCGGGTGTCAAACTACGCGGTTTATCACCAGCTAATTGAACTTCGAGCACGTGGATAGGATGGGATACCGCTGATATGTACATCAGAGTGGGGTGTTTAGGCAAGCAATAAGGTAGGTTACCGGGGCAGAGCGATTGCGTTTGCGCCGATGATTCTTTAGATTTCTGGAGCGAGACAATTGACGATTGTTGGAAGGAGATCTCCTCTTGAGCTCGCGCTTTATAACGATATGACTGGAGAAAAGTTGAACGGCCATTCCATGACGGGCGATCTGCTGCGGGTGATGGTATGCCCGCCAGCCAATACCGGATGGAATGATTCGTCAAGAACAGCAGCGTGGCAGGAACTGGGATTTCAGCGAACTCCCGATTTCGCGACGGCGCAACGCCAGCACGAGATCTTTTGCGGATTGCTAAGGGAAAGCGGCGCTGAGGTGGTTGTTCTTCCAGCGTCTGACTTCCTCACTCTGGATGCTGTTTACGCGCATGACGCGTCTCTGGCTACCGATCTAGGTCTGATACTCATGAATCCTGGCAAGAAGAGTCGTCGGCCCGAGGCGGCGGCGCATGCTTCGTTTTGCAGCCAGCTCGGAATCCCAGTGCTGGGCGAGATCAAAGCGCCCGGGATAAGCGAATCCGGCGACATTGTCTGGCTTGACGCGCAGACTCTGTTGATCGGGCAAGGCTACCGCACGAACCGCTCGGGAATCGGGCAGATCCGTGCGCTGCTGTCGTTCGAGATAAAACCTGGAAGGCCGACGAAGAAGATTGAAGTGTTGTCGGCGCCCTTGCCTTACGGGGCTGGTCCGTCGGCGTGCCTGCATCTAATGTCGCTCATAAGCATGCTGGATGAGCAGACCATCCTCGTGGATTTGCCGTGGCTGACCGTGGACACGGTTGAACTCATGAAAGGCCGCGGGTTTCGGCTGATCGAAATTGATCCGGTCGAGCGCGACACGCTTGCCTGCAACGTGCTGTCACTCGGGCGCAAGCGTCTGGTGGCAATCGAAGAAAATTCAAAAACGAATCAGCGTCTTCGAGATGCCGGTTTTGAGGTGGCTACGTTCGCCGGATCGGCTCTCTGTATCAATGGCGGGGGCGGGCCGACTTGTTTGACGCGCCCGTTGTTGCGCGGATGAAAGCATCGGAGGTCAGATTTTATCGGGCACCGGTCGGCGACGATGGCGGAACTTCAAGAAGCGAGGTTGCCGGCTACTGACTCTCAGTCTTCTCCAGTTCCGCGTTCAGGCGGACGTTGCTACCCGCAGTGACCTTCAATTTTCGCTCCCAATTTTTGAACCCAGTTTTCTTTACAGAAACGGAGTGGTCGCCCTCCAGTACCTGCACATCGGATGGCGTGTTTCCGACGAAACTGCCGTCGACCTCGATGTCGGCCCCGTCAGGGACAGAGATCACGGACAACTTCCCGTTAGTTTGTTTCTCCGAGGCGACGACAGGAGAAACCGGAATTTGGGCAGGACTAGTCTTAATCAACGCGGCCGCTGCTGCCGCGCGCATGGCGGGACCATGTACCGCCCAATCGTTGGTGACGGCCTCGCACGCGTCCTGAACAGACCCGCCGAGCGAAAGAGTGGATTTGCTCGTGATCGTATCTCCGCTGACTCTAGCGAAGACCGCTACTTTGTTCTTGTGTCGCAGAGCACCCTTTCCACCCTCGTGATCTAGAAGGACGATGTAATCGGTCTTCTCTGCGATGTTATTAACCATGACGTCCGGGCAGCGCTGACCAAAGGTCTTGATTATTTCTGCAGTTTGGGGACGAGCACCTCCGCTAAAGCCACCGCCGTAGTGTCCTCGCGATCCACCTCCGCCACCCGCCGTCTCCCACGATTCGCTATCGCTGATAAACACGCGGGCCTTGGATGAATCGTCGGTCGGGGCTGACGCCTTCTCCTGGCAGTACCCCAATGCAACTGCACCACAAAACAACAGAACGAATAGAGAAAGACTGCGCATAGTTAAGATCCTCGAAAATCGCAAACAGTCTACACCCATGCCGCCAGGTGGGCTGTGATTCAGCGCCGTTTCCGCCCGGCTTGATAGAATCAGAGCGTAATGCTTCTGCCTTTCGTCCGCGAAGTTTTCGCGGAGGTTGAATTGCTCCCCGGCTTCACGCGTGCGGCCTCCCATCTCCGGGAGAGCGCGGGCCGGATTCGTGTGACCGGACTTTCTCCGGCTGCCAAAGCTCTGATCATTGTTTTGTTACGCCGGACGGTGGAACGTCCTTTTGTTCTTGTGGTGGCCGACAATCGCGCTGCCGAAGAACTGATGCCGATCTTGCGGGCATTCTGCGAATTAACCGGGGCGGCGGATCCCGATTCCGTCGTGAGCCTGCCGGCTCGCGACGTGCTTCCTTTTCAGAATCTATCGCCCCATCCGGAAATTCAGGAAGAGCGGGCAACCGCGTTGTGGAAGATCGCCTCGGGTCGAGCCGCAATTGTTGTGGCGCCCGTCACGGCAACCACGATCCTGCTTCGTCCCGCCGAGTACTATGCCGACTTGGCGCGGGTTTTACGTCGCGGTGAGACTTTCGACCTGGAGAAACTGCTGCAACATCTGAACACGGTTGGCTATAACGCAACCGACGTCGTGGAAATGCCGGGGCAGTATGCAGCGCGCGGCGGCATCCTCGACGTTTATTCGCCGGAAGCCGACCGTCCAGTGCGGGTTGAGTTTTTTGGCGATGAAATCGAGTCGATGCGCAAGTTTGATCCTGCCAGCCAGCGATCCTCGAACCCGGTGGATGAGGCCCTGCTTCTGCCTTTGACGGAAACTCCAGTCACCGAAGAATTGCTGGGCTCGATCAACGCGCGGCTTTCGGGAAAGCGAATTACGGGCTCGGCCGAGGTGGTTGAGCAGGCGATGCGCGATTCGGGCGCGGGAGTTTTCCCGGGCTGGGAGTTCTATGCTCCGGTAGCGGGCGCGGATCGAACTGTTTTTGGCTTGCTGCCGGACGCGCAGGTGATTCTCGACGAACCCGAAGCCTTGGCTTTAGAACTCGGCAAGGTTTGGGCGCGCATCGAAGAAGCCCACGAGCGGAGCG
Source organism: Terriglobales bacterium (assembly GCA_049520915.1). Lineage (GTDB taxonomy): Bacteria > Acidobacteriota > Terriglobia > Terriglobales > Acidobacteriaceae > Acidiflorens. The sequence goes on from JBEKPH010000024.1 coordinate 11,117, forward strand.
AGATCGGGAACCTGGTGCGCCCGTCCGATCTTTATTTGACGCCCGACAGTTGGCGTGAAAAGACCGCGGCGCTGCCCGGAGCGGACTTCGAGTATCTGTCGGTGGCGCGCGAAGGACAGCCCGAGGCGGCGATTCTTTCGCAGCCGGTTACGCGGTTCCACGGTGCCGTCCCCGCGCTGATCGAAGAAGTACAGAAAATCGTTGGGTCGGGGACGCAGGTCGTTCTCGCGGTTCCGAACACGGGAGAAGTTGAGCGCCTCGCCGACATGTTCACCGAATACAACGCTTCGTATCGCTTGGGAAGCCGCACTCGGAGTGGCGAAAGCTACGCGGACGAAACCTCGTACTTTGCGGGCGATGTGCTCACCACCACTCTCGTGAAAGCTTATCTTCCGGACGGCTTCGTTCTGCCGGAAGCCCACCTCGCGATTTTTGGCGCGCGCGACCTCTTCGACGAATCGGATTTGGTGGCGGCGCGACCGCAGCGGCAGAAATCGAAAGTCTCGGCATTTCTTTCAGATTTTCGCGATTTGCAGGTTGGCGATTACGTGGTTCACGTCGAGCACGGAATTGGGCAATATCACGGTCTCAAGGAAATCAACCAGGGTGACGGCGCGGCGGAGTTCATGGTGCTTGAGTACGCCGATGCGGCGCGGCTCTATGTTCCGCTGACTCGCCTCGATCTGGTACAGAAATATCGTTCGGCCGAGGGTGCGAAACCCGTCCTGAATCATCTCGGCACGCAGGCTTGGGGCAAGACCAAGGCCCGCGTCCGCAAGGCGATGAAGGACATGACGGATGAACTGATCAAGCTTTATGCGCAGCGACAAGCGGCACGCGGCCACGTGTTTCCGGCCGACACGGAGTGGATGAAGGAGTTTGAAGACTCGTTCGAATTCACCGAGACGGAAGACCAGGCGCAGGCCATCGCTGACGTGAAGCGCGACATGGAATCGCAGCTTCCAATGGATCGCCTGCTGTGCGGCGACGTTGGCTATGGCAAAACCGAAGTTGCGATGCGGGCCGCCTTCAAAGCCTTAAGCGACAACAAGCAGGTCGCTGTGCTCGCCCCTACCACCGTACTCGCTTTCCAGCACTACGAGAATTTCAAGCAGCGGTTTGCGCCGTTTCCGCTGACGGTTGAGATGGTGAGCCGCTTCCGCACTCCTAAGCAAGTCAAGGAAGTGTTGCAGAAAGTGGAAGCCGGGAAAGTGGATATTCTGATCGGAACTCATCGGCTGCTTTCAAAAGACGTGAAGTTTGCTGATTTGGGTCTGCTGGTGGTGGACGAGGAGCAACGCTTCGGTGTGCGGCACAAGGAACGCATCAAGCAAATCCGCACCGAAGTAGATGTTCTCACCATGTCGGCGACGCCGATTCCGCGCACCCTTCACATGTCGCTTGTGGGGCTGCGCGACATGAGCGTGATCGAAACTCCGCCGAAGGATCGCATGGCGATTCAGACCGTGGTCGCCAACTGGGATGAGAAGTTGATTCAGTCTGCCATCGAACAGGAACTGGATCGAGGCGGACAGGTTTATTTCGTCCATAACCGGATCGAGACGATCTTCGAAATTGCGGCGAAGATTCAAACTATGGTTCCGAACGCCCGCATTCTGGTGGGGCACGGTCAGATGGGTGAGGGCGAACTGGAAAAAGTGATGCTGAAGTTCATGCATCACGAAGCCGATATCCTCGTCTCAACCACCATTATTGAGAACGGGCTCGATATTCCGCTGTGCAACACCATCCTGATCAATCGCGCCGACCGGCTGGGACTATCGGAGTTGTATCAGCTACGCGGACGGGTGGGCCGCTCAAACCGGCGGGCGTACGCATACTTGCTGCTGCCCTCGGAGATCGAATTGACTCCGATCGCGCGACGCCGGCTTGCGGCATTGAAGGAATTTTCTGACTTGGGGGCCGGTTTCAAGATTGCCGCGCTTGATCTGGAACTGCGGGGCGCGGGAAACCTCTTGGGCGGCGAGCAGAGCGGCCACATCGAGGCCGTCGGGTTTGAACTCTACACGCAGATGTTGGAGCGCGCTGTGCGTGAGATGAAAGGCGAGGCTGGCACCGAGGTTACGGAGATCCAACTTAATTTGGGGCTGAACATCCGTATTCCGTCCGATTACATCAAAGAGGAGAATCAACGGCTGCGGATGTACAAGCGAGTTGCTGGAGTGGAGACGGATTCGCAACTGAAAGATGTGCGTTCAGAACTTACAGACCGGTACGGCGAGACACCGAACGCGGTTCGAAATCTGCTTGATTATGCTGCATTGAAGTTGCAGGCGATGAGGGTGGGCGCAAATGCGATTGAGCGCAAACGCGAGTTTGTAAGTATCAAGTTCAGCCCCAATGCGGCGATAGATCCGGGGAAACTGGCACGGTTCGTAGCTTCGCAGCGTGGAACGCAGTTTACTCCGGATGGGACGCTCAAATTTTCGATCAAGATCGACAGCGCCGGAGGGATCCTGCAAACCCTGCGCGATCTACTCGAAGAATTAGAAGCGCGGCAAGAAGCAGCGCGCGAAGTATAAATGCCGTTATTGAAAGACTTCTCGATAATCATGACGAACAACCCGACGAACGAGCGACGAACCGAAGGCGACCGGCGCAAAACCCGCAAAGTCCGCAAGGCGATTTTCCCCGCGGCTGGATTGGGCACCCGCTTTCTTCCCGCCACCAAAGCGCAGCCCAAAGAAATGCTTCCCTTGGTAGACAAGCCAATCATTCAGTATGGCGTGGAAGAAGCGTTGGCGGCGGGATGCGATCAGATCATTATGATCACCGGGCGCGGCAAGAGCGCGATCGAAGATCACTTCGACGTCAGCTACGAACTAGAGAAGATGCTCGAAGAAAAAGGCAAGCACGATTTGTTGAAGATCGTGCGCCAAATTTCGGACATGATCTTTGTAGCGTACGTGCGTCAGAAAGAGGCACTCGGCCTGGGACACGCCGTGCTCACGGCGCGCGAATTAATCGGTGACGAGCCCTTTGCTACGTTGTTGGCCGATGACGTGATCGACGCGAAAGTACCGGTACTGAAGCAACTGATGGACGTGTTCGACGAGAAGCAGTGTTCCGTGATCGCAACCCAAGTCGTCGAAGGACCTGCGATTTCTTCCTATGGCGTTATCAAGGCAAAAGAGGTCGAGGGTTCTGGTGGGAAGCTCTTCGAGGTCCTGGATCTCGTGGAAAAACCCAAGCTCGAAGATGCTCCCTCAAATCTTGCCGTGATCGGGCGCTACATTCTGACACCCACGGTTTTCGAAACTCTTTCTGAAATTAAACCCGGTGCAGGTGGCGAGTTGCAGTTGACCGATGGGCTGCGCGGACTGCTGCAGCGCGAAAAAATGTACGCCTACGTCTATGAAGGTCGGCGCCACGATACGGGAGATAAGCTTGGCTTCCTCAAAGCTACGGTTGAGTTCGCCTTGAAACGCAAGGATTTGGGCGGCGATTTTCGAGAGTATCTGAAGAATTTGGAGCTGTAGCCGCTTTACTTGATTGGCGCTTTTGACCGTCCAGACGCCGACAGCTTTTCCAGTGACGGATACGAGGTCAGCTCGATCAAGGTGCGAATCGGCGGTTGTTTCCCGCTTGAAATCCCCTGGACGAGCATCTGTATGGCGACTTGAGTCGTGGTCAGCGATACCACGGTGGCTGTCAGGATTCCGTGATCAACCCAGGCCCTTCCTTCTTTGGGCAGCCCGTCCACTCCTGTGAACGGTACCCTGAGCCATCGCTCGCGTTCTTCCCGATCTGGAAGATTTTCGAATGCCTTTCTGGCCCCCTTTGCAATCCCGTCGTACTGGCAGCCCACAACGTCGATCGAACTCGCACGGCTGGTAGAAAGAGACAACCAAGAAGTTATGGCTTGGCACGCATTCGCCTCTTCCCACGTGCTCCGCAGACCTTTGATCAGAATGTTAGAGGGCTTTGTACTTTCCATGCCGATCGTTCGTTGCAACGCAGCAGAATTGTTGGCCGGACCCTGGACATATAGGACTGTTCCGCCATTCGGCAGCAGAGCAGCAAACTGCCGTCCCTGAATGCGTCCGATTTCGGTGTGATCGCGGGTGACGCCGAAGACAGGGGCTTTGGAACTGGTTCTAAGACGATCAAGGTAGTCCACGTCGCTGTTCAGTACGACCCATCCGATGCCAGCCGTCACCGCGGCTTCGGCAGCGCGCACCAGCCCTGTCGTGGTGAGAGGCTCAAATAAGATTGCGTCAGGCGGAGCACCAGAGCGCGACTGAATAATTTCCAATACCTGTTGGCTCTGGGTGACCGCGTCGTTGTTCGCGTAAAGAATCTGTACTTCAGCCCCGATCCGATGAGCGGTCTCGGTGGCAGACGTAGCCTGCTCATGCTGATAACTGTTCTCGTTCGGGAGCGATATCACGAAGCGTAGCTTCTTCAGGGAAGGCCTCTACGGATTCAGAAATAATCTAGCCTTGCGGCCATACATTCGCATTCGCGGTTTCGGTTACTCTTCCATCGCCGCATTGAGTTTCTTTGATTTTTCTTCCACGCCGCGGGCGAGTTTCAGTTTGTAATCTTCCAGTTTTTTCGCGATGCCGGCATCCGCGACACCTAAAATCTGCGCGGCCAGAATCCCGGCATTGGTGGCGCCCGGCCTTCCGATGGCGACAGTTGCTACCGGAATGCCCGCCGGCATTTGGACGATTGCCAGAAGCGAATCCATGCCCTGAAGAGAGGTCGATGGGATGGGGACGCCTATCACCGGCAAGGTTGTGTGCGCCGCGATCACTCCCGCAAGGTGCGCCGCTCCCCCAGCCCCCGCGATAATTACGCGAATTCCGCGCTGCGCGGCTTTGCGCGCATAATCGGCGGTGCGGTCGGGCGATCGATGAGCTGAGGTAACGTCGATTTCGTAGGCAATTCCGAATTCATCGAGAGCCTTGCTGGTCTCCCGCATAATCTCCAGATCAGAGTCGCTGCCCATTACGATGGAAACCTTTGGATTGCTCATGATGGCGTTTCTTCCGTCCTTGTTAATGGAAATAGTTGATGACTTGCCTAATTCTTTTTCAGCGCCCGCGTTGCGATGTCCTTCCTATAGTGGGCACCATCAAAGCCTATCATCGAGCACGCTTCATAGGCGTGCTGTACGGCTGTTTCTAATGTTTCAGCCCGCGATGTGACACCGAGAACCCGTCCGCCGGCGGTGTAGAAATCCTCGCCTCTCTTCGACGTACCGGCGTGAAACACTTTCACTCCGCTCAGCTTCGCGGCTTCGTCGAGACCGGTGATCTTCTTTCCTGCCTCGTAGGCCTCGGGATATCCACCCGAAGCGATCACCACGCAAATCGCAGCATCGTTCGACCATTTAAAGTCGCCGTCGCTGGTGCGACCATCAATCGATGCTTCAAGCGCCTCGACGAGATCGCTTTCTAGGCGCATCAGGATGGGTTGCGTCTCGGGATCGCCGAATCGGCAGTTGAACTCGAGAACCATAGGGCCGCGCGCGGTCATCATCAGCCCGCAATAAAGGACGCCTTTATATTCCGCACCTTCCGCTTTCATCCCGGCAACGACAGGACGCGCGACGTGAGTGAGGAGCCAGTCACGCATCTGGTCATCGATGATTGCGAGGGTCGTATAGGCTCCCATCCCTCCCGTGTTGAGGCCCGTATCGCCGTCGCCGACGCGCTTGTGGTCTTGCGCGGCGACGAGCGGTGCAACTCGCTCTCCATCGCTCACAACGAGAAACGAGAGTTCATCCCCTTGCAAGAATTCCTCCAGCACAACGCGAGCCCCGGCCTCGCCTAGCATTCGGCCGCTTAGCATCTCGTTCGCGACGGTCGCGGCTTCGTCCTTGGTCTTTGCGATGACCACACCCTTGCCCGCGGCCAGACCGTCGGCCTTTACCACGATCGGAGTGTGGAAGTGGGGCAGCGCATCCCGCACTTGCTCGGCGGAATCACAAATTGCGTAGCGTGCAGTGGGAATGTGGTGACGTTGAAGGAATTCCTTGGCAAAGCTCTTACTGCTCTCGAGCTGCGCTGCGGCTTGCGTCGGGCCGAATGTACGCCATCCGCGCCGGGTGAATTCGTCGACTACTCCGAGCATCAAAGGCAATTCGGGCCCCACGATGGTGAGGTCTGGCTGAATTCTATTGGCGAGCGCGACCATGGAGTCCAGGCTCTTTACCTCGACGGCGACACACTCCGCCTCGTCCGCGATGCCGCCGTTGCCGGGCGCGCAGTAGATTTTGGTGACTCGCGGCGACTGCCTCAACTTCCAGACCAAGGCATGCTCACGTCCACCACTGCCGATAACGAGGACCTTCATAGTGGAAACATTTAAGGGTAGGGGCGGGCGAAGATGATGTCAAACGGAGTGTGGTAGAAAACCTCCCGCATTGCTGCGACCGTTCCAAGTGAACACCGAACCTTGACCTGCGCTTCCGCACCGACTTCGGCACTGCCAGTATACGGAAACGGGAAGAAGCGATTCTAAATTAACCATAATTAACACATCGCCGTATAATATGGTTCACGTGATTACGGTCTCCAAAGAAGATTATCTCAAGGCGATTCTCGAGGCGGAGAGCGAGGGCGAATCCGTCATTTCGGCGACGCTAGCGCACTGGCTTCAAGTTTCGCCGCCGGCGGTAACCATGGCCGTTCGTCGTTTGAAGAAAGACGGGCTGGTCCGTGTCAATACCGATGGGCACGTTCGCCTGACGGCTGCGGGAAAGAAGATTGCCCGCAAACTGACGATTCGCCACCATCTGATCGAGCGCATGCTTGCTGAAATCTTCGGGATGGAGTGGTACAAGGTGCATGACGAGGCCGAACGTCTGGAACATGCGGTTTCACCGGATTTTGAAGCTCTGCTGCTTGCTAAGTTGGGTCGAGGAGTCGCGTGTCCACACGGCAACTTGACCGAAATGGAGAGCCCCGCGAGTCGACGCCGGCGCGGACTCCTGTTGCTGTCGGAGGCTGAGATCGGAAAGAGCTTCGTTGTAAGCGGAATCTACGAACGCGACCGGCACCTGTTGGAGTTTCTCGAAGCTCGCGGCATTCGACCGGGCGCGAAGCTCAAATTGCTCGAGCGCAATTACGACAAGACTCTGTCGATCCAGACCGCGGCACGTACCGTGGTTCTCGGCCGCCCGGCGGCAGACAAGGTGTGGGTTTCCGTGAGCTCTTCCCATCTTGCCTAATTAACTATTGTTAATGTCTGGGGATATACTGCAGTTGACACACATACTGACCAAAGTGTCGAATCGGAAGTCTGAAGGATGAGCGAGAAGCAAAAAGACGCGGAAACAAAAACTGCGGGTACGCACTCCCCGCCGCCCGACTCTCGTAGTGGCGGCCACGTTTCGCTGGAAAATGTGCACAGTTCCATCGATGTGCCCCATCATCAGGCCGGCTTCTGGCAGCTGTGGCGCGCATTTGTCGGTCCCGCGATTCTCGTCAGCGTCGGCTACATGGACCCAGGCAATTGGGGCACCGACCTGCAAAGCGGCGCTCAGTTCAAGTACGGACTTTTGTGGGTAGTTGCGCTTGCCAGTCTCATGGCCATCTTCATGCAGGTGATTTCGGCGCGACTAGGAGTGGTAACGGGGAAAGATCTCGCTCAATGCTGCCGTGACTGGTATCCCGAGTGGACGCGATGGCCCAATTGGCTGATGAGCGAAGTCGCCATCGGCGCGTGTGACTTGGCCGAAGTATTAGGGAGCGCCGTCGCGCTCAACCTGATGTTTCATATTCCGATGCTTTGGGCTGTCATTATCACAGGCCTCGATGTGCTCTTGTTGCTGGCTTTACAGCGTTTTGGGATGCGAACGATCGAAGCGATTGTTCTCTTGTTAATTGCGACCATCGCGGTCTGTTATTTTATAGAGATTTTTGTTCTCCCGCAGACCCAACCCAGTTTTCTGGAGATGGGGCGAGCGCTGATTTCGCCGCATATCCGGCAAGCCGGACTCTTGTATCTCGCGATCGGCATCATCGGTGCGACCGTGATGCCTCACAACTTATATTTGCACTCCGCTTTGGTGCAAAGCCGCAAGCTGCAAAAAGACGAACCCTCCGTGCGAAGCGCGATTCGCTTCAACACCATCGATTCGATTGCGGCCCTGACGATCGCCTTTTTCGTGAATGCCGCCATCCTCGTGCTGGCTGCGATGGTCTTTTTCGGAAAAGACAGTGTGGTTGCGTCCGGGGGCCACCTGGTTAAGTTCAGCGCCGATAGCGATTGGATTCGGATTGCTTACTTAACGCTAGCTCCGCTACTGGGCACAACGGCCGCAAGCACGCTATTTGCGGTTGCTCTTCTGGCCAGCGGCCAAAGCAGCACCATCACGGGTACGCTCGCGGGGCAAGTGGTGATGGAAGGCTTCATGCACTGGCGCATCAAGCCCTGGGTACGCCGGCTGATTACCCGTACGCTCGCAATCCTGCCGGCAGTTTTCATTATCGGTTTGCGCGGCGACAGCAGCGTCACCGACCTGCTCACGCTCAGTCAGGTAGTGTTGGCTCTACAGCTCCCGTTTGCGATGTTCCCGCTCCTTCACTTCACGAGTTCGGGCAAGCGGATGGGGAGTTGGAAGAACGGCTGGTTTCTTCTGGCCACCGGTTGGGGCAGTGCTATTCTGATCACCGTCATGGATGTCTACGGCATACCGGACTCATTGAAAGCTGCCTGGCACGTCGTGGCTGGCGGATAAACCCGACCGGCGACCAACGGGATAATTATGTACGACACGATTCTAGTGACACTAGACGGAACTCCGACCGACCGTCCGATCATCGAGCACATTAAACAGCTCGCCAAGCTAGCGCATAGCCGCTTGGTTCTATTGCACGTGGCCGACGGATGGGCAGCTCGCACCTACGGCCCAGACGCGGTCAGCGCTGAAATCACCGAAGACACTGCTTATCTAAAGAAGGTGCAGGCGGAATTTGAATCGGCCGGCATCCCGGCGCAAGCCGAGCTCTCCTACGGCGAGCCCGCGGATCAAATCATCAAATGGGTCCAGCAAAAAGGATGCGATCTCGTCGCCATGAGTACACACGGACATCGGTTTCTTGCCGACGTCTTTCTCGGAACGACTGCCAGCAGGGTCCAGCACAATATCAGCGCCCCCGTTCTTCTGCTGCGGGCAAAGTGAAAAGTTAGCTTCCGAGTTCGGCCCTCCCAAACAGCCATCGGTATGACATATAGCCGGCCCGCGACTCCACACGGGCCCTCGAAACCGATTACACTAATAGGTTCTCTTGGACACCCCACTTCGCTCCTGCGAAGCTCGTGAAGGAAGGCCATCATGTCGTTGAATAGCTTCGGCGCCCGCTCTAATTTCAAAGTCGGCAATAAGGAATATGAACTTTATCGGATCGATGCCCTCGACAAGCAGGGCATCTCGACAAAGCATCTACCGTTCTCATTGCGCATCCTGCTGGAAAACCTATTGCGTACCGAAGATGGGCGCAACGTTACCAAAGGAGAAATTCGCGCCCTCGCCGCCTGGAACAAGAATTCGAAGCCCGAGAAGGAAATTGCTTTCACCCCCAGCCGTGTTCTTTTGCAGGATTTCACCGGCGTTCCGGCAGTGGTCGATCTTGCCGCCATGCGTGACGCCATGAAGCGTCTGGGCGGCGATCCCAAACTCATTAATCCACTGCAGCCGGCCGAACTTGTGATTGATCATTCCGTGCAAGTCGATGAATTCGGATCGTCCAACGCCTTCGATGTGAATGCGCTGCTTGAATTTCAGCGCAATAAAGAACGATATGCCTTCTTGCGCTGGGGCCAGACAGGTTTTCGCAATCTCGCCATCGTTCCACCCGATACCGGAATTGTTCACCAGGTGAACCTCGAATACCTGGCACGCGTCGTTTTCGTCCACGAGGAGGGCGGCAAGCGCACGGCCTATCCCGATACGCTGGTTGGCACCGATTCGCATACGACCATGGTCAACGGACTCGGCGTGCTGGGTTGGGGAGTGGGCGGCATTGAAGCCGAGGCGGCCATGCTCGGGCAGCCAGTATCAATGCTAATTCCGCTGGTTGTTGGCGTGAAACTCACAGGACGCTTGCCAGAAGGTGCGACGGCCACTGATCTCGTCCTTACGATCACCGAAATGCTTCGCAAGCACGGCGTAGTAGGAAAGTTCGTCGAATACTTTGGGCCTGGACTGCAAGACTTGCCTCTCGCCGACCGTGCGACGATCGCCAACATGGCACCAGAATATGGCGCGACCTGCGGCATATTTCCAATCGACAAAGAAAGCTTGCGCTACCTGCAACTCACCGGACGCAACTCAGAGCAGATCGCGCTGGTTGAGGCCTATGCGCGCGAACAGGGCCTTTTCCACGATGCGCACACAGCAGAGGCGGAATACTCCGAACTGCTAAGCCTCGACCTGGCCACCGTCGAATCAAGTCTCGCTGGACCGAAGCGTCCCCAGGATCGAGTTGTGTTGTCAAAGGCGGGAGAATCGTTTGCCCAGGCGTTGCCCTCGCTGATCAAGCCGAAGACGAAGGCCGCGGCCGCAGCTCCATCCGACGCTGCTCGCAAGCAAGTCAACAGTTGGGAACAGGAGGGCGGAAATCCCACGGCGGTTGGGGTGGAAGATCCGAATGTCCATGAGCACATTGCGGGGAATGGCAAGGGCCTGCGTCACGGCAGCGTGGTCATTGCGGCGATTACAAGCTGTACGAATACTTCGAATCCTTCGGTGCTGATTGCCGCCGGACTTCTGGCGAAGAAGGCCGTCGAGCGTGGACTGCAGGTGCCCGCAACCGTGAAGACCTCTTTGGCTCCCGGCTCGAAGGTTGTTCTCGACTATCTACAAAAAGCCGAGCTGATGCCCTATCTGGAGAAGCTGAAGTTCCACATTGTGGGCTACGGCTGCACCACCTGCATCGGAAATTCTGGTCCCCTGCCAGTCGAGGTTTCAAAAGAAATTGAAGACAAGAATCTGGTCGTCGCTTCGGTCCTCTCCGGCAATCGCAACTTTGAAGGGCGAATCAACTCTGAAGTCCGTGCGAACTATCTGATGTCGCCTCCACTAGTGGTGGCCTTCGCGCTAGCTGGCCGCATTGACATTGATTTGCGCAAGGACGCCGTTGGAAACGGCAAAGATGGCAAGCCAGTTTACCTCGCGGATATCTGGCCGTCGCAGCAGGAAGTCGAGCAGACGATGGCGAGCGCCATTAACTCCGAGATGTTTCGCAAGAGTTATGCGGAAGTCTATTCCGGAGACGAACGCTGGCGTGGGTTGCCCGTCCCGAAAGGCGAGACCTACGCCTGGGAAGACAATTCGACCTACATTCGGCAGGCTCCTTACTTTGATGACATGAACCTTAAACCTTCATCCATCGAAGACATCACCGGCGCACGCGTCCTGGCGGTTCTAGGCGATAGCGTTACCACGGACCACATCTCTCCTGCCGGTTCGATTAAGAAAGATGGTCCAGCAGGAAAATATCTGATTGAGCACGGCGTGCAGCCCGCCGATTTTAATTCGTACGGGTCGCGTCGCGGCAATCACGAAGTGATGGTGCGCGGTACGTTTGCCAACGTTCGTCTGCGCAACAAGATGGTAAATACAGAAGGTGGTTTCACGCGTCACTTGCCGGATGGCACGGAGATGTCAATTTTCGAAGCGTCCGAAAAGTACGCCGCCGAGAAGACGCCGCTCGTGATTCTTGCCGGTAAAGAATACGGTTCTGGATCTTCGCGAGATTGGGCAGCCAAGGGCCCTCGGTTGCTCGGAGTTCGCGCCGTCATTGCCGAAAGCTACGAACGAATTCACCGCTCGAACCTCGTCGGCATGGGCATCTTGCCCTTGCAATTTCTACTAGGCGAAAATGCCGACACGCTGCGCTTAACGGGCGAAGAGGTATTTGAGATCTCCGGGATCCGCCAACTTGTCGAGAACTTCTCCTCCGGTCGCAAAATTACAGTGCGCGTAAAGGGCGCCCGGTCCGCAGAATTTCAAGCCGTGGTGCGTATCGACACTCCGCAGGAAGCTCTCTACTACGCCAACGGAGGCATACTGCAGTTCGTCCTGCGGCAGTTGCTAGCCGGCAAAGCACAGCCCGAGACCGTGACGGCTTAGTTCTCTTGGAGCGACTTGCGTTTTTGGCCGTGGGATCGTTCAGTCAATACGGGGCAAAGCCGCGGCGATAGCCGTTTTCATCCGCGCGCAATGCTGTTGTTCCCGCGCTCGTTCTGAACCGCGTGCTAATCTCAACACTCCCAATGCCCTTTGTGACTCAATATATTCCCGCTGCGTATGGCCTCACTGCAGTCGGCGTCTGGGGCGCCAGCGATTTTTTAGGCGGATTAGGCGCTCGGCGGGCGAACGCGTTCCTGTTCACCGCTGTCGTACACCTCAGCGGCATGGTCGTAGTCGGCGCGTTGGCTCTGATGATGCACGCTTCGTTTCCGGGACGTGCGAGTTTAGTTTGGTCGGCCATCGCCGGATTACTCGGCGGCTTGGCGCTCGTCTTTTTTTATCGCGCACTGTCCGGTGGAAACATGGGGCTGATCGCTCCCGTCGCCGCAGTTCTAAGTGCAGCAATCCCGACGATTGTCACGGCATTCCAGGGAGGTCTACCCGGTGCTCGTCACATCGTTGGTTTTATTCTGGCGGGCGTTGGGGTGTGGCTCATCTCACGGACAGAAGGCGCGCTAGGCCGTCCCGAGGGATTAGGTACGGCTGTTCTGTGCGGAATTGGCTTTGCTGGTTTTTACCTTTGTATTCACCGTGCAGGGGATGCGTCGACGTTGTGGATCGCTGCCGTCTCGCGGTGCGCCTCCTTCCTCATAACCGCAGCTTTCGTTGTATTCGGAAAGCATATCCGCGCGATCCCTGCGCCCGTGCTGGGGATTGCCGTGGTTGCTGGCATCCTCGATATTTCCGGCAGTGCAGCGTTTATCCGGGCGGGGCAGATCGGACGACTCGACAGCGCCGTGGTAATTAGTTCGCTCTATCCCGCGGTTACAGTGATCCTGGCACGCATTTTTCTCCACGAGCACTTCAGCCGGACGCGTACCATTGGCATGGTGGCTGCGCTAGCGGCGGTTCCGATGATCGCCGGCTGAATGCAGTGTGTCGTTTCCTATTCTGAAATCGGAACGCAACGGCAGAAATTTCCAGAACGGTGATTCGTGGCTCTAGTCGAAGTTCGCAATCTCGCGAAAGTCTTTCATCTCTCGGAGTCCCCATTCGGTGGCAGCTCGGGAGGAGTAGTGCGCGCAGTGGACGATGTCTCGCTCGATATTCGAGAAGGAGAAACTCTCGGCTTGGTAGGCGAATCCGGCTCGGGCAAAAGCACGCTGGGACGTCTGATCCTCCGTCTCATCGAGCCGACTTCCGGGAATCTCATTTTTGATGGCGTTGACCTGATCAACGCATCCCGTTCGGAGCTGCGTCGACTTCGTTGCGGCATGCAGATCATCTTTCAAGATCCATTTGGCTCCCTCGATCCGCGTTACCGGGTGGAGGACGTGATCGTTGAACCGCTCATTCTGCATGAAAGTGCCATGGCCGAAAAACTCAGCCGCGACGGCCGCAAACTGCGCGTCGCCGAACTCCTGCGCGCAGTCGGCATGGACGAATCCGCGATGTCCCGTTACCCGCACGAGTTTTCGGGAGGGCAGCGGCAGCGCATTGGCATCGCTCGCGCCTTGGCATTACGGCCCAAGTTCATTGTTGCCGACGAACCGGTTTCGGCTCTCGACGTGAGCGTGGGAGCGCAGATCGTCAACCTTCTCCAACAACTACAGCGCGATTTCGGTTTGACGTATCTGTTTATTTCGCACTCCATGCCCGTGGTTCGCTACCTCTCGACGCGCATCGCGGTGATGTACCGGGGCAAAATTGTTGAAGTCGGAGCAGCGGAACAGATCACATCTTCTCCGCAGCATGACTACACGCGCAAATTGTTAGCGGCCACGCCAGAAATGGCCGCATCCTAGCCTCTCCGATCACTCCTGTTGTTATTACGGCGGCGGGAAACTACAATCTCTTCCTGTTCGGAGGAGAAGACATGGCTAGCAACCCTTCCGCGCCTGCCCAACAACCGCAAATTTCCCAGGTTCCCGACCGTGAAGTGGCTCCGCTGTCCGAAGGGCGCCGGCTGTTGAACACTTTCTCCGCGCCCAGTAAGACTTTCACCGATCTCAGGAGAAGCGCCAACTGGTGGGCGCCTTTCCTGATCATCGTGATTGTTTCCACGTTGTTTGTCTATGTGGTCGACCAGAAGGTCGGCTTTCGCAAGGTCGCAGACAATCTCATCCAGTTGCAACCGAAGCAGGCGGATCGGATCGAGCGCCTACCGGCCGACCAACGCGAGCTGGCCATGAGGAGACAGGCGGTTGCGACCAGAATCGTTTCGTATGGCATTCCCGTCGTTGCGCTCATCATTTACGCAATCTTGACGGGCGTTCTGTTTGCGTCCATCAAGTTTGGCGCGAACGCCGATGTGAAATTTAAGACGCTGTTCGCGCTGGTGGTATACAGCCGTCTGCCGGAACTGATCATGTCGCTTCTGGCAATGCTGTCGCTCATGGCGGGGGTTAGCAGCGACGCTTTTAATCTTGAGAATCCCGCCGCTACCAATCCTGGATATTTTCTGGATCCGAGCGGTTCTCCAGTACTGCGCACTTTGCTCACGTCGCTCGACGTTTTCAGCATCTGGACGATGATTTTGGTTGCGATTGGCATTACCTGCATCAGCAAGGTCAAACGCGGCACCGCTTTCGCCATCGTCTTTGGATGGTGGTTCCTTCTGCTGCTAATTCGAGTTGGTTGGGCTGCGGCAACTTCTTGACGCGCTTCGCGGTAGCCTGCCTGGTATGCGCGACAAATAAAAATGCACACCGCAGACGTAGTTTTGATTGGCGGGGGGATCGTCGGCTCTAGCATTGCTTACCACCTGACCGCCGCTGGCTGCAAGAATGTGCTCGTCATTGAGCGCGAATCCGCACAGGGCAAGGGATCAACCGGCAAGAGTATGGGCGGTGTGCGAGCGCAATTTTCCACGCCGGTCAACATCCAGATGTCGCTTTACTCGATTCCGTTTTATGCGAGCTTCGAAGAGCGGCTTGGTCATCCCTGCGATTACCGTCCCCAGGGATATCTTTTCTGTGCAACGCACGAGAAGCACATGGCCTTCCTGCGCACGAACTACGAAAAGCAGGTAGCCATGGGACTACGAGATGCGCGAATCATTTCCGGGGACGAGATTCGCCAGCTCTTTCCGCAACTCCGTGGCGACGACATTGTTGGCGGTAGTTTCTGTTCGAGCGACGGATTTGTCGATCCCTACAGCGCCATGGTTGGATTGATGACTTGGGCCGGCGATCATGGAGCCTCACTCTGGAAGAGTGCCAGCGTGACTGGAATCCGCCGCAAAGACGGGAGCTTCGAAGTTGCTACCACCCGCGATACCGTCTCGACGCCAACAGTCGTGAACTGCGCGGGAGCGTGGGCTGCTTCGATTGCGGAGATGGTTGGCATCGATCTTCCCGTCGAACCGTTGCGTCGCATGCTGGTTCCGACGGAGCCTTTCGATCGATTTCCACGCACTGCCCCGATGATCATCGACATGTCTACCGGATTCCACTTCCGGCCCGAGGGCCGGGGATTTTTGCTGGCATGGAACGATCCCGACGAGACAACAGGGTATAAAACTGATTTCGATCCGAGCTTCGTGGAGAAGATCCTGATTCGTGCGGCAGACCGCGTTCCCGTCTTCGAGAATGTCGCCGTCAATCCCAAGCGCGCCTGGGCTGGACTTTACGAAATGACGCCAGATCATCATCCGATTCTCGGTGAATCGCCTGACGTGCCCGGCTTCTTTTTCGCCAATGGCTTTAGTGGACACGGCGTGATGCACTCGCCCGCCACCGGAAAGATTCTCAGCGATTTGATTCTGACCGGCGAGACGGATCTGATCGATGCGTCTCTCCTAAACTTTTCGCGATTTGCGGAAGGGCGGACGATTCACGAGACAGCGGTACTGTAGCTGAGACTTGATCGTTTATCATGGCGTCGACTATCAGGGCCTCGACAAAAAGCCTGAACCGTTGCGGCCTGCTCTGGGTTTAAGTTCTTTTCCAACATGCCACGGGAACTCAACTACTGGCTAACCACCGTCCAGATGTCGGCCGGCTCGGCCGAGCCGTTGCCAGAGCGCGCTGACGTCGCCATCGTCGGCGCGGGATTTACGGGCCTTTCCGCTGCGCTGTCACTTGCGAAACGCGGAGCAAAAGTCGTCGTACTGGAATCGGAGACCATCGGCTGGGGTGCAAGTTCACGAAACGGCGGCATGGTGCTGACCGGTCTGAAACTCGGTGTCAATCAACTTATCTCAACATACGGCCGCGACCTTACGCGCCGCATGTACGCCGCTTCCCTGGAGACAATCGACACAGTCGAGGCCATCGTGAAGAACGAAGCTATCGAGTGCGACTTCAGCCGCTGCGGCCATCTCGAAGTCGCCTGCAAGCAAGCGCACTTCGATGACTATGCTCGGCAGGTTGAGGTGATCGCACGCGAATTCAATCACCAATTGAGCGTGGTGCCGCGCGATCAACTCCATGGCGAGATCGGTTCTAGCATTTACTACGGTGGCATGGTCGACGAAGTTTCAGCCGGACTAAACCCCGCTCGCTACGTAGCCGGACTCGGCGCAGCCGCAGTCCGCGCTGGCGCCCAAGTCAGCGAGCAGACGCGGCTGCAGAATATTCAGCGCGAAACGCTCGACGGCGCGCCCGGTTTCCGGCTGAACACCTCCCGAGGAAAAACCTGGGCACGCAGCGTCTTTATCGGCACCAGCGGTTATACGGGTTCAGCCACCCCCGCGCTGCGAAAAAAAGTGATTCCCATTGGGTCGTACATCATTGCGACCGAAGTTCTCCCAGAAGCGTTGGCCCGCGAACTCAGCCCGCGCAATCGTCAAATCTACGATTCCAAGCACTATCTTTATTACTACCGGCTCACTCCCGACAACCGCATGTTGTTTGGCGGACGAGCTGCTTTCTTTCCTGAAAGTGGCCACACAATTCGGAAGAGCGCAGAAATTTTGCGCCTTGGCATGATCGAAGTCTATCCCCAACTGCGCGACATCAAAGTCGAATATGTCTGGGGAGGCACAATCGACTTCTGCTTTGACATGATGCCCCATGCAGGCAGAATCGACGGCTTGTATTTCGCGTTGGGATACGCTGGACACGGGGTTGCGATGGCAACCTATCAGGGCTTAAAGATGGCGAACTGGATCGCGGACGGAGAGACGGACAATCCCTTCACAGAAATTCCCTTTCCCGGCGCTCCGCTCGGACTCTACAACGGCAAGCCCTGGTTCCTTCCATTCGCCGGGGCCTATTACAAAGTTCTAGACTGGGTGTCATAAGAAACAAGAGCCGATAGTTCTCGGAGAAAACATGGCCATCTTTGGACTGATCGAATACTCGGACGCCAGCCCCGAAGTTCGTGCAATCTACGACGACATCATGGCTACGCGCAAGACCGACTGGATTAACAACTTCTGGAAGGCAATTGCGCACGACCCCGTGATGCTCAAACGAACGTGGGAAGACATTAAGCAGATCATGGCTCCCGGAGCCCTCGACCCCCTGACCAAAGAAATGATCTACGTAGCGGTGTCGGTATCGAACCAGTGCGAATATTGCATAGCGTCCCACACTGCCTCAGCCCGCAAGAAAGGAATGACCGACGCTCAGTTCAAAGAGTTGATGTCCGTTGTCGGAATGGCCAACGAAACGAATCGGCTCGTCGCTGGATACCAGGTAGAAGTCGATGAGCGTTTTAAACCGCAAACGAAGAAGTGACATCTAAGGTCACGGATTCCTGAGCGTTCGATCTGTGCCAGCCGCAAAGTTCTATAATCACTAGGCGCAACCGGGAAGACATATGGGAAAGCGCCGAACGTCAACTATTAATCGTCGATCGTCCGTCATGAATCATCAATCACTTATCAAATAACGAATTACGAACGAAAGAGGCGGCAGTATGGCTGAGATGACGGTGACCCCGGTTGCAACCCATGGGTTTTTCCTCGACGGGAAGTGGCTGGAAGAGGGTGACATCGTCGATGTTCACGCCCCCTACGATGGCGCGCTGATCGCGCATGTTTATCAAGGCCGGCGTGAACACGCGGATGCAGCGATCGCCGCTTCCGTAAAAGCTTTCGGGACGACGCGACGGTTGCCCGCTTTCGAGCGCCAACGGGTTTTGCGGCGAATTGCCGACGGTATCCACGAACGTAAAGAAGAGTTTGCGCGCACAATCGCCCTGGAAGCGGGCAAACCAATCAAGAGCGCCCGCAGCGAAGTGGATCGCGCCGTCTTCACCTTCCAAATCGCAGCCGAAGAAACGGTTCGCGCCTACGGAGAATACTTGCCCCTCGACTGGCAGCAATCTACGGCCGGACGTTGGGGGATTGTAAAACGATTCCCGCTCGGCCCCGTGGCTGGCATTACCCCTTTTAATTTCCCGTTAAACCTGGTCGCCCACAAAGTGGCCCCGGCAATTGCCGCCGGCTGTTCCATGGTTCTGAAACCCGCTCCCCAGACGCCCCTCACGGCTTTGCTACTCGCAGAGGTCATCCAGCAGGCGGGATGGCCCGATGGCGGATTCAATGCCGTACTGCTCTCCAACGAAGATTCCGGACTGCTCGTAACCGACGAGCGCATCAAGCTCATCAGCTTCACCGGAAGCGCCGCCGTAGGTTGGGCCATCAAGAATAATGCTGGCAAGAAGAAGGTGGTTCTCGAACTGGGCGGAAATTCCGGCGTGATAGTGCACAGCGATGCCGATCTCGCCTACGCTGCCGATCGCTGCGTCACTGGAGGGTTCGCCTACGCCGGGCAATCCTGCATTTCCGTGCAGCGTATTCTGGTCGAGCATTCTGTCTACGGCAAATTCACTGAGCTGTTGCTGGCGGCAGTGAGCAAGCTCAAGGTCGGCGACCCTCTCGATGAATTGAGCGACCTTGGACCGCTCATCCGCGAAAGCGATGCCATTCGGGCAGCGGAGTGGGTGCAGGAAGCAGTACGCGGTGGTGCCCGTCTGCTTTGCGGCGGCCATCGCAAGGGTTCGTTGTTCGAGCCCACCGTGCTGACCAGCACCAAGCCGAATATGAAAGTGAATTGTCAGGAAATCTTTGCGCCCGTGGTGACCGTCGAACCCTACAACGATTTCGCTTCCGCGCTGAAGCAGGTCAACAGCTCTCCTTATGGCCTTCAGGCTGGACTGTTTACTCGCGACGCCAAACTCATCTTCGAAGCTTACGACGAGCTTGAAGTTGGCGGTCTGATTGCCGGCGACGTTCCTACCTTCCGCGTTGATCACATGCCGTATGGTGGTGTCAAAGATTCCGGATTGGGTCGTGAAGGTTTAAGAGACGCCATCCAGGAAATGACTGAACCCAAGCTGCTGGTAATGAATTTGCGCTAGAGTTTTCTATCGTGGTTTTCGAAACGGACGTTTTCGAAACGTTTGTTTTGGTTGGTCCGTGAAGATTTTTGTTTATTTTTTCAACACGATCCAAATTTCTTCCTGCGACAGATAAAAAACTTTCTTTGTCTATTCCAATTTGTGGGTGAGCTGTTATACTCACGTGTTTCAGTGTCCTGCGTCACCGAACTAGGTGACGTAAATCATGCCCACGTGTTCAGCCGGATGCGGCGCGAGCCGGTTCCGCAACAAATAAAAGACTCTCTATTCAATGCAGATTTTTCCGCGCAGCAGCAATGCCATCGCCCGGGCCTCTTTGGCCCTGGTTGTGATCGCCGTGGGCGGGCTTTTCTGGGTCTTATTGCAGTTGGAGCGGACTCCTTACATTACTAACGCGGGCGTGCGAAAATCGCAGCCTGTTCCGTTCAGCCATCAGCACCACGTGACTGGGCTCGGCATCGACTGCCGCTACTGCCACACTTCCGTTGAGACATCGAGTTTCGCCGGCATTCCACCGACCAAAACCTGCATGAACTGCCACGCACAGATCTGGACCAATGCCGCTTACCTGGAACCCGTGCGCGATAGTTTCCGCACGGGACGCTCGCTCGAATGGACGCGCGTCAACCAGTTGCCGGATTTTGTCTATTTCAATCACAGTATTCACATCAATAAAGGCGTGGGCTGCAACACCTGCCACGGTCCGATCGACAAGATGCCGTATACCTATCAATACGCATCGCTACAGATGGAATTCTGCCTTGACTGCCACCGCGCTCCCGAGAAATATCTTCGTCCTCGCGAGCAGGTTTTCAATATGCGTTATGAGGAGCCTTCGTCGGGCGAACCAGTCGTCGTGAATGGAACGTCGTTTTCGGATCAAGAGGCGCTGGGAAACTCCCTGAAAGAGCAATACAAAGTGCGTTCGGTGAAAGACATCACCAGTTGCAACACATGCCATAGGTAGCACTCGGTTTTTACTGAGAACTGACAGCTGAGAGCTGATTTAAATCAAAGATGAGCATCGACGAGCACAAAACGAAGCCGGTCGAGAAGATTGCGAACTCTTCTGCCGTCGGAGACGTCTGTCCTACCAAGCGGAAGCAACTAGACCTCGAAACGGTCAAAGAGCAAATCGCGGACACAACCGGCCCCGAATACTGGCGCAGTCTCGAGGAGTTGGCTGGCAGCGAAGAATTTCAGGAGATGCTGCACCGCGAATTTCCGAAAGGCGCTTCCGAGTGGCTGGACGATTTCTCGCGCCGCGGCTTCCTGAAGACGATGGGTGCGTCGCTCGCGCTGGCCGGTTTAACCGGCTGCACGAAGATGCCGAACACCGAGATCGTCCCCTACGTGCGGCAGCCCGAAAATCTGATTCCCGGACGTCCGATGTTCTACGCCACCGCGTTCACTCTCGGCGGCTACGCCTCCCCGATCCTCGTCGAGAGCCATCTTTATCGGCCCACGAAGGTCGAAGGCAATCCGCAGCATCCCGCGAGTCTCGGCGGCACCGACATTTACGCGCAAGCTTCCATCCTTGATCTTTACGATCCCGACCGGGCGCAAAACGTAACCTACTTAGGCGACGTTCGATCGTGGGACGCATTCACGCAAGCGGTTCGCGGCCCGATGAATGTCGAGAAGGGGATTGCGGGCGGCGGCGTTCGAATTTTGACGCAAACCGTTTCGTCGCCGACACTGACGGCTCAAATCCACGATTATCTCGAAGCGAATCCGCAGGCGAAGTGGCACGTCTACGAGCCAATCAATCGCGACAATGTTTACGAAGGCGCGAAACTGGCGTTCGGAGAGCCGGTCGAGACGCGCTACGACTTGTCGAAGGCCGATGTCATTGTTTCGCTCGATGCCGACTTCCTCTACGCCGGATTCCCCGGTTCGGCCCGCTACACCCGCGATTTCGCAGCGCGCCGTAATCCCGATGCGAACATGAACCGGCTCTACGTGATCGAAAGCACTCCGAGTTCGACAGGGATGAAGGCGGACCATCGGCTGCCGGTGAAGGCGGGGGATGTTGAGAACTTTGCCCGTGCGCTGGGCGGGTCCATCGGCTTGAACACTGCCGGAAACGGAAGCAGCGAGCCGAAGATGTTTATCCCTCCGCTCGCGAAAGACTTGCTGGCGCGTAAGGGATCGAGTGTGGTGATTGCCGGCGATCATCAGCCTCCCGCAGTTCATGCTCTCGCCCATGCGATGAATCAAGCGCTCGGCAACGTCGGCCAAACCGTTTTCTACACCGAACCTGTCGACGCGAACCCTGTCAATCGCGGCGAATCGCTACGCGCGCTCGTAGAAGACATTCGCGCCGGGAAAGTTGATCTGCTGTTGATCCTCGGCGGCAATCCAGCTTATGACGCGCCAGCAGAACTCGAATTTGCTTCGGCTTTGAAATCCAATGCCGTCGGTCTGAAAGTATTTCTCGGCAGCCATCGCAATGAAACGGCCGAATTCTGCCAGTGGCATGTGCCCGAAGCGCACTATCTCGAGTCTTGGAGTGATGCCCGCGCCTACGACGGCACCGTAAGCATCATTCAACCCCTCATAGAGCCGCTCTATGGCGGCAAGACGGCGCATGAGTTGATTGGCGTTCTCGCGGGGCAGTCCGGCGTGGCTGGGCGAGATCTGGTTCAGAGTTACTGGCAGAAGCAGCATACCGGGGCGGATTTCGATGCGTTCTGGCGAAAGTCGTTGCACGACGGCTGGGTGGAAGGTACCACTTACTCACCGAAAAGCGTTTCTCTGAAATCTGCGGGTGTGTCCGCGCAATCTGCATCGAGCGCTAACGCAGGAACTGGTGCGGGCACTTATGAGATCAACTTCCGCCGTGATCCATCCATCTACGACGGCCGCTTCGCGAACAACGGTTGGCTGCAGGAACTTCCGAAGCCCCTGACCAAATTGACCTGGGACAATCCGATCATGATTGGCCCCGCCATGGCTCAGCGGCTGAATCTCAGCTTCAAAGACGTCGCCGAGTTGGAATTTAACGGGAAAAAGGTCAGCGGCCCGACCTGGATTCAAGCCGGACACCCCGACAACTCGATCACGGTTTTTCTCGGCTACGGACGCACTCGCGCCGGCCGCATTGGAACCGACACGGGTTTCGACGTCTACCCCATGCGCACCAGTCAGGCTCCGTGGTTCGCCAATGGTGCGAAGCTCACGCCGACCGGTGGAATCTACCAGCTCGCGAGCACGCAAGGCTATCAGACGATGGAGACGCCCGATGGCAGCGAGCGGGCGTTAGTACAGGAACGCAGCCTCGAGGAATATAAGAAAGAGCCAAACTTCGCGAAAGAAGGCGAGCCGCCTAAGGAACTCACGCTCTACAAGCCAGAAGAGTTCGCCTACCAGAAAGAAACTTACGCTTGGGGTATGGCAATCGACTTGAATGCCTGCGTCGGATGCAACAACTGCATCGTGGCCTGCCAGTCAGAAAATAATATCGCCGTCGTTGGCAAAGAGCAGACGCTCAAAGGCCGTCACATGCACTGGCTGCGCGTCGACGCCTACTACAACGGCCCACGCGACAATCCCAAGGGATTCTTCCAGCCTGTGCCCTGCATGCAGTGTGAGAACGCTCCTTGCGAACTGGTTTGTCCCGTGCAGGCGACCGTCCACAGCAGCGAAGGCCTGAACGACATGGTCTACAACCGCTGCGTCGGAACTCGCTATTGTTCCAATAACTGTCCCTACAAGGTACGTCGATTTAATTTCTTGCTCTTCCAGGATTGGGAAACTCCCCAGTTCAAACTCATGCGCAATCCTGACGTCTCGATTCGCAGCCGCGGCGTCATGGAGAAATGCACTTACTGCGTGCAGCGCATCAACGAACGCCGCATCGACGCCGAGCGCGCCGACACAACCATCAAAGAAGCCGATCTGCAGACCGCATGTCAGCAGTCGTGTCCGGCCAACGCAATCGTCTTCGGTAACATCAATGATCCAAACAGCCAGGTGAATAAGTGGAAGGGGCTGCCCAGGAACTACTCTCTCATGGGTGAGTTGAATACGCGGCCGCGCACGACCTACTTGGCGGAAGTTCGCAACCCGAATCCCGAGTTAGAAGTATCCGAGTTGGAAGTATCGAAGACAGATTCAACAGCGTAAGAGGCAGGTAGTAGTGGAGCACAAGTAAGGTATGGCTACCAACACACAAATCCCGGCGGCAGACAGGCGAGTACCGGTTATCGCGCCGGGCCACACCTTCTCCACCATCACCGAGAAGATCAGCAATATCGTGCTGAAGCGCCCCATCTCGCTGGGATGGATCTTCGGCTTCCTGATCATGTTCTCGATCATGAACATGCTGATGATGGCGCTCGGCTATCTGTTCATTAAAGGTACAGGGATTTGGGGTATCAATATCCCGATCGGTTGGGGATTCGCCATCGTCAACTTCGTCTGGTGGATCGGTATCGGCCATGCCGGAACGCTGATCTCCGCGATCCTTGCGTTGCTCCGTCAAACATGGCGTAATTCGATTAACCGTTTTGCCGAAGCCATGACGCTATTCGCGGTCGCTTGCGCTGGCATCTTCCCGTTGGTCCACACCGGTCGTCCGTGGCTCGCCTACTGGCTCTTTCCGTATCCCAACACCATGCGCTACTGGCCGAATTTCAGAAGCCCGCTGGTGTGGGACGTCTTCGCAGTTTCGACCTATCTCACAATTTCGCTGGTCTTCTGGTTTATCGGATTGATTCCCGACTTAGCGAGTTTGCGCGATCGCGCCGAGAATCCCATCCTTCAGAGAATCTATGGCCTGCTCGCCATGGGATGGCGCGGTTCCGCCCGCCACTGGCATCGCTACGAGACAGCCTACCTTCTTCTCGCCGGGCTCGCGACGCCTCTGGTACTGTCAGTTCACACCGTTGTCAGCTTCGATTTCGCCGTCGGCATCGTTCCGGGATGGCATACCACCATCTTCCCGCCCTACTTCGTTGCGGGCGCCATCTATTCCGGATTCGCCATGGTCGTCTGCCTCGCCATCCCGATTCGCTCCATTTACGGATTGAAAGATTTCATCACCGAGCGGCATCTTGAAAACGCCGCGAAAGTCATGCTGGCGACCGGCCTTATCGTCGCCTACGGCTACGGCATGGAAGCCTTCATGGGCTGGTACAGCGGAAACAAGTTCGATTCGTTCCTCCTGTGGAACCGCTTGCATGGACCCTACAGGTACTGGTATGCCGCGCTGCTCACCTGCAACATTGGCATCCCCCAGTTGCTCTGGCTCAAGAAGTTCCGGGTATCGACGGGCTGGCTTTGGATCATCTCCTTCGTAGTGTTGGTCGGCATGTGGCTCGAGCGCTTCATTATTGTCGTCGTCAGTTTGAGCCGCGACTTCCTCACTTCGTCGTGGGGAATGTACTACCCAACGAAGTGGGACTGGATGACATTCATCGGAACCCTCGGCATGTTCCTGACGTTCATGTGGCTCTTTGTTCGCGTGCTGCCGATGATTTCCATCTTCGAATTGCGCACACTGCTGCCTGAGTCGCATGTGCACGAAGAGACGGAGGTGCAGAAATGAGCGATGTATCGGTCTACGAGTCGCCGATCCAGGACTCGCCCAGCTACGGCTTGATGGCTGAGTTTGACTCCGCCCAGGAACTGATGGATGCCGCTCACAAAACGCACGCAGCGGGATATCAGAAGATCGACGCGTACAGTCCGTTTCCCATCGAAGGTCTCGCCGAAGCGATCGGCTTCCATAAGAACCGCGTCGCGCTGGTCGTCTTAATCGGCGCGATCATCGGCGGACTCTCCGCCTACGCGCTTCAGTATTGGGTGGCCGTGATCACCTATCCGACAAACGTCGGCGGACGCCCTTATCACTCCTGGCCATCGTTCATTATCGTGACGTTCGAACTGACCATTCTTTTCGGCGGACTTTCGGCGGTAATCGGCATGCTTGCGCTGAATGGTTTGCCGATGCCCTATCACCCCGTCTTCAACGTTGCGGAATTCGCTAAAGCTTCCGAGAATAAGTTCTTTCTAGTCGTGTTTTCGAGCGATCCGAACTATGACCCGGCCGATACGCGATCGTTTCTCGCGGGCCTGTCTCCACGCATGGTCGCGGAGGTGCCAAGCTAATTATGCGTTCCGCTCGCAACCTCCGAAAAGTTTTGCCTGCGCTCGTGGCGCTGCTTGCTGTCACCGCAGGATGTCGTCTCGATATGCACCTGCAGCCCTATTACCGCCCGATGGCGAAGAGCGATTTTTTTGCCGATGATCGCTCCGCGCGTTTGCCCGTCGAAGGAACCGTCGCGCGCGGCGATCTTCACGAAGACACCTATTTCTACACAGGAAAAATCGGAACGTCGCTCGGCGACTACATGCCGTTCCCGGTGACCAAAGAAGTTTTGGAGCGCGGACGCGAGCGCTTCAACATCACCTGCACGCCTTGCCACGGTCGCGTGGGCGATGGCAACGGATTTATTCCGACCCGCGGTTTTCGCCGTCCGCCCTCGTTTCACATCGATCGCCTGCGGAAGGTGCCTATCGCATACTTCTTTGACGTCGATACCAACGGCTTCGGTGTAATGCCCGATTATTCCGCGCAGGTTTCGACGCGCGATCGCTGGTGCATCGCCGCATATATCCGTGCTCTGCAGATGAGTCAGAATGCCACCAAGACCGACGTCCCGGCGGGCCAGGAGTTTCCAGCACCGGCGCCTAAGTTCCGCGACATCGGCACGGGAGCCACTTTGCCGCAACCGGCGCCGCCTGCTCCCGCTGCGGAAGGGGAATCCAAATGACCACGGCCACCTTGAACAATTCCGATTTAATGGCGCCGCCCGTGGTGCAAACGCTGCAAACGCAGTCGCTCTTCGTCGGCCTAGTCGGAGCGATCGCCTCGATAGCGGGCGCCTTCCTGGTTCCCGACAGCTTTTATACCGCGTACCTCGCGGGCTTCATGTTCTGGCTCGGCCTTTCGCTGGGATGCATGGCCATCCTCATGCTGTATCACCTGGTCGGGGGCGCGTGGGGAACCGTAATTCGCCGCATCCTCGAATCGGGCATGATGACGCTGCCCATGATGGCCGTCCTCTTTCTTCCGATTCTCTTCCATCTGCCCAGGCTTTATTTTTGGGCTCGGCCAGACGTTTTGTCCGATCCCAAGACGGATCCGAAGATCCTCGACATCGCTCATAGCTATTTGAACTTCAACGGCATCCTGATTCGCTACATTTTGTACTTCGTGATCTGGATCGCGATGGCCTACTTCCTGAATCGCTGGTCGACTGAACAGGATTCTGTCGCGGGTCAAAGCACGTTGCGTTTCCGCGCCATCAGTTCGATTGGACTTGTAATCTATTCGCTGACGATTTCATTCGCCGTCATCGACTGGGTGATGTCCCTGCAGGCGCGCTGGATCTCAACGATCTACGGTCTGATCTTCGTAGCCGGCGAGGCGCTCTCCGCCTTCTGCTTCTGTGTGGTGATTGAAAGCATCCTCGGTGAGCGCAAGCCGATGTCGGAATACCTCACCGACACCGAAGTTCACGATCACGGCAAACTGATGCTCGCCTTCGTGATGGTTTGGACCTACTTCAACTTCTCGCAATGGCTCATCATCTGGGCTGGCAACTTGCCGGAAGAGATTCCCTGGTACATACGCCGCATGAATGGCGGGTGGGAATACGTCGGCCTGTTTCTGGTCTTGTTCCAGTTTGCGATTCCGTTCGCGATGTTGCTTTCACGCCAACTGAAGCGCAAGGCGCGCACGTTGGCGCCTCTCGCACTATGGATTTTACTGATGCGTGCGATCGACATTATCTGGCACGTTGAGCCGGTTTCGCATCCGACATTCCATATAAGCTGGCTGCACATCACGGTTGTCGCGGGAATCGGCGGCCTTTGGCTGGCCTACTTCTGTCACAACCTCAAGTCGCGCCCCCTGCTGGCGGTCAATGCGCCGCAGACCTTGCGATTATTTGAGGAGCGGTCGCATCATTAACAAAGCAGAGTTTGCTAAAAAGAGTATCGAAAAAGAGTAAAGAAAATATGAGTGACGAAATCAACCACGGCCTTCCCCCCGGGGATGTCGGCTTCGAACACGAAGACCTCGGCACGCGCGGAGTCTTTGCGTTCATGATCGGCCTCGCGGTAATTGGCATCGTCATTTACTTCATCGTCGTCGGAATGTATACGTTTCTCGACAAATACGAGCGGTCCCAGATGGCCACATCCAGCCCTTTGGTTACAACGAAGGGTGCAATCTCGCGTGTGGTCACGCAAGCCGACATGGATCAGACGTTTAAAGATAACGGCGCTCCGATGCTCGAGACCAACGAACGCGGCCAGATGCTCGACTTCCTGATGAATCAGGAAAGCCAGCTCAACAGCTACGGCTGGGTCGACGAAAAATCTGGAGTGGCGCATATTCCCATCGAACGCGCTATGGACTTGATGGTGCAGCGGGGAGTGCCCGTGTATTCGCAACCGGCCAAAGATTCGAAAACAACGGTCGCCAGCAAGTCGGCGGACCACGAACCGGAAGCGGCGAACAAGTAGGAACCGTTTCCGGCGATCATGGCGGGACGTTAAAACATAGGGACGGTCTTCACAACTGTCCCAGTCGAGCAAAACTCGGCGAAGGAAAAAGCAGTGCGCAGCAGAATTCGTTTCACCAACTCGATCGCCAAGGCGGCTCTCCTGCTGATCTTTGCCGCAGCTCCGCTCTTTGGAGAGCTTCCGCGCGGCCCGATGAGTGGCGGCATCATGAGTCCGCCGGTGAATCAGCGTCCTCCCGGACTTCAATTTGTTGGCATCGATCAGCATCTGAACGCCGACGTCCCCACGAATCTTGAATTCCGCGACGAACTCGGGAACCCGGTAAAACTCTCGGATTATTTCGGTCACGGACGCCCCGTGATTCTGAATCTCGGCTATTACCAGTGCCCCATGTTGTGCAGCGAACTGTTGCAGGGGCTGGTCGGTTCGATGAAGGCGCTGACTTTTGATCTCGGCAAAGACTACGACGTGGTCACCGTAAGCTTCGATCCGCGCGAGACCACCGAGATGGCTGCCGAGAAGAAGCGCGACATCATGAAGCGCTATGGCCGCCCTAATACCGAGCAAGGCTGGCATTTTCTGACCGGCAAGGCCGACCAGATTGAGGCGCTGACCAAAGCTGTAGGATTTCAGTTTCAATTCGATCCCAAGACTGAGCAATACGCGCACGCCGCCGCCATCGTAATGTTGACGCCCGACCACCATGTCTCAGGCTATTTCTACGGCGTTGAGTTTTCGCCCAAAGATCTGCGCTTCGGACTGGTGCAGGCGTCGCAAGGCAAGATCGGCAACATCGGCGACCAGGTGCTGCTCTACTGCTATCACTACGATCCGCGCACCGGAAAATATGGCGCCGTCATCAGCAATATTTTGAAACTGACGGGTCTCGCCACCATGCTTATTCTGGGAACCTTTATGTTTGTCATGTTCCGCATCGACCGGCGCCTCCCGAAAGGCTCCGATCGCGGTACGGGCCACAACGAATTGGGTCGAGTTAGGTAACTATGTCGAAATTTCTACCATTGTGGCCCGATCAAGCCTCGACCATGGCGAGTCAGGTAGATATGCTCTACATCTACCTGCTGCTGGTTGCGGGCGTGATGACCACGGTCATCTTCCTCGCCGTCACCATCCTCGCGATCAAGTATCGCCGCGTTCCTGGCCGCGAAGCCACGCCGATCGAAGGGTCCACGATTCTTGAAATCGGATGGTCGGTCATTCCCTTCTTTGTCATGCTGACGTTCTTCATCTGGGGTGCGGTCTTGTTTTTCAAGGAGCGCACGCCTCCCGCGGACTCCACGGAAGTTTACGTCGTCGCCAAGCAATGGATGTGGAAGGTCGAGCACATGGAGGGCCAGCGCGAGATCAACGAGCTGCACGTCCCGACAGGTCAGAACGTCAAGCTCATCATGACCTCGCAAGACGTAATCCACAGCTTCTTCATTCCCGCTTTCCGCCTCAAGCAAGACGTCCTGCCCGGCCGCTACACGACCCTCTGGTTCAAGGCGACGACACCCGGACGTTATCACCTGTTTTGCGCGGAATATTGCGGAACGATGCACTCCGGGATGGGTGGCGACATCGTCGTCATGGAACCGCAGGACTACGCACAATGGATGGCTAGCGGCCAGACCGCACCGCTACAGGATACCGGCAAGGAGTTGTTCGCGACCTTGGGATGTGCGACTTGCCATCGTTCCGACGTCCAAGGCCGAGGCCCGAATCTGGCGGGCATCTATGACAAGCCAGTTTTACTCGAGGATGGTCGCACCGTCACCGCGGACGAGAATTATGTGCGGGAATCGATCCTCAATCCCACGGCAAAGATTGTCAGTGGATTCAAGCCCGTGATGCCCACCTTCCAGGGTATCGTCAGCGACGAGCAGTTAAACGCGCTGGTGGCTTATGTGAAGTCGTTAAGCCAGCCACCCACGGGAACCGCCGCGCTGCAAACCCAGCCGGCTGGTTCTCCGGCTCAACCACAGAATATGCAGGTGCAATAATTATGGCGAGTGCAGTAATTCCCGCGACACAGGCTCCGAAACTGAACTATCTCAACAACGGGCATACTCTCAAGTCCTGGCTGTTGACGACTGACCACAAGCGGATCTCGCTGCTCTATCTCGTTTCCGTCACCCTGTTCTTTTTCCTCGGCGGATTCTTCGCCATGCTTATCCGCCTCGAACTGCTCACCCCACAGGGTGACCTGATGCAGGCCGACACCTACAACAAAGTCTTCACCATGCACGGCATGATCATGGTCTTTTTCTTTCTGATCCCCGTCGTGCCCGCTGTCCTCGGCAATTTTCTTGTGCCGCTGATGATCGGCGCGAAAGATCTCGCCTTTCCACGCATCAATCTATTGAGCTGGTATCTCTACATCATCGCCGGAACGCTTTTCCTGCACTGCATGCTCACCGGCGGTGTCGATACCGGATGGACCTTCTACACTCCCTATAGCACCGTCGGCAGCAACACCAACGTGATTGAGGCCGGGCTGGCCGTATTTATCGCCGGCTTCTCTTCCATCTTTACGGGCCTCAATTTCATCGTCACGATTCATCGCATGCGCGCGCCGGGCCTCACTTGGGATCGGCTTCCGCTCTTCCTGTGGTCGATGTACGCCACCAGCCTCATCATGATTTTAGGCACGCCCGTCGTGGCCATCACGATCGTCCTCGTGGCCGTCGAGCGCATGTTCCACCTCGGCATCTTCGACCCAGCTCTTGGCGGAGACCCGCTACTCTTTCAACATCTGTTCTGGTTCTACTCCCATCCCGCGGTCTACATCATGATCCTGCCGTCCATGGGAGTCGTCAGCGAACTGATTGCCTGCTTTGCGCGCAAGCGCATCTTCGGATACAAGTTCGTTGCCCTGTCGAGCGTCGCCATCGCAGTCCTGGGATTCCTCGTATGGGCGCACCACATGTTCGTCGCGGGCATCTCGCTCTATGCCGCGATGATCTTTTCGTTCATCACGTTCTTCATCGGAGTACCCTCCGCCGTTAAAGTCTTCAACTGGACTGCGACCCTCTACAAGGCGTCGATCTCCTACACGACCCCGATGCTCTACGCCTTTGGCTTCATCGGACTTTTCACCATCGGTGGATTGACCGGCCTGTTCCTCGCCACTCTAGGCATCGATGTTCACGTCACCGACACTTACTTCGTCGTCGCTCACTTCCACTACGTCATGGTAGGTGGCGTCTTGATGGGGTATCTCGGAGGCATGCATTTCTGGTGGCCTAAAATCAGTGGACGCATGTATCCGGAAGCCTGGGCCAAGCTCTCCGCTCTGCTCGTTTTCGTCGGCTTCAACCTCACATTCTTTCCGCAATTCATCCTTGGTTATGTCGGTATGCCGCGTCGCTATTGGCAGTATCCGCCTGAATTTCAAGTGTTGAACGTGCTCTCCACAGCCGGTGCCAGCGTGCTTGCGGTCGGCTATCTTCTGCCGATGATCTATTTCCTCTGGTCGTTGCGCTACGGGCCAATCGCCTCGGCGAACCCCTGGGGCGCTGCCGGACTGGAATGGCAGACGACCTCGCCGCCTCCAACCTTTAATTTCGATGAGACTCCCGTCGTAACCTGGGAAGCCTACAACTACGAAGACATCCCGATGCCGAAGGAACTGGAGGCTCCCGTTGCGCGATAGCCAAATGAGCGCCAGCCACGCGACCACGCAAGTGGCGACCCTGGATCATGAAGGCCACAATCCGGCGCTTCTGCATCATTTCGTCGACGCGCAGCAGCAGAAAAATGCCGCCTCGCTCGGCATGTGGCTGTTCCTGGTGACGGAAATCATGTTCTTCGGCGGCATGTTCTGCGCCTATCTCATCTATCGGCTGCAACATTTCAATGCCTTCGCTGCCGGCAGCCAGCAACTCAGCATCACCATGGGTGCCATCAATACGGCCGTCCTGATTGTTAGCTCCGTGACCGTTGTTTTGGCCGTGAAAGCCGCGGAGGTAGGCAAGCGCAAGCTGCTCACCGGATACCTTGTCGTTACCGTTCTGCTCGGCATGACCTTTTTAGTCATCAAGGGATTCGAGTACAAAGAGAAATTCGAGAAGCATCACGTTCCCGGCGCGACTTTCAGTTTCACCGATAAGTTTGACGACAATGGCCAGCAGATCCCCGTCAATCCGAAAGAAGCCGAACTCTTCTTCTCCCTCTATTTCGCGATGACCGGAATGCACGCCCTCCACATGATCATCGGCTGCGGCCTATTTGGCACGCTAGCCGTGCTTTCGTGGAAAGGCCATTACACTCCGAACTATTTCACGCCCATCGAAAACGCCGGCCTGTACTGGCACTTGGTCGACATCATTTGGATATATCTGTTTCCGCTGCTGTACTTGATAAGCAGACACTCGTGATGCGAAGGTCGAGCGGGTTAGAACGCTGTTAGTGCGCAGATTTGATGTGCAGATTTATACCGAAAGTAGATCTTGAGGATCGCCATGGTTGAACGGGAACAAGTCGAACAGGAACAAGTCGAACACGAGCACACTACCCATTCTCAGGGATTCTACCTGGCGATCGGCCTAGCCCTGCTTATCCTGACCGCGACCACTGTCGGCGCCGCTTTCATCAACCTTGGTCCTTTTAATCCGGTCGTCGCGCTCCTGATTGCAACCATCAAAGCCTCCCTAGTCGTCATCTTCTTCATGCACGTGAAGGGCGCGAGCGAAAAGCTGACCGCTGCGGTCGTGGTATCCGGCTTCTTCTTTCTTGCGATTCTACTGTCGCTCTCGTTGGCCGACTATCTAACGCGATCCTGGCGCTAGTCGTTACTTTAAGTACGTACTCATCTTCCCCGTCTGATCCCGCAATCCCTCTTGCGTCCCGCGCCCACTTCCTCGAAGATACTCTGTACCCCATGGCTCAAGACACAGCTTCTCAACCGCCCCGTTCGGCGCAATTCGAACCACCAGTCCTGGAGGCCGCTCTCCGCCGCCATCTTCGCGGAGAGATTCGTTTCGACTCCGGCAGCCGCGCGCTCTATGCCACCGATGGCTCAAACTACCGTCAGGTTCCCATCGGAGTCGTACTGCCGCGCGATAAAGAAGACGTAATCGCAACCATCGCCCTCTGTCGCGAATATCATGCTCCAGTCTTGGCCCGTGGTGGCGGCACGTCACTCGCCGGGCAGTGTTGCAATGCCGCCGTCATTCTCGATTTCTCGAAGTACATGGCCGCCATTCTCGAAATCGATCCCGTGCGCCGCATCGCGCGCGTTGAGCCCGGTGTCGTTCTCGATACGCTCCGCGCAGCCGCCGAAAAACATCACCTCACCTTCGCTCCCGACCCCGCCACCCACGATCGCTGCACTCTCGGAGGCATGATCGGCAACAACTCCTGTGGCGTCCACTCCATCATGGCAGGCAAAACGGACGACAATATCGAGTCGCTCGAAGTCCTCACCTATGCCGGACACATCATGCGAGTCGGCGCGACGAGCGCCGACGACTTCGATCGCGTGCTTCGCGAAGGCGGACGCAGCGCCGAAATTTACTCTGGCTTGAAGTCGTTGGCCGACCGCTACGGCGACCAAGTCCGTCGACAGTTCCCCAACATCCCGCGCCGCGTCTCCGGATACAACCTGAATCACCTGCTCCCCGAAAACGGCTTCCACGTAGCACGCGCCCTGGTCGGGTCGGAAGGCACTTGCGCCACGGTACTCGAAGCCACTTGCCGTCTTGTGCAGAGCCCGCCCGCGCGAGTCCTGCTCGTCATCGGATGGCCCGATATCTACATCTGCGCCGACCACGTTCCGCAGATCATGGAGCATCATCCGATCGGTCTCGAAGGTATCGACGAGATCATGGTCGATGCGAGTCGCCGGAAGGGTGTAAACCTCGAAGGCCTTGCACTGCTGCCAGAAGGCGCTGGATGGCTCATGGTTGAGTTCGGCGCCGAGACGATTGCCGAAGCCGAATTGCAGGCCCGCAATCTGATGGCAGATTTGGACCGCTCCACGCTTCTCCCCAACTATCGATTATTCCTCGATGCACGACAGGCTCGCCGCATCTGGGACGTTCGCGAATCGAGCCTGGGCGTGACTTCGCACGTTCCCGGCGAGCCGTTACGTTGGGAAGGCTTTGAAGACTCCGCCGTCGCTCCTGAAAAACTCGGCGCTTATCTGCGAGACCTTCGAAAGTTGATGCAAGCCTTCCACTATGGAGGCTCTTTCTACGGACACTTCGGCCACGCCTGCGTCCATACTCGCATGGATTACGATCTCGAATCTGCCGAGGGCGTGCACAAGTTTCGCAAGTTCATGGAGGAAGCCGCCGATCTCGTCGTCCGCTACGGTGGCTCGCTCTCGGGCGAACATGGAGACGGCCAGGCCCGAGCCGAGCTTCTTCCTAAAATGTTCGGCCCGGAACTGATGCAGGCTTTCCGCGACTTCAAAACGATCTGGGATCCCGATTGGAAGATGAATCCCGGGAAGCTTATCGAACCGTATCGCCTCGACGAAAATCTGCGCCTTGGCGCCGGTTATGCGCCATGGCAACCCGAGACGCACTTCAAGTTTCCCGAAGACCACGGTAGTTTGGCCGCTGCCACGCTCCGATGTGTGGGAGTCGGCAAATGCCGCCGCGAATCCGGCGGTCTCATGTGTCCCAGCTACCGCGTCACGCGCGACGAAGAGCATTCCACGCGCGGACGCGCCCATCTCCTCTGGGAGATGACCAAAGGCGACGTCATTCAGGACGGCTGGCAGAACGAAGCCGTAAAAGAATCGCTCGACCTTTGCTTAGCCTGCAAAGGATGCAAGAGCGATTGTCCTGTCGGCGTCGACGTCGCCACCTATAAAGCAGAGTTTCTTTCTCATTATTACGAGACCAATCCCCGCCCCCTGCACGCTGCAGCTCTCTCCAATTTTGACCTTTGGATGCGAGCAGCCTCGCATCTGCCCGGTCTCGTCAATTTGACGACGCAGTTGCCAGGCCTGCGCGACCTCGCCAAACTCGCCGGAGGAATTCCCAGCCAACGCCAGCTTCCCGCCTTCGCTCCGCAGACTTTCAAATCCTGGTGGGAGACGCAAAGCTCGCGCCGCGACGGCAGCTTTGCTCCGAACGATGCAGCGAATCGCCGCGAAAACTCCGTCCTTCTCTGGGCCGATACCTTCAACAACCACTTTCTTCCTTCGACCGCGAAAGCCGCCGTCGAGGTGCTCGAAGCGGCGGGATTCGACGTTGCTGTTCCTCGCGCTCACCTCTGCTGCGGACGTCCGCTCTACGACGTTGGCATGCTCGACCGTGCCAAGCGCCTGCTCCTCCAGATCATGGACACACTCGAATCCGAAATCGAAGCTGGCACTCCGATCGTCGTCCTCGAACCAAGCTGCGCCTCCGTCTTCCGCGACGAACTGACGAACCTCTTTCCCAAAGACCAGCGTGCCATCGCCCTTTCCCGGCAAGTCTTCCTGCTGAGCGAATTCCTCGAGCAGCGCGCGCCAGATTTTCGTCTCCCCGAGTTGCCGCGCCGCGCCCTCATCCACGGACACTGTCATCACAAAGCCATCATGAAGATGACTGCCGAAGAGGCAGTCCTGCACCGCATGGGCGTCAACTTCACCGCGCCAGCTCCTGGATGCTGCGGCATGGCGGGTGCGTTCGGCTTCGAGAAAGACAAATACGATGTCTCGAAGGCGATTGGCGAACTCGAGCTTCTCCCCGCAGTCCGCCAGGCTCCCACCGACTGGCTGATCGTCGCCGACGGGTTCAGCTGCCGCGAGCAGATTGCCCAGGAAACCGACCGTCGCGCGCTGCACCTCGCCGAGGTTCTCCAGATGGCTCTGCGCGAAGCGTCCGAAACGCCGGAAGGTTTTCCTCTGTTCGATCCCGCGCCGCAACACTATCCCGAAGATGCGTGGTTTCGGCCGCACCAAGCCGCAATCCAAAAGTCGATGAAGCGTACTGGGCTGGCCGTCGCGGGAATCGCCGCTGCGACGGCCCTTCTCTTAGCCTTGGCGCGAAAGCGTCCTACGTAGGGACGGACGCATTCGTCCGTCCCGCCGAGCGCCAGCGAGGCAGGTCTTTTCCACCACTAAACCACTGATAAATAAGCTTTTACCTCCCCACTGCCCATCCCGCCTCTTTTCTGGGACAATAGACATAGACAGTTTGGCCTCCTCGTCGCGGCTTTTCGGCCCCGTGGTACCTCGGATCGCGCCGCTTGCCTTGTTTAGCAGAGCAAAGTTGAGCGAAGAAAGCTCGAGCAGAAGAAAGCTGACATTTTATGGAAACCCTAAACACTCCCGCCATTTCTCCCGTTGTCGTCCCAACTCCGACTGCTTCGGTCGCCGTCGTCAATACCCAGAACAAAGCGCTGCAGGGATCGGTCCTCGTGCTGATCCAGTTCGACGTGTGCGAAGAGATCAATCTCGACGCCTTGCGCGACATCTTCGGAGCGCGCCGGCAAGAAGCGAGCTTCAAGCACAATGCTCCGGGATACGTGCGCTTTGAGCGCGCTCCAGTGGTCGAACCGGTTGAGCCGTTGGTGCTCGAGAGCGGCGAGCGGCTCGATGTGCAGATCAAGTACTACGATTACGGCGTTTTGAGCGTTGTCTTTGAGCTTCCTTTCTCCGGCGACTGGGACACGCTCGTCCGGCTCGCTGGCCGCTGGGTTTGGGATACGGATTTCACCAGCTTTGCGCAGAAGATCGTGAAGCAGAAGATCGAGCGCGCTCGTCCGGCGCTGGTGAAGCTCTACGACACATGGCTGCATGAAGACTACTTCGTCTTTCATGTGCGCGATATTGCCGGGAATCCCTCTTCCGCCGAACTGCTGGCGGCTCATGGAGGGCGCATCGCGCAAATCGTCCGCGGCGAAAACATGCCACTCTCCGAAGGCGAGCAGCAGGAAGTGATGCAGTCCAAGATCTCGTATTATCCCAACGACCTCGCCGTGATCAGCTGGAACGGCGCGTTTCTCTACGATTCAACAGCCGGAGCAGAAACCGTAATTCAGCTTCTCGAATACGCCAACTCACAGTTGCTGGAATTCCGACACTACGATGAGTTACTCACGCGCGAACTGAAAAGTGTTTACGACTTCATGGACCACGGATCGACCGGAATCTGGGCTCGCTGGAAGACGGCGAAACGCGCGACGCGCCTGCATACCGTCCTGCTCGATGTGGACGAACTCACCGAACGCGCCGACAACGCCATCAAGTTTTTGAGCGACATGTTCTCGGCTCGTTTGTATAAAGTCGCCGCGTCCAAGATCGGCGTGACCGACTACAAAGACCTGGTGAATCAGAAAGTCCACACCGCCGAAGAGCTCTATCGCTTCATGGTCGATCAATTCCACCAAAGCCGCGCCTTCGTGCTCGAACTGATGGTGGTCATCATCCTGATCATCGATTTGATCTGGCTCTTCAAGGGATCGACCCCGATCTAGCAGCCGGGTGCCCACACATCGCGCACTTTGCGATGTGTGGGTTTCAACGTCACCGGGAAGCGGCCGGACCACAAACAAACTCCGATCCAATTCCTCCGAGTCCCACCTCATGCCGCTTTACGTCCCGGAAGCACCAGCCTCACCCACGGATCGCCAAAGTATGTGTACGCGTGATAAGTAGGATCGTCCTCATTCTCGTCGCGCAATTCTTGTAGAGCCTCTCCTATCGCCCTGCCTAACGTCAGTTTTTCATAAAGCGCCAGAGCGAACTCCATCGAACGACGATCGTTGATTGGCCACAGAGGTGCGATCACTCCGCTGCACCCGTTGCCTACAAAATTCGAAGCAAAACCACCGGCTCTCCCAACAGTCTCCCCCACGTTGCCGATGCTGCAGGCATTCAGATAGACCACGGGTTGCGCTTCTGCACAGAGTCGGGTCGCGGCCAGCTTAAGCGCCTCAAATTCCTGGCCTTTTTCCAGCAGAATCTTGTTCAAGTTCGGATTGCTTATGTCGATCGCTCCGTGTCCGCTGAAATGAAGCAACTGCACGTCGTTTTCATTAAACAGGCTCGTGACTCCGTTCAAGTCCGCTGGAGTGACCGTCACTGCGATCCCCGGGAAGCGCTTGGCGAGTTCCTCGGCTTCTTGCGCCGCCCATTTCAGAGTGTCGGGAGGCGGATAA
Organism: Terriglobales bacterium; assembly: GCA_049520915.1. Taxonomy (GTDB): domain Bacteria; phylum Acidobacteriota; class Terriglobia; order Terriglobales; family Acidobacteriaceae; genus Acidiflorens. The sequence continues at coordinate 49,236 of JBEKPH010000024.1, forward strand.
TTCGGATTCAGAACTCGAAGTCTCCGCACCTTCAGCATCTGGTCCACCGGCTTCGTCGACAACCCCGGCTTCCAGCGGCCCAGAACATGCTCGACTCCTAGTCTCTTCAGCTTCACCAGCTTCCCGTCCCTCACCTCATTGGGAATTACCAGTTCCCATGGAAATACCATCTCGGCCGAGAGAATCGAGATGGAGCGCGGCGGCGTTCCCGCTCGATGAAGGGCGAAATACTCATCGCGAAATGTCTGTGGCAACCATTGCCACAGCTCACTCCCCAGAGCCTCGATCGTGCCGTTGAAGTCGGACTTCCAGTCCGCCGCTTTCGTCTTAAATTCTTCCGGGCTCAAACCCTCGCGCCGTGGATACGCGGAAAACTTCTTGGTCAAAATAGAGTCGAGATATTTGGTCAGGTCCGGCACCTGCAATTGCAAAATCCCCATATCTTTGAATTTGACCCGGTGATCGGGAATGTCGCTGTTGAGGAATAGCTGGTAAGTCGGACTCGCGCCCACCGCGGCTACCACCCAGTCACACTCCTGACGCGGCCGCGTCGGTACGGCAAACCCATCGTTCGTCGTTTCGCCCGCGCTCTCCTTCCCCTGATAACCCTTGGGTAAAACGTAGGTGTAGTGGGTTACCGAACCGACAATGCTGTTGGCGAGGAAGAAATCCGCGTGGATCACTCGCTTGATCGGCTCTTTCGTTTCGTGAGCGGTCAACTCGAAGGTCACTTTTTCGGATTCTTCATCGCGCTTTCGCCGCACCGTCATCGAGCCCTTCGGCGGTTTCACGTCGAACCCGGCAGCACTGAGAAATACGGTCACCTCGACGCTTTCCTGCCCCGCGGCGAGCGCGAAACCGATTCGGCTCTCCACCTCCGAGGCTGCTCCGGACAGTTCGCTCAGTCTCACTTCCAGCGGCCAAATTTCGCCCTCGGTCACGCGCTCGTGAAAATCAATTTCCGGTTTGCGCTGCAATTCGACCGCGGCCAACGCTGGCTTTTCGCCTTCCTCCGCTGACGACCCGGGCGCTCCAGCATCAACTTCTCCAGGCCCACGGAAAGACGTCTCCTCATCTTCCTCGAATTGTTCTTCTTCCGCGTATCCCCCGCTCCCGCCGTCTTCACCACCGGGCGCGGCGCCACCATTAGTGGGCACACCACCGTACGATCCGCGAAACCCACCTTCTCCAAAATCCTCGGGCGCAGAAGAAGGGGCAGGAGCCGAAGCAGGAACCGGAGCCGTTGGATAGGATTCAGGCGACCAGACAGACTGGAACAGAGAAGAACCCGTTGCCCCGCCTACGAAAAAGTCCTTCAAACGTTCCACCGTTCGCAGCTGCGCGAAAAAGTCATTGTGGTACACGTACTCCGTCTTCTCATACAGAAGAGGCTTCGACACCGGAAACATAGGATTCCCATTGTCCGCGTAAACTCCTTCGCTCGGCACTACCAGATCATTTCCCACCATCTTTCCCCCGACCGCAAACGTGCGATCCGCAGCTGCATTCAACGCCGCCGAAAAAAACGCATGCGGACTGTTCGGGTCCGCATCGTAGTCGGCCGCCGCCGCTCCATACTCCGCTCCCGTCTGACCGTCCTGGTCGCTGTTCAGCGTCTTGATATACCCTTCTGTGCCCATGGCCGCCAGACCCGGAATCGCGGTTTCCGCCGTATAGGCCACGATCTTCAGCAGCGCCAGCAATGCCTCGATCACATACGCCGCCGTCCCATCCGGAAGCTTCGTCAGGAAATTCGTGAATACATCCACCATGTCCACAATGTGCGCGGCATTGCCCAGCGCCGAGCCCGCATTCGGCGTGGCGACGAAGAATGATTTTCTGAAAGAGCATTGGTGCTCTGGGACCAGTTTGTGCCCGCGCTCCACCAGCGCGCGCGAAACAATCCCGCCTCGGCTGTGACTCAGAATGTCGAAGTCCACCCTTTGTCCCGGCAGCGCTTGCTCGATCTGATTGAGAAAGAAAGCCGCATTAGCATCGGGATCCATCGAAAGCGTGAAATGGTCATAGCCAAGCACGCGGCCTTCGTACCGTCGCACAAACTCCTGCATCGCCTCTGCCGGCAGCTTGCTCAACATTCCGTCGGTAGAGCTGATGATCCCATGCACGATCAGCATTGACCGCTTGCCGGGCAGCGACGACCAGTCCCGAAACGGCTCGGTGACTCTTTGCCGGTAATTCTGCGCATTTACCAGGCGGATGAGATTCTGGCTATGCTTGCGCTCCACCGCGGCGACAATCTTCTCCAGTGGTTTCGCCAGTAATTCTGCGGCAATCGGAAGTATCAGCACCTTCAAAACCTTCCGTCCGATGGCTGTGATCAGGCCCCGCATTTCCGTCTGTCCCGATTCCGCGCCGCGCCGCGCCGCAGCTGTGCGCGTCGCGATCGTGAACACCGTCCCAACCGGACCCCGGAAACCGTCTTCGTCGTCCGCAGCAACCTCAGCACTCGAGCCCGGTCGCGGCGTTCCATCCGGCAAATGCCAACTCATGCCTCCGGCTTCGTCTACGTAGAGCACCACTTGCGCTCCCGGTACCACCGGCTTCGGGGGCGCGAGCACCAGCGTCTCACTGACGCTCGGACTTCGGAGCGCAGCATTCGCGCTCGCCGGGACGCTGGCGACATCGACGTCGAGATGAATAGTTTCCTGCTCCACCACTCCCGCTTCAATGAGAGCCGACCGCAGCATTGGAGCGGTGTCCTCCTGCGCCGGCAGACGAGTCGCGCGAAAACCGCCAGAATCGTTGTCCCACTGCGTGGCCATCCCCGCGAATGGAGCGCGCAAGCTAGTACCGTCAGGAAAAGTGATGGTTTGGCCGGTAAGAAAAGAAGACGTTCTCTTAGACATGAAAGTACCTCAGTGGAGCGGAATGCCCTCGGCGGAACACCAGAACAGGAAGCGAAACACCGTTACAACGGGGGAAGGATTTTCCGCAAGAGCATAGCACAATTCGGGATAAGAGATAAGCCAGGTAAGGGGAAGCACAGGAGAGTGCCGAGTGGCCCACACTTCGCGCACTCTGCGATGTGTGGGTCTCTACGTCATCGGGATGCCGCGGGACCACAAACAAACTCCCGGTGGCCGCGATCTCGCTGCAGTCCGAAACGGTACTATCCCGGCCAAGGAATTAGCGCGTCCGCAGCAACCCGGTTGGTGATGTGCAAGGACTTATTCCGGGCCTCCGCTGCCAACCTTTCTGGATCATCCGTCCTTGCGAAACTCGGTGATGAGTTCAATCGCTCCGACTATGTTCTCGTTGAAGATCTCCAGATCCGCTGCAGGGATCCAGTATTCGCGATGCTCGGAGCTGCCAACGGTGCGCACCTGGTAGTGATCGAGACACTCGCTGCGAACGGCGAAGCGCAAAACGTAACCGACGAAGCCGGAGGATGCGTCCCTGGTATTCCAATCGCGAGCAATCTGGGTCGCGTACTGCTCGTTTAGCACGGGATAGAAGATGGGCTGCTCCGGCAGGCGCGGCGGAAAGCGGCGAAAGCCGGAAGCGCGGACCAGATCGAGTTCCCCTTGCCCGACAGGGCGGTAGAGCGTCGTTGTTTCGTCAGCCATCTCTTTCAGAATAATGCGCGGGTAAAGTCTTCGGTGAAAATTTGCAATTGGGGGGGAACTGCCTCCAGCGTCATTGGACGTCTGTCAGCCAGACGCCTTTGTTGTCAGGGAATCGCTGACGCCTGTCGTCTCAAGCCGGATAGACTCCTCTGACCGATGGGGATAGAGTGCAGAGCGCACTGGTTTGTTGGGCTGGAACGATCCAGATTGGTGCAGGATTTTCCCTTCCTTAGGTTTAAGGCAGCCCTGCAAGGGGGCGCAGGTGGACGCCAACGATCCAAACGACGCCAGCAATTCCGGCGGCGACAAACCGTCGACGGATGATGCTCCGAAGAGGTCGGTAACAAAGAAGAAACCCTACGTGGCTCCGGCTTTCCGATTCGAGCGCGTCTTCGAAACGAACGCACTTACCTGCGGCAAGGTGATCTCCACGCAAGGTTCCTGCAAATTTATCCTCAAGAATTCGTAACGTTTGCGAGTCCATCATTAACCGAGCCGTCTGGTCAAAGACAAAGCGATGGAGTGAAAGACATGAAGCGAATGGGATCGCGGGTCTGCATATTGTTTTTGGCGGCGTCAGGAATTGGACTAGCAGCAATTCTTCTTGTAGCGGCTTCTGGCACGCAGCTGGCCGAGCAGCGGATTTCGATCGTGTCGGACTGGAGTCATCAACACCTAGTTTTCTCGCAGCCGCTGACCACAGAGCAAGCATTAAGGCTTCAAGCAGAGCCGCGTTACTGGATGCAAATACTGGGCCGCGGGGGAAGAAGAGCGGGAAGCGCCAACTCTGTGTTTGAGAGTAGCGCAGAGAGCGTCTCAGGTATCGACGCTCCGCAGCCTTTCCGGAGGGACTGGGGACAATCTTTGGGGGCCGGGGGCTCGACGGGCGTCCTCTACAACAGTGTGGGCGGGAATTGGTGGCCAGTGTATCCTGCGAAATACACATTCAACGTTAATTCCAATCCAGACTGCACCCTCGATTATGTGACCTTTCCGACGAACCTGACGGGGGGGACGGGAGGACAGGCCAGCATCATTGCCTATAACAATCTCTACGCCGGGACGGGAGGTTCTTACTGCGGCGTCACCAATTCTTCGGTTTACTGGTCTTATAACACAAACTTCACCCCCACAGGGGCCACCACCACGGGAACGGTACAGACATCGCCCGTACTATCAGCCGACGGGAGCAAAGTAGCCTTTGTGGAGTCTGGGGCGTCTCACGCCATTTTGCATCTTCTGAAATGGAACGCCGGTGACGGCGGGGCGATCGGCTCGGCGGCCGCGCCCACGATTGCAACAGTCTGGACTGCGGACGGACTCGCAGGTCATTGTCCGGTCACCGGGGCTTGCATGATCAGTATTGCGCTCAGCGGCCTTCCGACGGACACAGCGTCCTCGCCCTTCTACGACTATCAGCGGGATGCAATCTACGTAGGGGATGACAGCAGTAAGCTTCACAAAATTATCAACGCCTTCGGAATCTTCGCTACGACTCCGAGCGAGGTCACGACGGGTTGGCCGATCATCCTCGACTCAACTGCAATCAATGTCAAAATCGACTCTCCGATACTCGATCCTACTTCGGGAAATATTTTTGTCGAGGATTCGAGCGGGTTGCTCGGCTACGTGCGAGAAACTTTCAGCACCGTGGGGACGTGTGGCAGCGGATCGCCTCCATGCCTGGGCTCAACCAGCGTCACTTTTGGGACTCATGTCGTTCCCGATGCCCCGATCGTGGACCCATCGACGGAAAAAGTATTCGTCTTTTATAGTATCCCTACCGTTGGCACTCAAGTCGTTCAATCGGACGCGACAATAAGCGCATCCGTCGTCGCAACGCTGGGAGCAGGAACGGGCCATCATATTCATGCAGGGGCCTTTGACAACACTTATCTGACCGGAAGCGGTGGGACCGGATCGCTCTACATATGCGGGTCATCGTCGAACAGCACGCCAACTATTCAGCGCATCGGGTTTACAAACACGGGCAGAGTGCCGGCAAGCCCCTTCGCGAATCCTGTCGGCACAATGAACGCCGCGGTCGACAGTGTGACTCTCGCGGTGGGGACGGGTAACGCGGAATGCACGCCGGTGACGGAATTGTTTAACGTGAATGCGCCTGCTGCTACGCAGGACCAGATTTTCTTCGGCACCCAAACACTCGGCAAAGGAGCCAGCTGCGGTGGCGGAGGTTGTGTCATGTCGGTCAACGTAACAAGCACGCCGGCAACCCTGACGATTGCCCATTCGATTGCTGAGATTGGTGGCCCGAGCGGAATCATTGTGGATGGTTTCGCGGACACAACGACCTATCCGCAAGCCTCCAGCCTCTATTTCTCGAATCAGGGAAATAGTACGAGCGGTATCCCATGCAGTGGGACGGTGGGAGTGGGTTGCGCGATCAAGCTGACCCAAGCTGGATTGAACTGAAGGGCCGATCATCACGAAAACGGTGGACTGGAATATCCTCTCTACACAACGGATTTCTGTTTTTTTAGCAGGAGGTGGGTGGCATTTTCGCCGGGGACGGTTTTGACGGCGGTGAAACCGAGACCGGGGAGATCGATTCCGGCGAATAGATTTTCACCTTCGCCTAACAGGACGTGCGACAGGGCCAGGTGCATTTCGTCGATCTGGCCAGCGAGCAGGTACTGACGGATGATGGAGACTCCTCATCGATGCCGGTGGTCCCGCCGCTTTGACCGTGCACTTTCTTGAAGGCTTCGGTTTGCTGGAACCAGGCGTGCAGTTCGAGTCCTCGGACACCGAGAGGATCTTGCAGTTCTTGGCGAGGGCCGGCGCCAAAGCCATCGATGGATACAGAGAAGGCGGCGATTCGGACTTTGGTCATAGAAGCGCCCTTGAATTGACTGGTGCATTACAAAAAGTAAGTGGAACTTGGACGAGTGCCCCATGCCCACCCTCACCGACGCTCCGAGATCAGCACATGGTAGTACACGGTTACAATACGCCGTGCATTTGTGCGCCGTACTGGGCATACGCTGTACGGGTCGGAGTCGAACCGTTCTAGTGCTGCCCTCGCACTACCCGATCGGCATTTCCCCGCCGGAGGGTTGTGCTCACCTCTCGTTGCGCCGACTACCTACTCGCCCTAGTCCAACAACGTCGTCAGCCAATCCGCTTCTTGGATCCTCGTATCCAGTTCCCGGTACTGTTTAGAGAGACCGTCGGCTTTCCTCTGGGTCGCCGCGACGCTCACCGTGCTGATGAACTTCACTTCCGAACGGGTAATACGACCTTGAGTGGTTGCGGCCGCCGTTGCGAGTTCACGATATGTGTTGTAGCGGATTTTCAGGATGTCGCGTTCGGCCAGCGCGTCAGCCAGCATTCGGTCGCCGAACCGCGAGGCGGCATTCGTGCGGTTGATGCGCTGAATGAGTACGGTCAATTCATGCGCCGACTCTTCCAGCTCGGACTGCAGTTCGACCGGGTCTTCTTCCGGCTTATCGCCTTCCTGAATGCGCGCGTTCTTGACCAGCCGCTGCTTCAATTGCTCCAGACGCTTCTGGAGATCCGCACGGAGCGCCAACGCTTCTGCTATTTTCATCGTCTGTTTCTCTTTCTAGCGCGAACAGTTTAGCAGAGGTAACCTCGAATACCGGGCCACCACCAAAGGAAAAGGCCAATCTGATTTCTCAGACTGGATTTTATGCCGGCAACTACCTACTCTCCTACTCTCCCACACAACACTCACTTCTGAACGTGGTTCGGCTGTATCGAAAAAGAGCGAGGCCTCGCGCCTGGTGGCCGTGTTCGTTGGATCAACAGTTCAAGTCCCTGCTCACGGAGTAGCCTACGCAGACGCGAAGCATTTCTCGCGCCCCAAACGCCTACATACTTCTTCTTGAGCGCATCATTTGTATAGACAATCTCGCCCTGGAATAACCCGATTAGCTGCCGATCTCGAAACGCTTCATCGATCCGCTCCTTTTCGCCGATGCATACCAATGTATTGACCCTGGACGCGATGCGATCCCGGAACACATAGACGGTCAGTGGCGGATTCATGACCGCACTATACAACAAAACGGTTCAACCGCCAGGAGTGTCCGCTCCACACGGGCAACGGAAAAGGCCAATCTGATTTCTCAGACTGGCCTTTATTAATGCCGGCAACTACCTACTCTCCCACACACTTTCGCGTGCAGTACCATCGGCCCAGCGGGCTTAACTTGAGGCGCTTTGCGGGCGTGAGCGAAGCGGGAGCCCGCAGCCGAAATCCCGAGCGTTCTTTGCGAAGGATCTCCCTGTGGTTCACTTCGAGAATATAATTGGCTTCCGGAGAGAGCCCGTGGGCTATCGAGAAACGTACGCGGGGCTGTCGGAGGATGAGATACTCCAGATTGCGAGCGACTACGCTTCGCTCGAACAAGATGCACAGGTCGCCCTCACTGTTGAACTCAGCAGACGAAATCTTACTCAGACTGACGTGCTTCAGCATCGGGAGCGCGTTGCGTCCTTCAAGCCGGAGGATGCCTGGGGTAAAGATGAGGACATAGCCCGGTCTGTGAATGGATTTGGCACGACCATCTACGGGAAGCGGGACTTCGAACCTGACGGATCTTTCGTGACAACGAAGTGGATTGTAGGACTCTTTTTCCCCCTCATCCCGCTCGCAAGCATGCGCGTTAAGGTGATCAAGGGCGGCTGGTTTCGCTACGACTCCTATCTGGTGAGGCAACGGACACGCCCCAATTGGAAACAAGCTGCCTGCGTGTACTGTTATTTCTTGCTGCTGTTGTTTGTTGTTCAGAGCGGGCTTCCTTCAGCTGTCATCGCTGCGCTCCTTGGGATAGTTTTACCCTCACCGTGGCTACTCAGAAAACTTGCTCGCGCAAGGTCTTCGCGTGCCAGTGCTCAACAAGGCCTCGGTTCCCAGTCCTAATAGGTTTCGCCGCAAACGGAAAAGGCCAATCTGATTTCTCAGACTGGCCTTTATTTATGCCGGCAACTACCTACTCTCCCACACTCGTGTGGGGCGGACACTCCTGTCCGCCGCTTTTGACTCTGGGGTTGCTCTTGATTTGGTCCGTACCAAGAGCAGTCCAGAAGCAAGACCAAAAACAGAAGCAAGACCAAAACAGAAGCAAGACCAAGATCAACACCAACGGCAGCGGACAGGAGTGCCCGCTCCACACAAAAAGTCCTTCCACACGAGCACAAAACCGAACTTATTCGATGTACGGACATCACTGACAACTTTCTTGTGGAAGCTATTCAATGTGCTCATGTCCGAGACTTCCGCGCTGGCTCACAAATACGAGTATCGACGACGGTTGCCGCATTATCAGAAAGCTGACCGGGCAATCTTTGTGACATTTCGAAAGCTGATCCGCGAGCCGTTTGCGGCGGGGGCGCGCGATCTTATTCTTCGGCATTGCCGGCACGACGATGGGAAGCGCTATGTTCTCCACGCGGCGGTTGTGATGCCCGATCATGCGCACATGTTGCTGACTCCCACGTGCGACCCTGAGGGCTGGCCTTATTCTTTGCCGGTAATCTTGAAGCTGATCAAGGGAGTTTCGGCTCGGAGCGTAAATAGATTGCTCGGCAGCTCCGGGCCGGTTTGGCAGGATGAGTCGTTGGATCATGTGCTGCGGTCGGATGAAAGTTTTGGCGAGAAACTCGAGTATATCCGGCAAAATCCGGTGCGGGCGGGGCTGGTGATTCGTCCGGAGGACTATCGGTGGCTTTGGGTGGCTGAGATTAAATGACCGTGTGGGGCGGACACTCTTGTCCGCCGCCTTTGACCTTAGGGGTTGCTTTTTGATCTATTCCTGACTAGCTGGAAGCTGTCAAGAAGCAAAATCAAGAGGAAAACCAAAACCCCAAAACCAGAACCAAAACCAAGATCAACATCAACGGCAGCGGACAGGAGTGTCCGCTCCACACAAAAGCGGAAAAGGCCACGCTCATTTCTGAACGTGGCCTTTGATTTAATGCCGGCAACTACCTACTCTCCCACACACTTTCGCGCGCAGTACCATCGGCCCAGCGGGGCTTAACTTCCGTGTTCGGGATGGGAACGGGTGGAACCCCCGCGGTAAGATCACCGACAACTTGCAGCCGTCAGCCATCAGCCGTCAGCCATCAGCAAACCTGTGCTGTGGCGACTTACACCACCGATGGGCGGCAAACTTGAAAAAGAGCCGGAGGACGAAGCCTCACAACTGAATAGATTGGGTGAGAATCAGGACTAGCCCGGGTCTCGTCTTATGAATTACTTGGCGATTTCTCGTCGGCGCGCAGTCGTCAATACTAATTGCTTCTCAGTCATCCAGGTTCTGACGACTTACTAACAATGTTGCTAATTCCAGTTCAGGACTAACTTCAGGTTCTAACTTAGAACTGGAGGAACTAGAAACTGAGAACTGACAACTGCTTTTCTGCACCGAGTAAATTTTATGGTCAAGCCGAACGGGCGATTAGTACAGGTAAGCTACACGCGTTACCGCGCTTCAACATCCTGCCTATCAACCAGGTAGTCTACCTGGGCCCTTCATTACCCTTAAGGGTTGGGAGATCTCATCTTGAGGAGTGCTTCCCGCTTATATGCATTCAGCGGTTATCACAAC
>JBEKPH010000025.1:0-59889 GCA_049520915.1 Terriglobales bacterium
GGGTACAAACCCGTGAAGAGTCCAACGTCCAATCTTTCCTCTGCGGCCGACTCCAGAAAACCCACGCCTCTTCTCAATCTTTGAAGAGATTATCGAAGGCCGCGCGCGCATCATTCGGACGCTGGCTCCCTTTGCTCGATGTTTCTTTTTCGACCATCCTTCGAATGGAGTACAGCGGACACTCGTTCTTCTTATCTTTGGGAGAAATTCTGGCCGGAACGGGCTGATTGCATTCGAAGCGGCTGGCGGGATCAAAGTGCTCGCACTGTTTGCAGGCGTGCAGGGCAAAGCCGCATTTGGGACACTGGCCGACGGGATCGGTTAGGTTCTGAAGCAGCGCCCCACACTCGGCGCAACGGGAGACGGTCCGCATACCGGGAAGATTGATGGGACGCGGTCCAAAAGTATTTTCCTTTTTAGGAGCGCCAGCGGGCTTCTCGAACTCTTTTTTCGCGCCACCGCCGGAATCCTGATAGCCGCGTTGGCGATACTTGCGATCGGACAAAAAATGCCTCCTCTTAAGAAGGGCCTTCTGAAATGATAATGATGCAAAAACGAAAATGGCGAGAATCGAGAATGCCAGAATGCCAGAATCAAAGACCGACTCATTCTCCGCCTTCGCGACGCCGCGTACAAGAGTTACTTTAAACCGCATTGAGGAGCAACCCAGCCGCGCCCCGCGCCCTCTAACGGGCTGCGAACAAGGGGCGCCATGAATTGTCTTTCAGGTATCACGGTGCTACCATCCGATATAGAAAATTATCGAGGAGGCATTTATGGCGGATCATGACGGCGGCGGCTTCTTGTGGTTCCTGGCAGGTCTCGGAGTCGGAGCCTTGGTCGGTGTGTTGTACGCGCCGCGCTCTGGCGATGAAATGCGCGACGTAATTCGCTCGAAGGCCCAGGAAGGCGGCGAGAAAGCGCGTCAGTCGGCGCGCAAGGCTCGCGAGCAAGCCGGTGAGTGGGTGGATCGCGGCAACGACGTCCTGAACCAGCAAAAAGACCGTTTCCGCTCGGCCTACGAGGCTGGTCGACAGGCTTATAACGAGACCACGTCAGCGACCGCCGAGCCACAGAAGAATCTCTAAAGACAGCAGCTGCACAATCGGGACGCGGGGCTAGACGGAGCAGCTATGGATGACAATCTCCTCAGGGTTTTTATTGCGGTCACGACGTTCGCGGTTGTCGTGCAGGCGGGAATTCTTGTCGGCCTTTACCTCTCCGTCCGCAAGAGCACGGCAAAGATGGAAGCTCTAGCCACGGAAGTCACCACCAAAACTTTGCCGACCGTTGAAGCGGTGCAGTCTCTGCTCGTCGAGTTGCGCCCGAAGATCGACAACATAAGCACCAATCTCTCCGAAACGAGTACGCTGGTGCGCAACCAAGTCGAACGTCTTGACGCCACGCTCACCGATGTTTTGGATCGCACGCGTCTTCAGGTAATCCGCGCCGACGAACTGCTGAACCGTACGATGGATAAAGTCGAAGACACGAGCGAGATGCTGCACAAGACTGTCGTCTCTCCCCTGCGCCAGGTCAACGGGCTGATGGCCGCGCTGAGCACGGGCGTTGAAGTCTTCCTCGGCCAGAAGCGACGCCATCCGAAAAACGGCTCCGGCGTTCCGCAAGACGAAATGTTCATCTAGTAAAAATTTCCTACTCGTCGCCTCCGCCCTGCACGCGCTCACTCTTCACGTCAGGGACAATGATAGGTTGCACATTCTGCGCGGCCGCTAGCTTCTGAAACGTTGCAATATCCGTGTTTCGCACATCATCCCAGTGAGCCAGTAGTTCGTCCGTCTGCTTCTTGAGCTTGTCAAATTCCTGGTACTCCGCTTCAGTCGGAGCTGCATCGGCAAAACCAGAGACTCCCATGGAAAGGAATGCCAGCTTGGCGTCAATTCCCGGAGCGTAAGCCAGCGAATCTTCACTCGCGCTGATCTTGAAATTGATCAGCGGATCGCGAACCGCAATCAGCCTCGCATCGAGCGCGCTCGCGCCATCGAACAACGGCTTCGACGACTCGACGAGAACGAGGCGTTTTTTCAGGCCGTTCAATTGTTCGCGAACATCCTGAATCTGGTTCACTGCGTCGTAGACGCGATTCAACTGCTCGCGCAAGTCCATTTCAAGTTTGAACTGCTTCTCCAGATCACTTTGCGAAACAGTGACGCGCGGATCGATCTTCACCTCAAAAGGCGCCGTTGCGCTCTTGCCGTTGACGGTTAAACGCACCTGGTATTTGCCGGGAACCGCCAATGGACCGCGCGCGCCTTCGCCATATTCCCAGAGGAAATAACCCGGAACACGATTCGCTTCGTCGTAGTGCATATCCCACACAAAGCGATTCAACCCAACTTCTGGCTTGATCTGTTTTTCCGGCTTTTTGGCGTCGGGATCAAGTGGCTCATCCAAAGGTTCCGCTTTGGCGCTCGAATACTTGCGGATGATGCTGCCCGACTCATCCAGAATCTCAATCTTCACTTCCTGCTCTTTCGGAGCCTGCTTGAGGTAGTAGTAAATGACCGCGCCGTTGGGAGGATTCGTGCCCGCAAAGGCCAGATGCGCAGGAGCCTCTCCACTGTGAATACGGAACGCGGTCGCAGGCTGGTAGAGATGCATCTCTTCGTTCGCAACCGAGTCGGCGAACTGCCGCAGCGGAGAGATATCATCCAGAATCCAAAATGCTCGTCCGTGCGTGGCCACGACCAGATCGTCGTTCTTCACGACCAAATCATGGATTGGCGTAATCGGCAGGTTGATCTGCAGCGAGCGCCAGTGCGCGCCGTCGTCGAAAGAGACATAAACACCGCGCTCGGTTCCGGCGTAGAGCAAGCCTTTGCGCTTAGGATCTTCGCGGACGGCCCGCACAAAGTCTCCATCGGGAATCCCGGTGTTGATCCGGCTCCACGTCGCACCATAGTCGCTCGTCTTGTAAATGTAAGGCGCGTGATCGTCGTTCTGATGGCGATCAACGGCAACATAGGCGGTCGCGGCGTCATGCGGAGAAGCCTCAATCAGGCTGATCCGGCTCCACTCTGCCAGACCTTTGGGTGTAACGTTCGACCACGTCTTGCCTTCGTCGCGCGTGACCTGGATCAGGCCGTCGTCGGTCCCTGCCCAGATCAAGCCTTTCGCCAGCGGCGAAGGAGCAATTGAAAATACCGTGTCGTAATATTCCGTGCCCGTATCGTCGATGGTGACTGGGCCTCCTGCGGGCTGTTGTTTCGACTTGTCGTTGCGTGTCAAGTCGCCGCTAATGGCTTGCCAGTGCTTTCCACCGTCGGAGGTTTTGAAGATGCTTTCGCCGCCGTAGTAAACAGTATTTGGATCCTGCGGAGAAGTCACAATCGGAGCCGTCCACTGAAAACGGTGATCGAGCGGAGCCGCGCCACGCGCATCCGTCAACTCGGGCCACACCGAAATGCTCTGTACCTGATTGGTGCGCCGGTCGAAGCGCGTGATATTTCCCTCATAGTCGCCGGCATAAACAATGTTGGGATCCGTGGGACTTGGCGCGATGTAGCCCGCTTCCCCGCCCCCGACGGGATACCATTCGTCACGGCCAATCGCACCATCATCGCTCCGGCTGGAGATCGCGATCGAAGAGTTGTCCTGCTGCGCGCCGTAGATGTAATACGGCGTGCGCGTGTCCGTGATGACGTGATAGAACTGCGCCGTCGGCTGGTTGTCTTGCCGCGTCCACGACTTTCCACCATCAAGGCTCACGGTCACGCCTCCATCATTCGACGCAATCATCCTTTTTGTGTTCTTCGGATCGATCCACAGCCCATGATTGTCGCCATGCGGCACTTTCACCTTGTTGAAGTTGCGCCCACCGTCGGTTGACTTGAAAAATTCGACGTCCGCGACATAAACGGTATCGGCATCCTGCGGATCGGCGATCACGTGCATGTAGTACCAGGCGCGCTGGACCAGGGAGTGGTTGCCGTTGACAAGATCCCATGTGTCGCCGCCATCGTCGGAGCGGTAGAGGCCCCCATTTTCTTTCGCCTCGATAATCGCGTAGACGCGTTCGGAATTTGCCGCGACCGCGATCCCGATTCGTCCATAAGGACCCTTCGGAAGGCCGTGCTCTTCCAGTTTCTTCCAGGTGCTGCCGCCATCCGTCGATCGGTATACGCCGCTACCTGGACCACCGCTGGAGAGCGTCCATGGCGTGCGCCGAGCCTCCCACAAAGAGGCAAACAAAATGTGCGGATTCTGCGGATCGAACGCAACGTCAATGGCGCCAGTGTTTTCGTCTTTGTAGAGCACCTTGTCCCAGGTCTTACCGCCGTCCGTGGTGCGAAACACACCACGCTCCGCGTTCGGGCCGTAGGGATGCCCGAGCGCCGCCACGAAAACGATGTCGGGATTACTCGGATTGACGATGACCCTGCCAATCGCCCGCGAGTCTTTGAGTCCGACGCTCTTCCAGGATTTCCCTGCGTCCATCGACTTCCAGACACCGTCGCCATGCGAGATGTTGCCGCGAATGCAGGCTTCGCCCGTCCCCACGTAAACGATATTCGGATCGGAAGTCGAAACCGCGATGCTGCCAATCGATGGAGCACCGTCTTTATCGAAAATCGGAGACCATGTGTTGGCTCCGTCAGTCGATTTCCAAACGCCGCCGCCGGTCGCGCCAAAGTAATAGGTGGTCGGGTCGCCAGGAATTCCCGCAGCCGTCAGCGAGCGCCCCCCTCGGAAGGGGCCAATCAACCGGTATTTCATGCCCTTGAAAAGCGGGTCGCCCTCATCCTTGTCGTCCTTTTCTTCTTTCGCGGCTGCTTCGGACGAGACGGGCGCATTGCTTTGTATCGCCTCTTCCTTGCGCTTCTTCTCTTTCTGCCGAGCGAAAGTCAACGTCGTCGAAAGCACGACAAAGACGGCAAGCATGGCAATACAGAATCGTATTCTTTGGATCGTGAAATGGAACATGGAAGTCGATGGCCCCTGAAGCGAAATTTGCTGCTGCCCATGGTAATGCCAGTAGAGCGAAAGGTACAAACGGGCCGAGGCAAGCGGAACCATAGTTAAAGCCAAGGTGTCCTCAACCGCCGGGCGGTACGATCCTGAAAGATTCAGTCTTCTCTACGTACCCACGTAGTCAATAGGATCTGTAACGAAACGTAACCCGTTTTCTGTCTGCGCCGCCTAGAATGTTCCAAACATTTACAGGTCTTTTTGTTTGAAACAGAATCGGTTCAAGATGCAGCGAGAGTTCACATCCAACGACGTAATCGTCCTCACCGGAATCACCGCCCGCCAATTGCAGTGGTGGGACGAACGAGGCATCGTCGCGCCCAGCCGCCAGGGCCATCGCCGCATTTACAGCTGGGATGAACTCGTCACCGTAGCCGTCATCTGCCAACTGCGCCGGCGCGGCTTCTCGCTGCAACGCATGCGAAAAGTGATCAGTTTTCTACAACGCGAATTCCGAACCAATCTGGCCGCGACGGTCAGCGCATCTTCGGAGTATCACCTGCTCACTGACGGTACGCACCTTTACCTGCGAACCTCGGCCCGCCAGGTGGTGGACCTGATCAAGAATGCGCGGCAACCGATGTTCGATATATGCCTGAGCGATGAAGTCCGGCGAGTTCGCGCCGAGATTCAGGCGCGCAGGAAAGCGGCAGTTTCCGAAGGGGTTCGGCCTTTACGCCGGGCCCTGAAAGCGTAAGCAGCTAAACGGAAGGCGGGAGGAAGCATGATGATCGGCGAGTTGAGCATTATCAACGAGTGGATTCCCGAGCAAATGGAACCCGGCACGGTCTTCGTCCTCGAAAACGCGGGCGAGGTGGGAGAGAAAGAAGATCCTTACTGGGCCGTGCTCTCGTGCCCGTCATGCGGCACCCTGGGCCTGATTACGCGGAAGCAAATGGCAGGGTTGTTGCCGACCATCTGCGGCTCATCCGTATGCTCGGCGCAATTCTTTATCAAGGATGAAGTGATTACGGCGCGGAAGCCCTTTTAGACATCAACTTTACTCCAGGCTCTCGCTTCCCCTCTCAGGATTCCAGCCGCAGAAAAACGCGCACCCGATCGAGCTCGCCCTCAAGTTCCCGTTTGAAGATGCGTTCGCGCGGCGGATGCAATTCGATGTAGCCCAATTGCGATTCGAGCTTGCCGTTTTTCACCGCCAAGTTACCCCAGCCAATCACGCGATCGCGCCAGAGTAGCGGAAGCGCATAGTATCCCAGTTTGCGTTTGGGCGCGGGCGTATAGGCCTCGAAACGATAGACCCACCCCCACAGCAACTCGAAGCGGTCGCGATCCCACACCACCGGATCGAAAGGCGTGAGCAGCCTCACCATCTCCGGTGGAGCTGCACCCTCCACTTCCTCTCCTGCTGGCCAATACCAATCGACGCCGTCAATGCGGGCTTGCGCGAGTCGCTGTTTCGCGCGCTGGATGGCATTTTTCAACTCGTCCTGCCATTGCGGCACAGCGAAACGCAGACGGCGCACCAGGTCCGACAGGCAAGGGCCCGGCAACGGCGCATAGATTCGAACTGCAACATCGACCAGTGCGTCTAATCGCGTTTGGCGGTCGGCCTCATCCATCGGTTCTCCGCCATGCTGATGTGCCGTATAAAGTCGAATACCCGCCTCGCGCCGCACCACTCGCAGCAATCCGCGATAGTGCATGGCATCGAGAAGATGTGTCGTCGCGTTCGACGAACCTCCCCAATAATTCTTCACCGTTCCGTGCGAAAAATGAGCATCGACCTCGCGGGGATGGACCGTTCCGCGCTCGTGTACGAAATCCAGTAGAAGCTGCGCCCGCTTTTTGCGAGCAGCCGGCCAAGGTTCCCGCACCTCGGCCGGAACACCCGCGTCAGAGCGGGGATGCATCAGCGCCTGCACCGCGTTGGCGACGAAGCCATACGTGACGAAGAAGTCTTCCGCAATTCCGAGCTTCGGATAGAGGCGTTCGAGATCGCCCACGCGGTAGTTTCTTACGCGATGCCGCAGAATCAGATCTTGCGCTCGCGCTGGGGCGCGAATCGGGTCCGCTTGCACAAAGCCGAACTTGTGGAGCGCGCGCCTTAGCGTGGTGGAAGGGAAAATGCTGTGCGCAACGGCAAAGCGACGCAGGCTTTCGAGGGTAACGGGCATAACGGAGTTTGCGGACTTCTTAGCACTCGCTGAGACCGACTCGGACCGCGACCTGAATACCCAATTCTTGAGTCGGGAAAGCGGGCTTAGCGAATCGCGCGTAGCTCCTCGACGGACAATTCGACATCTCGAAGAATCGCCCGCAAAAGACCTGGGCCAATTGTCTCCCCAGCATGCAACGGGACTGTGGTTACCCTTCCATCCGGGTGCTTGAGGAAGACGTGGCTGCCTCGCGTCCGAGCCACTTCAAAACCGATTTTTTCCAGGAGCTTGCCCTTGAGGCGCGGAAGACGAGTCATACAGAGACTTGCTGTATGCCGACAAGTTCGAGCGATGGCACAGACTTACTGTCCTCCAGGCAAAGCTGGATAACCTCGCGCACCCGCTTCATGAGGATGTCGAGATTCTTCGCTTGCGTGTGGCACCCTCTTAGGGCAGGAACAGTCGCAATGTAGTTGTCCTCTTCATCGCGTTCGATCACGACTGTAAACTTCCGCTGCGCTCGCATTCGCAGATTTTAGCACGGTACGAAAAAGTATATCGAGAACTCAGAACTGCTATGCGTGAGCAATTGCCCGGTTTCGCTCGACCCGGACCGGCGAGTCACCCGTCCCACACAAACTCATCTACGTTCTCGGAACCGACAGCTTTACCGGAACCTGCTCGACGATTTCAATATCGAAGCCTTCGAGCGCCGCTACTCGGCGCGGATGGTTCGTAAGCAGGCGGATTCGTTTCAGATTCAGATCGGAAAGTATCTGCGCCCCCAAGCCAATCTCACGATGAATCTTCCGCTCGCTTTCGGGGAGTGATGGCAAACGTCGCTCACGGTGGAATTGCAGGAACGACTGTTCGCCGATCTTCTCCGCGGTAAATCCTTTTGAAGTCTGGTGCAGGTAGATCAAGGCTCCGCGATCTTCTTCGGCAATGATCTGCATCGCCGCCTCGAGGGTGGGATGACAATCGCATCCGGTCGCGCCGAAAACGTCTCCCATCAGGCAATGCGCGTGCATCCGAACCAGCACGGGCTTCGAGGAATCGCTGATATCGCCGCGAATCAGCGCCATGTGCGAGCCGCCACCGTCGACTTCGCTTTGATACGCGATCAGGCGGAATTCTCCGTGCTTGGTTTCGATCATCGCCTCGCCGACGCGATGCACGTAGCGCTCATGCTGCATGCGGTAGCGAATCAGTTCCGCGACCGTGAGCATTTTCATTTCATGGGTACGGCAGAATTCGATCAGATCGGGCACGCGCGCCATCGACCCATCGTCTTTCATGATTTCGCAGATGATTCCCGCGGGAATCATGCCGGCCAGACGCGCCAGATCCACCGAAGCCTCGGTCTGCCCGGCGCGCACCAGGACTCCGCCTTTGCGCGCCCGCAACGGAAACATGTGCCCCGGACGAGCCAGATCCGATGGCCGCGTTGCTGGATCGATGGCGACCTGAATGGTCCGCGCACGATCGTGTGCTGAGATTCCGGTCGTGATGCCGTCGCGCGCGTCAATCGCCTCGCAAAAAGCGGTCCCATATTGCGAAGTATTTTCACTGGTCATGGGCCCGATGCGCAGATGGTCGAGGCGTTCTTCGGTCATGGCGAGACAGACAAGGCCACGTCCGAACTTCGCCATGAAGTTGATCGCTTCGGGAGTGACTTTCTCCGCGGCGAGCGTGAGATCGCCTTCGTTCTCGCGATCTTCGTCATCCACCACGACAATCATTCGACCTGCGCGAATCTCTTCGATCGCGGTGGGAACATCGGTAAAGTAAGAGTTCGGAGTCATAGTGATTCCCTAATCCTATTACGCAACCTTCAGTTGATCGTGATTCCTCGGAGACGGAGGCTTCTGTGCGCCTCTAAAAATATTTTTCAACATTCGCACGACCCAGTGACTCAACACCACGATCACAGTCAGGAAAGCTGCGACAGTAACGCCTGCCGCGATCGGGTGACGGGTGGCAAACCATGTGAGAAAGACAGCCAGCGTATCTTCGCTCATGCTGAGCGCAAAATTTGAAAACGGCTCGGGCGACGGAGTCACGGCAACCCGCGCCGCGGTCTTACCTCCATGGGCAACCAAGGCAATTGCGCCGCCGGCAAACGCCGCCAACAATTGCTTCTCCGGAGACAGTTGCGAGGTTGCTCCGTAAGCCAGCAACGCCGCTACCGGCACTCGAACAAAGGTGTGCAGCGCATTCCAGAAAAGATCGAAGGCAGGAATCTTGTCGGCGAAAAACTCAACCGCAAAGAGCGCGCAAGCAGCCGCAATCACCCACCAGTTCGAAAGCAGGTGTAGGCCGCTTGGCAGGTCGAGCAACCCGGCTTGCGCCAGCAGCCCCAGGGTGCCAACCGTGGCATAAACGTTCAGGCCGGCGGCAAAGCTGACCGCGACGATCATGCCCACGAGTTCGGGACCGCCAATCCTCATGCCACCCAGCATCCCTGTCAGCATATGCCGAGTCAGCCTCTCGTTGCCAGTAGATCCGGCCGGCCAGCCGACGGCGCCAGTATATTTCTTCAGTGGCGCCCAACAGAAAAGGGCCGCCTCAGGCGACCCTCTCGTTCGTTCCTCACCCTCAGCTTACAGGGTCGATTCGATCTCAAAACCCCAGGCTTCGAGCAAAGGCTCCGGGATGTACTTCGAATTTTTGTTGCGGCGCGCCCACTCGCGCAGCCGGGTCGACCGCAAATACTGATCAGGGGAAAGCTTGTATTCGTGCACAACCTGCTCGAATTCGGTAATGGTCGGTGTTACGGGCCCGATCGGTTCCGGCTTGCCCCAGTTAGGGTTTCCGCGTCGCTTTGCCATGAAAAATATACCCTCTCTTGGAATAAAGACCTAAATCGCTCAAAACGTTATATCTTTAGATTCCAACAAAGGTGCGGGGGATTCACTTTGCAAAAAGTAAACCACTACGCCAGTCCAAGCCCCTCGGCCTCTATGGAAGCTATTGATAATAATAGGTTTTTCTACGTAAGTCAATAGAAAACTTTGAAATCATACAACTTTTGGTATATCCCTTTTGAGTACAGGGACTTGCGCCCCCACGCAGATCCGAGTCGCCTCAGTCCTTCAATCTGAGGTCGAGATTCAACCGTTTGCCATCGATGCCGATGAGTTGTTTGGGCCCCGAATCGACTGCATCTGCGCTTCGGGCCGCCGTGACTGGAGTAACCGCAGAACCGAACCATGGCATTGATTCCGGAATCCCACAGACTTAGAGTGCGAACAGGAACTGTTCCGGGGTTCGAAGGCCAGCAGGGCGTCCAAAGAGCGAAGGCGGAGTCGGCCTGGTGAACCTCCAATGGCGCCCCCGAACGAATCACGATGGGAAGTATGAATCTAAAGTCGTTGTTAGTGAGTTCCGACGAGAAAACGGTGCGCATCCTGCGCCGAGTCCTGAGCGACCTGGAAATTGGGGTTGAGCACTGCTCCGGCGTCGAGGATGCCATCCGCCGGATCACTCGCCAACGTTTCGAGGCCATCATCGTGGACGCGGCAAATGTTGAAGACGCCGCCAGCATCCTGCGTGCTGCCCAGGCCGCCCCGGTCAATAAACGGGCTCTCGCCATCGTGCTAGTGGAGGCTTCCGTCGGGCTCAAGGGTGGGTTCGAAATGGGAGCCCATTTCGTCCTCCACAAACCATTCGCGGTGGAGCGAGCCAAAGCAAGTTTTCGTGCGGTTCGAGCCTTGATGAAGCGGGAGCGGCGCGTGCAAATGCGCGTTCCGATTGAGATTCCTGTGGATTGCGCGGGAACCGGCCCGTACAAAGCAAAGACGATCGATCTTTGCGAAGGCGGGATGGCCATTCAATTCTTAGGCCGTGCCGCGAAAGAAAGTTCGCTGCGCTTCTCGTTTGAGTTGCCCGGCACAAAACAGAAACTCCAAATCGAGGGAGAGCTGGCTTGGGAAGGCAAAGGAGATCAAGCCGGGGTCCGCTTCAAGAACCCCACCGACGAGCAACGCGGCGCACTTCGCCAGTGGTTGAACTCCCAACTGCCAGAACCGGAACAGGATGATCCGCCGGTGACCTGCCGTCTTACCGACCTGAGCGTGGGGGGATGCTATCTGACCACCAACACGCCGTTCCCGAGGGGCACGCGCGTCATTCTCTCGATTCGGACACAAAATTTCCAGGTCCACGCGTGCGGAATTGTACTGGTCGCACATCCCGAGTTTGGGATGGGGGTCGAGCTGTTGCAAAACACGGGTGAGCAACGGGATCAGGTTCGCCGCATGATTACGACTCTCCGCGCTAATGGAGACAAGTCTCCCGAGCTACAGGTCGAACCGGAGGGCCTGGACCCATCGCTGAGGGAAAACGGCTTTGCGGGATTCCAGATTCTTGCCAGCGAAGACAACGGTCAGGGATCCGGTGCCACCGAAGGAACGACTGGTGCCAACGCATCGGCTTCGGAGGACGCGCTCGTCGATCTCTTCCGGCAAAAATATCAGATGCCGGTCGAATCCTTTCTCAAGCAGATGCGCCAGCAGCGCCAGACGGTCGAAACCCATTCCAGCTAGGTCTTCCCCTTACACCTCATCCTGTTCCTTCAATTTTGCAATCACGCCGAAATCTTCGAGGGTGGTTGTGTCGCCTTTTACCTCGCCGCTGCTGGCTAGTTCTCGCAACAGTCGGCGCATGATCTTGCCGCTGCGCGTCTTCGGAAGCGCGTCGGCAAAGCGAATCTCATCGGGCTTCGCCAGAGAACCAATTTCCTTCGCCACCCATTTCTTCAGCTCTTCTTTCAATGCGTCAGTCGGTTCGACGCCCTGCTCCAGCGTGACGAAGGCCGAAATTGCCTGCCCCTTGATTTCATCAGGACGTCCCACAACCGCCGCCTCCGCGACTTTCTCGTGCGCGACCAGCGCCGACTCCACTTCCATGGTGCTCAGTCGGTGCCCAGAGACATTCAGGACGTCGTCGACCCGCCCCATAATCCAGAAATAGCCGTCTTTATCTTTTCGGGCGCCATCGCCGGTGAAGTACGTGCCGCCGGGAATCTGCGACCAATACTGGCTCACATAGCGGTCGGGGTCTCCATAGATTGTCCGCAACATGGCCGGCCACGGCTGGCGGATGACGAGGTAGCCTCCCGAACCTTCCGGAACCGGCTTCCCTTCCATGGTCACGATTTCAGCGACAACACCGAAGAACGGCTTGGTTGCCGAGCCCGGCTTCGTCGCGATCGCTCCCGGGATCGGTGTGATCATGATCGATCCCGTTTCCGTTTGCCACCAGGTATCCACAATAGGACACCGGTTATGGCCGATCAGTTCGCGATACCACATCCACGCTTCGGGATTGATCGGTTCGCCGACCGTGCCCAGCAGCCGCAGGCTCTCCATTTTGTGTTTCTTGGGCCACTCATCGCCCCATTTGGCAAAAGTGCGGATCGCCGTCGGCGCCGTATAGAAGACGTTGACCTGATGCCGATCGATGATCGACCAGAAGCGGTCGGGCTCCGGGCAATTCGGCGCGCCCTCGTACATGAGACTAGTCGCGCCGCACTGCAACGGACCATAAACGATGTAGCTGTGGCCTGTGACCCAGCCGATGTCGGCAGTACACCAGTAAGTATCTTCTTCGCGGAGATCGAACACGTACTTCGTCGTGAGATAAGTGCCAACCGAATAGCCGCCCGTGGTGTGAACAATCCCCTTCGGCTTGCCCGTCGTGCCCGACGTATAAAGGATATACAGGGGATGTTCGGCATCCAGCGGCTCAGCGGGACACTCGTCGGAAGCCTTCGCCATCAACTCGTCCCACCAGTGGTCACGGCCGGACGTCATATTGATCGCTGTGCCCGTGCGCTTGTAGACCACCACACGCTTCACCGAGGGACACGATTTCAGCGCCTCTTCGACTACCGGGAACAGTTTCACCTCCGCGCCGCGGCGGTAGGAACCATCCTGCGTGATGACCGCAACGGCGTGCGAGTCGTGTATGCGATCGACGAGCGCGTTGGCTGAGAATCCTCCGAAGACAATCGAATGCGGCGCGCCAATGCGAGCGCACGCCAGCATGGCAATCGGCAACTCAGGCGTCATCCCCATGTAGATGGCAACACGGTCGCCTTTGCGGACGCCGAGGTCTTTCAGAACGTTCGCGAACTTCTGCACCGCTCTCCAGAGTTGCTGGTAGGTGAAGGTCCGAATCTCGCCCGGTTCGCTCTCCCAAATCAGCGCAGCCTTGTTCTTGCGCGCAGTCTGAACATGGCGATCGAGGCAGTTATAGGAAAGATTGAGCTCGCCGCCAACGAACCACTTCGCCCAGGGCTGGTTCCACTCCAGAACCTTGTCCCACTTTTTGAACCAGTGCAATTGTTCGGCGGCCCGAGCCCAGAATTTTTCCGGCTGCTCCACCGACTCCTTATACAGGGCTTCATATTCGGCCAAGCTCTTAATCTGCGCCTTCGCGGCAAATTCTGGCGACGGCGGAAAACTGCGTTGCTCATCAAGAGTTGAATCGATATTCACTTGTGTGATGGTAGCTTCGGCCATATAAAGGATCCTCGATACAGATTTTCGTTATAAATCACAGCTCTCTCGGGACCGCTCGCATCCCGCCAAGCATTTTACTCGCAGACGTTCACCCGTCTGCATGCGGTTTTGTCATCGCTTTTTCCCGTTTTCTTCGCATCTTCGTACGCATTCCCTACGCATCGGGAACTAACTCCTTGATCGTTCCGCGTTGCAACAAGTATGCTCCGGGACCTTGCTGCCCGCGTATCGACCGGCAGAATTCAGCCACAACGAATCCCGCTTTCACGGACTCGACGAACGCCCATCGCGTGGCCTCGCGCCATTCCCGCGCGAGACCCATGTCCGCGCGTTCAACCTCCAGAATCTCTCCCGGAATTTCGATGCTTACCCGCTGTCGCGCCAGCGACTCCGCCAAATCGGCGCGCGCTGGTTTTCCACTGGGATCGAATCGTACAAGGGGCGACAACAGCCGCAGGGCATCGAGCGTCTCTACGCGTGAGTTTCGGTCTGCAATCCGATCCCGCACGCGCCGCGAGTTCAGCACCCAGCGCACCCACAGCCGGTCAGTTCCATTCCGATGCAACATGCTGGAGGTTTCGGGACCGTAGAAATCGACCTTGTAACCATCAGAAACGACCCCAAGCTTCGAGAAGTTGAAATGCGCGTTCCGACTTTGCAGCGGATCAAAAGTCCAGGTCATCTCATGAAGGCCCATGGCGATCGCCCGTTCCCGCTGCGCTTGTTTCAATCGTGATCCGACATCGAGATGCCGATAAGCATCAAGCACAGCCAGCATGTGCGAGTGAATCGTCATCTGGCCGTTCTCGCGGCCAAAAAATCCGAAGGCAAAGCCGACGAGCTTCGCGCTATCAAAAGCGCCAACAAACAAATTCCCCGCCGCCTTGCAGGCAATAGCTAGCGTCAAGGAGAAAGCATCGTCGTCCCCCATCCCCCAGACTTCCTTCTCCACCGCTTTCAATTGAATGAGGTCTTCAATGCTCGCGAGGTCGCGAATCTCGATCGCTTGCGCGCCTGCACGCGGCTTCATGGACGGTCCTCTGCGAGCGTCGAGCTTTGGCGCCCGGGCATAACCTTCTCCGTAGAATTGTGGCACTGAAGAAACAACGGTGTACAGCACTGGTTCACCCTTGTCAACAGCCGTCGAAGCTGCGCAGTGGTGGAGCTTACCACCAAACAACACAAGAAGCGCTGCTATCCCCATCACCTAACCATGTGACGGTTATCACTAGTCTAGGTTGAGCACCTTCGCCGCCGGCAGCCCCGGGATGATCCGGGCGAGATGCCCCGCTCTCGCCGAACCCAGACGGTCGAACTGGCCGTCCCCTTTGTTTTCGGGCCGACTTTTTGTTTGAATGTCTTTGCGGGATCCCTACAGGCCGGCGCTAGCGATTTCGGGCAAGTGCGCGGGCTCGGCGCATCTAACCCTACTGGTTCCCCGGAACCCGGAGATAAACACGACTGTGAAATCGATAACCCGGCTGCTGAGTTTGACCGCTTTGCTCCTCGTGGGAAGTTCCCTGCTGCACGCCGCCGAAAGCGGTACCCTGATTCGCGAGGCCATCATCTATCTCTCTCCCGATACCGCTTCGAATAAGCTCGGCCAGGTCGAGCGCGGCCGCGAACTCATTCTCCTCGACCGCAGTCCCAAATGGCTGCACGTCGAGGCCTTGCTCGGACGCGCAAATGCTCCCGACCCTGCCTTCGTTTTGGAAGATGACAGCCAGGAGAGGACCATCAGCGGATGGGTGCTGGATACGGGCGCGGTGTGGGCGTCCACTCCCAATGGCGATCGCATTCTGTTCGGCGCAGCCGTCGACTCAGAAGACGAGGCCAGTCGCCGCCACGGTCGGCGAGGCGCGGCCCAGGATGCCTTGCGCCTGTATCGCCGCATCTACGATATTTTCCCCACCGGGCCGCTGGCCGGGGAGGGTCTCTACCGAGCCGCCGACATCCGATGGCAGATTGATAAATCGGACATGCAGTCTCGGCCGTCCGCTCGCGAAAGAGACGCCTATATGCGCCAGGGCATCGACGAAGAGTCGATGAAGCTGGTGATGAAGAAGTTTCCCGACTCGAAATGGGCGCAGCTCGCCGCCTTTCATCTCATCGACAACAAACTTTGCGGAGACTGGCAAGGCTCCTCGAAGTGCCCAGAGAAGGAATCGGATTTGTACGAAAAATATGTGAAAGAGCATCCCGACTCGCCCGCTGCCCCTGAGGCGCTGTTCGACGCCGCTTCTCGGCGCGCCGCTCTCATCGAGATTTACAAGACGGAAGAACAGCCGAAGAGGTCGGATCAGTCCAAAAATGCCGCGATTGCCATCGCCCAGGAATTGATTTCGAAATATCCGCAGAGCGACTGGTCATCTCGCGGACAAATGCTCCTCTACCTCATTCAGCAGGGAGTTCCGACTTATGGGAACGTAGTCCAATAACGCACAACCGCCCATCGGCGTTCGTGAGGTGGGACGTCGCCGCCGGGCCACGAACACCGCGTCCGGAACGGAACGAAAACAATTTAGGCCCTACGCGGTTGGTCGATGCGAAACTTCTTCGCCGACAAGATCGTAAGCCCGACGAAGATCACCAGAACCGTCAACTGCGCGATTAGAAACGGCGGCTCTTTCTGGGTCGGCGCCAGCGCCTTCAGCGCGGACACCTTCTCGAAGAGCTGAACTACCAGCACAAATACATTCAGGTAAAGCGCCATCGCCGCGCCCACCACGTAGATCGTCCGCCACACCCCCGCCATATGGAAGAGATAGCGCGCCGGAATCGCAATCGCCAGAAGGACAAGCGAAATGATTCCGATTTTGCCGCCTGGCGTCAGCTGGTCGAAGGGATACAGAAATCCCGTTACGCTCGTCAGTGCAGTGGTGATCAAGAAGACCGTATTCACGCCATCCAGCCTCTTTCCAGCCAGGAATCCGTAGATGACGATCAACCCCGTCCCAATCCCAACCAGACTGATCAGGACATGCAGGATGGTGAAGTTTGCGGTCGACATTCCGAGAATCATGATGCGTCTCCTTTCGGGAGCAAGATGTCAGCACTATTTGCGGAGATTCATTTAATCACACCCTCGTCCGGCTGGTTGGCGAAGGCGCATCGATCTACACATTGACTGCAAAGAAATGACAGCAAAGAAATCGGGCCAGGAAAAGTGGCACTTCCGAGTTTGACCGTCCCGAGAAAGAGTGAGTATTCTTAGAGCAATCTGGCGCCGCCGTTGCGGCTGATTATTTCGCACCGCAACCGGACCCTCCGGCGTTTTCGCTATTTCGTTGGTTTCGATGAAATCATTGTGAAGGGGAAATCATGGCTGAAGTTCTGCCTGCTCGCATAAAGCTCGTTGGGATCTTCCTGCTCGCGCTCACCGCGACCATCGCTCAAGCGCAAGTTGCGGTCACGACCTGGCATTACGACAACGCGCGTACGGGAGCAAATCCAAACGAGACGATTCTGACGCCGCAAAATGTCAACAGCACGCAGTTCGGGAAGCTCTTCACCCAAACGGTGGATGGCGTAGTGGTTGGCCAGGCGCTTTACCTCCCGTCCGTTACGGTTCCCGGTAAGGGCGTTCATAATGTCGTCTACGTGGCGACCATGAACGACAGCGTGTACGCGTTTGACGCCGATAGCGCCACGGGAAAAGATGCCAAGCCTTTATGGCAAGCCACCTTCCTTCTGAAGGGAGCGACGCCGGTCCCGATTAATCTTCAGAAGTGCGGCGGAACGACGCGATGGACCGAAGTGGGAATCGTCTCGACGCCGGTCCTCGATCCAGTGGCGGGGACGCTGTATGTTGTGGCAAAAACCTACGAAAATTCCGCGTACGTGCATCGCTTGCACGCGCTCGACGTGACCACTGGCCATGAAAAAACCGGCAGTCCCGTCGTCATCGACGCCAGCTACAATGTTGGCGGCCAGAACTACGTCTTCGCGGATGCAATGCAGGTGAACCGTCCGGCCCTGCTCTTAGAGAATGGCAACATCTACATTGCGTTCGGCTCGAACGGATGTCGCGGCGACTTTGAAGAAGGCTGGGTTCTATCCTACAGCGCTGCCACCCTGCAACCGCAGGGCGCTTTCGATGTCGAACCGGGGGAATCCGCTGCTGCCATCTGGATGCGAGGCGGAGGGCTCTCCGCTGACAGCGAGGGCGGCATCTATGGCGCGACTGCCGACGGCCCTTTCGCCGCGAGTACGAACTTTGGCCAGTCGGTGTTGAAATTCACCCAGTCGGGCGGAGATCTCGCACTCGCCGATTGGTTCACTCCCTACAACGAACTCTTTCTTGACCAGAACGATATGGATTTGAGCGAGCCCGTATTGGTGCTTCCCGATCAGACCGGGAAGTATAAACACCTGATGGCAACGCTCGGCAAAGAAGGCACGATCTATCTTCTCAATCGCGACAATCTCGGGCACTTTTGCGCGACTTGTACCCAGGGCGATACGCAGATCGTTCAGGAGTTGCCGGCATTTGCCCCCGAACCGGGAGCGATGGCGTTCTGGAACAATACGCTTTATACCGCAGCCGCCGGATCAACGATCAAGGCTCTCGCTCTAACCAAAGGTAAGTTGGCAACAGCGCCATTTGCTCAATCGGTGAAAACCGACAACGGACATTCGCCCATCGTGACCGCCAACGGAACCACCTCTGGCCTCCTGTGGCAGATCAGCGGATCGATTCTCGGTGCCTACGACGCACTTACGATGAAGCGGGTCTACGCCAGTTCCAGCGCCCCCAACTATCGCGACAAAATTCCACCGCTCCCCCATTTTGCCAATTTTGTCGTCGCCAACGGCAAGGTTTACGTAGGGACGAACAACAGCTTGGTGGTATTCGGATCGCTGCAATAATCGGATGCAACGCCGCCACTTCTGCGAGTGCCGTTTGACCCGCGACTGAATCAACCCGGGATACAACCCGATCCCGGGTCTTCTCTTTTACTCGTTAGCGCTCGCTTTCGCTGCTTCCGGATGTACCTCATACTCCGGATGCGGCACGCCCATCAGCCACTTATCGAACCAGCCCACAATATTGTCGAGCCGCTCGATCCGGTGCCACGGCTCACCCGACCGCGACAACTCGTGCGTCTCTCGCGGAAACACCACCATCGCCGTCGGCCTATGCAGATATTTCAGCGCCCGAAATAGCTGCTCTCCACCGGAATCCTGCGGAGTGCGGTAGTCCGACTGCCCCAAAATAAACATCATCGGAGTGTGAATTTTCTCGACATACGTAATCGCCGACCGCTCCGCATAATCTTTTGGATCCTGAAACGGCGGAGCCTTGAACCAGTTCGGCTGGAACAAAGTGAAATCGGCCGTATACCACCAGGACGCCCAGTTTGAAATATCGCGTTGCGACACCGCCGCCGCGAAGCGATCCGTTTGTGTCACGGTCCAGTCCGTCAGCACGCCGCCACCGCTGCCGCCGGTCACGCCTAACTTCTTCGGATCGACATAACCTCGCTTCAACACTTCATCCACTCCAACCATTAAATCGCGGTAGTCGTCTCCCGGATAGTGATACTGGATAATGTTTCCGAAATCCTGACCGTAACTTGTCGAGCCGCGCGGATTGACGTAAAGCACCACGTACCCCTTCGCCGCCATCCACTGAAACTCGTGGTCGAACACCCAACCATACGCGGCGTGCGGACCGCCATGGATGTTAAGGATCATCGGATATTTTTTCTTGGGATCGAAGTCCGGCGGTTTCTGAATCCAGCCTTGGATGGGCAGTCCGTCGAAGCTCTTGTAGTTGATCTCTTCCGGCACCGTGATGTTGAGTTCGGACCAAAGCTTCTTGTTGGCATCAGTAATACGGGTCTCAGCGCCATCCGGATTTCCGTTCAGCGACACCGTAAACAAATCACCGATCATCACTGCAGTCGATACCAAGGCAACGGCGGTCCGTGCGTCGGGAGTCATG
The DNA here is from genome assembly GCA_049520915.1 of Terriglobales bacterium. Lineage (GTDB taxonomy): Bacteria > Acidobacteriota > Terriglobia > Terriglobales > Acidobacteriaceae > Acidiflorens. Next base: position 19,581 of record JBEKPH010000025.1, read on the forward strand.
GAGAAATCGAACACCGCCTGATCGCCGTGAGTTATTTCCGTCACGGCGCCCGTCTCCGCGTCCACTCGCACGATCGGTGTGTGCCCTCGTTTCTCGATGATGTCAAAAATCGAGCGCCCATCGGGAGTCCATCCCAGGTCGGCACGAGCGCCCCCGCGCGGCGGAGCGTTGTCGCCGAATACAGAACTGCCCATGTCGAAATCGAAATTCGCCGTCAGATTTCGCGGTTGCGCATTCGCCGTCACACCCATCACCCACAAGTCCGGCTGCGAATACGAGCGCACAGGATGTGTGATCGACCCGTGAAACGCAAATTTCCGCCCGTCAGGACTCAACGACAATCCGTAAACCCCCATCGGAATGCTAGCTAGTTTTTCCGGTGTAGTCCCAGCCGAGGTAGATGAGATGGAATACAAATCGGTGCTGGGAGTCTCGTAGTAAGGCTCGTCAATACGGCTCGTGGCGAAGTAGATGTGTGACCCGTCTTTCGTCCATACAATTTCGCCTTCGTCGTAGTCGCCGCTTGTAATTTGCAACGGCTTCGACGGTTCGTCCGAGGTCAGTGGGACGTCCACTATCCAAATGTGGTCGTGCCGCTTGAGATCGAGATATCCCTCATCGTTATCGCGATAAACAGCTTGCGTAATGATGTGGATATCCGATTCGCGATCGCCATCGGAATCACTCTTCGCCGCCGGGGTCACGGCGCTGGCGGAATCTTTCGACGTCTTGCTGTCGCTGCGACCTCCGGGCGTCGCGCCCGCCTTCGCGTCATTTTTCTTGCGCTGCTCTTTCTCAATATCCTCCAGCGTGGTGGAACTGGAAAACGCGATCCGCTTCCCATCAGGAGACCAGATAGGACCAGCCGCGCCTTTCGGCAGATCGGTAATGACGTGGGCTTCGCCGCCAGTCAGCGGCAGAATGGCAATCTGCGGCGGACGCGGCTTCCCGCTTTCGTCCTTTTCTCCACTTCGCACAAATGCGATCCGCGAGCCATCCGGCGACCAGCGAGCGTGTGCGTCATGCTTGCCGTTCGTCAGACGCACCGGCGATTCGCCGCCGGAAACGCCCTCAATCCAAATCGAGGTCTCGTATCCCGTGTGTTTTTCGTCCGTGACCACGCGCGTGAATACCACGCGCGATCCATCTGGCGAAATCTGCGGGTCGGCCACCCACACAAAATCGAATAAATCTTTTTCAGTGATTGGTCGTTTCGCAGCGCCGGCTGCCGGGTCCGCACTTCCGGCGAAAGAAGAAGGGACAACCGCCAGCACCGTCGTCAGTAGAAAAGCGACAACTGTAATTGAACGAAATTTCATGATTATTCCTCGAGAAGACAGCCTCCGCCCCACGCGGCGCTGTGCAAGATGGCGACGCTGCATTATATCGTTTACTTTTTGCGGGTCATTTCCGCCCACAACGGTTCGGCTCACATCGGTTCAGCCGACCATTTTTCGGTCGACCACAGCCGCAGCCGCCACCAGTACCTTGTCGATACGGCGATTTCGGGCCTCCGGAGTGCGGTAGTAGAAAATGGCAAACAGAAGGCTCCGCCGCCTCGCCGCCGACATGCGATTCCATCCTTCGCCTGCCTTGGCATCGCGCGCGAACGCTAACTGAAGAATCGGGGGCAACTCGCGTTCGGCCTCCATCACGCTGAGCAGGCGTTCGGCCATCTGCTCGGCCCGTCGCGCGCGAGTAGAGGCGTTCTTGGCCTCGGTAGTCCATTTCGCGATATCGTTGCGGGTCGAGTGATTCAATCCGTCATACCAGCGGCGAAGCGTCCGATCCTGCTTGAGAAAGCGGTCTAGTTCCTCGGGGAGGGTGACTTTCCGTTCTTCCAAGTCGAGTTCCATGCGAAAACAGGCCACGCGCCCCTCGCTAGCTCCCGCGCCCTTCTGCATTCTCTTGTTAACCAGCAGATAGTGTCGGCCTTCGCCGGTCGGAAAGAGCGATGTTCGGAAGGCAAAATCGTTGATTTCACCCTTTACTTTGATTTGGCCACGCAACCCCCACACTCTGGCTGCATCGAACGGTACGTGAACAATCACCCAGTTGAGCCGAGAACGCATGCGCTCCAATCGAGCCTCGAAGCTCTTGGAGGTCGGCATACGAGTCGTTTTAGGGACCTTGGGCATGAGGCGGAAGTCGCGGCGGTTGCATTTTAATATGAACCAGGTGAGCGTGAACGTCAGAACGCGAACGAGTCTGAAAGTCGGCTCGCAAGACTCGACAGTGCAAGCGGAAGTTCCACCGCAAGACTGCGGTTGATAGACTATGGGGAGTACACAAATTAAGACATCCGGAGAGCCACCTTGACCTGCCCAAAATGCGGCGAGGATAATGCCGACAATTTCCGCTTTTGCGGAATGTGCGGCACCTTGCTCGAACCTCCCCGACGGATGACCGCTCCCATATCCGAGCCGCGACCGCCGATTCCGTCGCCGCCCGCGCCCATTTCGCAGCCACCGGTTTCGCAGGCACCGATTTCACGACCAATTTCACAACCAAACCCCGCAAACGTTCCGGCCGTTGCCCCCCGGCCAGTAGTAGCCGAACGTGCGCCCGTCGCGCCAGCCAGACATGTGCCGCCGATCAGCGGCCCCTCCATGCTGGGTTTGAATCAGACGGTGCCCGAATCAGCCAGTTCCATCCGACAAGCTTCGCGTGAGCCTGCTGTGCGTGAGAGTGTTGTGCGTGAAAATGTTGTGCGCGAGAGTATCGTGCGCGATGACCGATCGGCGAGTTCCCCCATCCCGACCGTCGTCATTCCAACCGTCGCGAGCCCGTCCTTCGATGAAAGGAACCCAAATCAACCCAGCCCCGCCGACCACACCCAGTATCAGCCCAGCATGGATTCTCTGCGGGAGAGGGCTTTCTCGGGCCTGGATTCTTTTCTCGAACCGGAAGAACCAAAGACGGGCGGCCGCAGGATTTTCCTGATGATCCTCTTGGTTGCGGCGTTAGGGGGGGCGGCTTGGTGGATTTACGCCAACTACCTCGGCGCCGGCGAAAATCGAAAGACGGAAACTACTGCGTCAAGCGCGAGCGAAACCCCCACCGACGCGCCATCGCAACCCGAGACGCAAGCCCAGTCGAAGACCACCGCACCCAACGCAGGAGCCTCACAAGCCACGGCACCATCGTCCTCTTCGTCGGTTCCCGAAGGTCCGTCCGAGAATGCCGGTCCCACCCCCGAGACCACCGGAAACGCCGCTGACGAATCGCCGGAAAAACCTGCAGTGGTCGCGAAAGCCCCCGCAGCTCCAGCTGCCGCGCCCATCAGCAAACGCGACGCGCGACGCGAAGCACAATTAGCCCACCCAAAAGTTGCGAAACCACCTGCTCCTGAGCCCGAGGACACCGGTGACGCGGCCTTCCGCAAAGGCGAGGCTTATCTCTATGGACGCGGCGCTCCCGAGAATTGCGACGAAGCTGTCAAAAATCTGAAAGCCGCCTCGGCCAAGTCGAATGCCAAGGCCCGCAGTGCTTTCGGCACAATGTACGCTACCGGACACTGCGTGCCCCGCGACCTGCCCACCTCTTATACGTGGTTTGCGTTGGCTCTCCGGGCAGATCCGAATAACCAGATTCTCGAGAAAGATCTGACCGCGATCTGGAACCAGATGACGCCGCCGGAACGGCAGCTTGCGACAAGAATGAAACAGTGAGAAGAAAAAGTAGATAGAAAGCTGAGCGATCCGATCAGCCATCCCAAATTCGTCGGGCCAACTGCCCGCCGCTGCACTATTCTCCCGCAGGCACCAGGTTTAAGGCCTTCTTAACCGTGCCCCGCTCGGTCATGATTTTGTCCTGCAACAGCGTGATGGCGTAAATCAATTGCTCCGGACGCGGCGGACACCCCGGCACGTAAATATCCACTGGAATGACCTGATTCACGCTCTGTACCAGCGCGTAGTTATTGAACACGCCGCCGGAAGTGGCACACGCTCCCATCGAGATCACCCACTTCGGTTCGGGCATCTGCTCCCACAGTTGCCGAATCACGGGCGCCATTTTATTGGACACACGCCCCGCGATGATCATCAGATCCGACTGGCGCGGCGAAGGACGGAACACTTCGGCGCCAAAGCGCGCAATATCGAAGCGCGACGCGCCCATCGACATCATTTCAATCGCACAACAAGCAAGGCCGAACGTCATCGGCCAGATGGAATTCTTCCGCATCCAATTGACGGTGGAATCCAGCGTCGTCATGACAATGCCTTCGGGGACACCGTCACCGTAGATCAGCTCCTTGACGACCTTCTTGCCATTTTCCAGATCAACATAGGGGCCAAAACTGAGCTCTTTCGCCATAGATCCATTTTAACCGCACAAGCCCCTGCGCGGACAAACAGCTGACAAAACAACACGCGGCAATCGAAGTCAGCCAATCCTGAGGTAGCCGTTTTCCGAAGGCAAATCGCCCCTTGCCAGCTTTCTTCTGATCGGCTAAGGTGCCTTAACGGACCGCTTGAAATCTCCGGCGGCGGGGCCCTTCCGTCTAAATTCACCACGAGCGCTACGCCGCTCGCACGGAGACGATATGAGCGAATTGCATTCCTTCAAAACCGGCAAGGGTGAGGGCCAACGCCAGAGTCACATTCCTCCCATCACGAACGTCAGGTTTCCTGTCCAAGCCACCCACGTCCAGATTCCGAGCTATCCTTTTCAGCCTCTCCCCACGCCGAATGGTCCTGCACCATACCGATTTGACCTATCGCAACTGCTCGCGGCGAACGATATTCAGCAGATCATCAGCGCCGGTGTGATGGTAATTCACACCGTCGGAGACACCGGCGACTACCGCGGACAGCAGCAGGATTTCGTGGCCGATATGATGACCTTGGACGCCGGGAGTCTGCCCAGCAATCAGAAGCCGGCCTTCTATTACCACCTCGGCGATGTCATCTACTTCGCCGGCGACATCGACAAGTACGGCGACAACTTTTACCAGACCTACAAGAGTTATCCCGGCTTCATCGTATCGATCCCGGGCAATCACGACTGCCAACCGGACGATCCCCTCGACGGCCCTGTCGACCCGAACAAGCTTCCTCTCGACGGGTGGATCCAGAACTTCATGTCCAAGACCCCGAGTCAGCCCGGTTCGCTCAAAACCGGAGCGGCTCGAACCCAAATGGACTTGCCGAACGTGTACTGGACCTTCACCACGCCATTTGCCACGATCCTCGGTCTCTTTTCGAATGTCGGCGAAACCGAAGGCGAGATTCACCAGGATCAAATCGATTGGTTTCAAGGCGAACTCGCTGCGGCCGATCCGAGCAAGGCGCTGATCGTTGCGGTTCATCATCCGCCGTTTTCCGGGGACACGGAACACTCCGGCAGCAGCGCCGTCTACAAGGTCCTGACTGCAAGTTTTCAAGCGGTGAAGCGCTACCCCAACCTTATTTTGTCAGGACACGTTCACAACTATCAACGATTCACCCAGGTTGTTCCGGGTCCCAAGGGAACGCTGCAACTTCCTTACATCGTGGCGGGCGCCGGCGGATACACGAATCTTGGCACGCTGCACACTGTCAACGGCGCGCCACCTCCGAGTCCGTTTCCTCTAGGAAGCGGTCTGACGCTGGAGCAGTACGACCAGACAAACTTCGGCTTTCTCCGCCTGGAAATAACCAAGAAGCAGATCGCAGGCACCTACCTTTCCGCTCCTTATGTGGCCGGCGGAACGCCCGCCGCAAAAATCGTCGACACTTTCGTGATCGACATCACCAAGAACACGGTGACAACAGGAACTTCGGGATCGGCAAGTGCGCCGCCGAAGACGCCGACGCGCAAGAAGACATCAGGCAAAAAATCGACGCACCGAGGCAAGCCGAAAAGAAAGAAATGACACTGCTGTTTTTCCGGTTCGCTACGGGCTCAGCACGATCTTCCCGAACATCTAGCTCTTAATATTCTTAAAGCGGTGCGGAAAATCCGCGGCGGGATGGGTTCAACCCGAGTCAGTTTCGTACGCTAGCCGCGCGCCGAACCGCTTTCTCCGCCGCCTGTGGAAGCTGCACGGCGACGAAGTATTCTTCCGGATACAGATAGTCCTCACCAGACTCATCGATCACGCGAATTTGGTGGAGTTTTGCGGCCGATTCATCCGAGACTACTTGATAGAGCTTCCGAAGCTCGAGCGATGCGGCATAGCCCTTGTTCTTCACACACACTACAAATCGAGGCTCAGCTCGCTTCATTGGACTTCCAAAATACGCTTGATCTTGAACTCTTTTGCGCCGATGCCATGCGCTTCGTACCAGTGCAGCTCGGCATGACAGATGGTACCATCCGCCAACTCAACCAGAGCCATCCCCTTTTTCTTTCTCCAGCGCTGTCCGCCATAGAGCTTTTGTAACCGTCGACGTTCCCGAATGCCTTTGCCTGAGGCGATCGCCTCCACATCCGATACGCCGCCAATGATTTTGAAGTACACGCGCCGCTGATTGTACTCTCGCCGAAACCCCGGCCGAAAAATGAAAGCCCGCTACGGGTTCAGCACGATCTTCCCAAACATTTGGCTCTTCTCTAAATACTCGTGCGCACTGCGGATTTCTTTGAGCGGAAAGATGTGGTCGATCACGGGTTTTAGCCGTCCTGCGAAGACGTGCCCCAGCACTTCGTGGAGTTCGCTCATCGTGCCCATGTACGATCCCAGCAACGCCAGCTGTCGCGAGAAAAGAAAGCGCAGATCGAGCTCAACTTTCGGCCCAGTCGTCGCGCCACAAGTCACGAGTGTGCCGCCAGCTTTGAGCGACCGCACGCTTTCTTCCCAAGTCGCCACTCCTACGTGTTCGATCACAATATCGACGCCCTCGAAGTTCGTGATCTTGCGGACTTCCTGCGAAATCTTTTGCTGGTAGTGGTTGATCATAAAATCGGCGCCCAGTTCGAGCCCCCGTTCCATTTTGCGCTCATCGCCAGCAGTCGCAATCACGCGCGCGTGAAACATTTTCGCAATCTGAATGGCCCCAATCCCCACTCCCGAGTTCGCGCCCAGCACCAGCACGGTCTGGCCTGGCCGGATCCCAGCGCGCCCGGTCAGCATGTGCCAGGCAGTGACGAACACCAGTGGAACGCTCGCAGCTTCGTTGAAATCGAGCCTGTCGGGAATCGGAATAACATTGACCGCCGGAACTGCAATCAGTTCGCAGTTGCCTCCGTCGACGCCGTTGCCCAAGACCGTGAAATGGCGGCACTGATTCTGCAGTCCCGCGACACATTTTGCACAGTGATTGCAGAAGTGCATGGGCGCGACCAACACGCGCTGTCCGGCCTTGAAGTCGGTCACGTATTCCCCGACTTCGACAATCTCACCCGCAATATCGCTGCCGAGAATATGCGGAAGGTTGACGCCAGGCAATCCCTGTCGAACGAACACGTCGAGATGATTCAGGGAACAGGCGCGGACGCGAATCAGCACTTGGTCTTTGCGGAGCTTGGGATCGGCAACATCCTCGTACATTAAAACTTCCGGCCCGCCGAATTGATGAATGCGAACGGCTTTCATGAAACTCCTCGGTCATACAGAACGGCACTTTTTTAAAACTCAAATCTCGTCTGAAAATGTATCAAAAACATTGCGATAAGTCGCAGCGGGAAGCAATCGTGTGGTGGCGGACATTCCTGTCTGCCTCTGTGCATCGGCAATCAACCGGCAAGATTTTGGAAGTGTCGTTTTTACCGGGAAGCGCAAGTCCACTCTTTCCCGCAACCTCTGAAACCCAAGCGACGTAATAAACTGTGTTACAGTTTCGTCCTCATCCTGATTATTAACGGCCAGGGACATCCATTGGAAAACGCTCCAAAAACACCACCTGCAACCGACAAGTCCGCCGCCCTGTACTGTCCCGTCTGCGCGGTGGAAGTTCGAGATCCTCTGACCTGCGGAGACTGCTCGGCTGTCATCTGCCGCCGCTGCGGAACGCCTCTGGAGTCTTCTGACGAACTCGGCATGGGATGAAGCGAAACTCTCAATGAACTCTGGCCCTGCATTAATCGCTCCGCAAGCGGAGACAGACACCGACCAACCGAAACTCGTCCGCGGATTGACTCTGCTCGACTCGGTACTGTTGCTGGTCAGCGGCATCATCGGATCCTCTATTTTTCTTACGGCGAAAGATATTGCCGGCCCGTTGCCGAATCCTCTGCTCTTCTTTCTAGTCTGGATTCTCGGCGGGGTCATCTCACTGTGCGCCTGCGTCGCCTTCGCGGAACTGGGATCGATGTTTCCCGACTCAGGCGGGCAATATATTTATCTGCGCGAGGCCTACGGCGATCTGGTCGCCTTTCTTTATGGCTGGATGCTGTTTGCCGTCGCGAACGGCGGCTCGATCGCCGCGCTCTCAGTGGCCGCCGCCGCTTACATGGGAAATATCCTTCCCTGGATGTCTCAACAACACGTAATGGCCAACATCAATCTCCCTTATCCAACATTAGTGCATGGGCACGTCGTGACCGCCCTATTCACAATCGTTTTCACGCGCGCGCACGCAGTTGGGCTGCTGCTCATTGCCATTCTCACGTACGTCAATGTTTTCGGGCTGCGCTGGGGAGCACTCGTGCAGAACATCTCGACTTGGACGAAGTTCATCGCTATGGCGATTTTCGTTATTTTAGGATTCGCCATCGGCAAGGGGCACTGGTCGAATTTCACTACCTCGTCGCCAGGAGGTTTGAGCCTCGGGTTGAGTCCAGGCCAACTGATCTCCGCTTTGGGCGTCGGTTTGATCGCGGTGTTCTGGGCATACGACGGATGGGTCTACATCACCTGGGTAGCAGGCGAAGTGAAAGAACCTCGCCGCAACGTGCCACTGGCTATGGTCTTGGGCGTGCTGGTCGTCGGTGCAATTTATCTCGCCATGAACATGACCTACGTGTATGCGCTGCCCTTGAGTGAAATTGCCAAGCACGAAACGATTGTTCACGATGCGGCTCTTGTCTTATTTTCGTCGGGCGTGGCTGGCTGGCTTTCCGCCATGATCGCCGTTTCCTGTTTCAGCGCAGCAGCCGCCTGCACCCTCTCGGGATCGCGCGTCTACCTCGCTATGGCACAGGACGGCGTGTTCTTCCGCCGCATGGCCGTCATCCATCCCAAGTGGCGCACGCCCGCGTTCAGCCTGATCGGCCAAGGTATCTGGGCCGCCGTGCTCACTCTGAGCGGACGTTACGACCAGCTCTACACCTACGTGATCTTCGGCATGGTCCTCTCTTACACATTGACCGTGATTGGCCTTTTCATCTTGCGCTGGAAGCGCCCCGATGTGCCTCGACCTTATCGTTGCACCGGATATCCCTGGCTGCCAGCGATCTACGTGATTGTCGGTGTCGCTTGGACACTAAACACAATTATCGAGCGGCCTACGGAAGCGTTCTGGGGCGCGGCCATTGTGCTTCTGGGTGTGCCCGGCTTTCTCTATTGGAGACGGAGCAGCCGTAAAATGTCCGCTGCGGAGTAGCTGCATGTTTGAGCGATTTACCGAAAAAGCGCGACGCGTGATTTTCTTTGCCCGCTACGAGGCTTCGCAGTTCGGCTCCCAATCCATCGAGAGCGAACATCTCCTCCTGGGCTTGGTGCGCGAGAACAAAGAAATCGCCCGACGTGTTGGATCCCAGAAATCGATCCGCGAACAGGTCGAGAAAAGCACCTCCGCTCGCCCGCGGGTTTCGACCTCAGTTGATCTTCCTCTCACCGAGGAGTGCAGGCGAATCCTAGTCTGGGCCGCGGACGAAGCTGACCACCTCGGACACCGCCATATCGGCACAGAGCATATTTTTCTCGGCTTGTTGCGTGAAAAAGACTGTATGGCTGCTCGCATTCTGCGGGAGACGGGTGCAGAACTCGAACAACTGCGGGAACACTATGCAAAGGAGGCTCCCAGTGAAGGCGTCTTCCCTTCTCGCTTCCGCAAGGCTTCACCCCTCAAGATTCATGATTTCGAGTGGAATGGCGCGACCATCCGCGAGCGCGTCAATCTTCTACGCCAATCAAATTGGTATTGGGAGCGAAAGAAATGGAAGCCGCGAGATCTCGCGGTGCGGGAAGACGGCCGCTTGTCATTCGACGTCAATCTCACGCGCGATTCCAAAAAATTCGAATTGCGACGCAATGGCTGGAAAAGCGACCAGTGCTTCGTCTGCGAATGGACTCTCTTCGAGTCCGAAGAACGACCCGACCGCGACATCGGCTATACCAACGGCCGCGATTGGGTGTGCGCGGAGTGTTATGAGAAATTCCTTTCCGGTCTGGACTACTTTGGCAGTGCTCACTCCGAGATGACTTGAGCGTTTGCCGCGAATATTCTTGCTCCAAACTCTCCGCTCTGATAATTCTTAGCGCTCACCTGTCGCTCGGTGAACCGATACTCTCGCGTGAGTAGCTCAGGGCCCGAAACCCGACCCGATAACGAATCCCCTGTACTAGCCCGCAGCGGGACCTCCGTCTCCATCGCCGAAGCCGTAGACCCCAACCGCCCCAAGCGCGTGATGGGATTCCGCGATCTGCTGCTCTTTTATGTCGTCACCGGCGTCAGCCTGCGCTGGATTGCCACTGCTGCCGCCGCTGGTCCCAGTTCGATCGTCATCTGGATCGGCGCCTGGCTCGCTTTTTACACTCCGCTTGCCCTTTCGGTGATCGAGCTTTCCTCCCGCTATCCCAATGAAGGCGGTCTCTACGTCTGGTCGAAGCGTGCATTCGGTGACTTCTCCGGATTCATGGCCGCCTGGACTTACTGGACCTCGAATCTACCGTATTTCCCGGCTGTGTTGTACTTTGCCGCCAGCAACATCCTCTTCATGCGGCAGGCGCAGTGGTCTCATCTCTCCGCTAATCCAACCTTCTACATAGTTTTTGCGTTGGTAACGCTGGCTGGCGCAACGTTGCTCAACGTCGTCGGCCTCGATGTCGGCAAATGGCTGCATAACATCGGCGCGCTCTCCATGTGGATCCCCGTTCTGATCGTCGTCGGCCTGGGTTTGCTCGCCTATCACCGCTTCGGTTCGGCGACCACATTTTCGCTGCATACTATGACACCGAGCGTGCGCCTGAACGACATCATCTTCTGGTCGGTGCTGACGTTCGCCTTCGGCGGATGCGAGACTGCATCGTTTATGGCCGAAGAAATCAAGAATGCGCGACGCACAATTCCTCTCGCTTTATTCGCCGCCGGAGTGACCGTCGCCTTTTGTTACATCATCGGCACAGTTTGCGTGCTGCTGGCTCTGCCCTCGTCGGAGGTCAGCGGGCTGCAAGGATTGGTCCAGGCCATCGCGAAAACCGCGGACCGCGTCGGACTCCCCGGCGTTCTTCCACTGGCGGCTTTACTCATCGCACTCAGCAACATCGGAGCGTCCGGCGCCTACCTCGCCGCAGTCGCACGTCTGCCGTTTGTCGCCGGCATCGATCGCTATCTCCCACCCTCCTTCGGAAGACTTCATCCTCGCTGGGGCACGCCTTGGGTCGCGCTAGTGACCCAAGCGTTCATCGGCACAATTTTCATCTTTCTCGGCCAGGCTGGCACCTCGGTCAAAGGCGCCTACGATGTGCTGGTCAGCATGGGCGTGATTACGTATTTCATTCCCTATTTGTATCTCTTCGCGGCCATGTTCAAACTGCAACGCGAGGCCGCAGGGGAAGAAGTCATTCGCGTGCCCGGCGGAAAACCGGCAGCCTACGCCTTGTCGATTTTGGGATTCGCGACGACTCTGTTTACGATCGCACTCTCTGTATTGCCGCCACCCGACGAACCCAACAAGCCGCTCGCCGTTTTCAAAATCGTCGGTGGCTGCGGCGGGCTCGTCCTGATCGGCGCGTGGCTGTTTTGGTCCGGAAAGCGCCGCGCACAGCGGCATCCGAGCCAGCAGGCTTGAAGGTCGCTCCACCCGTCCGCGTTGCAACGATGCCCCCATGCGTTGACAAGTTCGCAAAACCGGGTAAGAATGACTGACCATTTGTTGCCGTTCGTCAGGGGACTCCCCACCATTTGGCGAGCGCATATTCACCCTCAATTCTGCGAGAAGACTCAAAATGTTTAAGACCCCCCGGTTCGCCCTGTCGTCTCTCCTGTCCATCCTCATGATCGCCGCCTTCAGCAAAAACGCTGCCGCGCAGCACATCACGGGCACCTTGCCCGACGGCGCAACCTATGTGATGGACTATCCCGCCAAGTGGAATGGCACGCTCGTTCTTTACAGCCACGGCTACGTCACACCTGGCTCTCCAAATCCCGCATACGACTTCGGCGATGGCGACACCGCCTATTTTCTTTTTAGTCAGGGATACGCCTTCGCGGGTTCGTCCTACGCCACGACGGGTTGGGCTGTCGAGCAGGCTTTGCCCGACCAAATGGCAACTCTTGGAGTTTTTGAGAGCCTATTCGGCACCCCATCCCAAACCATCGCTTGGGGACATTCCATGGGTGGCTTGATTACAGCAGCATTGGTGCAACAGTATCCGACTCAGTTCTCGGGCGCGATTCCCATGTGCGGAGTCGTCGCAGGAGGAGTCGGCTTCTGGAACGAGGCGCTGGACGCCGGGTTCGCCTTCAATACTTTGCTTGCGGGCGGCACGTTGCAGGTCGTCAACATCACGTTCCCAACACAGAATTACGATAACGCGGAAGCCTTTCTGGCGGCAGCCCAGAACACTCCGCAGGGGCAGGCGCGCATTGCGCTGGTGGCAGCTTTGGCAGATATCCCTGGATGGATTGACCCCGCCTCTCAAGAACCATCTCCCACCGACTACACCACGCAAGAGCTCAACCAGTTTTACTGGCTGGCAGACACGGACTTCCTGTTTCCGTTCTATCTCCGCTCTGAACTCGAAGGCCGAGCCGGCGGCAATCCTTCGTTCAATACTGGTGTGAATTATGCGCGGCAACTCAGCCACTCGCGCGACTACGCCGAAGTTCAAGCGCTTTACGCCGCCGCCGGACTCAGCCTGGACGCCGATCTCGCCACGCTCAAGAAAGCGCAACGTATTTCGGCCGACCCCGCAGCCCTAACCTACCTGACCGACAACATCATTTTTGACGGTAAGATTACCGTGCCAGTTCTTTCGGTTCACACCACCGGCGACGGACTGGTTCCCGTAGAAGACGAAAAAGCTTACTCCACCGTCGTTCACGAAGCTGGCGAGAATTCCCTTTCCCGCGAACTCTTTGTCCATCGCGCCGGCCACTGCGAATTCACACCCGCGGAAACCATCACTGCATTTCAAACTCTGGCCGCCCGATTGAAGACGGGAAAATGGCCGAACCTAGCGAGTTCCCAGTTAAACGTCTTAGCCACCGGTCTCGGCACCGCCTACAACGTGCTCTATCTCAATGGCTCCGACGTGGAAACGCCTCCGCAATTTTTGACGTATCAGCCTCTGCAATTCTTAAGAGTCTACGATGCCTTCACACACCAGTGAGGCTTCTTCGATATTCGCGTCGGACGACGGTAGCTACGCTCCTGAACCCGGCTGTGAGCCGCAGGTTCGTGGAATGCACAAACGGACTGCCTCCATCTCAACCTCACTCCGGAAAAAGGACATCCATGTCGAAGATGGCAAGACTTCTTCAGTTACCGCTCCTAAGCAGCATAGTGATCGCCATGCTTTGCGGCATCGCGTCGGCTCAGGTGCAAGTCACGGGCACATTTGCGGACGGCGCAACTTACCTGATCGACGTCCCGGCGAACTGGAATCACAAACTGCTTCTCTACAGTCACGGATACATCGCCCCCGGCAGTGCCAATCCCGCTTACGACTACCCGGAACTCTATGCCGGCTACTTCGTCTATACCGCGGGTTACGCGTTGGCAGGATCCTCCTACGCGACAACCGGCTGGGCAGTTCATGAGGCGCTTCCCGATCAGATCGCGACCCTCGATACTTTTCAAAGCCTCTTCGGCACCCCTACGCAAACCATTGCCTGGGGCGGCTCGATGGGCGGCCTGATTACGGCGGCATTGGTGCAACAATACCCCACTCGCTTCAGCGGAGCGATGCCCATGTGCGGAGTAGATGCCGGCAGCGTGGGCATTTGGAACGAGTTGCTGGACGAAGGCTTCGCCTTCAATACGCTGTTGGCTGGCGGTACCTTGCAAGTCGTAAACCTAAACAACCCTTGGCAGGACTATGTAAATGCGATCAGCTTCCTCAACGCGGCGCAAGCCACTCCGCAAGGCCAGGCGCGCATCGCCTTAGTCGCGGCCCTGGCGGACGTTCCGGGCTGGTACGACCCGTCGTCGCCCGAACCCTCGCCGACCGACTACACCGCGCAGCAGTTGAATCAGTATGAATGGCTGGGGAATGTCGATATTCCTTTTGGGTTCTACTACCGCTCCGAGCTCGAAACCCGCTCCGGAGGCAATCCCTCGTTCAACACCGGAGTGAACTATACGACGCAACTGAAGCATTCGATCAACTACACAGAAGTGCAAGCGCTCTATGCGGCTGCCGGACTCAACCTGAGCGCCGACTTGGCGCAACTAAATAACGCCGCCCGAATCGCTGCCGATCCCGCAGCTCTAACCTATCTCGCGGACAACATCATTTTCGACGGACAGATCACCGTCCCCGTGCTTTCCATGCACACGGTCGGCGACGGACTTGTGCCCGTGCAAGACGAGAAAGCCTATTCAACAGTTGTTCATGAGGCAGGCGACAGCGCCCTGTCAAAAGCGACGTTCATTAATCGCGCCGGTCACTGCGAATTTACCTCGGCGGAGATCATCACCGTATTCCAAAATCTCCAGCAGCGCATCGACTCCGGCAAATGGCAAAATCTCACGAGTTCTCAGTTGAACGTCGAAGCCGCCGGACTCGGCGCCATGTATAACGTCATCGACATCAACGGCACTTACGTGCCCGCGGCCTCTGAATTTCTAACCTACAATCCGCTGCAATTTCTCCGCGTCTACGACGCCTTCACCCACTGAGACAATCGACAGTCATCGCCTTCGCCGCGATTTGTAAAAAGAAAGTCAAAACCGCCAGACGTTGTACCAGAAGCGCCTTTCGGTGGTATAGTTCCGGCGCCCGTCGTCGCCAGCCCAGCTTGCCTCAGACGGGCTTGCCGTCTAACTCGAGGCTCATATGAACCACTTCAGCAGCAGAGTCCGCGCCGCTCTTGCCTTCGCCGTAATCTTCGCCAACATCTCGTCAGCCACCACGTATAAGAAGCTCTACAACTTCACCGGAAACGCGGACGGCAGCGACCCGGCGACTCCTCTGAGTTTTGACGGTTCGGGCAATGCCTACGGAACAACGGCATCAGGCGGGGCCTACGACTTTGGCACAGTGTTTCAGCTGTCAGTATCGGGACAAGAGACCGTCATCTACAGCTTCACAGGAGGCGGTGACGGATTGGATCCCCACGGCGGCGTCACCATCGACAGCGCTGGCAATCTCTACGGCACAACCGTCGCAGGCGGATTCGGCGGCCTGTGCGCGGGCGATGGTTGCGGCGTGATTTTTGAATTGACGCCATCGGGTGGCAGTTGGACGGAGACTACTCTCTACAATTTCAAGGGTCTCAACGACGGCTTCGGTCCCGGTGGCGGTTTGGTGTTTGATAGCGCAGGCAATCTTTACGGCACAACTCCGGACGCTGGCGCACATTCGAGTGGCGTTGTTTTTGAACTTTCTCCCAGCGCGCATGGCTGGCACTACAAAGTGATCCACCAATTCACAGGCAATAGAGATGGAGCCGTCGGCTCGCTCGGTAACTTGCTTCTCGATGTGGCAGGAAATCTCTATGGCACCACCGAACTCGGCGGTGTCAACGGAGCAGGCGCCGTGTACGAACTCTCACCAACCGCACGGGGACCATGGAAAACGACGGTGCTGTATGACTTCAAAGGCATGCCCGATGCTGCGAATCCTTACGGCGGTCTAATTTTCGACAAAGCAGGCAGTCTCTACGGCACAACATATTTTGGAGGAACGGCAGGCATGGGTACGGTCTTCCAACTGACGGCCGGCCCCAACGGCAGATGGCAGGAAAACGTGCTCTACAGCTTCCAGGGCGGCACAGACGGAAGTTTCCCCACCGCCACTCCCATCTTTAGCGCGGCAGGCAACGTCTACGGCACAACCACAACCGGAGGACGCCCCTCCTGCGATTGCGGCACGGTATTCAAACTCACTCTCACCGGTGGCAGTTGGAATGAAAAGATTGTCCACTTCTTCGGCAAAGGGCGCGATGGATATAGCCCCAACTACGGATTAACACTCGACCCAGCAGGCAGCCTCTACGGCACAACCCCATTCGGCGGCAGCGAAGGACAAGGAACCGTATTTGAGCTTACGCCCTAAGCAACACCGCTGAAATCGACCCAACCGCTGGTGATCGCCAACACAGACGCCCAACCAGCAGCTCGACTATTGTTGCGCCAGCAAGTTTTGGCGGTCGGCACCAGAGCGTCCCGAACGTCCGCAGACAAAACATGACGGGATGTAGGCTACGACCGCGATCTCAGCCGCTCCAGTCGCGGAGCGGCGGAATCGGAAAGCCCGGCACGGCAGTGCCGGGAAAGCAATCCAGAACAACCGAGTCCCGCAGGGACGGCACCCATGGCGCATAAATATCCAAACATTCTCATCCACATCGTCTTCAGCACGAAAAATCGCCGCGACCTAATCCCCAACGAACTACACACCCTGCTCTGGAAATATCTTGCCGGCATCGGGCGCAACCACAAAATCCCCGTTCTCGCTGCCGGCGGAACTGCCAACCACGTTCACGTTCTAGTCGCGTTGCCGACGGACGTAACCGTCGCCAAGGTTGTCCAAATTCTCAAAGCAAACTCATCCCGTTGGATCGGCGAGCACAGTATCGACTTCGCCTGGCAGGAGGGCTACGGCTCCGTCAGCGTGAGCGCCTCCCATCTGCAAATCGTTCAGAATTACATCGAGCGCCAGCCGGAGCACCACACCAAACGCTCGTACGAAGACGAATTCCTCACGTTGCTTCGCAAGACTAGTATCGGTTTCGAACCGGAACACGTATTTGGGTAACATACCGTCCCTGGCGGGACTCGCGTGAGATTGCCTTGCTTACCCGGTACTACCGTACCAGGCTTTCCCATACCGCCGCTTTGCGACTGGGTCGCATCGGCATTATTAGTCTTTGTGCTGGTTGTTAGCGTTCGCTACGAACAGATTCCACTCTGCCCGTCGCCGGGCGAGCGTGCCTGCGAAAAGACTGGAAAAGGCATAGAGAACAGCGGAAACAGCAAGTCCAAAAACAAACGGCAGAAGCAATTCAGCTGGACCACCAGAACAATCGCCACAGACCGGGATGGGCGAGATTGCTATGATTTTCATAACATCGTAGGACAGCATCAGTCCGGAGAGAATTAGAGTCAGGATTGAGAGATTCTTCATGACTGCTACTTTCGCGGCACTCTGGTCCCAGAGGTAATCGAATCTGGATCTCGCACCATCCACAATCTCCAGAAATGTCTCGCGGCTCTCTTCCGACAAATCATTCGCACATGCAAGCTTGTTCGCCAAAGCCCGTGTAGCGAGCAGGTCGGCCGCTCCGAGATTCCGTTGATGCGAAGAACCTCGCCTGTCGCGAAAGAAGAGCCAGAGTTTCCGTCCCAATTGCACGGACCTTGAAAGTGAGAACCCAAGCACTAGCAACAGATACAGGCCAAAAACTTTAGCATCCAACCCCATCACTTTGTAGAGTGATATTGGATCCCAACCAATCTCGCCGCCCTGCATAATCTCCTCCAGTGTTCAATCAGTCTTGTGGCTGCTGCAGCGCGCAGAGTTCTATTCAGCTTAGACACCGAGTAAACCTTGATGGCATCGAGTAAATTCACGACCCTTAGTCCTACTCCGCTACAAACAGAAAAGGCACCGAGAATCCCTTCTCCGTGCCTCCGTGCCTCCCTGGTAGAAAAATCGCTTACACCGGCGTCGCCGTCTTCCTCTTCGGATTAAAGAACGGCAGCGTCACCACCGTCGCCGTCGTCTTCATCCTCTGCGCCTCGATCGTCAATTCCATCTGTAGTCTGGTCCCCGGCTTCGAATACTCGGTGCCCACACTGGCCAGTGCAATCAACTTCTTCAGCAGTGGAGAGAACGCTGTCGTCGTGGCCTTACCCACATGCTTATCTCCGTCATAGATGGGCACAGCGGTTCGCGACGCCTGGCTCGGTGCCGCAGGAGACAATCCAAACTTGTCGAACTGCTCTTCCACTTCGACCCAGTCGACCTCGAGGCCGACCAACTGCCGCGCCACGCCCTCTTTGTGATCCCGCGCCAGCGCCCGTTTTCCGATGAAGTTTTCTTTCTCAAGATGAACCATCTTGCCGAATCCCAACTCGTACGGCGAATACTTTTGCGATGGAATCAGCGCTTTTTTCGAACTCGTGTAATCCACTTCGATCAAAAGCAGCCCGGCCTCAACCCGCGATACGTCCAGCGCGAGCATTCCCGCCGCATGAATATCGAACTGTTTCCCTTTATCCATCAGTGCGTCCCATACCTGCACCGCGCGATCCCACGGAATCCATATTTCGTATCCGAGATCGCCCGTGTATCCGGTGCGTGAAATATCGACAGGCACTCCAGCGATCTTGCCCGATGTCTTCCGAAAATATTTCAGGTTCGCAATATCTGCTTCCGCAACCGTCTTCAAAAGTTTCGCCGACGCCGGCCCTTGCAGCGCGAGCGCCGCAGTTTGCTCAGAAACATCCTCGATCTGGACATCCATATTGAGGCCATTCTGCCGAAACCAGCGCAAGCTGGGATCAGCCGCCGTCCAGCGATACCTGTTCTCTTCCAGTCGCGTGATCGTGCCGTCGTCGATCACCTTGCCCTCTTCGTCGCACCAGCACGCGTAGATGACCTGCCCCACCGCGACTTTGTTGACGTCGCGCGTGATCACGCGATTCACCAGTTTCGTAGCGTCTTTGCCTGTAATTAAATACTTATAGAGCGGCGAGATATCGATCAACGCACACGCGTTGCGGATCGCGTTGTACTCGTGCTCGTGATGTACCTCGTAAACGCTAACCGTGTAGTATCCCGACCACTCGCGGTAATTAAGGCTCTGGCAGAGGGCGAAAGTTCGATCGTGAAATGCAGTTCCGATAGGCAAGATGTCTCCCTCCAAGGGAGAGGTCGAATGCTGGATTATATGCAGCGAGTCATGGTATCCGCAATCACGTTGACAGTAAGATGATCGTCGGTGTCTAAACGCAATTATGCTCTCGTTAAGCAAACTGCGGCTCTTGCTGATTCTTCCTTTTACGGTCGCAATGGTCTTCTATCTCTTCTTGGTCGGCGCAAACTACTATTACGCGAGTCGGGCCGCCTACCTTTTGCAGCAGATCCGCACTTTGCCGTTGGACAAGAGCGGCGAAGCCACACTTCGTGGTTTAGGCTCGGAGCACGGGTTCCGTTACGTAGAAGCAAGCAACTGCGCAGACTCGCCCTGCCTACACATTGTGTCAACGGATAACCAATGGATGTGGGTGCCATTCAAAACACCAGCGTTGTTCAAGGTTGGGGAGCGCTTGGGCCTAAGGCCGTGGGAAACAGTTGGCGATATCGAAATGGACAGAGGACAGATCGTCGGTAAGATCTACGGACTCGCGTTCCGTAGAGACAGCCGCAATTATGATCAGATCGAGGCTTCGGCGTGGGATGAACGTAAACTCGAAGTCGCAATGTGCGCCTATCACCCGTTGAAGCGGCACCCAGGATACGCATTCATGAAAGCTGACAATATTAGTTCTTTCAGGGTTTTAGTTTCCAATCCTGCATCGGAACAAAATCGTCAGAACGCTTTTCGGTTCAACCTCAATTGCCTCACGGGATGGCACAAGTGCGACCGGTTCTCGGAGATCATGCCTTCAGCTTGGGCCGATTACGAAGAAGACGGAAAATGGTCAGAAGCGAACCCTAGCTGGCAACCCGGCACTCCTTGCCCATAGTGAACAAGAAATATTCCGCAAGACAATCTCTTCATTCCTCAGATAGAATGGGCAGCCTAATGACTTGTATGCACCGCCTTATCCAGTGGAGCATCCGCGCCAGCGGACTCTGATTCGCGCAGACGCTGCGCCTGCGCCGTTGTAACCATTCCCTGTCCTTCCCGGAAACCTGAACGCTAGGAGTTGAGAGCTAGTGGCCGATTCAAGAAAATACGACGTAATTGTGATTGGTGGAGGCCACAACGGCCTGACCAACGCCGCCTATCTCGCCAGAGCGGGAAAGAAAGTTCTCGTCCTCGAGCGCCGCTACATCCTCGGTGGCGCGGCTTGCACAGAAGAAGTTTTCCCCGGCTTCAAGTTTTCGGTTTGTTCCTACGTTGTCTCGCTGCTGCGGCCTGAAATCATTCGCGATCTCGATCTTCCCCGCCACGGACTCGAGATACTGCCCCTCGACGGCACATTCACTCCCATGCCGAATGGCGATCATCTCTGGCGCGTAAACGATCATGGCAAGACGCATCGCGAAATTGCTCGCCACTCCCGCGTCGATGCCGAAGCTTACGACGAATTCGGCAAAGCGATGCAGGCCATGTGCCGCTTTGTAAAACCGATCCTCAGTATGATTCCGCCCGACCCCGCGACGCTCAATCCCAAAGAACTGATGAAGCTCCTCTTCATCGGACGCCGCTTTCAGGGCATGTCGAGTGAGGATAAATACAATCAGGTCCAACTCATGACCATGAGCGCCATCGACTTTCTCGATCAGTGGTTCGAGACGGATGTGCTCAAGGCAACCATGTCGGCCTCAGGAATCATTGGAACATTCCTTGGAGTTCGCTCGCCCGGCACGGCTTACGTTCTGCTTCATCACTACATGGGCGAGATCGATGGAGCATTCCGGGCGTGGGGATTTGCGCGCGGCGGCACCGGCGCGATCTCGAATGCGATTGCCGACGCAGCTCGCGAAGCAGGAGTTGAAATCCGCACCGAGGCTCCAATTGCCCGGATCATGGTCAAGAATGGTCGCGCCCATGGCGTTGTCCTCACCAACGGCGACGAGATCTTTGCGGACGTGATTTCCTCCAGCGTCGATCCCAGGCTCACCTTTAACAAGATGGTCGAACCGGGCAACCTGCCCGACGATTTCATGGAAGGCGTAAATCGCTACAAGTTCCGCGGCTCTTCCGGCAAGG
This sequence comes from Terriglobales bacterium, assembly GCA_049520915.1. Classification (GTDB taxonomy): domain Bacteria; phylum Acidobacteriota; class Terriglobia; order Terriglobales; family Acidobacteriaceae; genus Acidiflorens. The sequence continues at coordinate 40,724 of JBEKPH010000025.1, forward strand.
TGAACATGGCGCTCGACGGCTTGCCCAATTTCAAGTGCATGCCGGGAGTCGGTGCCCACCTCCGCGGTGCCATGTCCATTTCGCCCAGCGTCGAATACATGGAGAAGGCTTACGACGAGGCGAAATACGGACACTGGTCGTCGCACCCATATATCGACATGGTGATTCCGACGCTGACCGACACATCGCTAGCGCCGCCCGGAAAACACATTCTTTCCTGCTTCGTGCAGTACGCGCCGTACAAGCTTGCGCCCGGTCTCGACTGGGACACCGAAAAAGAAAAGTTCGGCGACAACGTCGTCAACACGATCGCCGAATACGCGCCCAACATCAAAGACATCATTCTGCACCGCCAAGTCGTCACCCCGCTCGATTTGGAACGCACATGGGGATTATCCGAAGGCAATATCTTTCAGGGAGAACTCTCGCTCGAACAATTATTCTTCCTGCGCCCCGTCGCAGGATGGGCGCAATTCCGCTCTCCGATCAAGAATTTGTACATGTGCGGATCGGCAACGCACCCCGGCGGCGGCATAATGGGCGCTCCCGGACGCCTCGCCGCTCTCGAAATCCTGAAAGACGGGAAGGCATAAGACTATGGCCGAAACACGCGATGTAATCATCGTCGGTGGCGGACATAATGGGCTCGTCACCGCCTTCTATCTCGCCAAAGCGGGACACAAACCTCTGGTCCTCGAACGCCGCAGTCAAGTGGGCGGCGCTGCCATCACCGAAGAATTCCATACCGGCTTCCGTTGCTCGACTCTGGCGCATAACGCTGGTCCGCTGCGCCCAGATATCGTGCGCGACATGCAGTTACAAAAGCATGGGCTCAAACTAACCACGCCCGACGTAAACACTGTCTCGCTCCTTCCCGATGGACGCGCGCTGGTCTTATATGCGGACGCGAAGAAATCGGCCGCCGAGATCGCGCAGTGGTCGGCCAAAGACGCGGCATCGTACGGCGACTTCGGAGCAGCACTCGGCAAAATTGGCAAAGTGATCGGCGAGGCGCTTGCGCTCACGCCTCCGAACATCGACAACCCCAACAGCGGCGATCTTTGGGGAATGCTGAAGACCGGGCGTTCCATTCGAAACTTAGGCAAGAAAGATTTGTATCGCGTCCTCCGCTGGGGACCAATGGCCGCTGCCGATCTCGTCGCTGAGTTCTTCGATACAGAACCTCTGCGCGCGACGATTGCCGCCCGTGGCATCTTCGGCACGTTTCTCGGACCGTGGTCCGCTGGAAGCAGTCTGGTGTTGATGCTGCGGGCCGCCGCCGATCCTACGCCCGCGGGCAGCGTTCAGTTCCCGATCGGTGGAATCGGTGCGATCACGCAAGCCATGGCTGCGGCAGCCCAACAAGCGGGAGCGGAAATCCGCACCGATGCGGAGATTACCGAAATTCGCGTGAAAGACGGAGTTGCCACCGGCGTCGTGCTCAAGTCCGGTGAAGAGATTTCGGCGCGGGCCGTCGTCTCGAACGCCGATCCCAAGCGGACGCTGATGCGCTTAGTCGATCCGGCGCATCTCTCGCCTGACTTCATTCAGAAGATCAAGAATTATCGTTCCATGGGAACGGTCGCGAAGATCAATCTGGCGCTTTCGGCGTTGCCCGAGTTTCCAGCGCTCAAAGCGAAGGGCAACGCCGATCTGCTGAAGGGACGCATCCAGATCAGCCCCGAGATCGATTATCTCGAGCGTGCTTTCGACGAATCGAAATATGGCAACTTCTCGCGCCATCCCTATATCGAAATGACGTTTCCGTCGCTGTCGGACCCGTCATTAGCTCCCGCAGGGCAGCACGTGATGTCGATCTACATGCAGTACGCGCCATACAAGTTGAAAGATGGCGACTGGGAAAGCCAGCGCAAAGCACTCGGAGAAACTGTCGTCAAGACGATCGCCCAGTACGCGCCCAACCTCACCCAGAGCATTCTGCGGCATCAGATCATCACGCCGAAAGATATGGAAGATACCTACGGCCTCACCGGAGGCCATATCTTTCACGGCGAGTTGGCGCTCGATCAGTTCTTCACCATGCGACCGCTGCTCGATTGGGCACGTTATCAAACTCCCATCGAACGCCTCTATCTCTGCGGCAGCGGAACCCATCCCGGCACCGGCCTGACCGGTGGTTCAGGAGCAAATGCCGCACGAGAGATTTTGAAAGCGCTGAAGAAATAACGGCGCCACCTCGGCGTGCCTCGCGTTCACACTTTCAAACCATGAACGTGTTACGCTCTTCGCGTGACGAATGATACTCGGTCTCCTTCTCTGAACCTTCCGGCAATCGCACGGCAGGTGATGGCGGCGCGCGGATTCCAGCCGGATTTTCCTCCTGAAACGAAGCAGCAACTCGCGGACATCAGCGCGCACCCGCCGCAACTCGCGCCTTCCAGCACCGTGCACGATCTGCGCAATCTGCTTTGGTCCTCTATCGATAACGATACTTCCAAAGATCTCGATCAGATTGAAGTCGCCGAACGCCTGCCCAACGGCGACGTGAAGATCATGATCGGCATCGCCGATGTCGACGCCTTTGTGCAGAAAGATTCTCCCATCGACCAACATGCGAAGCGCGAGACCACTTCGGTTTACACCGGCGTCACAATTTTCCCCATGTTGCCCAACGAACTTTCTACCGGAGCTTCCTCTCTCTTGCCAGACGTGGATCGGCCGGCGATCGTGACCGAATTCGTCGTGAACGCCTCCGGCGAGTTGGGCTCAAGCAACGTCTATCGCGCGATTGTTCGCAACAAAGCCCAGCTGACTTACAACGCCGTGGGCGCCTGGCTTGAGGGAACGGCTGCCCCTCCTCCGAAATTAGCAGCGTCTGCCGATTTGCAAACTCAACTCAAGTTGCAGGATCAAGTCGCACAGGCGTTGAGGAAATTGCGCTACGAACATGGCGCGCTCAACCTCGATACCAGCGAAGTGGTTCCGCTGGTGGTGAACGACAGCGTGGTCAACGTCACAAACGCAACCAAAAACCGCGCTACCGATCTGATCGAAGATTTCATGGTGGCTGCGAATGGCGTGGTCGCGCGCCTGCTCGAAAAGATTTCCTCTCTGCGGCGCATCGTGAAGACGCCGCTCCATTGGGACGGCATTGTCCGCCTAGCGGCGGCTCAGGGCGAAAAGCTCCCCCCTGATCCGGATTCGAAGGCCCTCAACGATTTTCTCGTGAAGCGGAAGGCGGCTGACCCGGATCACTTCGCCGACCTCTCGCTGGCCACGATCAAGCTAATTGGGCCGGGAGAATATGTACTCGAACGGCCCGGAGATCCTTCACAAGGCCATTTCGGGCTGGCAGTCCAGGATTACACCCACTCGACAGCGCCCAATCGTCGCTTCGCCGACGTGGTGACGCAGCGGCTGATCAAAGCCACGCTCGACGGGAAACCGAATCCGTACTCGGACAACGATCTAGCCGCCATCGCGCTGAACTGCACGCAAAAGGGCGACGCCGCGCGCAAGGTCGAGCGCGACATGTCGAAGCGCCTCGCAGCGTTAGCGATGGCCCATCACATCGGCGAAGTCTTCGACGCCATCGTCACGGGTACGACTCCCAGGGGAACATTTGTGCGCGTCTTGCAGCCACACATGGAAGGCCTTCTGACCGACGGAGCGCAAGGTTTAAACGTTGGAGACAAATTGCGCGCGAAGCTGACCCGGACGGACGCGCAGCATGGATTCATCGACTTCGTGCGGACGAAATAGACGGATCTTCTTCGTCCACTCGCCACAGTGTAATGGAGTAGTGGGCACATACCCACCAAGTCTCAGCCAACCGAGCGGGTTTGGAGCAGACGGGCCGGGGCGCCCGTCGCTCCAAGGGAAGATCTCCAACCCCGCCCCCCTCCCCCGAAGGGAGCGGAATTGGAGAAATTCGCAAACGACGCCAGTGGCTAGAATGGTGCCGTCCTCGTGGGTTGGGCCGCGTGCCGCGTGGCCCGTCCTATCGCGAAGCGAAGGGCGGGCCGATTCGCCTCGCAGCCGTCCTCTAACTCTAAGAGCGAAATTTCCCAGCCCATTCCCTCACCAATCGCATTTTTCTTTATTCGCGAGCACTTTTCAAACCCGACAACGCGATTAGGACGTCAAACTCGCCGCTGAAACATCAGCGCGACGCCAAATCGTCGACCATTGATCCCCCCACCAGATGATTGGGAAAAACGTCGCTACCGCGAGCGTCGCACCGTTCCGGTGAACAGCTCAGGCACGCCGCATCCTCACTTCTTCGACCACAATCGCTAAATCGCACAAAATGACAAGTAAGACCATCACGAAACTGAGAGCAACCACACCGAGGTGACCGGTAGCGTGGTTCTCAAGGGCCATGAAAAAGCCAACATCAAACACCCAGAAGCTTAGCCAAAGAGCTCCGGCACAGATCAGACCTCTCCCCGCGCGGAGGAAGCGTGGTTGGATGACTGCGCCTAAAATCAAAGGAGCCGGTATAACAAAAAATAGTCCACCAACGAACACACCCGCACCCGCCGTGACAAATCCCGTAACGAGGGCAAACAAACGTGTCCTGTTAGAGACGAGCAGCTTTTTCCTCTGTCCGCATTCGACGAGCGTCAAGATTTCCTCCCAATCGAACTCGCGCGATTTCGCCGCACACCTAAGAGCTGTGGAGGCACTGGCTCGCAGGTCGAGAACGTTCAGCCGTTCTTCTTTTCCAGCTCGGCCCAGCGCGTGTAAATGGAGTCGAGAGCCTCTTGAGCCTCGTCCAGCGCAGCTTGCGTGGCAACCAGCCGGCCGGCATCGGTCGCAATGGCCGGATCTTCTAACTCGGCGCGTTTGGCTTGCACTAACTCCTCCGCCTTTTCGACGCGCTCCTCGATGGAGGCGTACTCCCGGCCTTCTAAGTAGGAGAGTTTCTTCTTTGTCGGAGCGCCCGTGGTCGATCCGTTACTTGGTATTGGATTTGCGATAGCAGACGCAACCTCGGACTTCGTGCGCTGCGTTTGCCAGGCTTCCCATTGCCCGTAGTCGGCAAACGTGTCGGCGCCGCCCTTTCCATTGAGTCCGAGAACGATCGTAGACACACGGTCGAGCATGTATCGATCGTGCGTTACCAGCACCAACGATCCAGGAAAGTCGATAAGACTCTCTTCGAGAATTTCAAGAGTCGGAATGTCGAGGTCGTTTGTCGGCTCGTCGAGCAGCAGTATATCGGCGGGCTGCAGCATGAGTTGTGCGATCAGGACGCGGGCGCGTTCCCCTCCCGAGAGACGGCCGACGGGCTGGCTGAGTTGCTCCCCAGTAAAAAGGAAGCGCGCCGCCCATCCAGCCACGTGAATAACGCGGTCGCGATACACGATCGAATCACCGTCCGGCGCGAGCGCCCGGCGCAGCGTCACATTAGGATCGAGAGTTCGGGTCTGATCGAAGTACACGATCCGCAGCCAATCGGCACGGCGAATCTCTCCGCCGGTGGGCGCGAGTTCGCCTTGTAACAAACGCAGCAGTGTCGTTTTGCCGCTACCGTTGGGGCCAACCAGCCCGACGCGCATCCCGGCCGTCAGAACAAAGTTCAGACCGTCGAATAATTCGCGCGTGCCCATAGTGCAAGCTACGCCTTGCAATTCAATCAGGCGCTTGGTCTTCCGTTCCGTCGCGGAGAAATCGATTTGCGTCGACCCGGTGCGTGTTCGCTGATTGAGGTCGGCCAGTTCCCCCATCAACTCTCCGGCCTTGCTGATGCGGGCTTTCGATTTTCGCGTACGTGCTTTGGCTCCGCGCCGCAGCCATTCGATTTCGCCGTGGACGAGATTTTCAAGTGCTTCCTGCCGCTTCGACTGAGCGTGCAGGAACTCTTCTTTCTTCTCGAGAAATTCGCTGTAATTACCGTGAACACGCAGCGATCCTTCCGGATAGATACGGTTCAGTTCGACCATGTCCGTGGTGACATTCTCGAGGAAATAGCGGTCGTGGCTAACGATCACGCTGGCGAAGGGCGCAGCCTCCAGAAGATCTTCGAGCCATGTGATTCCTAGAAGATCGAGATGGTTCGTCGGTTCGTCCAGCAAAAGAATGTCGGGATGCTGAACGAGAGCTTCGACGATGGCCAGACGCTTTTGCCATCCGCCGGAAAGCTCAGTGGCGCGGGCATCGAGGTCTTCGAATCCAGCGCGGCCAAGCGTTTCGGCAAACCGGGCGCCGCGCTCGCCGCCGTGTACACCGGCTTGATCGAGCGCAGCTTCGATCACAGATCGGATGGTGACTCCCGGCTCGAAGCGCGAGTCCTGCTCGACGTAGGCGAGCCGCGTGCGCTTGCGGAAAGAAACTTCGCCTCCGTCGGTGTCAACTTGGCTGGCGAGAATTCTCAGCAGCGTCGATTTGCCCGAGCCGTTGGGCCCGATGAGCCCTATCCGGTCGCCTTCCGAGATGGTGAAAGAGACGTTCTGGAAGAGCGGGTTCGCTCCAAACGATTTCGTGATTTCTTTCGCATTGACAATCGGCGGCAATGACGGCGGTCTCCAAAAATGGGTATATCTTTAGAGTAACAGGTGGGGGCAGGATCCTTTCGAGGGCCGAGCGATAGGATTGCGATCGCTGTGGATCAGAGCTCGACGATCTTTCTTTTTAAATCGTTCTCGGCTTGAACAATGCTTTCGGGCTTGCCGAGATCGCGCCAGTAATACTCGTCGGCACGGAAGGCTTGTATTTGTTCTCCCGCTGCCGCGAGCCACAAATACGTGTTGATGATCGAGAATGTGCCCTCTTCCGTCATCAGTGAAAACAGCCGCGAGGAAATGATGTGTATACCGCAAAAGGCCAATGCATTGAGATGCTCGGCGGAACGAACGATTTCCGCAATGCCATCGAGTCCTAAACGGCGTCCACAAAGTTGGTGCCGCTCGTCGAAAAGAAGATAACGCGAGGTCTGGCGCTCCTGGACCGCAAGCGTAGCAAGAGCGTGATTATCACGGTGCAACCGGACCATCCGGTCAAGATCGATCGCACTCAGAACGTCGACGTTGTGCAAGATGAAGGCGGCGTCGTTCGATTCCCCGCCCGGGTCACCCAGAAACCAAGCGGCCTTCTTCAACCCACCGCCCGTGTCGAGCAAAAGCTCTTCGCGCGAAATCTCGATGTGCATGCCAAAGTTATCGTTCATTTCCAGATACGTGACCACCTGGTCGGCAAAGTGATGAACGTTGACGATAACTTTACCCACTCCGAATTTCCGCAAGCGAGCGAGCGTGATCTCTAGCAGGGTTCGGCCGTTGATTTCCACCAAGGCTTTCGGCCGATCGTCAGTGAGCGGCCGCAAGCGCGTGCCCAATCCAGCGGCCAGAATCATTGCCTTCATTGAGTGTGGGCTTTCATCTTGTGCAGTCTTTCATCCAAAAACTGTCATCCGTTGAGCTGTTCCTGCTCCCGATGACGCAGCACCACTTCGACCTCACTCTTCTCACGCAGATGTTTTGCCAACTGCTCAGCTAAATACACCGAGCGATGCTGGCCGCCCGTGCATCCGAACGAAACCATCAAGTGTTTGAAACCGCGACGCTGATAGGCGTCAACACTGGCGTCGACTAGCGCAGTCGCGTTGGCTACAAATTGGTGAACGCTTTCCTGCTGGCTGAGATATTCGATGACGGCCGCATCTTTGCCGGTAAGCGCCTTGAACCGATCCTCGCGTCCGGGATTCGGCAGGCTACGCCCATCGAAAACAAATCCGCCACCGTTGCCCGTCTCGTCCTGAGGTAGACCGCGGTGAAAGGAAAAGCTCAAAATGCGGACGGTAAGCTTGTCGGTTTTGGCGAACTCGGTAGACAAGCTCTGCAACTTGTCGGAGGCGACCATGCTCTTGAACGCTTGCGTCAGCGTCGGAAGCACGATCGGCAGCTCCACATTGTGAAGAAGCCAGCGAAGATTTTTCAGGGCATAAGGAACGCTTTGCAGGAAGTGTTCTTTGCGCTCATAAAATCCGCGGAATCCGTAAGCCCCCAGCGCCTGCATGATGCGAATGTAAACGTACGGATAGTAGAAGGACAGGAAAGCCTCGCGATCGAGGTCGAGAAAAGTGGCGAGACTGTCGAGATAACGTTCGAGCAGTTGCTGGCGCACTTCAGGCGGCAGATCCGCTTTGGCGTCGTACAACAGCGACGCGATATCGTATTGCAAAGCGCCTTTGCGTCCGCCCTGGTAGTCGAGAAAATACGTCTGGCCGTCGAGAAGCATGATGTTCCGCGACTGGAAATCACGATAGAGAAAATAGTCGCGCGGAGCAGTGAGCAGAAACTTTGTCAGACGGCTGAAGTCGTCCTCGAGAGCCTGCTCGCTGAAGGGGATTCCCGCGAGGCGCAGAAAATAATACTTGAAGTAGTTCAAGTCCCACGCGATGGACTGGCGATCGAAACTGGCGCGAGGATAGCAGACTTTGTAGTTGAGGTCGCTTCCCGCTTCGACCTGAAAGCGCGGCAAGATGGCGACGACTTTGCGATAGGCTTCGACGGCTTCGGGGCCGATGACCGTCCCATCGCGATGGGCGGAGAGAAATTCGAAGAGCGTGGTGTCACCGAAATCTTCTTCGAGGTAGGCCCCTTGATCCAGGTCTTGCCCGTAGATTTCTGGAACCGGCAAGCCGTGTCGGCGAAAATGCCGCGAGAATTCCAGGAAGGCAACATTTTCTTCGCGCACGTTATAAAGGATGCCGATAGCGCTGATCTTTCCGGCAGAGAGCCGGACGATCTTACGGCCGGAGCCGCCGAGTTGTCCTTGCAGAGGCTGAACCTGCTCGACTGGCAAGTCAAAACGCTGCGCAAAAAGCTTTTTCAGAACTTCCATCAATGCAGTGTCCGGTGCTAGATAGGCCGCCGATTTCGTTCTTGATAAAGATAACATCGGCCCTCCCGCAGTTCGCCCTGGCGCGCGACTGGCGTTCGGAAATCGACGCACTCACTTTACGGCCGTGACCTTCAACTCGGTAACCTGGCGGATCCAGCGGGCGGGGCGTTTGTCACCCGGAGCAAGGACACGATATGGCCCTTCTTTCGGGCCGAGCACTTTGCCATCACGCTTGTCCGCCAGAATAATCTCGCGGACGGCGAATGCGGGGTCGATCTCGGCCAGCGCGTATGCGACGTGGTATCCATCAGACGCACTGACGAGCAGCACTTCGGTGAGCCGAGCTCCGCGCAGCGCATCGCCCAGTGGAACCCCCGCGAACGAAAGAACAGCAGACAGTGGTATTCCGTCAAACTTCGCCGGAGTGTCGTGATCGCTGACCTCCACGCTGACGTGTGGCAGGCTGGCGATTTGTGCCGCCGTAATTATGGTCGAGTGGCCCTCTGCGTTGATGACCTCCAGGGTTTGGGCGTGAATTCCCGCCGCCGCCATCGCAGCGAACAATAGCGCGCATAATATTCGATATCTTCTATTCATTCGACCCTCTTTTGCCCCTTTGCGGCGATCCGGCAAGGATACAACAGCGAAACCACGTGCCTACCAACTGCAAACCAGTGCATATCGCTCGCATCCAGCGAAGTTGCTTGTCTCCTGTCGTAAATGGCTGATCGATAGGGATTTGCGAGTCTCGGCGGCAAGGCAACCCGACTGGCCCCACAATTGCCAGCAAATCAATGTATATTATCTCGATTCACGCAGTAGACTATCAGTTTGTTGTCTGCTTTACTGCTACCTACAAAATGCAAGCGCGGCATCTTCCCCGAACTCAAGGAGACGTTTCGATGGCAACCGACACATCCAATCGCAATTCTGACAGCCAAGGAGCATGGCTCTCGCTGGATGCCTGGGCAGTCGTGATTGCTCTGCTCCTGGCTCTGGCCGTGAAGTTCAACATTTTCCACAATGTCCCCTGGTAATTGTGCACTGGGGTAGATAGAGCACTGGAGTAGGACGATCGGCAGGTTGATCTCGTTTTGGTGGGAGAGAGCAGGTTATGGCAACGTCGGTTTCTGTTTCGTCGATGGAGTCCGGAAGTCCGGTCGTGAACGCCCTCAGAATTGTGCCGGGCGTGCTTTTGCTGGCCGGGATCGGGTTTGCGGGCAAGGTGCTGGAGAAGACAATCAACACCTATGCAAAGATGCACCATTGGACATTCCCCAACATCGAATACGTTCTTTGGGCGATCCTCATCGGGTTGGTGATCTCCAATACGCTTACGATTCCCAAGATTTTTGATGCCGGCATCGCGACCTACGAATTTTGGCTGAAACTCGGCATCGTACTGCTGGGTGCGCGCTTTGTCGTCGCGGATGTCCTGAAACTCGGCGGCATCAGCCTGGGTCTTGTGGTCATCGAGATCACCCTTTCGCTGGCGCTGATGACTCTGCTGGGGCGCTTGTTCAAGCTCAAGCCGAAGCTAACTTCGCTGCTGGCGATCGGTTCCTCGGTGTGCGGCGTTTCCGCGATCATCGCGGCCAAGGGCGCCATCAATGCCGACGATGAAGACTCTTCTTTCGCGATTGCAGCGATTCTCGCGCTCGGGGCGTTGTCCCTGTTCACCTTTCCGGCCATTGCTCACTCCTTGCATATGAATGACGTTTCCTATGGCTTGTGGGCTGGACTCGGAGTCGACAACACGGCGGAAGCCACGGCGGCGGGCGCCCTCTATTCCGACGCCGCAGGCAAAGTTGCGGTGCTCGCAAAGACGGCGCGCAATGCCATGATCGGATTCGTGGTATTAGCCTACGCGATTTACTGGTCCGGCAAGGGCCAAGCCGAAGCGGTAACAAACAAAGCTACGTTCTTGTGGAAGAAGTTTCCAAAATTTATTCTGGGCTTTCTCTTCATCTCACTTCTTGTGAGTTTCCACACCTTCGACAAGGGCCAGGTCACTTCCCTCGGAAATCTGTCGAAGTGGGCGTTCCTGTTGACGTTTGCCGGAGTCGGCCTGCGCACGAATATCCGCGATATGTCGAAACAGGGACTGCGTCCTTTTATTGTCGGGGCGTTGGGTGAAGTCTTGATTGCTTGTTTGACGCTCGGCTTGGTGATCGGGGCGAATCGCATCTGGGGATTGTGAACTGTGCGTCCCACCACCTCGCGCGTCTAGGCCCGAGAACTCAGTGCGGTGATATCGCTTCCGTCATGTCGCGATAAAAGTGTTGAAGAATATAGAAGGCCTGTTTCCGCTCGCCCTGATCGGAGATAAGGCCTTTGCGATTGCGGTAGTCCTGCACGCCGGGTAAGAGCCGGCGCGGGGAGTGGAAGTCCATCAGCACCCAGGGCGACATGCCAGCGAGTGACGGGATGCGTTGCAGCATCTTAAGCTGGTGCTGGTAAAGATTCGCCTGATACTCCTCGGTCCAACGAGTCTGGGAGTCGCCGTGACGATTAAAAGGCGCCCCGCCTCCGAATTCGCTCACGATCAGCGGCTTGCCCTCCGGAACGATCCATTGCAGGTGGTCACAATCCTCAGGATGCTCAGGCCCGTACCATCCCAAATACTCATTCAGACCCACCACGTCCAGCGATTGCGCGAGGGGATCGATCAAAGCGACGGTATCGCCAGAAGGATGTTCGAAATGATTCAACGCGGCAGTGATCAGCCTGGTTGAATCAAGGGCTCTCGCCTCTTCAACTAGCAACTTCAAGAATGCCACCCGCGGCGGATTCACCGGAGTTTCGTTGGCCACGGACCAAAATACGACAGCGGCGCGATTGTGGTCACGTGCGATGACATCGCGCAACTGTTGCTGTGCGTTTTGCAGAGTAGCCGGATTTTCCCACGCCGTTTCCCAATAGACAGGAATTTCGGACCATACCAGAAAGCCGAGGTGGTCGGCCATGCGAATCATCTTCTCGTTATGAGGATAGTGCGCAAGTCGCACGAAGTTGCAGCCGAGTTCTTTCGCCCAATCCAACAGAATGCGATCGTCTTCATCGGAGAAGGCCCGCCCGCCGCGAAAAGGCGCTTCTTCATGCATGGAAATACCGCGCAGCCAGATGGGCTTGCCGTTTAGAAATATCTTTGTGCCGCGCCCTTCGATGCTACGAAATCCGATTTGATCGGTGATGGAGTTGCCAGCGGTCGAGAGGACGACGTCGTAGAGCTTGGGATCCTCCGGCGACCAGAGTTTGAGCCTTGCCGAGAAATGAAAATGTCCGTAGCCATCGCTATCGGTCGTGATCGCTTGCTTGATTCCAGCTTCCGAAATTTGGACCGTGACCTGTTGCGGGGCCGTGGCTCCGTTGAGTTTGACCCAGCCATCAATTTCGTCTAGCGATCCCTTGGCAAGCTGAACCGAATAATCCTGAATAAAGGTTTCGGGCACTTCGATTAGCGAAACATCGCGGGTCAGGCCACCGTAGTTCCAAAAATCGGTTACGGCGCTGGGCACATTTTCAAGCTTGCGCTGATTGTTGACCTCGACGATAAGGAAATTTTCTCCATCGCGGATCTGATCCGTCACTTCAAAGTTGAACGGTGTGAATCCGCCTTCGTGTTCCCCTAACTTTTGGCCGTTGAGGTAGGCCGAGGCCCGATAATTGGCGGCTCCGAAATAAACGAAAACGCGCGAGTGCGCGCGCTTGCGGTAAGAAAAAAATTTCTTGTACCAGACTGAGCCTTCGTAGAAAAAGAGATCCGAGCGCTGTGTGTTCCAATCTCCCGGCACGTTCAGCATCCCCGACTCGTCGAAGTTGTACTCGACTAGATCGCGCGGAGTCTTGGGTTTGGCATCCTCGTAGAAGCGCATGCCGGTTCCAATGGCATAGGGGTCGACGATAGCGCGCCACGAGCCATCGAGGTCGATCACGGTGCGTCCAGCGAGATTTGTGATGAGAGTTGACGGGGTGTCCTTTGCGGCGAAGGCTGTCGAAATCGCAAACATACTAGCCAACAGAATAAAGATTGTTTTTCGAAGAGACATAGGCTCGCTGATACTTTCTACTTTCGAGGTCAACAACGTCTGCCCTTGATCGAACTCTGCGCCACACGCCAGCGGTTCCTGCTAAGCTAGGGCGTAAAATTTCAGCTTGAGGTGAGCCCTTGCCTGTAGCAGCCGGAGTCGATCTTGGTGGAACCGCGATCAATTACACACTGGTCAGCGCGGACGGTCAATTTCTGATTGAAGGATTATGCGAGCATCCCGCGCTCGCGAAGCAGGGGCCGCCAATCTGCCTCGCTCAAATTGCCGACGGTTTGCAAATCGCCGCCGAACGCGCGGGCATTGCCCTGTCCGACATCGTGGCCATCGGCCTGGATACTCCGGGGCCGGCGAGCGCCGCTGGTCAACTAAGCAAGCGCGGTTCAACGAATTTTGTGCACGCGCAGTGGGCCGGATACGACATTCGCGATGGACTCGCTCGGCTGCTGGGCAAGCCAGTCTCGTATCTGAACGATGCGAATGCCGCGGCCTTGTGGGGGCACTATACGATTTTTGGCGCGGGCGGGCGCGAGACTTCGATTTCAATTGTGATTGGCACGGGCAACGGCGGTGGCATCATTCTTGAAGGCAATGTTGTCAAGGGTAAGAACGGGTTCGGCGGAGAACTGGGCCACGTGCTCATTCCCTATCAGAGCATTGCTGGAATTGAAGGGATGAAGCCGCAGTGCAATTGCGGAAGAATCGGCGACCTGGAATCGTTGTGTTCGCTGACCGCGATCGAGAGAACGCTGCTGCCGTATTTTTTGGCGCGGCATCCCGGACACGAACTGGCGGGACTGGACGCTCATCAGGCGGCGAAGGCCGTCCGCGGGCTGGCCGATAAAGGCGACGCATTGTGCAAAGACGTTTTCCGCGTGCAGGCGCACGCCCTCGGCCTATTCTTCGACGAGATGGTGAATACGTTCGATCCGGACGCGCTGATCGTAGGCGGCGGGGCGCTCGAGGCGAGCGCGGAATTTCAGCGCTGGTTTCTCGCCGAGATTCGAGCCGCAATGCCCGCACAGCGCGAGGAGCAGGGCGGAATTCCGATCCACGTCATGCCCAACGGTGATACCGCGGGATCGCGCGGAGCGGCCCTGGAAGCCCTGGCCTTCGCCAAGCAGAGCGGTCTAGCGTAGCGCAGACTTCGATTCGTGTAGAGACGGGGCTTGCCCCGTGTTGCGCCGCCCACGAACTATGTTCGAGGACAAAATGGAACGCCACGTCTTCAGCCGTGATATTCACGCTGCGCCGTACTTGTAACCAAATCAAAAGTTCTAAGCTCGCTCGTAAAACCGGAAGAATAGCGACTGCTTAGAGACGGGCTGCGCCTTCTCCGTCAAAGCCGCCATCTGTTGCTGGTTCAGCGGCGTGAACTCGCGCGCCAGATTCACATTTTCTTCCAGCTGCGGAATCGAATCGCACCCAATAATCACCGTGCTCACCGGAAGCGAGAGCGAGTAATACATTGCTTGCCGCATATCCAATGTTCCCGCCGTCGACGCTTGGATCGCCATTCCTTCCCAGGAATGCTTTTGCTGTTCGATTGGCGGCGGAGTCCAGGACGAGAGGATGCGCCCGCGCGCCGGAACTTTCATCCCGATGATGCCCATTTGCTTTTCAACGGCTAGGGGCAGCAACTGTTCAGAGAAACTGTAGTGATGCGGATCAGCAGCATTAACAGCCATCAGGATCGTGTCGAAAGAATGCCGGTGGATAGCTTCAATCAGAGCGTCCGGCCGGTAGTGGCCTGTAATGCCCAAATAACGCACGATCTTCTGATCGCGGGCCGCGAGCAGCGCCTCCATCGCTCCGCCCTTCGCGAAGATCTCGTTGATGTCGGTCATCGTGCCGATGTCGTGGAGTTGCCAGAGGTCGACGTGATCGGTTTGCAAAAGCGCCAGAGACTTTTCAAGCATGCGCATGGAGTCGTCGCGTGTGCGCTCTTTCGTTTTGGTCGCTAGGAACGCTTCGTTCCTGCGATGCTTCATCACTCTGCCGACATATTGTTCGCTCCAGCGGTCGGGACCTCCATAAATCGACGAGGTATCGATGTAATTGACCCCCAGATCGAGAGCTTTCTCAATGATGGGCACCGCCACGCCTTCGTTGTCGGCCTTCTCAAGAGCGGCCTGCCCGCCCAGGCTGAAGATCCCGACCTTGTACCCAGTCCTGCCGAGATTCCGCGTAGGCATCGAAGAATCGGTGCGCAGATTCGACGGCGGAGCGGGCTGCGCGCTCACCACCTCCGGCAGAGCGGCGGAGCCCAACGCAGCAGCGGTCATGATTCCGCCAGCTTTCAGAAAAGTTCGACGATTGCGGTTGGATGGGACATCCGATCTCTCTTTGCTCATAGTGCCCTCCATACATACAGATCGATGTGAATACGATAACCCCGATGCGCGGCGGAATCCACGAATATATTCGAACTCGAACGCGCGTCCAAGGGGCAATCAAAATCCCAGATTCGAGGAATCTTGAATCCCCTGCACCAGCATCAGGGTCTTATATCTGTGCGATGGCATCCGATTATGCTGTCGATTATCAAAATGAATATTTTTCAGGGAGAACCAAATGGAATACGTCAATCTCGGCAAGACCGGCATGAAAATTTCGCGCATCTGTCTCGGCTGCATGAGTTACGGAGCGCCCGCGACCGGCGACAAGATCAAGCCGGGGAGCCACGCCTGGGCTTTGGACGAGCAGCAGAGCGCACCATTTTTTCGGCAGGCGCTCGACCTCGGCATTAATTTCTTCGATACCGCCAATGTCTATTCCGCCGGAGCCAGCGAGGAAGTCCTCGGGCGGTTCTTGAAAGCGAACGTACGCCGCGAAGCCGTTGTGATTGCCACCAAGGTCAACGGCCTAATGCGCGATGAACCGAATGGTCAGGGGCTTTCCCGCAAAGAGATTTTCTACGAACTTGACCAAAGCCTGCGGCGGCTGCAGACCGATTATGTGGATTTGTATCAGATTCATCGCTGGGATTACTCGACTCCGATTGAAGAGACTCTAGAGGCTTTGCATGACGTGGTGAAGGCCGGCAAGGTGCGCTATATCGGCGCTTCGTCGATGTATGCGTGGCAGTTCACCAAAGCTCTCTATCTCGCCGATCTTCACGGATGGACCCGTTTCGTCTCCATGCAAAATCACTACAACCTGCTTTATCGGGAAGAAGAGCGCGAAATGATTCCGCTCTGTGAGGCGGAGAATATTGGCGTGATTCCATGGAGTCCTCTGGCACGCGGACGGCTGGCGCGGCCTTGGCAGAGCGAAACCACGAAACGTCTCGAGACAGATCAGTTTGGAAAAACCTTGTATGCCACAACGGAAGACGCCGATCGGAAAGTTGTCGAGATTCTGGGGCAGGTGGCAGAAGGGCGCGGCGTTCCGCAGGCGCAGGTTGCACTCGCGTGGATGCTGAGCAAACCGATGATCAGTTCACCGATCGTCGGCGCAACGAAACCGAACCATCTGGTGGACGCTGCCGCTGCGGTTTCCTTGCATCTGACGGCCGAGGAGATCGCCGGTCTGGAAGCGCCCTACATTCCGCACACGGTGCTCGGTTTCAGCTAGCTTGCCGTGCACATTTCGCTTTATCAACTGCGGCTCGGGTATCCCATACCCTCGAGAACGCCTCGCATGTAGGCAAAGCTGGCAATCACGCCCGGCATCGGATCATCCGGATGAATCTCGTATTCGAGATCCACAAAGCCTCCGTACTTTGTGGCAATGAGCGCCCCAAATATCTGCCGGATGTCGATGATCCCTTCCCCCACGGCAACCTGGCTCTCTTTGCTCTCAAAATTCGTCAGGTCTTTCATATGTATATTGAAAAGCCGTGGGCCGACTTCGTGGATCGCCTGCACTACGTCCGTTCCGGCCCGAACGGCGTGGCCGACGTCAATACAGCAACCGATGCGCGGATCCATATTTCTAACAGCTCTTAATACGTCGAGCGGCGAGTGCCACAACTTGTCTTCTGGCCCATGGTTGTGGATCGCAATACGAATGTCATACTCCTTCGCGAACTTCTCGATGCGCGGCAGATTCTCCGGCGTCGGATCCCCCGCGACAATCACGTTAATCCCCGCGCGCTTGCAGTATTCGAACTTCGATCGGATATCGGCATCATCATTTTTCTCGAAGTAAACAGCGCCGATGGCGTGGATTTTAATCCCAACCGCAGCGTAATCAGCCAGAGCCGCAGCTTCCTGTTGCGGATCCATCGGCAAATGATCTTTTACGTCTTTCGCATTCAACGCGAAGACATGCACTTGCTGCATGAAGCCGATCAGTTGGGCACGGGTGAAGTTGCGAAACGTATAGCTTGCCAGCCCGAGACGGATGGCAGCGCCTTCGTCGTTGGCAGGCCGCTCATTTGGCTGCGCAACAAGGACAGTCGGTGTAATAGTTGCGCCGGCCGCGATCAGCGCGCTCGATCGTACAAAATCACGGCGAGAGAAATCGCACAACTTAGACATGCGGCGCCCATCCCTTTTCATATTCCCGCTCCCACAGCTTCATGGCCTCCGGGTCGCCCTGAATCTTTCCATCCTTCGTGTCGAGATGGAGCTCGCGATTCGTCTCCCATGCGATATTGGAAAGCTGTAGCATCGTCACCGCAACATTGCCAACCGCGATCGGAGAATTGAGTTTTTCTCCTTTGCGGATTCCCCCAATAAAATTCGCGAAATGCGCGTCCGTCATCGAATCGCTGCCCACCAAGTCCGACGACGTTGTGGCGCTGCCAACTTTGAACTCGTTCGTCTTATTTCCCTTGAGATCGTAAACTTCGTAGCCGTCGCGGTCGATCAACACGGTTCCGCTGGTCCCCATGATGGTCGAACCGCGGTCGCGGCCGTAATATTTCATTCCCTGGCAACTCTTCCCTTCCCACGTCAGGATGGCGTCGTCATACTCGAAACTCGTCACCAGCGTGTCGTAGAACTGCCAATCGTCTTTGAAGTGATAGCGGCCTCCCGAAGAAGTCACTCTCTTCGGATAATCGACGCCCAGCGCCCAGCGGCAAACGTCAACTTCGTGCGTACCGTTGTTAAGCGTTTCTCCCGTGCCATAAACCTTGAACCAGTGCCAGTTGTAGGGATGCACGTTGTCTTTATAAGCACGGCGCGGCGCGGGCCCTTGCCACAGGTCCCAATCAAGCTGCGACGGAACGGCCGCCTGCTTGCCAATGCCGATCGACTTCCTAGTATTCACATACCAGCATTTGGCGAAGTACGGCTTGCCGACGATCCCCTGGTGGATCTTTTGAATGATCTCGATAGTGTGCGGAGAAGATCGCTGCTGCGTCCCCATCTGTACGAGCTTTCCGTACTTTTGTTGTGCCCGCACAAGCATGGCACCTTCCGCTGGATTATGGCTGCAAGGTTTCTCCACGTAAACGTGCTTGCCCGCCTGCAGCGCGGCAATCGCCATCGGCGCGTGCCAGTGGTCTGGCGTGGCGATCGTGACGGCGTCCACATCTTTCTGCTCGAGAATCTTGCGGAAGTCTTTATCTGCCGTGGGCGCTTCGCCCATCGCTGCACGCGTGGCATCGGCAAACTTAGATAGAATTTTACTGTCCACATCGCAAACATGAGAAATGCGCGCGGCGCCGCGGTTGGCGTTCAAAGACGAAAGATGGGCGTAAGCGCGGCTGTTCAGGCCAATGACAGCAAAGTTCACGCGATCATTCGATCCCATGATCTGCGCGTAACTCTTGGCGGTACTTCCGACCGCGAGTCCGGCCGCGCCCACCGCCAGTGCATCCAGAAAATCACGTCGCGTGATCATCGTTTCGTCTCCGCGCTCGGAAGCGCCTCTCGTTTTTGATCGTCCGCCCGTCCTGCCCCTTAAACCCGCTCAGCAAGAGATTCCCGCTTTCGCCAAAGTTTTCTTCAACCCATCCATGCTGACGCGCGTAGACGCTTCGGGGGTCCCGGCGCCCCGCCAGTGCGTCTCAAGGCTCACCCCGTAATGGAAGCCATCGCGCCGCAGCGCCTCGAATTGCCCAACCCAATCGACGATCCCGCCGCCAACGGGCGCCCAATCGTACTTGTGATCGGCCTTGCGCACCACATCCTTGCAATGGCAGTGCCCGATCCGCTCTTTCGGCAACAAGTCATAGCCCGTGGGATAGGGCGTGCTCCCCACCGCGGCGGCATTCCCAGGATCCCAGTTCAGCATGAAATTCCGGTTCGGAATCGCTTGCAGAATCGCCGCCGACTCTTCGCCAGTCGCCGTATTGCACGACATCTCATTCTCCAAAAGCAGAATAAGATCCTCTTTGGCGCAACGCTCAGCGGCTTG
>JBEKPH010000026.1:0-66437 GCA_049520915.1 Terriglobales bacterium
CTGAAACTGTTTTTTTCGGACTGGGGATGGCCCTATGGTTCTCTGTCTTGTCAGTCTTTGGTTGGCAAAAAGAAATCGACATCTGACGAAGTTTGGTCGATCACTGGCGAAACCAGGCCATTTCACTAACTAGGGATCAGGGTGACCTGGGTCTTGCGAAGTTGGCGGTGGTGATTCAGAGTCCGCGTCGAGAAATTCCCGGAACCGTTGAATAGCTGCTGCATGCTCCGGGCTCCACTGGACGCCAGCTTTTTCTGCCTGTTTGAGACGGGCAACGATGTCGGATATTGGCGAGTAGAAGCCTTCGACGAATTTGATGGTACTGCCCTGATAAGAAATGTTGCCAGGAAAGAGCCACTGCAGAAAGATCCCTAGATTCCTGATGTCGAAATCAAAAGCGGTCCGGAGATATTTTGTTAGATAGGGTACGTCTTCGGGAACGTAGTACTGCCATCTGCTGAATGCAATTGGGTCATCCGCGCCGGAAGGGAGCAAATCGGAGACCGGAGTCAAATGACGGAGTCGCATCCTCTGGCCATAGGCCCTTCTGAGCGCGTCCGAGTCAAAGCCATTCCAGTTTGTGATTTCGTCCGCGTGACCCCGGGCTGACACCGACGAATAAACAATATCCGCGGCAAATCCGTCCGAACCTGCCGCTTGGACAACTTCTCTAAGCACCTCTAGCAGTTCAGGCGTTCCTTGAAAGCGCGCGGCTAGCGCCAGCACCACCCCCTTAAGGACTTGGTACGCGACGTGGTCGGGGAGCATTCCTTGGGTTCGCTCCGCCATCACGACGGCCAAAGGTCGTGCTTGCTTGTCAGGAACCTCCGAGACCCGCGCTCTCAACCGACGTAGAAAATGTATCCGGCGAAGGTCGTCTGGCTCGACTCCAGGCAGCGTCGTGTCCAGCGTAGTCGTGACAGCCTTCTTGTCGGCGTCGCGGATAGAAGCGATGAAGGCATCCAATTCTCTCTCCCCGAACATCGTCGCGGGGACGGCATATTCAAAGTACCTTGAAAAGAAATTGGCATCGGAGATTCTTCGCTCTTCGCCCGATACGGAGATTGTTAGGGGGCCAAGTCCCTTCGACTTTTCTCGGTCGTACTCCTTCACAGATGGAAAAATTCGCGAGAGTAGAGTTAGCGCGAGTTCTCGGTCTTCCCGGCCAAGTCCGTTCAGGTAATCGTCAAGCGCGGCCGAGATCGCTTTCTTTCTCGCGTCGTCTTCAATTCCGAAGCCCTGTTCTCTGTTCCACCGCTCGATGCCGCCCGGCGGATCGTGGAAATATCTGCCGTTTTGATAAATGAACTCATATGTGCTCGGGAGCAGCATCCCGACGCACTCGATGACAAGGAGGTCAAAGACATTTACCTCGTCTTTCAACACGTGGAGAGAATTGTGTAAGCCCCGCAGCAGACGTCCCATCGCGCGAAAGTTTGTCATCTGATCTTTCAACGCGCTATACCAAAGGCTGCTCGTTGCTTGATCGAATTTCTTCCTTGCCGCTTCGGAGGAAAACACCCTTTCCAATTCGAGCATATCGGAAAGCCGGCCCGTGAAGAGACGTTCCCGGAGGTCCGCGTCGATTCGAGGCAATGGCAGTTGCACAGGGAAAAACTTTTCCAGATACCGGCATCCAAATTGCAGATCGTTCGGAGAAATTAGCCTGGCGAGAGCGTCCTTGCTGAACGCGCATATATAGCTGACGTTGACAAGCTCGGGGGCACCGCGCAGGATTTTTAACAGAACGGAGAGCTCTTCCTCGTGCATTCTGTCGATTTCATCCAATAGAAATACGACTCGAACCGGCAAGCGCGAAAAGAGTTTCGTGAGTTCTTCTATCTGACCGGACTGTGTGTCTGAAGGGAGGAGAGGCGCTAGAAACTCCCAGGATTTGGGCGCGGCTCCTAAGACAACTCGCCCGTACTTCTTAAAGACGGATCTCCATGAAGGTAGAAAATACCTCTCCCGTATTGCGGCGGTCGCGGTGCCAAAGAGCGACTCAAGAAACGTGTCTTCGCTTCCGGGCAGCCACGTGCGGAATGGCACCGCGATAGCATTGCCTCCGCGTTCGATGGAAGACTGTATTAGGTGCAGAACCGAGGATTTGCCCTCGCCAAAATCTGCCGATATGCCGATTGCGGGCTCGCCGTCCACCAGAACACGCGTCAAAACGGTCTCTACAAAGTCTTGGCGCCCGATCGCGTCGTCCTTCCATGTCTGAATGGGGTTGTCGAATCCAATCTCTGAGACGCTGCTTTTAGCGACACGGGGTATCCATTCGGCGATCTGCTCGGGTGTGTAACTCCGCCTCTTCTGCTCCGGATCCATTATGTCGGTAAGGGCTTCGAATCCCACTCCGGCGAGCGCGAACAGCAGCAGGTGCCTTCGCTCCGTCCAGCATAGAAATGTGACTATACCCCAGCCGCATGTAGTGCAACGAATAAGACCGACTCGCCACGAGCGAAAAAGGCACGCGGATTTCCTGAAGAACCTCGGAAGGATTAGACACAATCCAGCAATCATTACAACCGCTATGGGTGCTCGCGTAACTCGATCCTTGAGAAGAGCAGTCGCTGACGATGCGGCCCAGAGCGTCGAGATCTCATTGCGGGCGAGGTCGAACACCACTGCGGCAAAGGAGCCCGAAATAACACCCCATAGGAGTTCACGCGTACGAAACCTAGTCCAGAGCGAGCGCACTGTCAGCATATGTAGTTCGGAAGCGCTGGTAAGGGGCCTGTCTACGGAAGGTGCAACATACACTCGCCTTCAGGGAGTGTCAAGCGCCGGGTGTGGAGTCTCCACTCTACTTGTGTGGCGCCCTGGAGAAAAAGCTTGATACCCCCCCACCCTTCAATTCGCGACGCCGCGCGCAGGCCCGGCAAGCGGTTTGACCGGGTCGAATCGTAGAGATCGGACCCCCTACCCCCCATCGCACGGGGGCCGCAAGAGTTCCCTGACCCCATCTATGCGAAGAGATGCCCCAAGGGACGTGCCAGAGACGCTGAGGGCCACGCGGAGACGCGGGGAGTCGTGGCGTCAGCGAGTGACCGCGAAGATCAACCAGACGTATCCGAATGCGAGGGCGTATGCCTTGCGCGTATGCGGATCGCCGTGCTGATGGCCTTCGTAATGCAAGATCAACCAGACCATGAACACAACGCCGTAGAGGACGCACCAGGCGAGCAACAGAAGCGGCGAAGCGTAGACCCAAGGCAGATGGCCGCTCTGGCCGTGGAGTGCTGACGATCCGATGAGCAGCACGATTGATCCGGTCGCTAGCCCGATGACGAACTCGGACGCTCGAAGATATCTCGCTAAGAACGGCTCGAACGCGAGCGGTTTGTTCTGAGGATCGAGGTTGTAGACCTCGGACTTCTTCGTGAAATAGAAGAGCAGGTACAAACCGACGAAGATCAGCGCGCCAAGATGGGCGATCACTCGGCTCCTCAGCTGAGGCAGCTCTCTGGCTGACAACCAGAGTGCTTGTTGCGCCTCCTTTAACAATCGATCGAGCTGATCACCCGCCTCATCCCTGCACCCGACGGAGTCCGATCCTTCCGCAGATGGCTCGGCCGACGCGAAGAGCGTTCGCAGCGCCGCGTGTTTCGAAATGTAGTTAACGAGATGCCGCACCGTGCGAATTTGTTCAGCGACTCTGTCGGATATCTTGATCTCACATGCCTCAGCGAAACGCTCGGTTTCAGCTCACTGCTCTGTTTCTTCCACCGCCATGAATAATTCCACCAGGTCCCACGGTTCGGCGCCGAGGTCCTCAGCCAATAACGCTTCCGGGATTACTTCCGCTTCATTGGCCCCAAGTTCTTTGACGATGATTTCCTTAGAAAGCGTCATCGCCAAGATCGATCGTGTCTCCCGGAGTCCTATCGGCTTGTCATCCATTGCTGTGAGCTGGAGCCGTCAACCGAAGGCCGCCTAACTCCTCCGCGCGAATCAATTTCTGGCTGACCATGTCGAACAGCCACTCTACGACCTCAAAATTGACAATGCTCGGGGGTGCAGGTTTCGGGCGAAGGAGCTCAACTTCTTCCGGCCGAAGTCCCAATCCCTCTGTGATGCGGGAGTCCTCTTCTGAGAACTGCTGCGCATCTTTCAGTGCGCTAAGAAATTTCCGCGCAAGTTCGGCGCGCGCTTCGTCGATCGTACGAGCAAATTGGACCATGGCCGATCTGCGCAGCGCTGCTTCCGATCGCTTATGCGATAAGACTGCCTCCCGTAATACCATGATCGCCGCCCGCTCAAAATCGAAGCTTTTCAGTAGAAAGAGATCGTCGGCGAAATCGGAGTGATCAGATCCTGCTCGATACCGGGAGTACATTGGCTCCAAATGTTGCCGGTCATCCGAGATAACCGATTCGAGATCGGCTCCGGCCAGGACCAGCTCAGCAAGTTGACCGGCGTCGCCGCTCAGGCAACGCATTGTGCCTTGTTCCACTTGTGATTGGAGGGACCGCTCAATTCTCGCGCATTTGGACCGCGCCTTCTGAAGTTCCTCTTGATGCTCGGACATTAAGAGTTCCAATTTCGCGGTCGTATTGCTGAGTTCTCGACGGGATTCCGTGAGACCTATGCGCGCTTGTTTCAGAGCCTGTTCTAGGGGTCGTTCCGCGTGATTGCTCGACTCTTCTCGCTTCAAGGGGTTTTTCATCAGGGATTCTCCTAACCCGATTAGACTCTACAAAAGTGACATCTGCCGTTTGCGCATGGCGAGCTGCATGCGTCGTCTGTCCGCCGCACTGGAAGTGCTGCCTCCGCTGATGGTTTCACCCAGACGCATCATAGAGAGCTGCATGCGCCTCGCCGTTTGTTGGCCGCTAGCTATTTTCGAACGCCTTCCCCCGACGCCGAGACTTCCCAGAACCTCATCAAGAGTTCCGACCCCGTCGACGAGGCCTTGTTTAACAGCATCGGCCGCGAGCACACTGCGTCCCTGACCGTATCCACCACGCACCGCGGTTTGCGATGTGCCTCGATTCTGCGCCACAGCTCTCACAAAAAAACCATAGTAGTCGTCGACTTTCGACTGGAGCGCAGCGCGTGCTTCGTCCTGCAGCGGTTCAGAAGAATTGCCCTCGATTTTGTATTTGCCTGCCTTGATAATGGAGACCTTGATTCCTTCTCTCTTCAAGGCCTCAGAGATATCTTCGTGGGTCATGTAGACGCCGATCGAACCCGCCTGTCCGCTCGGAGTACATATAATTTGTTGCGCTGAAGATGCCAGCCAGTAGGCGGCGCTGCAGCATGTGGAATTGACGACGGCAGTAATCGGCTTCTGTGAGCGGGCGTTGTAGATTTCTGAGGCCAGCTCCATCACGCCGTCAACCGAACCCCCGGGCGAATCGCAATCGAAGACGATCGCTTTGCAGTTAGGCTCATTGAGGGCCTGCCTAAATTGCGCTGTCAGTTTTTGTATGGACGCTCCGGCGCCGGCGCCGCTGACCTCGGACATCATCGACATGCGGTGCGAAATTATTCCGACGATCGGGATCAACCCGATACTGCCGGCCGACGCGAAATTGCGTTCTCCCGTCGGTCGTTCCATCGCGATGCCTCCGCCTTTGCCAGTCGGCAATCCGACTTCATGATCGGCCGCTAGAAATCGCGCTCCCCCGCGCGCGATCGATACATAGCCACTCGCGGCATTTGCGTCGGCGATTCGATTCCGAATCTCCTCAGCGGACCACCGCTCGCCCTCGGACCGCTGCCGCAGTAGGCTTTGCATCACCTCTAACGTCTCCTCTTTGATTGCCCAGACTTGCTGGGAAAGGGTCGCAAGCGCGTGCGCATATTTCATGGTTTTTCCCTCGGATTCTTTCTCTTCGTCGAATGTCGGCTTCTCGGCAAGAAGCCACGGAGACGGTCTGCTCCCCCGGTGCACAACGTGCACCAGGGGGAATCTCCGTGGCCTTTTTTTGTCGGTTAGACCGTAACGGTTGGGCTTCCAGCGTACGCAAACCTCGCGCCCGAAAGCACCACTACCACCGAAGCATAGTTAGCTGCCGCGGCGGACGGAATGCTCAACGAGACATAAGCGTCCTGCCCCAAGCTGCCCGCAAGGGGGGTGCCAGCGAGCGCGCCCGAGGCAGACTCCAGCTCATTGACATCGATCTCGATAACAATCATGCCGTTTGCGGGCGCATTGCCCACCGCCAGCGTTAACCCAGCAGCAAGTGCGTTCTGAATGGAGCTGAGAACATCGTTTCCCGCGCCGCCTGCCGCTTGAAAGTAGTAATTGAATGGAATCGGAATTCCGGTTCCACTGGGCGTGGGAGCCAGGAAGACCTGCATTGTTCCGGCAATCTGAGTTGCTTCCGCCCCAAGCGAAATCAGGATGGAAGCGTGCTTGTAGTTTTTCATTGAGAAGGCAGGATTGACCTGAGCCACTCCTCCCGTGATGTTCTGCGGGGGGAACAGATTTATTAGGTGCCCATCTTCTGCGCAAACGTATTTGTCCATTTTGTTTCTCCGGGGAGTTTCTTCTTCAGCCCCACCGCATCAGGGCTCTTGGCTGGATCAGCTTTAACGAGCCTAGCGTGACTTGAGCAGGAAGAGAAGATAACGAAAGGGGATGCGAGCAAATGCGCGTCGCGTCCCACGGATTTGTCGCTCTCGATCGCGAAATAAAAGGGGGTTATACGACCCCCTTTTTACGAGCGCAAAACTTGCAGGGCCTGCTAAAGCGAGCGCGCGACGCCGCAAATCCGCCGCGAAAGCCGGTTGCGTCTGATCGGCCGAGGGCACTCGTCGATAAATATTTGCGGATCGATCGGCATCCCGTGTAGAAGGTTAGCTATGGCAAAAAAGAAAAATGCCGCTGCAGTATTGCTCGGCCGGCGAGGTGGGAAGGCCACGGCCAAAAACCTGACGGCAGAGCAGAGAAAGGTCAGTGCCCGGCTTGCGGCTCAAGCACGTTGGGCGAAACCACGGAAGCCTCAGAACACGGCCTGAAACCGGCGACCCCTAGCGAACGCACGCGATTCCTTCGAGGAGCGCAGCTAGGGGTCAGGGAGACCACTTACTTTGGATACTAGCAGGGATCGAAGAGACCGAAGACGCTGCATCGGCATGGTGGCGAACTCCCAGGGCATTCTAGTGCGATGTCCTGAAATTGTGACGGCGGTGCGAGTCGCGAATCGCTGTAAATACCACTCTACTGACTGCCAACAATGGACCAATGCACGGCGCGCTCGAGGTTTTACTCTCGGAGACTTCTACGTCAGATGGGGTCGCGGTAAACGGTGGCGAGAGAGACGAGGTTTGCCGCCAGATCCTAGAGCCAGTTTGGGGCGATGCATCGGGATGATAGTCGACTCCAATCACATTCTGATCCAGTGTTCTGAGACGGTGCCAGCGGGCGAAACCAGAATAAGTTACGGATCCGGGCGAGACCCCAGATATCACTCTCGGGCGTATCTGCTGTATCACTCCAAAGAGTGCTACATGTTTACGCTGCGACGGCGTCGCCTGGGTTATGTTCTCGGAGATCCATACCTGAAGTGGTCGCGCACCAAACGGCATGCGAAGCTCTGCGAAGGCTGGACTATTCGAGACGGGATCATTGCGACATGCTCAAAACCGTTCACGGCTGGAACGACGCTTCAGAAGCACCACTCCTTGGCATGTATGTACCAAACCCGACGCTGGCGAAAGATCGGTTATATCGTTGGAGATTCGGTCTGAAGTACGTGCTCTTATCGTTATTTCTTATTGGGTGTGTTTCCACCGGAAGGGCGACGTAGATTACTGGTGTGACGGTCGATGCGCCGCCGCCGAGCAGCGGGCTCGCGAAGCCGAAAGAGTGGCGGAGATCGTAGCAAAAGCGGAACGTGTCCTCGCGACACGCGGTGGACGTGAAAAGAAAAAAACAATCGACGAGATCGTTGCCAAAATCGACGCCTGCATACCTCGCGCTCGACTCATATTTGATGCCGCGGCAGCGCTGCCGTTCCCTAAAGGCTCGGATGAGGCCCGCCAGGCGCTCCTCGCAAAGGGTTTTGCTGATCGAGAGATCGGAGCGCTTCAAGGGTCAATCTGGCCGAAATATCATCTCGGGGTTGCGCGAGCAGAATTGTCCCTGGCTCAGCGCTTGGTCGCAGCCGATGAAAACGCGTCGCCTATCGCTATCAGAAAACATTGGGATCGGGCCCCGAGTCGTTAGGGGGGCACTGCGCTAATCCGTAGTTTTCAACAGGCTTCCACACAATTGTTGCGACATAAACCCCATTTGTCGCGACAATTCCCGCGACAGAAACCCCATTTGTCGCCAGACTTGCCGGAAGGCTTCCGCTAGTCTTGCGATATTCCGACGCGAAAACGCGCAAAGGTTAGGACCCCTTTGCGCGCTGAACTACAGTCGGAATTGAGCGAGACCGACGCGTGGATATTACCAAAAACAAATCGTGCGATTCAATACCCGCAGTGATTGTGCCGGCGGTCCCGCCGCCTTTCATCGTCAGAGATCAGAAAGAGCCCGGTTGGTTTCACATCGACAACGAGATCATCGACAACTACGGGCCCCGAGTCGGGCCGTACGCCCTCGCCGTTTATACCGTGCTGTGCCGGAAGTGCGAGCGCTCGACGCAGGAAGTACCCAACCTTTCACAGCGGGACATTGCTGTACGCATTGGAATTTCTCAGGCCGCGGTCGGAACATCTCTGGGCAAACTAGAGGCCGTTGGGTTAATCCACAGGGTGACTCCCGATCACCCAGCTCCGGGGATGATCTCCAGAATTTTTCTGCTGAGAGTTAAAGCATTAACTGAACGCCATACGTTCAGTTCGACCCAACAACGGAACGCCACACATTCAGTCGCGCGCGAAACTGAACGCCAGGCGTTCGGCAATAAGGAAGTAAAAATCAAAACTGAAACAGAGAGAGAGACTCAAAAGCGACCCCCTCTCTCTCTCGATCAGGAAGGAGAAACCCAACGTGTCCACGAATGGGCAAAACGCCTCGCGCGCCGCTGAGGAGATGGCCGAGCGTCTGTTGAAGCGATGGCCGAATCACAAGAAAGACACGGATCAGGTCGTCATGTACCGTGACGACATTCGGGCCTTGATCGCTGAATGCGGCGAGGGACGAGTCCGAGCCGCAGAAGAATCGGCGCATACGCATTGCAACTTTCTGCCGGAGCCGGCCGAGCTTCGCGAGTTACTGCCCAGCCCGAATTTCAACAACCAATTTCATGACCCCAGTTGTCGCGACTGCAGCGGTAGCGGTTGGAAGATGATCGATGATAAATACGCCGTTCGATGCGCGTGCGTGCCCAGCCTTCCGGGAGCGCCGGAACCAGATCGCGCACAAGCGTCCGATCTTAGAACTCTTCATGCCGTCCTGAAGCAAGGTGTGGACCAGTCGCTAGTAGTGAACAAAATTCTACCCGCGCCGGATCCCAATCGGCGCGTAGCGCTGAAAGAGCAGGCCGCTAGGATGCAGGAGCAAAGAGCGAAGCGCGCGGCCGATCCCTCAACAAGCCCGGCAACACTGAGAGCGCCCATCGGAGGCGTGCCACCAAGCTGCAGAAAGCCGCGTGCACGGAGGTGAATCTCCGCGGTCCAATTTCGACGCGGAAAGAAGCGATCACTGGCGCGCTGATCACCTTCCCTTCGCGCCGTATCGATGTGCCAGGACACTGGCCGCTTACGCCACCGCCGCCCAAGAAACCGCGTCGACTCCGAAAGCCGCCGGTCTCGCTGAGCGATGCGCAACTCGTGGCCCTACTGACTCTGGCCAAACAGTATCGCGTCCGCGACTGGGTAATGATTCTCGTGACCTACTGGCACGGATTACGAGCAAGCGAAACGATCAATCTAAGCGAGGCGAACTTTGAAGCACAGCGCGGGTATATTCAGGTGCAACGCGGGAAGGGTTCGGACCTGACGCTGCAGGCGCTGCAGGAGCACGAGAATCCGCTTCTGAATGAGAAGACCGCGATCGAGCACTGGCTCGCGAAGCGGCGAAGTTATGGCTCGAAGGGCAGCGCCGTCCCGGGATCGCGTCGCTCGCGTTCGGCTCTGCACAGGATGCAACAGTCCACGTACAAAGTTGCATTTCGTACATTTCCGGCCGCCCCAGCAGAACGTCTTTTCCCCATCACCCGCGAGCAATTCTGGCGTTTGGTGCACGGCTATGCCCTGGCGGTGGGTATCCCGCGTCCGAAAGCGAAGTCGCACATGCTGAAACACACGATTGCAAAGCACCTGATCAGATCGGGGCTTCCGATCAATGAAGTGCAGGCCTGGTTGGGATGGAAGTCGCTTGAAACCGCCAATTGGTACTTGATGGCAGATGAGGACGAACTGGGCGATCGCGTCGGCCGAGCCATCCGCGGAAAGATCGGGCTGCGCCAGGTGCAGCAGGGAAGTTTGTTTTAACAGTTGAGTCGAAGCAATGTCAGCGCGCAGAGAGAGAGGACGAAAGACGTTATGAGCGAATCAGAAAACAACACGCCCATCGAGCCGCACTTTACGGTAAACGACATCGCGAAGTGGTTGAAGCTCTCAGACGATACGGTGCGCCGCATGTTCATCAACGAACCGGGTGTGCTCAAGATTGGCGGGGGCACCCGGCTCGTAAAACGAAAATACGTGCACTCGCACTTCACGCTACGCATTCCTGAATCGGTGTTTCTTCGCGTGCAAGACCGCCTAATGAACAAGCGTAGGCCGGAGGGGGATCCGGACGTCCTGTTCCGCGGCAGCGCTCGGCGCCGGGGTCTGCATGCGAGCTAAGGCTGCGCGCTGGTCCTCAATGCAATGGTCGATTCGTTTCTGGATCCAAAAGAGGTAACTGCGTTGCGTCATATCGATGGTGGCATGGCCCAGCATCTTGGCCACATTTTCGAGGCTTACTCCGCGCGAGATCGCGTCAATTGCAAAGCTGTCGCGCAGCATGTGAGGATGCGGCGATCGGACGCCCACTTCTGTTTCGCAGGCGGTAATGCCAGCAAAGCGACAGAGAGTCTGAAAGCGCAGGCGCCACAGTTGGCGGTTGCCGGCATCACGGCTGCCCGGGAAATGAAAAGGCCGGTCGGGGCTGCTGCCTTTCTCGGCGGGAATCGAGCGCAACCGCGCCGCGACCGCTGGATCAAGCAGAACGTGTGCCATTTGCGTGCTCTTGCGTCGACGATAGGTCAAGACGTTATTCGCTCCCAGGTTGAGGGCGGGCGAGAAACGCACGATATCGCAGACGGCCATTCCCGCCCAGCGTCCAAGATCCATGAAGGCGCCGAGACGCGTCGCGTAATTCTCGGGCTGAGCATGATGCTGCACGCGGTAGAAGGGAAGAGCCTCACGCAGCCGGGTGTATTGCTCGTCGGTGAAATAGCCGCACCGATTGCCGGACTTGACTCGTCGCAACTCTCGAAACTCCGGCACCTTTTCGAGATGTCCATGCAAGCGCGCCCACTCCAGAAATGTCGTAACTATGCCGCGCCAGGTGCGCGAGCTGAGGTCGTTGGTTTTCCAGCCCGCGGCCCACTGATCCAGCGTCTCGCTCGTGAGCTGCTCCATGCTGAGGACTCGATCGCGCGCGGTGAGGTTGGTGCGATCGAGAAAATCGAGCAGGCTGAAATTGCGGGCACGCCCATTCTGGTACTCTCTCGGATTCCGGCGCTTGAAAGGCAGCGCCGTACTACTCAGATAGGACGCGGAGAGATCGCGTCGAGAGAGAGCGGCCGTATACAAACCAAGAGCGTCCTCGATGCTGATGCCGGGCGCGGGTTGCGTGATCGCACGAGCGGCGCGGATCTCAGGATCGAAGCCCTTGAGAATTCTCTGCGCCTCGCCGGAGGCCTCGGTGAAGCTGGGCGTCTTGGCCGCGATCTGGCGTGCCGCCCCGCCTCGCGCCTTCGCGTAAATCCACTTGGGACAGGAACAGAGATTGTCGTCGACGCTCTTGAGTTGGCAGCCATTGATATGCCGCCGGGTATAAACGCGGACCGCCCCGTAGATAGATTTGAAGGATGTTTTTCGGGACGGGGCGGGAGACTTGCGCTTCTGAGATTGGCTTCGCATGAGTGCAACATCTTATGCAAAAAGTATGCACGGACGCAAGCACTCATTTATGCCCAATGTTTATGCTGCATTGTGATCTTACGAATCTTTTTATTATAAATGGTGAACGGGATCGGGCGGAAACCTCGCCGCAGCCCGATCGCAAGCACTATGCGGCGAATGAGAACAATAAGAGGATGTAAATCCAGAGTCCAGTCATGCAGTGCCAGTACCACGAGGTAATGTCGATGACGATGCGGCGGGTTTCGACGGGGCGATGCAGAAGGAACGCGAGATTCGCCCAGAGTAAAGCTAAGATGCCGCCGGCCAGATGTAGTCCGTGCATGCCGGTGAGAACGTAGACGAAAGAACTGCTGGTGCCGCCAGCGAGGTGAAAGCCGTGGGAGGAAAGCCTGCTCCAAACGAGAAGTTGTCCGGAAAGAAAGAGGAGACCGAGAACGGTAGTGGCGGCGAGCCAGGGAAAATGTCGCTCGTTGCCCAACGAAACGCCGGGTATGGATTGCACCGGCGCGAGAGCGGATTCGCGGGTGACGTCGCGGCGCGCGAGATGGATGGTGAGGCTGCTGGCAACGAGCGCGGCCGTGTTGGCCAGTAATAGGGCCCAAGGCAAGCGCACCGGGATCCAGGCCTGGAGATAAGCGGCGTTGGTGGTATCGATGCTGACGAATCCGCGCCGAATCAGATAGACGGCGGTGTAGGAAACGAAGAGGACGACGACCGGGGTCATGCCGAGAGCGAGCCCCATGCGGGCGCGCTTCAGGCGCTCGCCGTAATTCGGCATACTGTCGTCGCTGCCGCGACCGCGGCCATCGCCGCCTCCACCAGTGCGGGGAGGAAGCGACGCTCCGTTGTTGCCGGAGGTGCGAGCGGGAAAGGGCGTTACGCGGGGCATGGCGCCCCCTGAAGTTGCCGACGGGGATGCAGCCCGGTGGAGATCGAGTCGCGGAAGATAGAATTAAGGAGAGTAGGGTCGACGATTATGTCTGCGGATTGTTCTTTTTCCGGTGCCAAGCCGAGCAACGAACGCTCGAACGCGGAACGGGAGCGCTGGGACCGGAGATATCGGGAAGCGGCCGGAACCAGCACATGGACCGAGCCCGACGCCTTCCTCATACAAGCTTTTTCGGAATGGATCGGTCCAGCGTTCCCTGAGGGAGGAAGCGCTCTGGATCTGGCAGCCGGAGCCGGACGGAACGCGATTTGGCTGGCACGACAGGGGTGGAACGTCACGCTGATTGATATCTCCGAGACCGGAATCGAGCAGGCGCGGCAGCACGCCGGACCACTCGCGACCCACATGCACTTTGTAGTAGATGATCTCACCGGCTTTAAGGCTTCGCAAACTCGCTTTGACGTGGTGATGGCATTTTTTTATCTCGACCGACAAATTTTTCCCGAGATTGTGAAGGCCGTGAAACCAGGCGGGCTGCTGATTTACAAAACGCTGACAGTGGAGCAACTGAAACTGGCGGGCGGTCCGAAAGATCGTGCGCATTTGCTGGAGCCGGGCGAACTGTTGCGGTTGGCGGGTGGGCTGCAGGTTCTACATTATCGGGAAGAAGTCGCGAAAAAAGCGACGGCGGAGTTGGTGGCGAGACGGGAAGCGTGAGTTTTGGGTGGGAGAACTTATGCCAACTGAAAAAGTTGGTGCGCGAGACAGGACTTGAACCTGCAAGCCTTGCGGCGGCAGCTCCTAAGGCTGCTGTGTCTGCCAGTTCCACCACTCGCGCTTAGTTTTTTATTTTAGGCTGGTTCAAGAGGTCGAGCAAGTGGATTGCTGATGTCCTTGGCCTCCCGGTCGCTGCGAACGTACCGCTGCGGTAGCGATTCGGGCTGTCCGGCATTTCGCCAGTAACAATCTCTAATCGGCTGCTCTTAAAGTCTTCAAAAGGTGGAGGCGGTCGGGTCATCCAGATCTTTCAGAGCTTTCTGCCCCTGGAACCATTTGAAGACGAAGAAGGCGTGGACTCCGAAGGCCCACAAGGAAAACATGACCATGAGGGCGATCATGTCTGCCGAGTACAGAAGCACGCCCACGAGAAAAGCCCAACGCTGACCGCTGCGTGCGGCAAATCCCAGTCCTACCAGAACAGCCACCGACGTCACGACGACCGCGCTGTACCACACGAAGGGGTGAAGTTGAATCACCGATCCGCCATAAGCATTCATGAGGTCAAATAGGCCGATGTTGATAAGAAAATTTATTCGCAATCCGGGAAGCAGGCCGGAACTGATGGCAGCCAGGCCCGCCGCCCAGAAGAAGTAGTTCGCATCCTCACGGCTATCGGCGCGCAAGCCGATTCGTCGCTGCTCCTCAGCAGCCTTGTACTCGTTGTCCGTTCGACCGGCCCCGACATTCAATATCTGCATAGTGTTTGTGTGTTTGGGATGCGGGAGAGATCGGGTACCGCAGCCGCAGAGTGGTGCGATACCCGAAACCTCGTCGCGAAATCGGTGACGTTTAGTTGGATCCCGCCCTTTCGGCGCCTAGTCCGGTGTTGGAGCGGACCAGGAGTTCGTTGAACTTCGTTTGCGAAGTGGGTTCGTGACTGAGTAGCGTGCCGATGATTGCTCCGAGGAATCCAATTGGAATGCTAAGGATGCCGGGGTTTTCCAGCGGGAACCAGGCTTTGGCTTGAATCAGGTGGCGGGCCGTGCCGGTGACTGTGGGCGGATCGATGGCCATCAGGCTGGGGCTGACCAGGATCAGTCCAATGGAAGCGAGTAATCCTACGGCAAGGCCGGTGACTGCGCCCGCGGTGTTGAATCTCCGCCAGAAAATAGAGAGGACGATTACGGGCAGGTTGGCCGAGGCGGCGACAGCGAAGGCTAGAGCCACGAGGAAGGCGACGTTGGCGGTGGGTCCGAGAAGAATGGCAATCGTGATGGCGACAGCGCCGACGGCGAAGGCTGAGATGCGCGCCACCAAGACTTCTTCACCGGGCTTCCGTTCGACGCCATCGTGGATGACGTTGGTCCAGAAGTCGTGTGAAAAAGAAGTGGTCGCGCTGATGGTGAGGCCGGCGACTACCGCCAGGATGGTTGCAAAGGCGATGGCCGAGATGAAGGCGAAGAAGATTGGTCCGGCCAGGGCGTTGGCCAGGACCGGGGCGCTCATGTTGGTGCCGCCGTGGGTCTTGATGAAGTCAGGGCCAACGATGGTGGCGGCGCCGAAGCCGAGGAAAGTCGTCATGATGTAGAAGCTGCCGATCAAGACCATCGCCCAAACCACGCTGTGACGGGCGGTCTTCGCGTCGGGGACGGTGTAGAAGCGGACCAGGATGTGAGGCAGTCCGGCGGTGCCGAAGATGAGAGCGAGTCCGAGCGAGATGAGATCGAGCGGTCCGTAGGGCGGTTTGTAGCGCAGGCCGGGCTGCAGGAAGTCTTTCACCACCAGGGTACCCTTTGCATCGTGATAGGTAACGTGGCCGATGGCGGCGAAGAAGTCCGCGAAGCTGAAATGGAAGTGCGCCATCACCAGAATGCTGAGCAGCAGAGTTCCCGCCATGAGCAGAATCGCCTTGATGATTTGCACCCAGGTCGTGGCGAGCATGCCGCCGAAGACAACATAGACAATCATGAGAAGGCCGACGCCGGTGACGGCTTCGTTATAAGTGACGTGTCCGCCGAGGAGTAGTTTCACGAGAGCGCCCGCGCCGACCATCTGCGCGATCATGTAAAAGGTGCTGACGGTCAGAGTGCTGAGCGAGGCCATGGCGCGCACGGGGCGCGGCTTGAGGCGGTAGGCGAGGACATCGGCCATGGTGTATTTGCCTGCGTTGCGAAGCGGTTCCGCGATGACCAACAATACGGTGAGATAGGCGACCAGCCATCCCACGGAAAACATGAAGCCGTCATAGCCCTGGAAGGCGATGATGCCGGCGATCCCGAGGAAAGAGGCGGCGCTCATGTAATCGCCGGCGACGGCGATTCCGTTCTGCCAGCCTTTAATCTGGCGACTGGCGGCAAAGTAGGCGCTTGAGCCGGAGGAACGCTTCGACGCCCAGTAGGTGATGCCAAGAGTGATGGCGATGAAGAAGAGGAACATGATGAGGGGAACGTTGGCCATGGCTACTTGCCTCCTTTGACGATCTCGGCCTTATCGACAATGTCTTTTGCTAATCGGTCAAAATTATTGGCGGCTTTGACGTAGAGTCCGGCGATAAGCCAGGCGACAAAGAACTGCGAGAGCGCGAACAGGTAGGCGAGGTTGACGTACAGCACTTTGGTCGACATGAACTGAGGGGCGTAGCCGACGAGAACGGGCAATGCGAAGTAGTAGAGAACGAAGAAAATGAACGCTGGTACGATGAAGATCTTCTTCGTCGCCATCAGATCTTTAAATTCCTGGCTTTCGGCAATCTTGTCCCAGGTGGACTGGGAGGCCTGATAGCGTGCTTCCGAAGCTGGGTCGATTTTCTTCAGCGCTTCTGCCATAGACTTTCTCCTTGTTGCTATGCACGGTGAGTTGCGGTGCTGGATCTACGAAGGTCGAGGTAGCCAAGGGGCGCGGGTCCCAGCGAAATGGGAGACCAGCACCCCGCAGGCGACGAATACCAATAAAACCGTAAACCGTACCACAACGTTGTTTCCGTAACCACTAGAACGTGAAAATTGGGCCGAATTCGGTTCGTTGATCTTTCCACTTGTCGGCTGGGTGTCCGCCAATGGTGTAGGCATCGCCGACTTCGGGCAACAAAGTGGTCTGATATTGCGATTGTTCGAAAGCAAACGTGGTCCAGGCGTTCAGCTTGTAGTAGACGGTCGCCGCGAGCAGACGGGACTGCAAGAGGGGAAGGCCGCCGTTGCATGGAGTGAGGCCGTCGGCACTGACGCAGCCTCCGAAGCCGTTGGCATGGGCGAGATCGTGGTGCACGACCTGGTCCTTGCCAGCGTGCAGGTAGAGTTGCCAGCCTGCGTTCCGGCCCTTCGGGTCGGCATTAAACCAGCGGGAGACGGGTAGGCCGAGGTTGATGAAACCGCCGAAAGCGCCGATGGGGCGCTGCGGGGCGATCTTCCACGTGCCGCCCGAACCGGTACAAGTGTTGTTGACCGCTACGGCCACGGAACAGCCGACTGCCATTCCGCCCGCAGCCTCGTTGACGTTGTCCACAGTCGGGACAAAGGCAACGTTGTACAAACCGGTCGTATCGGTGAGGTAGGTATTGAGTTGTCCGCCGAGCATGAAGCGCATGTCGCTGCCACGCCACGAACTGAAGACGAGAGTCGCCCAGCGAGTTGGCATTTGCAGGGCAAGCTGATTGCCGTACATGTGGCTGCTGTTGGTGAAGCCCGAGGGGAAGGTATTGAGAACGTTCGGGAAATCGGCGAGATTTCCCTTGGTGGTGATCGAGGTGCGCTTGCCTTCGTATCCGCTCCAGAAAATCTGTGCGGGGGCGACGGCCGGCGCCTTGTCGAGTTGCCACTGGAAGGCTACCTTGCCTTCGACTTCGGGGCGATCAGAGTCGGCGCCTTCGCGTTCGCCTTCGCCGATCTGCGCCTCAAAGCCTCCCAAGGTTCCGTTGAGTTTGTAGATTTCGCCGGAGCTGGGCATCATGATGGCAAATTCGGGGGACAACTTGAAATTGCGATCGCCGCCGAGTTTCTGCACCAGGCCAAAGCGGAATTGCGGAGTGCGCTCCCAGATATTGCCGGAAAAGGCGCCGAGAAATGTGGTCTCGAGAATGTTGGGCAAAGCGCCCGATCCAAAGAGCGACCAGTTTTGTCCGGCTTCGAAGAAGACGTCGGAACGCTCGCCAGCGGCATAGTCCAGGCGAGCATAAGCCAAACGGAGCCTCGGTTGCGGGTTGCGGATCGACGAAACGTCTGCGTTATCGACTTCGGTGAACCCGCCCTCGAAATCGCCTTCCACTTTGCCAGTCAAGGTCAAACGCTTGGAGACGTCGGGCCATTCAAAGTTCGCTCCAAAGCGGGATGACCGCGCTTTTACGTGGAAGGACGGGTCGCGGGTAGGACCGGTGCTAAGGACGTCGCTGGAATTGAGGAAGATGCCCGGAAAGGGGAAATCGTCGCCATTGGGATCGCTGGAGTCGTGGACCATGGTGACTTTGACGAAGCCATAGGGGGTGATCCTCACAGCGCCAGCTTTGAAACTCGGGAGCAGCCCGTCCTTTACGGGGGCATCCACCGGGAGCACCCGCAACGGGGCCAGGGCAGCGATTACAGGCGGAATGGCTTTTTCGCGCTCCGGCACCTGTGCGTTGCTCGGTGCCTGCGGCACGGACTGCGATTGGGTCATGGCCACGAGGCTGCTGGAGACTGCCGCTTCGGGGGCAGGGGTCGCTCCGGCAGTAAAGGTGCTTGGCTCGGAATGAGCGGGACCGGAGAAATCTGCGGCGGTGACGATGCCTTTGCGAGTGAGGGCTTCGACCAAGGCCTGGAATTGAGCGGTGGGAGTTGCATTGCGAATCGAGTTCGCTTCGGAGGGAGCGAGAACGCCTTTCATGATAAGTACGCCGAGAAGCGCCGTGATGTTCGCGTCTCCGGCTGGCGAAAGGGGATTCAGGCTGGGGCTCGGACTTGGAGTTGGGGCCGGGTTTGGGCTCGGGTACGGGCTCGGACTTGCCGCACCGGGCGTGGCTTCTGCGCTGTTGGCAGCGGAGGAGCTTTCGTTCGAAGTTTTTGCCTCGTTGTTTCCCGCCATGACGGGGAGTGCTGCGACCATGACTAAGAACATGCTCAACAGCCGTTTCTTCGTCTGCCTTTCCATAAAGAGTGTCCTTCCTTATTCAGGCGCGTTCTAACTGCGCGTGAATTGCGGCGGGATCATATCTCGTTTTTAAGTCTTTGTCACTCAATTTAGTAAAACTCTGTTGACGGTGGTTAGAGACCTCGCGACGAGGGGTGAAACGACTTACTGACATCACACTTACGTGTGACGTAGATCACAGCCGAGTAACAAAGAGCAGCGCAAAATCCGCGCGTCTGCTAGTGTTGGTTGCGCTGCACTCCGGAGGTCCCCATGTCCACCCTTGCCGCGAAGCCCGAAGATATTTCTAACTTGTTGGTGATGGATCAGGAGTATTCCGCGCCCGAAATTGTTGCCAGTAACACGATTCAAAAAGACTGGTTAGGAGAATGCGAGCGCGCACGAAAAGATTCCGATAAATTCTGGGAGGATTACGCGTCGCGCTTTAGCTGGACGCATAAGTGGGATCGAGTACTGGAGTGGGATGGAACCCATCACCGGTGGTTCACGGGCGGGAAGACGAACATCACGATCAACGCGCTTGATCGTCACGCTGAGTCGGAGCGCTGTAATCGAGCAGCCTATATCTGGCTGGGCGAAGATGGAAGCGAGCGCATCGTTACTTACGGTCAGCTCCATCGCATGGTGTGCCGCTTTTCCAATGGCCTGAAGTCGCTCGGCGTGGGGAAAAAGGACCGCGTAATCATCTACATGCCCTTAACCATCGAGGGTGTCGTTGCCATGCTGGCATGTGCGCGAATTGGCGCGATTCATTCGGTGGTGTATGCCGGACTGGGTCACACGGCGCTACGGGATCGGATCGTTGATGCACAAGCGAAGGTGGTGATCGCGGGAGATGTTGGTTATCGTCGCGGTAAAACCGTTGCGCTGAAAGCGATTGTCGATGAAGCGGTCGATAAGCTGGAGTGCGTGGAAAAAGTCGTGGTGTTTTCGCGGGCTGCGGCAGAGTTAACTGGTCCGCGCGAGATCGATTTTAGTGACCTGATGAGATTTTCGCCAGTGTGTGCGGCGGAGGAGATGAATGCGGAGGATCCGCTCTTCCTTCTTTATACGTCGGGATCGACGGGTAAGCCGAAAGGTGTGGTCCACGTACACGGCGGTTACATGGTGGGCACGACCTATCACATGGAGAGTTTCTACGACGTGGGTGAGCGCGATATCTTCTGGTGCACTTCCGATATTGGCTGGGTAGTAGGACATTCTTATATCGTCTACGCTCCTCTTTGCGCGGGCGTGACGACGCTGTTTCGCGAAGGGGCGATCGACTATCCCAACCCGGGTGTGGCGTGGGAGATTGTGGAGCGCTACGGAGTGACAAAGATGTTCACAGCGCCGACGGCGCTGCGAATGTTTATGCGCTATGGCGAGAGTTATCCGGCGGCGCATGACTTGACGACTTTGCGCGTGATTGCCTGCGCGGGAGAACCGCTGAATCCCGAGGCGTGGCGCTGGGCCCAAACGCACCTGGCGGGCGATGGCAAATGGGGCTATGTGATCGACAATTGGTGGCAGACCGAGTTAGGTGGACCGACACTGGGCACGCCGCCGTCGATGGCCATGCGTCCGGGAAGAGTTGGTGTTGCGGTGCCGGGAGCGGAGGCAGATGTGCTCGATGAAGAGGGCCATTCCGTTGCCCCCGGGGTTGGCGGACGTTTGGTGCTCAAGCGTCCGTTCCCGCATATGCTGCGCACAGTGTGGCGTGATCCGGCGCGTTACGAGCGCGACTGGCAGATTATTCCTGGCTGCTATGTGACCGGAGACATCGCGACGCGAGATAAAGATGGATATATCGCCGTGCTGGGCCGCTACGATGATGTGCTCAACGTAGCGGGACATCGCATCGGCACAGCCGAGGTGGAAAGCGCGTTGGTATCACATCCGGCCGTCGCTGAGGCGGCGGCGATCGGAGTTCCCGATCCGATGAAGGGCGAGACCATCAAAGTGTTCGTACAAGTTCGTAGCGATCACGTCGCTTCGGATGCGCTGGCCGCGGCATTGATCGAACATGTGAGAAGGGAACTGGGTCCGATCGCCACTCCTTCTTCGCTGGAATTTGTGGCGTCGCTGCCCAAGACGAGATCGGGAAAAATATTGCGTCGCATCCTCAAGGCGAAAGAAGCGGGCACGGATGCGGGTGATGTTTCTACCATGGAAGGGTGAGGCTCGCGTCCTTACTTCCGACCCTTTCTGTGCTGTCATGCCACGCGTCGCTCTGGTGTAGGCGGAGTCTCGATCGTCCAATTCCGTCCCTAAAAAAGAAGTGCGGTGGCGTCTGAGCCCTCGCGAATTTCTGGCGCATCGAACAGGTACGGCGTCTTTTGTGAACAGAACTTCGGGATGAGGAGGACACAAGGCCATGAAGGAAAACGAAAAGGCAAGTGGCACGAACGGGAACCGGCTATCGGCGGCGGACTCCGGCAATTTTAAGATTGGCACGGATCGGTCGATCCATCGGCTGGGCTTTGGAGCTATGAGAATTACGGGCCCGGGAATCTGGGGCGAACCACAAGATCGCGATGAGGCGATTCGAGTCTTGCGCCGGGCGATTGAGTTGGGCATCAACTTCATCGATACCGCCGATTCGTACGGCCCTGAGGTTAGTGAACGCATCATTGCGGACGCGCTCTATCCGTATCCGAAAGATTTGGTTATCGCAACCAAGGCGGGTTTTGATCGCCCGGGTCCCGATCAGTGGCGGGAGAACGGCCGGCCGGAACATTTGCGAGCGGCGTGCGAGGGCAGTTTGCAGCGACTGCGGCTGGATCGGATCGAATTGTTTCAGCTGCACCGCATCGATCCCAAGGTTCCAGCAGAAGATCAACTGGGAACACTGAAAGATTTGCAGGCACAAGGGAAAATCCGTCACATCGGGCTCTCGGAAGTGAGCGTCGCTCAGATTGAGCATGCGCGGACCATCGTCCCGATCGTCACGGTGCAGAATCGGTACAGTCTGGCGGATCGAGGCTCGGAAGATGTTCTGGAATATTGCGAACGCGAGAACATCGGATTTATTCCGTGGTTTCCGCTGGGATCGGGAAAGCTTAGTTCCGCAGGCAGCGTACTGGCACGGACCGCGAGCCAGTTGAAAGTCACCACGTCGCAGTTGGCGCTGGCTTGGCTGCTTGGGAGGTCGCCGGTGATTCTGCCGATTCCGGGAACGTCTAAGGTTGCGCATCTGGAAGAGAACGTCGCAGCGGTTTCGCTTAAGCTTGACGAAAAGGCGGAGCGTGAAATTGGTGATATGGCGCAGGCGGCCTAATCCAGGCGAGGACCGCAGTGGATAAAACGGGTTGCGCCGTAGGGGGTGTCTCTGGGGTGTAGATCTCGAGGTGCAACCCGGGGTTCGGGGTTAGAATCTGACTCAGTAGAGTCTCTTTGTTAGTAGAAGCTTCTTGGATTAAGTGGGCGCCCGAAACCGGGCGTGGTGGTTGGGAGGCATTATGGACCGATTCCGTCTCTTCAAATCTTGCAGCCTGTTTATTGCTCTCGTTGCTCTCGCTCTGACGCCAAACGCAGTGTTTGCTCAACACGGCGGAGGTGGTGGTGGCCATGCTGGCGGTGGGGGTGGCGGCTCCCACGGCGGCGGCGGAGGCGGGTCAGTCCACAGCGAAGGCGGATCTTATGGTGGGGGTCGCTCCTACGGTGGTGGACGCGAGTACGGTGGCGGAGGATATCGAGGCGGCTCGGCGGGAGCATCACGAGGGATGACTGGACGGCCGGGCGGGATGTCCGGACGCAGTGGAGCGGTTGGTTCAGGGCGCAGCAGCGGGGCCGAGGCTGATCGGGCGGCGAATATACGCCCTGCGATCCACGACGGGCAGTGGCATTCGTTTGGGAATAGCGGTAGCTCAGCGCATGGCGCGAGTGGCGCGAATTCGAACTTGATGGCACGGAGCGTGGCGGGCCGAGAAGGCGGCTTTCAGTCTTTCGGCGGGTCGCGTGGATTTGAAGGCGGATCAAGGTTTCAACCGGGTTTTGGGTTCCGAGGCGGTTGGGGCGGTGGTTATGGCTGGGGTGGTCGCGGGTGGGGATGCTGTGGGGGCTGGGGTTGGGGAGGTTTCGGCTTCGGGTTTGGATTTGGAGGGCCGTACTGGGGAGCCTATTGGGGACCGGCGTGGGGATTGGGCTGGAGTCCGTGGTGGTACGACCCGTATTGGTATGGCCAGGCAGCCTATGGTCCGTATGCGTATGGCGGCGGGCCAGGATATATGGATAATTGGGACGACAATCCGCCACCCTATCGGCCTGACGCGAATCATGATGGATCGCAAAACGGGTCGAGTGGAGAGAACTCGACGGGCAGTGAATCTCCGGCGGGCTACTTAAGTCCAAACTACCCGGTGTTGCACGACGATAGTGTCGCTTCCGATTCGGGGACGACTTAAAAGTTTGTGAACTTAAACATTGAGTAAGAGGAGCCGGAATCCGGGTTATCACTAAGGTAACGGGGTTCCGGCTCATTCTTCTGCTATACTCTGTATAACGCTTTTGCTACGGTTTGCTCGTTAAGCGGGGATCCTGTTGGATCCGTTACACTTCCGCATTTCCTGCCCACCGTTCGTTCCAGCGCCAACTTAAAATGCGAGCGGCATGCGAAGCTCTGGGATACGTGTATAAAACGTACGGTCCCCGAGAAATATCAAGATCAGGCCCCTCCAGAAAGAAAACAATCGAATGACCACATTTACCGAACTGCCCTTGTCTGCTGCCTTGCAGCAGAAACTGGCGGCAGCTCAATTCATTACCCTTACCCCTATCCAAGCCCGCGCCATTTCTCCCGCCCTCGAAGGCAAGGACGTCATCGGCACGGCCCAGACGGGCACCGGCAAGACGCTGGCGTTTCTGATTCCGATCATCGAGATGCTGCGCGCGGATGCGCCCAAGCCTGATTCAAGGCCGGATTCCGTCAAGACTTACGCACCAAAAAGCGTCCGAGCATTGGTGCTATTGCCCACCCGCGAACTGGCAATGCAAGTTCATGAGCAGTATGAACAGTTGCGCGACAAGAAGATGCCGAAGGCGGCGCTGGTCATCGGCGGCGTGTCTGAAAAAGCTCAGATCCAGAGTTTGCGCGGCGGTTGCGAATTTGTAATCGCGACTCCGGGGCGTTTGCAGGATTTCATTACCCGTAAATTTGCCGACCTGCGTCAGGTCAGGATTCTGGTGCTCGACGAAGCCGACCGCATGTTAGACATGGGATTTCTGCCGGCGATTCGGCGCATCCTGCAGATTCTGCCGCAGAAACGGCAGACGCTCTGTTTTTCAGCCACAATGGAACAGTCGGTGGCCTCGCTGGTGAGCGATTACACGCGCGAACCGGTTCGCATTGCCCTC
Organism: Terriglobales bacterium; assembly: GCA_049520915.1. GTDB lineage: Bacteria > Acidobacteriota > Terriglobia > Terriglobales > Acidobacteriaceae > Acidiflorens. The sequence goes on from JBEKPH010000026.1 coordinate 24,104, forward strand.
GGCTCAACCCTGAAGCCGGCGGAGAGCGTTTCGCTTGAGGCTTACGAAGTTCGCCCTTCGGAAAAGCTCGACGTGCTTCGGCAGTTGCTCTATGGAGAGAAGGGACAAACCCTGATCTTCACGCGCACCAAGCGTGGTTCCCAAAGACTGGCGAAAGAGCTGGAGCGCGATGGCTTTTCGGCGGCGATGATTCACGGCGATCGCACGCAGGCGCAGCGCAACGCAGCGCTGAGCGGATTCCAGGAAGGGCGCTACCAGGTTTTGGTTGCGACCGACATCGCGTCCCGCGGATTGCATTGCGACGACGTGGCCCACGTGATCAATTACGACTTGCCGAAGATGGCGGAAGACTTCATCCACCGCGTCGGACGAACGGGGAGGGCGGGTTCGCAAGGACGAGCGTCCACTCTGGTCACTGGAGCCGAAGTTCTGGACCTGCGCAGCATCGAGCGTACCTTGAAGTTACGCATCGAACGCAAACAGATCAATGCGGCCGACAGTGAGCGGCAACCAAAACGGTTCATCGAGAACACGTTGGCTTCGCGCACCTTGACCAAGTTGCCGGGTGAGATTTTCGTCTAGGAAGAGATTCTTAGTGGGATAAAGCCGCCGGAGCATTGCGCTCCGGCGATTTTTTTTGAACGGCTTTCTTCGAACCTGGCTACTCGACTTCCTTACTGTTCTTCGAGAGCAGTTCCAATGAATTCGGTTCTTCGTCACCGCCGATGCGAAACAGGGCAGCCTGCGCTTCCGCTAGTTCTCGCATCTCCTGCATTTCATCCAGTTCAACGACCGCACCGCCTTCCGGTGACTCCTGCTTGCGCTGCGTCTTCTTCTCGTTCTTATCCCGCTGTTTCTGTTGGCGCGCTTGTTCCTTCTGACGTTTGGTAAAAGTTGATCGCCCTCGTGGCATTCAGAACCCCCCATGTTTCCAATTTTTATGATGATGGCCGGCTTATACACACCGCCTCTAGGGCTGGCCCGGTTTCTGTTGATGAGAGTAAACCAGAGCGTTACGACATCCCTATTGTTTCGTTCTCTGTTGACATTATATAACCTTGCAGCAAACTTGGCGCAGGCGACGTTCGGCGCGCGCGAATCAAGGTTCAAAGGCATGCTTGCGGAATTTCGCTGACGGGAACCAGAGGCTAATGGGAGATTTTGGCTTTTCCAAAAGTCGTAGACGGTGATCAATTGTATGGGATTAGCGGTGCGGGAAATAGTCGATCCTCGCAAAACAGTTTCGAATCGTGCATTCGGCGCCGCAGGTGCTTGTTTGCCAGCTTCGAAGGCAACGTGTTACCATCGAACACGTTACGAAAACGAGACGAGACAGGAGTGCAACAAGTAAGTGTTAGCCAGAGAGCAAAAACAGACCGTTGTTGACACGTATCGCACGCACGCTACAGATACTGGCAGCCCCGAAGTTCAAATCGCGCTGCTGAGCGAGCGCATTGGTCAATTGACGGAACACTTCAAGACGCACCAGAAAGATCACGGCTCGCGCCGCGGGCTTCTCATGATGGTGAGCAGACGCCGTAGTTTGCTCGATTACTTGAAGAAGTACGACTCGGAACGGTATAAGACCGTAATATCCAAGCTCGGAATCCGCAAATAACAGCGCGTCCGGCTCCGTGTGGGGCCGGTTCCTAACTTCGAGAGCCTTTGCAAAGTGCGTTCCCAACCGCCGCCCGGCATTCGCTTGCCTATGCGATCTTCGCACCCGCGCGCATGCCTTTCTCCCTTATTGAAGGATGACCTATGAAACCAGAAGCAACTAAAGTTTCCGTCGAACTTGCAGGCGGAAAGCAGCTGTCCATTGAAACAGGAAAACTTGCCAAGCAGGCACACGGCGCGGCCGTTGTGCGATTCGGCGAAAACGTAGTCCTGGCCACCGCAACTTCGAACCCCGACCCCCGCGAGGGCATCGATTTTTTCCCGCTCACGGTTGATTACCGCGAATATACCTACGCCGGCGGACGCATCCCGGGCGGCTTTATCAAGCGTGAAGGGCGGATGAGCGAGCGCGAAGTGCTCACCAGTCGCCAGATTGACCGGCCGGTGCGCCCGATGTTTGCCGAGGGCTTTAAATGCGAGACGCAGGTCATCGCATTTGTGCTTTCCGCTGACGATCAAAATGATCCAGATGTCTGCGGCATCAACGCGGCTTCCGCCGCTCTGACCATTTCCGATATTCCGTTTCTTGGCCCTCTGGGCGCGGTGCGCGTCGGCCTGATCGACGGCCGCTTTATCGCCAATCCCAACTACTCCGAAATGCGAGATGGCCTGCTCAACATCATGGTCGTCGGGACATCCGATGCCATCGTGATGATCGAGTCGGGTGCGAAAGAAGTGAAAGAAGAAACCGTGGTGGACGCGATCGAATTCGCGCACACGGAAATTAAGAAAATTTGCGCCGCCATCAACGAGCTCAGAGAAAAAGTCGGGAAGCCGAAGCGCAAGGTGACGCCTCCGGAATTCGACGAAGCGTACTTCAAGGCAATGGAGTCGAAGATCGGCGCACGCTTGGCCGACGCGCTCGACACCGCGAAGCATCCCAAGGCCGAGAGTTACGAGCAGGTTCGCCTGATCGAAAAAGAGTTGCAGGCCGCGGTTCCCGAAGCAGAGGCCGTTGCAGGCAAAGCCAAAGTTAAGAAGTATTACGAGATCCTGCGCGAGCGTATTTTCCGTAACCAGGTGATCGACCACAAGCGACGTCCGGATGGGCGCGCTTTCGATCAGATCCGCGAGATCTGGATCGAAGCGGGCATTCTACCGCGCGTTCACGGCAGCGCAGTTTTTACGCGCGGTGAAACGCAAGCTCTGGTTACGACCACGCTGGGCACAAGCGACGACATGCAGCGCCTGGAAGGTTTTGAAGGCGAGGCGAAAAAACGCTTCATGCTCCACTACAACTTCCCGCCATTCTCGGTCGGCGAAGTTGGCTTCATGCGCGGTGCGGGTCGGCGCGAGATTGGCCACGGCGCACTTGCCGAGCGCGCGGTTTCGAACGTGCTCCCGAGCCTGGATGATTGGCCTTACGCGATGCGCGTCGTCTCCGACATTCTGGAGTCGAACGGTTCGTCGTCCATGGCAACCATCTGCGGCGCTTCTCTATCGTTGATGGACGCGGGCGTACCGTTGAAGGCTCCGGTCGCAGGCGTAGCGATGGGGTTGGTAAAGGAAGGCGAAAACTACGCCATCCTGACCGACATTGCGGGCGCGGAAGATCATTACGGCGACATGGATTTCAAAGTTGCCGGAACGAAAGATGGCATTACCGCTCTGCAAATGGATATCAAAGTTGCAGGTATCACCTCGCAGATCATGCGCGAGGCGCTGGCGCAGGCGCAGCGGGGACGTTTGTTCATTTTGGGCAAGATGGACGAGGTCATTACCGAAGCGCGGGTTAAGGTTTCGGCCTACGCACCGCGTATCTACACCTTGCAGATTCCGGTCGACAAGATTCGCGACGTGATTGGGCCCGGCGGCAAGATGATTCGCAGCATCATCGAGCAGACCGGCGTGAAGATCGACGTCGAAGATTCAGGCAAGGTCAACGTGGCCTCGAACGACGAGGTCTCCGCCAACAAGGCACTACAGATCATTCGCGATCTGACGGCCTCGGCTGAAGTTGGCAAGACGTATCTCGGCAAAGTCAGCCGCCTGGCGGACTTCGGCGCATTCGTAGAGATTCTTCCTGGCCTGGACGGACTGCTCCACATCAGCGAAGTCGCCGAACATCGCATCAAGGATGTTCGCGACGAACTGAAAGAAGGCGATCAGGTCTTGGTCAAAGTACTGGCCGTCGAAGGCAACCGGATCAAGCTGTCTCGCAAGGCGATTCTCAAAGAGCAGCGCGCGAAGATGGGTGGTGCGCCTCCACCTCCAGATGGAGACGAGGGCATCGACGCTCCTCCGCCGGCAGCGCCAGCAGCGACGTACAACGCTCCGCAAGGCACGCCGACGGCGGTGATCGAAGGCGGCGCAGATTTCGACGCCGATGACGAGCCGAACTTCAACCGTGTGGATGGCGTGGTCGCTTCGGTCGAGGCGGGTGCTGGTCGTCCGGAGGGTGGCGGTTCACGCGAAGGACGTCCGGGTGGCGGCGGTGATCGCAATCGCCGGCGTCGCGGACGCGGCGGACCCGGCGGACCCGGTCGTGGCCCCGGCGGTGGTCAGGGAGGTCACGGTGGTGGCCATTCTGGCGGCGGCGGTGGTGGACGCGGAAGAAGGTAAGATCGGTTAATGTTTCAGGATGAGGGCCGCAGCGATGCGGCCCTTTTTTCGTGTCACGCGGGCGAGGCACCCGCGCCACACCCTTTAGAGTGACAAGCGTTTGAAAATTGTCTCGGGGATGTGTCCGACAACCCCCATGATGTAACGCCAGACTTTCGGCGTGTAGAGCACGTCGGGAGAACGGCGTCCTAGTGCGCGCACGATATCGTGGGCAACCTGCTCCGGGTCTGCAAAACGTGCGGCGTTTGCGAGATGATCGGTCATCGGAGTCTGCGTAGGGCCGGGCTTAATGGTAATGACCTTTACCCCTGCGGGATGCAGACGACTGCGCATTCCTTGTAGAAAGAGGGACAGAGCGCCCTTTGCCGAGCCGTACACGTAGTTGGAGCGACGTCCGCGATCGCCGGCTACCGAAGTGATCGCGGCGATGCATCCCGTCTGCCGCCGTTCCAGGTCGGCTCCGAACAGAGTAAGGATGGCGGTCGCACTGACGTAGTTGACTTGCAGTTCCTGCAGAAGCGCGTCGACAGAGCTTTGCGAGATGTTCTGGTCGAGCATCGATCCGTAGGCGAGCAGAACGGTGTCGAAGTCGGGCAACGCGCGCTGCGCGTAGTCAAAGATGGCGGCGTGCTGCTGAACCGAGGCAAGATCAGCCGAGTAGGTCAAAACCTGTTTCGCTCCCCGGATCGTCAGGTCGGCCCACAGTTCGGCTAAGCGTTGGGGTGAGCGAGCGACCAGAAGCAGTTCGCAACCTTGCTGAGCGAGCAGACGCTGTACCTCCATCGCCATAGCGGAAGTCGCGCCGAGAATGATGACTTTTTTCATAACAGGCGTCTTCTTAGCCGCCCTTGGAACAGCGGGATCAGTGGTCGTCGGGTGCGCGGTGATGGTGGAGGTCATGAAAGTCATTGGACAGGGGTCACTCGTCGCCAGAAGGAAGACGACATTTTCGGATCGATATAAGGAATGAATCTGCGCCAGTTCGGAAAAGATGCTTCAAAGAGCGCGTGGCTCATGCGCGCGTCCTTCGCGGGGTAGAGCGCGCCGCCACTTTTCAGGACAATCTCGTCGAGCGATTGCAGCAACTGGAGAGTGCGCTCGCCGCGCATGGCAAAGTCGAGTGCGAGGGTAAGTCCTGGGCGCGGGAACGAGAGCAATCCGGCAGGTGGGGCAGAACCGAACTGCTTTAGTACTCCCAGAAATGAACCCATCCCCGAGGTGGCAATCGTGTCGAGTAACTCGGCGAACGCGTCCGCGTTGGTTTCGGGGATCACGCACTGGTACTGCAGGAAACCCTGTTTGCCGTAAAGCAGGTTCCATTGCCGAACCGAATCGAGGGGGTAGAAGAACGAGTCATAGGGCACAGTTGACAAGCCTCGTTTGCCCGAATGCATCTTGTAATAAGCCGCGTTGAAAGCCTTGATCGAGTAGCGATTGAGCGTCCACGCCGGCAGTGCGAAGGGCAACCTGGGGCCGCGCTGCGGATGAAATTTCTTGTTATGTTCTTCCACGTGGTTGCCGCGGAAGAAGATGCCGCGCGGGTTCTTACCCGCGAAACAGTCGAGCCAAGCCACGGTGTATTCAAAGCGGTCATTGCTTTCGCGGCTAAGATCGAGAAACTCGTTCAGAGATTGAAAAGGAATGGACTCCGCTTCGATCCAGGGACCAGGCACGCGTTTCAGTTGGATATCCGCCCATGCGATCACGCCGGTGAGTCCCAGGCCGCCAACGGTCGCACGCAGCATGTGTGCGTTTTCTTCGGCGTTACAGGTGACAAGTCCATCGTTCGAGCGATGCAGCGCGATCTGGCGAACATGCGCTCCGAAGGTTCCGGCGCAGTGATGGTTCTTGCCGTGAACATCGTTGGCAATTGCTCCTCCCACAGTGACGAAGCGTGTGCCCGGTGTAACGGGAAGGAACCAACCTTTCGGTAAGAACAGGTCGATAATCTCCGAAAGGCTAACCCCGCTTTCGCAACGGACCATCCCAGTCGATTCGTCGAAGCCGAGGATGCGGTTGAGACGCCGGCAATCGATCAATTCGCGGCCGGCGTTCAGGCACGAGTCGCCATAGCTGCGGCCGAGACCGTAGGGCAGCAGGGAACCGGGTTCGGCAGTTCTCAGGATTTCTGGGACTTGGTCATTCCAAGCCGGTTTATGAACGTAGCGGTGGGCGGCTTTGGGATAGCGTCCCCAAGAGAGAATCCGCGTGACCGGCGCCGAAGGAGCGGGTTGTTTACTTAATCGTGCGGCTGTTTGTCCAGACATAGGCAGTACGGTGAAACAAAATCAAGATCGAGAAGTGAAAGTGGTTCCAGTGATCGGTTCAGTTACCAATTTATGTGGATCATGCTCGCGGCGATTACTGCCGCTGAGGCCAGAGCGACTCCGTAGCTCACGCGATCGCGCATGGCAAGCGTGACCGGGTCTTCTTGCAGTTCTCCGCGATGCGCCAGAAGCCAGTTGCGGCTGAGCCAATACAAAATGATGGGACAAAGCATGAAGAGCCATTCCGGCGAGGAATACAGTAATCCGACATCGGGGCTGTGAACGTAGAGGCTGAAAATGACAACCGCCGAAAAGCTGCTGCCGACTCCAAGCGAGAGCAGCAGTTCGCGATCGCCGGTGTGATAGCCGCGTCCGGAGTTGCCGCTGGTGATTAATCCGCTGGCATGAAGTAACTCGGAATAGCGCTTAGCCATCGCCAGACTGAGAAAGAAAAACATGGAGAAGGCCAGAAACCACTGCGACAGCGGCGTGCCCGAGATGAGCGCGCCGGCAAGAATGCGAAAGCTGTAAAAACTCGAGAGGATAAAAACGTCGAGCAAGGCAATCTTCTTGAGATAGAGCGAGTACAGCATGGTGAGCGCGGAGTATCCCAGCAAAGCGAGGCCAAAAGCGGTATCCAGATAGAAACCTAGCCCCAGCGCGCACGTCAGCAACAGAAAGGATGCCAGCAAGCCTTCCGGAATCGAGATGGCTCCAGCCGCGAAGGGGCGTTCTTTTTTCCACGGATGTTCGCGGTCGGAATGCAGGTCGAGGAGGTCGTTGAGAATATACAGTCCAGAGGCGCAAAGCCCGTAAAGAACGAAGCCGATTACAGTGCGTAGAACCGGCGTAACGGTGAGGTTGTGCGATAGGGCGAGCGGCAGGAAGAGCAGGAGATTTTTCGCCCAGTGGTGACCGCGGAGAGCATTGATCCAAGTCCGAAGGCTGGCACGCGGTTCGAGGAAGGTTGCCGAGACAGTGGTTACAGCGGCCGCCTCGGCAGCGCGAGCTTCCGTACCGACCACATAGGCGGCGCGGGCATTACGCCAAACCGCGACGTCGGCGGCCGAGTCGCCGATATAGTCGAAGCCGGTTTCGGCGAAATGCGTGGCTAGAAACGAAGCTTTCTCGGCACCCTTCAGATTCAGCTCTCCGTCGCTGGCGTGCACTTCGTCGAAGAGGCCGAGATAGTCGGAAACCACGACAGCAATTTGGCGGTCGGCGGCGGTTGCGAGCGCGAGGCGCCGGCCGCTGGTCTTCTCCTGCTGCAAGAGATCGAGAACCGGCTGCCGGTAAGAAAGCCGAGCGGGGTCAAGGTGCACTCTGGCGGCAAGTTTCCGCTTGAACGAGGCGCGTCCCGCGAGCAACCAGACAGGGAGAATCAGAACAAGAATCGGACGCGTTTTGAGGAGGACGAGGACGCACTCCCACAGCACGTTGCCGCGGATCAATGTGCCGTCGAGGTCAACGCACAAGACGGGCCGCGAGACCTTGGCCGGCTTGGCTCCAGTTACTGCCCCCATGGATTGATCGTCGCATACGGAGTGGGGTGAAATGCGGTTATAAGTGGCACACCGAGGTAACCTGGGTAACATGCGCCAGACGACTCCGAAGGTTAGTATCAGCTGATCGAGAGCGGAGCGATTGACTCTGGAAACCACACCGAACGAGACACAGCCAAGGGACACAAGCGCGTCGGAATTACTGGCCCATTACCTGCGCCGGCCGAGTGTGCTGCTGTCCCTGCTGGGACTTGTCACGTTCGTGCTCTACAGCGGGTCGCTGTCATTCGATTTTGTTTGGGATGATTTACCGCAGATAGTGAACAGTCCGATTATTCGGTCATGGAGCAATCTGCCACGCGCGTTTGGCAGTGACCTTTGGTACCACGTGGCACGACATCAGGTGTACTACCGGCCTCTGTTTGTCGCCTGGTCAATGCTCAATTACACGCTCTTTGGCTTGCGGCCTTGGGGATGGCATCTCGGTGCGATCCTGCTGCATGTAGGTGCCGTGGTGTCCGTCTTCCTGCTGGTGCGACGCCTCGGGCTGGAGTACTGGACCGCCGCGCTGGCGGCCCTGATTTTTGCAGTGCACCCCGTGCACATTGAGCCCGTGACCTGGGTGTCGGCAGCTTCGGACAGCTTGTTGACGATGTTCGCGGCGTTGGCGTTTACTGCATTCCTAAGGGGACGCGATTCCGCGCAGAAACAAAACGTGGCGTGGTGGGTCGCATCGTTGGCGCTCTTGGCCTGCGCGTTGCTGACGAAGGAAATGGCGGTAGTATTTTCAGCGCTAGTCGGTATTTACTCGTGGTTGCACCCTGCCAACAGGCGAGCTTCGCCGGGACGAAGGCTTGGTAGCGCAGCGTTGGAAGCGGCTCCGTATGCGTTGGTTACGCTTGCGTACGCACTGCTCCGAAAACACGCGCTATTGCAGGCGACTGGGCAGTTTGATCCGAATCATGGGCTAATGGACGTGGTTAGGACCTTGCCCCTCGTTCTCGCCGTTTATCTGCGGCAGTTGGTTCTCCCTATCGGGATCACGGGACTTTATTACACTCCGTACGTTACGACGGCAGTTCTAAGTCAGATTGTATTGCCGGTTATTGTGTTGGCGGCTGTGGTCGCCGGCTTGTGGTATTGGAACCGGCGCGAAGGCAACTCGATCGTCGCGTTTGCTGGGCTGTGGCTGCTGATTGCGCTGGCGCCAGCATTGTATCTGCGAAACTTTGGCAACGGCGATTTCGTGCGCGACCGTTATATGTACATGCCCTCGATCGGCTTCGCTATTCTTGCGTCGCTGGCGCTGCGGCACCTGCCATCCATAAAGAGTTGGAACGCTCAAACAGCGCAGATCGCGGCGGTGGTTGTGCTGTGCGGCGCCTACGGGGTGGCCTCACTGGCGCAGCAAGTGTATTGGGGAAGCGATTTACTGCTGCTGGTGCGCGGACAATCGCTCTATCCGGGAAATCCGTACACGATGGCTGGCCTCGCCAAGGAGTATAGCCAGCGGGGCGCAAATGATCAGGCGATTGCACTGGCCGAAGCGGTGGTGAGGGATCATCCGGAGTATGGCTACGGGCCACTGGCGTTGGCTGAATCCTACATTCGCGCGGGCCGCTTTGCGGAAGGGAGAACGTGGCTGAACCGTGTGAATCCGGACTACGCCAAGTCGGAAGTGGGGATGGCAGGAGTCGCTGGGTTATACGGGCAGATGGGCGATTACGATCGGGCGTTAGCGCTCTGCTCGGAGATTCTGGAGAAAGAACCGAATCTTTATTCGGCACTCTATAACTGCGGGAATATTCACTTAATAGACGGCCAGTACAAAGAAGCGGAGCAACTGTTGTCGCGCGCGGTGGAGTTGGATCCGGAAGCGGCCGCGCCTAAACATTTTTTGGGACGTGCTCTGTTCAAGGATGGGCGGAATGTTGAGGCACAGGGTTATCTGTCGCAAGCTGTTGCCATGAATCCGGGCGTTTGGGACTACCACTATTGGCTCGCCGAGTCGTTGGAGCAGAGCGGGAATATTCCGGCGGCTCGCGTCGAATATCAGCGTGCTCTGTTGCTGAACCAGGATAGCAAGGAAGCGAAACTGCGGCTGACGGCACTGGAGGCGAAGTGAAGAAGGAAAGCGATCCTATAGGCGCGAAATCAGGTATTCGTCTCGAAACGATTCGGGTAGTCAAGGCGAATCCCGATGCGGATGACATGTCGCGTCTGGAGATCAGGGTTCGAGAAGAAAGTTCGGCGGTTGGGAAACAAGGCACCGCGGATCACGGAACCACGACAGAAGTGGTACAACCGGGGCTTGTTCGCTGGATCGTGCTTGTGGCGGTCTTAGCGATTGCGGGAGTCTACACGGGGTTTCACATTGGCAGGGGCTGGGTTCCGGCCGATGACGGTGTGCTAGCGCAGAGCGCGCTGCGGGTGATGCATGGCCAACTTCCGAATCGCGATTTTGCGGAGATCTACACCGGTGGTTTGAGCATGCTGCATGCGCTGGCGTTTCGGGCCTTCGGCGTGAACCTGATGTCGTTGCGCATCTGCGTTTTTCTGTTCTTCCTGGCGTGGATTCCCGTCGTCTATTCGATCGCGTTGCGCTTTACCTCGACGGTCACAGCGGGCGTGATCACACTGCTGGCGGTCGTATGGAGCTATCCGAATTACCCGGCGGCCATGCCATCCTGGTACAACCTTTTCTTCGCCACATTCGGCGCGGCGGCGTTGTTGCGATACCTCGACCGGCGGATGGCGCGCTGGCTTTTCGTGGCGGGCGTCTGCGGAGGTGTGTCGATCCTGATCAAAGTGATCGGAGCCTATTACATCGCGGGCGTGCTGTTATTTCTAGTCTTCCTCGAACAAAGCGAGACCGGAATCGAGGAAGTTGATAGCAAAAAGGATCGCGAGCTGAAGAAAGCTGGAGAGCACGCGATTTTCTATCGTATTTTTACCACCGGCTCTTTGTTGCTTTTTCTGAGTGTACTGCTTCTCGTTCTGCGGCAGCGGTTGGGGATGGGCGAGTTATACGAGTTCGTGCTGCCGTCAGTCGTGCTGGTAACTTTGATCTTTTTGGGAGAACGCGGCGTTCGCGCGCGAACGAAACAACGATTCCAGAAGCTCTTTCGACTGATTGGCCCTTTCCTGGGCGGATTTGCGGCTCCAATCTTTATTTTTCTGATTCCCTACGCACGCTCGGGCGCCGTGTCTTCGTTCTTTCGGGGTGTAACTTCCAGCGCCATTTCACGGGCATCCGGCTTGGGTGTGATTCGTCCACTCGGCGTGGAGAAACTGTACTATGCTCTGCCGCTGGTGGGAGTCATCGTGGCTGCAATGTATTGGGAGAAATTTCAAAGCAAGTTGATCGGGGTTGCGCTCGGCTTGGCAACTCTGGCGCTAGTGGTGCGGGCAGCGTACTCGTTCGACTTCGTGTATGGCATCTGGTGCTCGGTAGTGGTGCTGACCCCGCTGACCGTGCTTGGGGGAGCGGTGCTGGTGGGGCTGCGAAGGAAGCGGGACGCGCGTACGTTAAGCGAGAGGCAACAGGTGTTCCTGTTCATCTCACTGGCGGCGACTTGCAGCCTGGTGCAGTTTCCATTCGCGGCCGCGATCTACCTAAGTTATATGGTGCCTTTGACGCTTCTTGCGCTGGTGGCGATTGTGTCGACGGGAAAGACGCAGCGCGGGACCTATACTTTAGCTGCTGCCGTGGGACTCTATCTGGCATTCGGAGTGGTCAGCCTCGTCCCAAAGTATATCTACGAAATCACGTGGATCGTCGGCCCGATGCAGACGATGCAGACGCCGCGCGCGGGCGGATTGAAGATTGAAGAAGCGGTGTTCTTCGATGACCTGGCGCGATTCCTGCGGGCGCATAGTCCGAACGGAATGATGTTCGCCGGCAACGATTGCCCGGAGTTGTACTTCCTGGCGGGACTGAAGAATGTGGCGCACGACGATGGGGGCGAATCGCCGGAAGAAATCCTGAAGGCAATCCAGTCCGACGATCTCAATCTGGTCGTGATGAACGACAGACCCTTTTTCCCGGGAGCAGCGATTCCGCCTGAGGTGAAAGATGAGGTTCGGCGAAGATTTCCGCATAACGTGCGCTTCGGAATCTTTGATGTGTTTTGGAAGCGCTAGTGTCTGATATACCGCGCACCTATCTTTGCCGATAAATGGGTTGTTAGTTGTGGCATGTATCATTTACGACTAAGACTTCGTAGATACTGTGCTCTTCAATGACCTCGTCGTCGTATCTCCCAACGATGGCCAGCTTAGCTCCGTCCATTTCTAATTTCTTGAGAAGCCAGGTGTCGGGATGGTTGTACCCACCCAGCACGAGAAAGCGCGGTTGCCTGTGTAAGAAGGTGCAATAGGACTCCACCTGTCCGCCGATAGGGAAAGCCGTCCTGACCAGTTCATAGTTATCGAAAGCGGTGGCATGGACGATGGCTGCGGCAGCTGCATGGTCCGTCAGCAAATAGAGCCGATTCGTGAGGTCGGCATTCTGGTACTGGGCGAGTTCAAGAAAGGTGGGCGCATTACCAGCAACGAAGGGGAGGCTGGGTTCGAGCGCGCCAAGCTGCAATATAGTTGGAGCTGCGGACAATTGTTGTTGCAACCCAGGAGGGACGCTTGGTTGCTTCAACGCTGGCGGCGCAATCGGAGGCAGGGCGAGAACATACATCAGTTTCGCTGCAACGGCAGGGCGCGCCAGGTTGGAGAGTTGCTCGGTCAGCCACGATTTTCCAAAGGTATCGAAAATAAGCAGCACGGCCAACAGGATCACCATGCAGCCAGCTGCCCGGCGGTCGCACTGCGTGCGACGGGCAAGAAAGATAGCGGGGAGCACCGCGCAGGGAAGGAGTGCTACTACCCCATAGCGTTCATAAAACGCAGTGCCAGCGTGCGCAAACAGAATTTCAATTTCAAGCGGGACGAGGAGCAGAAACAAGAGGAGCCATCGCAGCGAAATATACGCTGCCCACGAAGCTGAACGCCGGGCGGTGCCTTTTGAACTCAGAGGCCACACTGCCGCGAGAAACAGGAGGATAGTCAAAGGAGTTACAAGAAACCGAAGGTGTTCCCAATAGCAGATGGCGAGGCGCCTGGGACTGGCTTGACTCCATTCCGAGAACAATATGCTTGTTCCGTGGCGGAGGAGGGTCAGGTACGTGACGAAGGAGATCAGAGGAAGCGACAGCGCGAGCCACAGGCGCCAATCGGGCTTTCGGCGAATCCAGTAGCGGATCGATTCTGCGTAAAAAAAAGCGGCATAGGCCAGCACGCCCAGTACGTGAGAGAGCAGGAGGCCGAAGCCGCCCGCGATCAGCGTCGTCAGTGCCCAGGTCCGGCTGCCTCGGTGTTCCTCGTCGATGAGACGGTACCAACTCGCCATCATCAGACTGGTGAAACAGAGGATCATGGAATACGAACGCGCCTCGGTTGCCAGATGAGCGTAAGGGCTCGTCCAAACGATGAGCACAGCCATGAGTCCGTAAAGCGGGGACAGTAGCCGGCTCAAGAAATGAAAGAGAAGTGCGCTGAAGCCGAGGAAAGCAAGCAGGAACGGCAGGCGGCACGACCAGGAACTCACTCCAAAGATAGCGAACGAGGCTCGAACGAACAAATACGAGAGCGGGGGATGAAGGTCGATGGTGTGAGTGAGCGTAAAGAGTTGCCGCAGACTCGGCGCCTGCGCGATGTAGAACGTGAAAAGTTCGTCGTGGTCCAGATGGCGCGATCCCATGCCGCTGAGGTGGCCCCATGCGAAGACGACCGAAATTGCGGCGAAAAATGGCCAGCCATACGCTTCCGCAAAACCAGCGATGGCATGCAGAAGCCGAACCGTAAGAAACGGACTCGCCACCGGGCTTGGCTTCGAGCCCGGGCCAAGTGCTCGAGTGCGGGCAAACGAACTCATGTGGCCTGTAAAATCTCTTCCTGTTCCCGGATCGTGATCAGGACAGAATCGCGGTCGCAGGCGTCCTTGCAAGGCAGCTTGCAAACAAGATCGGTGGGGTTCAGCCGGAAGTCAGGATCAAAAAGATTGGGCATCCGAAAGTGCTCGAGAGACCGGTTCTTGACCAGGTCGGTATACAACGGAGAATAGGTATAGCTGAATCCCGCTGCGCAGGTGAACACCTGGCCGTCCGGCAACAGGTTGATGTAATTTCGTCCGGCGGAGCACTGCTTGGGGCTGAAGTCGTTAAAATCCACGAGTGCCCTACGGTCGGCTTGCGTGTGCTTACGCAAAAGCGTCTCCTCTTCGGGGCTGTAAGCGAATTCGCGATCGACATACGGGTCCACGTGCAGACTTACCCGGTGGGTCCTCATTAATTCATCAATCGCGGAAATCACGGGCAAGTTCTCGCGCGTCGCGACGATATTCACATGCACATCGAGAAACTCCTGCAGCTCTTTGACGCGTTCAATGAACTTATCCGCGCTTACATATTCGCGATGAAAGCTGGCATTGAGATGAAAAGGGCGTTTAATTTTTCGGTACACTCTTGCAGGCAGAGACACGTTGCTTACAATTCCGAGCAGCTTGTGTTTCTTGGGGAGGTCATTGACCAACTCCGGAAGGCCGGCATACAAAAACGGTTCGCCACCAGAGATATAGATCAATGCGGGCGGCAGCTTTTCGAGTGCGGCCAGCCATTCCTCAACCCGCTTCTCCGACTCTTTCGGAAATACTTTGGCAAAGTCGAACTTTGTGCAAACTGTGCAATACGTACAAGCATAGTTACAACGAAAGGTGGGCCAGAAAAGGACGTGCAGGCGGTTGCTGAACAGCTTGCGGTAGTGCGGCTTGAGCCGAAATTTTACTCGAGCCGGAATAAAGCGCTGCAAGCTGCCTAAGTCCATTCATGACTCCCTTTGGATGAAGACCGTTCCCCAGAGACTAAGATAAAGAAAGAGTGCGCTGACTGTAGAGATTGTAGCGTAATATGCGCAGCCTCATGCCGCTGTGCTGGATCTGAGGAATTACTAAAGATCGGCGCAGAACGCACCGGTAACAATCCTGGTTCATGGTGCGAGTTGCGGCGGATAACTCTCTTAGTCATGACCTCCTGCGGCCGCACCCGATGCGAGAGCGCCGTGAGCAAGCGGTGCGCCGGGGTCGTACTGGAAATTCAATCTCTCACGCTCGACTACCAGCGGGCGGTTGTGCACCTGGGTATGTATATTCCCAATGTACTCGCCAATGATGCCCATGAAGAGAAGCTGGAGCGACCCCAGAAAGAACATTCCGATGGCGATGGGGGCGACGCCGACCGTGAAGTTTTCCCAAAACATTAGTTTGTAGACAAAGTAGGCCACGCCTCCGAGTAACGAAAATAGGGATCCGGCAAAACCGGAAAAAGTAACGAGCCGCAGCGGGACCTTAGATAGCTTGGTGATGCCGAGCATGGCGAGATCGTAAAGAGTGTAGAAGTTATTGTTTGACTTACCGCTCTTGCGGTGCCTCTGCTCGTACTGGATTTCGGCGTGAGGAAGGCCAATCTCGGCGATCATACCCCGGAAATAGGGGTAGGGATCGCCGAACTGACGCACCAGGTCGATCACTTGCCGGTCGTAGAGTCCAAAGCCAGTGAAGTTCTCGTAAGTTTCAATGTCGTCGGAGAGCCGGTTGACGAGCCGATAGAACAGCTTTCGGACGAGAAACATCGGGGCGGATTCGTGGCTCTGGTGCTTGACCGCAATGACGATCGGCATTCCTTTTTCCCACTCCGCGAGCAGTTCGGCAAGCACCTCTGGCGGATCCTGCAGATCAGACATGAGCATAATGACGGCGTCGCCGCGCGCCTGCAGAAGAGCGTGCATGGGGGAGCGAACGTGTCCGAAATTGCGCGCGTTGCGGATCACCTTCACATTGGGGTCCGCAGCGGCGATCCCGGCTAGGATTGTGAACGTGGTGTCGCGGGAAGCGTTATCGATGAAAATGTGCTCGTAGCGATATCGTCCGAGCTTCAGCATCAGCTCGCGCACCCGCTCATAAACTTCGCGGACGTTGCCTTCCTCGTTGTAGCAGGGGGTGACTACACTAATCGTTTTCATGAATAAGAACCTTGGTAGTGCGCGCGAGAGGAGGCAGTGGGTTTTGTTTTCTGGATGTCGTTGGCGACTTGCATGAGCTGACGCTCCGGTGGAACGGAATAGCACACGGTGTCGAGTCCGTCGGAGCAGTGGGAACGCAGGAAGAGGGCGGAGTCGGGGGCAAGAGTCTTCAGCGAAGTTAGAACTCGCCAAAGATGGTCGGGCTTATGGTATGCACAAACTGCGAGCACTGGACGATCGCGCCAGATGACGTGTTGCGCGCCTTCCAAGGCCTGAAGTTCTGCTCCTTCGATATCCATCTTGATGAATGATGCTTCTTCGCGCGCAAGAGCGTCATCGAGCCGGACGCAGGCCACTTCGATTCCGCTGGCGGCGGTGATGCAGCCCCCGCCGATCCCGTCGCCGGCGAAACGCACAGTTCCGTTGCGAGCGCCGACGACCGCGTTATGAAGAAGCGCGCGAGAACCAATGCCCGCGACGAACGTCTCAAGCTTCGCCATCACGGAGGGGTCGCCTTCGAAAGCGATCAGCTTTCGAAAAGAATTATCTGTCTTCGCGACAAATGTCTGCATCGTGTCTCCGGTGTAGGAGCCGCAGTCGACGAAACACTCGTTAGCGCTTAAAGAAAACAAGCATGGAAAATATTGCTCCCCCGCGACGGGCGCGCCTATGGAGTCAAAATCAGCGCGCAGCCGGAGCTGAAGTTGCGCCAAATACGACTGCCGTGAAGCTTCGTCGCTTAGGAGGTCGAAGGCGGCGAGGATGTCATGGCGTTGCTGGAGCAGTTTCTCCGGCAGCTCCCAGAAAAAATAGGGCAAGAACGTGCTGGCGTGCCTCCAAAAGAGCAAGGGAAAGGGGATCGCGCAGCAACCAAGGGAACGTAACTGGCCGAGCAGCGCGGCCATGAGCGGCGTATGGCTAGGATGCCACACGGCAACCACGAAGGCCGCGTTGTCTCCGTATTGCTTCGCCGCGGCAAGAGGAGACAAGACCGGCAGTCCGTCTACTACAGTCCCCCAGAGGGCGGCATTATTATCGGCAAAAGCGACCGGATCGAAATCCGTGCCGGCGAGACGCTGGCGCACGGAGAGCCCCAAGCGTCCCGATCCGAAGATCACGATTCGCCGGCGACCGGCCGCTGCTTCATCGAAAGCAGTTTGCTGGCGAACGTGAGCTTCGGCTAGAGGTTCGCTGAGCAGGGATTCGAGTTGTTGGCGAGTGGTATTCATGCCGCGGGAATGTCGAGGTTTCTCACGCCGTACCGCTGCCCGCCTTGGCCGCCCGAGCGACTACCGGTTGCGCGGCCAATCCCCGGTTGTAAATCAATTCCGTTAGCGACGGAATATTGGCGTAAGGACTGTCGATGGCGTCGATGATGATGGGCTGATCCTTGGGAACAGCTTTACGAATCACCTCGCCGCGCATGAGCTCGCGGCAGGAAATTTGCCCCTGTTGCAGCGGGATAGCGAGGTAGACGTCGGCGTCCTGGAGAACGTGGCCGACGGGTAGATCGCGTTTCGCATAGACTCCGCGAACCAGCGAATCGAGATAGGCGACTTCTTTTTGCGGGGGCAGACGTTTCTGCGTGCCCGGAGCGCCGCACATTCTCTTGGCGCGATGAAACGCTTTAAACCAGCTGTCGACTTGTTCTGGAACCGAGCAATAAGGGGAAACGGTCATGCCTTCCGTCTGGATGTCGATATGGCGCTCAAAAGTGCGTGCGCCCTTGGCATAGGCCATCAGCATGGAAGAGGCCCAGTCGCGGTATTCGTGCGTGGAAAATCCGATGACGTGGTTGGGATACCGGCTGCGGAGAAAGTCAACCTGGTTGAGTTCGATTTCACTGTCTTCGGAAGGGTAGAGAGACACGCAATGGTTGATGGCGAGCGGGATGTGTCGATTGGCGAAAAAGGTAACGAGATCGTCGATATCTTTCAGCGAAGAACCGCCGGTGGAGACGATGCAAGGCTTCTTGGTCTTGGCGATCTTCTCGATCAGGACCCAGTCATTGCAGTCGGAGCTGGCGATTTTGAGGATGGGGATGCCGAGTTCGCAACAGAAGTCGACCGAGCTCTCGTCGAACGGGGTCGCCATGGGGATGCAACTGGCTTCGCGGATGGCCTGCACCATCGCGGCATAGTCTTCCGGCCGCAGACGCGTGTCGATGGTTTTCTTGATGTAGCGGATATCTTCGCGGTGTCGGAAATCCTTGTGGATGAAGCTATCGACATCGCGCAGTTGCAGCTTGATGGCGGCGCGCACGTTGTTGAAACGTACAACTTGGGCATAATTGCTGATAATTTTCAGTCCCCGGTCCACATCGCCCAGGTGATTATTCGCCATTTCAAGAACGAATAACTCGTCGAATATGTCGTTTCCGGTCATGATGGTTAGTCGTTGTCCTGTCTTACAGCGTGCGGCCTACAGTAAGAATCGTTATTAGTATGGTAATGTCCTTATTCTTTGATCACACTGTCCATCAGTTCAGTCTCATCTAGGAAAGGGTACATGTCCTCTAGATTAGGAGAGACGATGCGGCCATCGGGCAACTGCCGCGCCTTTGAGCGCGGCTCAAACTCTTGTGCTGGGTCGAGGACGACGTCGACGAGGGTAGGTCCGTCGGCCGCAAGCGCACGGTCGATTAGCTCGAATTGCGATGCGCGGTCGATGCGAGTGGAAGGGATACCGTAGGCGCAGGCAATCTTAACCATGTCGGGTAGGGATGCTCCGCTGGACCCACTTTCTCCCGTTAGTCGACCGAAGAAACCGGACTGCGTCATCCTCATCGAGAGATAGCCTGAGTTATTCAATACGAAAATCTTCAGCGGTAAGTGGTGATGAACCACCGTCTGCAACTCCTGGATGTTCATCTGGACGCTGCCGTCGCCAGCGAGGCAAATCGTTCGCTTTCCCGGCCGGGCGAAGGCCGCTCCGATGGCGGCAGGCAGATCGTGGCCCATGGAAGCGGACCCGGAGTTGGAAATCAGACGCTGTCCGGCTCGCAAGCGCATGACTTGGAACGGCACGATGCAAGCCGTAGCGTTGCCGCAGATGATGACATCGTCATCGGCCAGCCGCGTCGAAAGTTGCTCGATGAAATAGTAAGGATTGAGCGGAGGACCGGGCTGACGCTGCCGATCCTGCACGACCGGGTAGCGCAATACGCGTTCGCGGCACCAGGCCAGCCAGGATGAGTGGGTGCTGGGCAGGTAGTGCTCCGCCTCGCATTGGTGTGTCAATGCCGTCATAAACCGCTTGAGATCGCAGGGGATGGCCAAGTCGGGATGAACAGTGGGCTTGCGGAATTCAGCCGGGTCGATATCCACCTGAATCTTGAAAGCGTGCCTGGCGAACGATTGCCAGTTATAGCTGGTTTGGCGGATGTTCAGCCGTGATCCGAGGACGAGCAACACATCGGCATTTTGGACGGTGAAATTGCCGGCACGGTCTCCGATCGTGCCCTGACGTCCGCAAAAGAGCGGGTCATCGGATGCGATGAGATCGTGCGTCCAACCGGTTGTTACGGGAATGCCCAAGCGTTGAAAGAGTTGGCGAAACTCAGCGACAGCGTGGGCGGCGCGGACACCGGTTCCGGCAAGGATGACGGGGCGCTTGGCATTGCGAATTCGTTCGAGGACGTCGCGGCAGACTGCTTCGAGTTGCACAGGATCACGGCCCACGTCGGTGCCGGCGCGGGCGTCGGAATCGCTTGCGGGATCGTAGCCGCGAAGAGCAGCCGGATCGATGCTCGCGGCTTGCACATCGACGGGAATATCGAGCCAGCACGGGCCTGGTCGTCCAGTCTGGGCGAGATGCCAGGCGCGCTCGAGGTGGTAGCGAATGGAAAGAGGATCGTCGATGAGCACGGCGTATTTTGTGATATTGCCGACCATGGAGACGATGTCGACTTCCTGATCTCCCAGTTGCCGCAATCCCGTGATGCCTTGTGCCCGCATACAGGTTTCGCGCTTCACCTGTCCAGAGATGACGAGCAGAGGAACGGAATCGGTAAAGGCTCCAAACACACCGTTCAGGGCGTTGATGCCGCCGGGGCCGGTCGTGACATTGACCACGCCGGGCAAGCCGCTGACGCGGGCATAACCTTCGGCTGCCATGGCGGAAGCCTGCTCATGGTGATTGCAGACATACTGTAGACGTGGCTCCCGGCCAATCGAGTCGTTGAGGTGCATGGCGCCGCCGCCCGTGACAAGGAAAATGTGGCGTACTCCCCAGTCGGCCAGTTGTCCGGCGATGTAGTCGGAAAGTTTCACGAGCAGAGGCCCTTCGAAGTTGCGTCCGGAAGCAGGGATAGAATCGGATTCTCAAGACCGAGGTGTCGGATTTGCGCTGCGATTTCGCCCGCGTGCAACAGAGTCGCGATCACGATCGGTTCCCGCATTCCAGCGATTGCGGTTGGGTTGAGGATGGGAGCGCCGGCTATTTTCTTGCCGCGGAGGATGGGATTGTTGTCGACGAGCGCGTGCACCCGAGTTCGCGCCAAGCACGGAAGCGTGAGAAGCTTCATCGCGAGTTGGCCTGCGCCCCAGAGAATGACGCTCGGCACGGCCGTGAGTTGAGCGGACAGGTGCTGGTTGATGTTTTCCATCTGCTCGGACGAATGGTGGATGTAGGCAGCGATTTTGCCGGGCAATTCCCGATCGCAAACAACTCGCCCGTCGGCTGTTCCGCCGGCATCGCGAAAGAGGCCATAAACCGCAGGATAGAAAGTGTTTTCGTCCGTCTTTAGCAATTTCTGCTGTACCAGGACGGATTGAAAACCGAAGCGATGGGCTGCGTTCTCGAGAGCCTTCGCCGAGAAGTGATTAATGTGTTCGGTGTTGAACTCCTGGAAAGGAGCGTAGAGATACTCGTCGTAACGGGTCGCGTCGGGAGTCTCCAGGTAAAGATAACCGCCTGGATTTAGAAGGCTGCGGGCGGCAGTAAAGAAGGACGGGATGTCATAGATATGTTCGAGAACGTGACTGAAGACGACGCAATCGAATTTGGGCATGTGGGCGGGAGCGGAGGCGATGGATCCGACGTAGGCCTCAAATCCGCGCTCGCGGCAGGCGGCAGCGCAAGCGGCGGAAGGGTCGAGTCCAGCGACGGCCGTGAATCCGTTATCGCGAAGGGCGGTGAGCAGTCCGCCGGTAGCGCAACCGGCGTCGAGAATGGATGCTGCCCGCGACGGCAGGGCGCGAGCGATGTCGGCGGCCGTGATCGCGAGCCGTGCGGCGTCATATGGCGATACGCCGCTGCCCGTCGCGGTGGTCGAGTCATCGTATTTGGACCACTCGCAATAGAAGCGATCGTAATCCTGTTGAGTGGCGGGCGGATCGGCGTAGACGAACCCGCAACGTTGGCAGACGACAACCTCGTACCGGCTGGACAGAGGGTAGCCGTCCGGAACGATGAAGCGCTGCGTGTGGCAGACGTTGCTGGCGGACGAACCGCATGCACCACATGCGCGGTGAGCCCTGGGACTGAGAGTGGCAGCACTAAGCATGGGTTCCTCGAGCGCTCGTTTGTACGCCGGTGATTTGCGGGGCCGAGGTGGTATCGGCTGAAAACCACGCGTAGGTGCGGCGGATCGCCTCGCGCAACGGCACGGCGGCGATGAGGCCCAATTCTTCTCTTGCGCGGGCCGTTGAAGGTACGTAGCGATGGACAGGTGCGCCGGGCTGGTGCGCGGAAGCGATGTTGACTTCCGCGGCGGGAGGCAAGGCAGCATTGACCTCGTTCGCAAGCGTCGCGATATTCAATGCTTCTTCGGATCCTACGTTATAGGCCCGAAGGCGCTGGCCTTGGAACAGAATGGTCCAGAGCCACACCATCAAGTCTGAAGCATACAAGTATGACCGTACTGCCGAGCCATCGCCCTGTACGCGAATCGGACTGTCCTGCAGGCGGTCGGAAATAAAGTTGCCGATGGCGAAATGCGCGTCGAGTTGCATGTAGGGGCCGACGAAGGCGAAACAGCGCGCGATCTTGATGTGCGTGGCAGAGGGCGCGACCGCGCACAATAATTCGGCGGCACGCTTGCCCTCAGCGTAGGCGTTTGCGGGATCGAGAGGATCTGGACCGCCGGCAAAGGACTCCTGCAAGAGGGTGGCTTGGGATGGTTGCGATCCATAGATGGCGCCCGAGCTGAGGAACAAAAAATTGCAGCCGGGGTTTGTCGCCGCCAGTTCCAAAGTGCGGCGCGTGCCGGTGACGATGGTGTCAAACATGGCGCTGGGATTTTCGCGGTTGAGGGCAGCGCTGGCGTCGGTTGCGGCGTGGACGATATGGGAGAATCTTCCGTCGGGAAAGTCGTCACAACGGATGTTGGCGGCGTGCAAGGTGATGGCGGAATCGGCGGCGAGGTGGGGAGCTTTTTGCAGGAGCGTCCCCGGATGCCGTGAGAGTCCGACGGCATGCGCGTTCAGATGCAGACGGCGATTGGCCCAGGCGAAGCTTTCGAGTAGCCAGCAGCCGAAAAAACCAGTGGCACCGGTGATGAGAAGGCGCTGCCCACGGAGTTCCTGCCAGAGTGGCTCGGTGCGCGCGAGGATCTCGTCAAGATCACGTTCCAGTCGATTTGTCGAACTTCGTCGCATGAGAAGAAATAACTGGTTACCTTGGCTCCAGTAGCTACGCTCCCTGTACGGCCGAGGCCGCGCGGGGAATCTGATGAAGAGTTTCTGCCATGTAATCGATCATCGATTGCGTGATGCCGGGATAGAGGCCGATCCAGAAAACGTTGTTCATCACGAAATCGGTGTTCCGCAAATCGCCGATCACGCGGCGCTGAATGTCGCGATAGGCAGGCTGGCGCAGCAGGTTGCCGCCGAAGAGCAGGCGCGTCGCAATGTTCTTGGATTCCAGAAAATGCACCACCTGGTTGCGCGTTGTGGGTGCCGCGGCACGGACGGCGAGCGGAAAGCCGAACCAGCTGGGATCCGAATGCGGAGTGGCCTCGGGCAAAATAAAGAGGTCGTCGATGTCGCGGAGGGCTTCGTGCAATTTGGCGAAGTTGGCCTTCCGCGCGGCAATGAAGCCGGGTAACTTCTTGAGTTGCGCCACTCCAACCGCAGCTTGCATATCCGTGGCTTTCAGGTTGTAGCCGATGTGGTTGTAGATGTATTTGTGGTCGTATCCAACCGGCAAATCGCCCAATTTCCATTCAAAGCGGCAGCCGCAGGTATTCGATTTTCCGGGATCGCACCAACAGTCTCGACCCCAGTCACGAAAAGACTCAGCCAACTTCTTAAGAGCTGGCGACTGCGTAAGAATGGCTCCGCCTTCCCCCATGGTGATGTGGTGCGCGGGGTAGAAACTGGTGGTGGCCAGGTTGCCGAAAGTACCAACGCCCCGCCCTTTATAGGTTGAGCCGACCGCATCGCAGCAATCTTCAATGACCCACAGACCGTGCTTGGCTGCCAGTTGCATAACGGCATCGAGGTCAAACGGGTTGCCGAGAGTGTGCGCCAGCATGATCGCCTTAGTGCGGTTGGAGACGGCAGCCTCTAATTGGGTTGCGTCGATGTTGTAAGTCGGGATGTGAACGTCGACAAAGACGGGCACGAGGCCGTTCTGAATAATCGGGTTGACGGTGGTGGGAAATCCGGCTGCGACTGTGATGACTTCGTCTCCGGCGCGGAGCCTGCGATCGCCTAAGGACGGAGAGGTGAGGCAAGAGAGCGCAGCGAGGTTCGCGGAAGATCCGGAATTGACGAGCGAGGCGCAGCGCACGCCCATGAAGGCGGCAAATTCGCGCTCGAACTGGGCGGCAAAGCGGCCGGTGGTGAGCCATGCGTCCAGCGAGGCTTCGACGAGCAACTCGATTTCCGCGCTGTCCAGAACTTTGCCTGACACGGGAACGGGGCTCTGGCCGGGTAGGAAATCCGTCGGAGTGAATGCCACCTCGTGGTACTCCCGAACGAGGGCGCGGATTTCGTCGCGAATTTGGCTGGTGGTTTTACTCATTCTGGTGTCAGTTGTCGTGTCGATCTCAGCGCCTCTATTCCACGTCGTTCTCGAGTTCCTAGCCTTTTCCTGACTGCGCCATCGCGGCTGGCGCGCCGAGAAACTCGCGGTACCAGGCGAGAGTGCGGTCAAGACCGGATTCCAGGGTGAATTGCGGTTTCCAAGCAAGCGTGGTGCGGGCGTGTTTCGCGCTCAAGAACTGGTGACGAATCTCATTGCTCGCCTGATTCAGCACTTCGGGACGCAGAGACGATTTCATCTTCTTCAAGATGAGGTCGACCATTTCGAGTACGCTGACTTGGCTTTCGTTCGAGAAATTGAACGCCTGCCCGCGCAGTGTTGCCTCCGATGCGAGTCGTTCGGCGAGCAGCATGTAGGCTGCCGCGCCATCTTCGATGTAGAAGTAGTCGCGCACAAACTTGCCGTCCGAACGGACGACGGGCCGTTCTCCGCGAATAATCGATCGGATCGTGCCGGGGACGACGCGGTTCCAGTTCAGGTCGCCGCCGCCATAGAAGTTTCCGCAGCGGGTGACGGCGACGGGCAGGTTGTAACTGACGGCATAGGTCTGCGCGATGAGATCGGCGCAAGACTTGCTGACGTCATAGGGATGCCGCCCCTGCAAAGGCATCGACTCGTCGTACGGCAGGTGCTCCTGATCGCCGTACGCTTTGTCGGACGACGCCACGACAATGGAGGAGACTTTCGGCGAGCGGCGGCAAGCCTCCAGCAGGTTCCACGTGCCTTCGATGTTGGTCGAGAAGGTCGATAGGGGATTGCGATTGGCGATGCCGACGATGGTCTGGGCGGCGAGATGAAAGACGACTTCGACTTCATATTCACCAAGCGTGCGTTCGAGGCAGCTGCGATCGAGGATGTCGCCGCGCACGGTATTCACCTGTTCAATGCGGCGGCTGCGCACGAGTTCGCTTTGCGGAACCCAATCCCGCACCAGGCAAACGACATTGGCTTCCGCTTCGATCAGTTGCTTCACCAGCCAGGAGCCAAGCAATCCGGTGCCGCCGGTTACAAAAACTGAGCGATCGCGCCAAAATGAATTCATTCCGACCACACTTTCCACGGCGTCTGGTCGCTGGCCCAGAGTTCGTTCAAATGCTGGTATTCGCGGTAGGTGTCCATGGCGTAGAAAAAGCCATCGTGGCGATAGGCCATGAGCTGGCCTTCGCGCGCCAGTCGCTCCATCGGCTCGCGTTCGAGGATGCATTCTGGGCCGCCGAGATAATCGAGCACGCGGCGGTTGAATACGAAAAAGCCGGCGCTGATCATCCCGTTCGATTTGGGCTTTTCCATGAAGCGCTGGACCTGCCCCTGGGTGTCAGATTCGAGCACGCCAAAGCGCGAGACAGGAGGAACGGAGGTTACGGTAGCGAGGCGCCCATGCTTACGATGAAACTCGAGCAGGGAACCAATGTTGACGTCGCTGAGGCCGTCGCCGTAGGTCAGCAAGAAGGTGTCGTCGTTTTCGAGATAACGCGCGACGCGTTTCAGACGGCCACCCGTCATGGTATCGAGACCGGTGTCGGCGAGGGTGACCGAGAAATCCTGTTCGTGGTGTGCTCCCATGAACTGGACGTGCGACTTCCGGCCGAGGCAGATTTTGAAATCGCTGTTCATGGCCTCGTAATTCAAGAAGTACTCCTTGATCATGTTGCCGCGGTATCCGAGGCAGAGAACGAACTCGCGCATCCCATAGTGGGCATACATCTTCATGATGTGCCACAGAATGGGACGGCCGCCGATTTCTACCATGGGCTTCGGACGAAACTCTGTCTCTTCCCGCAGACGAGTTCCTAATCCGCCGCACAGAACCACAACCTTCATAATGAGTATTCCTGGCGGCGCCGGCGCGGAACGCGACGGACGCCTGACAAGTTCAATCGACGGGAGTGCCCTCCCGTAAGCTAGTTATCCCACACGCGCGTAAGGATGGCAGAATTACGAAAGTTACCGAGGAGGCTTGCTTTCCGGGCGAACGCCGCGAATGGATCAACTTGCGTTTGGAGGAGACTGGCTGCGGTCCGCGAAGGATATGTGGCGATGTCCAAAAAAGCTGAACACAACTGAGATCACCAGAACGAGGGCTCCAGCGATGTAGGGCGCGCCGCGGTCATAGCTGGTGCGGCGGCGGAGGATGGCGACGACGAAAGGAAGCGCCGCCGCGGACAAGACCATGCTGGCGCTATAAACTCCAACGCAGCGGATCCACTCTTTGAGATAGTTTCCCTTCGTCTTGAATACGAACCACTTATATCCGAGGAAAGAGAAGGTGATGCCGAACAAATTGGCGAGCAGGCTGGCGGCGACGTATCCATAGGAAAAAATTGGGGTGAGCAGCAGGGTGAAAAGCGCGAAACAGCCGTAGCCAAAGATCGTGTTACAAGCACCAACCGCCAGGTATCGTGCCACGGTAAAAGCATGCGAGCGTTGCGGGATCCGCGCGGTGGGGACGGCCGCCGCGGGCGCAGCCAACGAAGATGCGACTGGCGCGGGCTGAGGATTGGGAACCGGCATCGGATCGATACTAGGCGCTCGTGCTCGGCTTTCGCAGGTTACGATCGTTACCTGTCACGACTGAGCAGGAGCTGCTGCGCGCTTCGGAAAGATATTGCCGACCCGTCGAATTTCGGCTCCAACGAGTTTGAGCTTCTCTTCAATATTCTCGTAGCCGCGATCGAGGTGATAGACGCGATCGATAATGGTCTCGCCGTCGGCGACCAAGGCAGCGAGCACGAGGGACGCCGACGCGCGCAGATCGGAAGCGAGAACGGCTGCGGCGCTCAGGGGAGTTCCACCGCGAACGATGGCACGCCGTCCTTCAATCTTGATATTCGCGCCCATCCGAACCAGTTCTTGCGCATGCATAAAGCGGTTCTCGAAAATGTTTTCCGTGACGATCGATGTACCCGCTGCCTGGGTGGCGAGCGCCATGTACTGTGCCTGCATGTCGGTGGGGAAGCCGGGATATTCTTCCGTGTTCATGTCGGCCGCTTGCAACGGCTGATCGCCCATCACGCGGACGGAGTCGGCTTTTACAACTGTCTTTACGCCGGTTTCCGCCAACTTTTGCAGGATGGCGGAGAGGTGAGAAGGGTCGCATCCGGCGACGTTGAGGTCTCCGCCAGTTAGCGCTCCGGCAATGATGAAGGTTCCCGCTTCGATTCGGTCGGGAATGATACGATGCCGGGCTCCGTGAAGTTTATTGACGCCCTTCACTCGAATGGTGGATGTTCCCGCGCCTTGAATTTTCGCGCCCATGGCGTTGAGCAAAGCGGCGAGATCGGCGACCTCCGGTTCGCGAGCGCAGTTCTGCATCTCGGTTTCGCCCTCGGCGAGCGTGGCAGCCATCAGGAGATCTTCGGTTCCCGTCACAGTGATTTTGTCGAAGACGATCTGGGCGCCATGCAGACGATTGCCTTTAAGCGGATCGGTAACCGCCTCGACATAGCCGTGCTCCTGTGTGATGAGCGCGCCGAGTTGTTCCAGACCTTTGATGTGCAGGTCGATGGGACGCGCTCCGATGGCGCAACCGCCAGGCAGAGAGACACGAGCCCTTCCGCAGCGCGCGACGAGCGGTCCAAGGACCAGCGTCGAGGCACGCATGGTCTTGACGAGTTCGTACGAGGCTTCAGGAGCGGCGAGGGTGCGGGCGCAGATGGTCGTGCGGTGATGGGCACGTCCGTAGCCCAGTTCGACCTCAGCGCCCATAGCCGCGAGAAGTTTGCGGGTGGTCTCAATGTCGCGAACCTGCGGAATGTTTTCGAGAATTACGGGTTCGTCGGTGAGCAGCGCCGCCGCCATGCAAGGCAGTGCAGCGTTCTTCGCTCCGCTGATGCGAACCGTCCCGAGCAGGGGATTGCCGCCGCGGATGACTAATTTATCCATGTCGTGATGAGTTCCTGGGAAATGCCCATTGTGGTTCTAGCAGGGCGCTTGAGATATTTTAGCGGGGAATGGGAAGGCGTGGAGCTTCGGAGGTGTACGCAGAGGTTCCGTTTGTAACTGCAACGCAGAAGGTGCAGCGGAGGAAAACAAACCGTGGAGCAACGTAGAAGTAGGGACTTAGCGAACAGACGCTTCACCGGCTCTTGGCGACGGTTATCGCCTCACGTACACGGCCACCGGTTTCTTCCAGTGCGGCGGCGGCTAGGCGGCGACTGAGGCCCGTCTTGGCCATCACCAGGGCCAGCGGGACCCGCCCTCCGGCGGACGCGAGAAGTTTGCGCGCCAAGCTGCGTTTTAGGCCCGCGGCGGTCTCCAAAATGCCGATACCGCGCTCGAGCAATTTCGAGTTCTTAGTATGCAGGTTGACCATCAGGTTGCCGTAGACATAGCCGAGACGGGTCATCGCGCCGGTCGTGAGCATGTTCAGGATCATCTTCTGGGCCGTGCCAGCTTTCATCCGCGTCGAGCCAGCCAGGACTTCGGGGCCAACCGCAGCTACGATCTCCACGTGCGCCGACTTGCCGAGTTTCGAGTTTGGATTGCAGACAACGGCTACGGTACGGGCTCCTTGGGCGCGCGCGTATTGGAGAGCCGCTACCGTAAAAGGAGTGCGTCCGCTGGCGGCGATGCCCACGATGACGTCTTTCCGGCCCGGTCTCTTGGCGGCCATCGCTTTCCGCCCGAGCTCGCGCGAGTCTTCATCGGCTTCGACGGCCGCGCCCAGCGCCGCCCGCCCGCCGGCCATAATGAACTGAACCATGCGCGGAGGTACGTCGAACGTCGGCGGACACTCGGCCGCGTCGAGAGCGGCGATGCGTCCGCTCGTGCCCGTACCGACGTAGATTAAGCGGCCGCCTTGCGAGAGGGCTGCGGTAATCAAGTCGATGGCCTTTGCGATTTGGGGAAGAGCCTGTCTGACGGCTGGCGCGACCTTGGCATCTTCCCGGTTGATGATCCGGACGATTTCCAGCGCAGACTTTTGATCGAGATCGGCGGACGCGGAGTTGCTTTGCTCGGTGCTCAGCCGTTTGAGATTCGCCGTTGTTGTTTCGTTTTCACGCTGGGACTTGTTCTTGCTTTTGCGAAGCGTTGCTGCACTCGACTTATGGGCGTGTTTTGTCTCCGGCAGATGGATCGTCGAGGCTCGCGTGATTTTATGTTTCAATCCTGGGACTCCAAGGCCTCGATGACTGCGTCGTGAACGGCAGGGCGGACCTGCTTGATGGCCTGATTTTGGCAGTCGGGCCAAGTGCGGTTGGTGAGCAGAGAGACGGAGAGTTGCCGCTCCGGGTCGATCCACAACGACGTGCCCGTATAGCCAAGATGTCCGAAAGATCGGGACGAGAAGTATTTTCCGGATTGCGACGGCGACGAAGGAGTGTCCCATCCCTGCGCGCGAGAAGTACCGATGGGCGCGGCCTCCCGTCGCGAAAATAGCTCCAGGATGCCGGGACGCAGGATCGGGTATCCGGCGTTGAGCATGCTGTGGGCGAAGATCGCCAGATCCTCGGCTGTCGAGAAAAGTCCGGCGTGGGCTGCAACTCCGCCGAGAATGCTGGCGTTTTCGTCCTGTACTTCGCCTTGGATCACGCGGTGACGGAAGGCGAGGTCGTCGGCGGTCGGGACCACTGAACTCTTGAGCGCCCGCGCCGGGTTGAAAGTTGTGTGCGTCATGCCCAGCGGCCCGAAAATCTCGCGCTGGCAAAACACGTCGAGCGGTTCGTCAGCCAGCCGTTCGAGGGCAATGCCGAGAACGATGAAACCAATATCGCTGTACTCGGCCCGCGTTCCGGGAGCGGCAGTGAGAGGCATGCTGAAGGCCGCTTGCAGCAGCGCTTCGCGGGTTGGCGTGCGCAGAAAAAGCTTCTCGTACGCAGGCAATCCAGAGCTGTGGGCAAGAAGCAGCCGCAAAGTGACTTGCCGGCGTTTGTCTTCATTGTCGGATCCGTCAGCAAATTCGGGCACGACGGCGGTGACAGGCGTCTCGAGATCAAGCAATCCGCGCTCGTACAAAATCATGGCCATGGCGGTCGTGGCCACGACTTTCGTCAGGGACGCGATGTCGAACAGGTTCGAGGCGGTTACAGCTGGTGAAGCGGGATCATAGGTGAAGCGCCCGAGAGCCTTCTCTACGACAAGTTCTCCGCCAAGCGTTACGGCCAATGCGCAGGCAGGGAAGGCGCGAGCAGCGATCGCCTTTTCCAGAATATCGAAAGCGGCGCTGAAACGGCCCTCCTGACCCGCGAAATTGCGAACGAGGAAAGTAAAGCCTGCGGTCGAAGTGTGAATCTGAGTCAAAGCTGCTGTAGAACCCTCCTCGGGTTATAGCAAACGGAACGGCGAAGGCAAAGTGACAGCTTCGTCACGTTAACTGGTTACCCTCAGTGCCTTGAGAGTGGTCTCCGGCCTCGTGTACAGTCACAGCAACGTGAAACTTTTTGCCACAATGCTGCTTTTAGCCTTTTCTTACTGCGCTCCCGCTTTCGCGCAGGCTACGATCGACTCCCGCTTAGCGGTTCTTGACCCGGTCATAAACGACGCCATTGCGCAGCGTCAAATTCCTGGGGCCGTCCTGCTCGTCGGGCACGACGGCCAGATCGTCTATCGGAAGGCGTACGGCAGCCGAGCGCTCGAGCCGCGCCGAGAGGCCATGACGGTCGATACCGTGTTCGATTGCGCCTCCCTGACCAAGGTCCTCGCGACCACGACGGCGGTTATGCAGTTGTGGGAGCAGGGCAAGATTCGTATGAACGATCCCGTCGCGAAATATCTTCCCGAATTCGCGCAGAACGGCAAGCAGGATATTACCGTGCGGCAGTTGCTCGTGCATTATTCGGGACTGCCGGAGGATCTCGATCTGGCAACCAAGTGGGAAGGCAAGGACACCGCGTTTCGCATGGCGTTGGAGGTCACGCCCGATCGTCCGCCCGGATCCGCGTTCGTTTATAGCGATATCAACTTCATCGTACTCGGCGCAATCGTGGAACGCCTCTCCGGCGAATCCCTCGACACCTATTCAACAAAGCATATTTTCGAACCGCTTGCGATGAAAGACACGCGTTTCCTTCCGCCAGGGTCGTGGTTGCCACGAATCGCACCGACAGAAGAAGACGAAAACCATCATCTCCTGCGCGGGGAGGTGCATGATCCAACTGCGCGCCGGATGGGCGGCGTCGCGGGTCATGCGGGTGTGTTTTCCACCGCCGACGACCTTGCCATCTTTGCCCAGGCGATGCTCGATGGCGGCCGCGGCATCCTGACACCGCCAACAATCGCCAAGATGACTGCTCCGCAGCAACCGGTGAATGGCACGTCATTGCGAGGATTCGGATGGGACATCGACTCTCCTTTTTCGACCAACCGCGGCGAACTGTTGCCAGTCGGCGGGTTTGGGCACACGGGATTTACCGGAACTTCTTTGTGGATCGATCCGGCAACGAAGACCTACATCGTTTTGCTGACGAACGCGGTGCACATGAATTCGCTGCATGCCAATCCGCTGCCGGCGAAAGAGAAGGGAAGTGCGGTGGCTCTGCGAACGAAAGTTGCGACGGCCGTGGCGGCGGCGCTGGCTCTCGACCCATCCGAAGCAGAGAAGATGCGCGTGGCCGCGGTCACCGGCTACAACGAAATGCAAAGTGCTGCGCGCAAGCTGTCGAATCGCAATGGAACAGTCAAAACCGGAATCGACGTCTTGGAAGAGACAAAGTTCGCGGCACTGCACCCCGCGAAGGGCGGCGCTCCCCGAAGCATCGGCCTCCTCACCAATCAAACTGGAATCGATTCGGAAGGGCGTCGCACCCTCGACATTCTCGCGAACGTTGCGGGTCTTTCGCTGGATGCAATCTTCAGCCCCGAGCACGGTGTGACTGGCACGCTCGACACTCTCCACGTTAAGGATACGAAGGATGCCGCCACCGGAATCGCCGTCTACAGCGTCTACGGCGGGAGCGATGCCGCGCGGCACCCGTCCATTGACATTTTGAAGAGGCTCGACGCCGTGGTCATCGACGTGGCCGATGCGGGCGTCCGCTTCTACACGTACCAGGCAACGGTCGGATATTTTCTGGAGGTGGCGGCGAAAGCGGGCGTGGAAGTCATCATCTTGGATCGGCCGAATCCGATTACAGGGTCGTTTGTCCAAGGTCCAGTTTCTGATTCTGGACCCGGACAGGAACGTTTCACCAATTATTTCCCGGAGCCCATCCGCCACGGCATGACGCAAGGCGAACTCGCAAAAATGGGCAACGCCGAGCGCCACATCGGCGCGAAGCTCGAAGTAGTCTTGATGGAAGGCTGGCAACGGGGCGATTGGTTCGATTCCACGGGGCTGCCGTGGGTGAACACTTCACCGAACCTGCGCAGCGTGTACGAAGCTACGCTTTATCCCGGCGTAGGAATGATTGAAGGCGCAAATGTTTCGGTTGGACGCGGCACCGATACGCCTTTTGAGGTGGTCGGCGCTCCGTGGATGAAGGGTCGCGAACTAGCGGCGTACTTGAATGCCCGCAACATTCAGAGCGTGCGCTTCGTGCCGGTCGTCTTTACTCCCTCATCAAGCAATTTTTCGGGCCAGCGCTGCGAGGGCGTAAACCTGATCCTGCTCGATCGCAATACTCTGGAGGCGACCGAGTTGGGAATTGAGTTGGCATCCGCGCTCCATCATCTCTATCCGAGCGATTTCAAACTCGACAAGATGCCCGATCTGCTCGTGAATCAGTCGGTATACGATGCCATTGCCGCCGGAGAAGACCCGCGACGCATCGCCGAAGATTGGCAAGAGCGGCTGGACGAATTTATCCGCTTGCGCGAGAAATATCTGCTCTATAAATAGCCTCTTTCTTTTCCTTGTCCAAGTGCCCGCGCTTTGGTTGTTTTCACTTTGCGATCGGTTTGAGACTTCTATCACAGCACCCGACTCTCTCAGTTCTCGCGCTACACTGAATATCGAAGCGAATCGGCTTCGTTCAAGTTCAATGCGCGTTCTGATCATCGAAGACGAGAGGCGGCTTGCCGCAAACATCGCTGCAGCGCTGAAACAGGGCGCTGGGTTGGCCGTGGATTGTGCTCACGATGGAGAGGAAGGTGCGGCACTCGCGGAAGACGAACACTACGATCTGCTGCTGCTCGATCTCATGCTGCCAGGTCTCGACGGCCTTAGCATCGTGCGGCGAACCCGCGCGCGCGGCGATCGCACACCGATTCTGGTTCTGACAGCGCGGGACGAACGCAAGCATGTGGTTGAGCTTCTGAACGCGGGCGCCGACGATTATCTGACGAAACCCTTCGATCTCGGCGAATTGATTGCTCGCGTAAAAGCCCTGATCCGGCGCGGCAAGGGCGCCGCGCATCCTGAACTGACGGTAGGGCGGCTCACGATGAACGCTGTCGAGCAGACGGTGCGGTGTGGTGGGCGGCTCATCGATCTTTCGCCGACTGAATATCGCGTGCTGGAGTATCTGATGTTCCGCCCACGGGCGATCGTGTCAAAGCAAGAGTTGCTGGAACATCTCTACGATTACACATGGGAGCACCACTCCAACGTAATTGAAGCGCACGTCTCCAATCTGCGAAAAAGGTTGCGAATGATGGGCGAAGAGGCCACGGTCGAGACGGTTCGCGGGCGCGGCTATCGGTTAGAAGCTCCCGAGTCAAGAGTATGAGAATGCACTCCCTCACGAGGCGACTGATCGTCGCGGTGTTGCTAGCGGAGTTGCTTTGCGTAGTTTGTTTTTCCGTCATCGCGATCCTGCACGAGGTGCATGGCCGGCGGCGAGCCTTCGACATCATGTTATCGGGACGCGCCGACTCGTTGCTGGGTGCCGTTCAGGACGCCGATGATCCGGAAGCCAATGTTACGGTCGACCGAAGCGAACTTGCCTTGCCCGCACAAGACATCTACGAGGTCTTAAGTCCCAAAAGCCGGTTGTTGGGCGCGTCTCCCAATGCCGAGCCTCAAGCATTGCGGACGATCGCATCTGCAACGACCGATGGCTATTTCAACGTCGAGATTGACGGAGTGCACTACAGAGCGCTTCGCAAGCAAGGTGTACGCGTAATCGATCGATTGGAAAACGGTGGCCGGCGCCGTCCGGTATCGTTGATTTACGCTTCTCCCACCGAGCACCTGCGCCACGAACTGATGGAAGCCGTTCGCTTTTATGTTCTCAGCAGTTTGGTCCTCCTCGCCGCCACGGGGCTTCTTCTGGCGTTGCTTCTTCGTCTCGGACTGACGCCGCTGCGAGAGTTGGCCCACAGCGCGTCGCGCGTTTCGGCTTCATCCTGGGAGTTCGTGCCGACGGAAAACGCGATGCGTACGCGGGAGTTGGTGCCGATTATTTCGTCGATCCGGCATTTGCTTGCTGGGTTGCGCGAAGCCTTCGAACGGCAACGCCGGTTCACTGGAGATGCGGCGCACGAGTTGAAGACCTCGCTCGCGGTCCTCAAGTCGAGCGTGCAACTGATGACACTAGGCCGTCGGAATGCGGAAGAATACGAAAAGGGACTGATCGATCTGGCGGTTGACGTTCAAAGGATGGAAGACCTGACCGAGCGCATGCTGGCACTTGCCCGAGTCGAAGAAGAGCCCTTGAAAGCGGCTGAAGTCCTCGACTTAGGAGAGGTTTTGCGCCCTTTGATGCAGCGTCTCCGGGCCTTCGCTGAATGGAAGGAAATCACGATTCGTTTGGTCGAGCAAGGACCGTGCCTGGTGAGCATGCATCCGAGCGACGCCGAGATTTTAACCTCGAATCTCTTGATGAACGCAGTACAGCACAGTACGCCAGAGACCGAAGTGACGTTGTCTGTGACGTCTCGGAATGGGGTTGCGGAGATAAGAGTGTCGGACCGGGGGGACGGGATACCAGACTCTGCGTTGCCCCATCTCTTCGAACGCTTTTATCGCGCCGATGCTTCACGAAGTCGAGAGAGCGGCGGTACCGGACTCGGGCTGGCGATCTGCAAGGCAATCGTGGACCGATCGCACGGGTCGATTGGCGTCGAAAGCGCGTCGGGGCAAGGAACCCAAATTGTGGTTACTCTGCCTGCGAGCACGAGTGGTCCGACATTCAGCATCGTTTAAGGTTTCAGAGGCATGATAATAGAGGAAGGCACGAAGCAGCATTCAGGTTCACCGGAGAAACTCATGGCTATGTTCGTTCGCTCCCTCGTTCTTAAAGGCGTTGCCGTGCGCAATATGACGCAGGTTGCAGCAATCGCTGTCTGCATCTTCGCCACGACTTTCGCTCTTGGCCAACAGCCGTACCAGATAGTCGATCACTGGAAAATCGGGGGCACTGGCGGTTGGGATTATCTCCTCGTCGATTCCGCTGCCAACATTCTCTACGTAACCCACGGACCGCAAGTTGAGGTGATTGACACGAAGACGGGCAAGTCGGTCGCTACGATTACAGGAATGAAGGGCACCCACGGCATTGCGCTCGACGAGCAAGGAAAGTTCGGCTACATCAGCGATGGCGGCGGCAACGCGGTGGTCGTTTTCGATCGCCAGAACTTCCACACGGTTGCCACTATCCCAGCCGGAACCAATCCCGACGGCCTGCTGTTTGAGCCCACCACGAAGACTGTTTGGGCCTTCAACGGCCGAAGCAAGAACGTCACCGTGATCGACGCTGCGACGAACAAAGTTGTGGCCACGACCGATGTGCCGGGGAAGCCTGAGTTCCCCGTCGCCGACGGCCGGGGCTCCGCTTACGACAACATCGAAACCGAGAACGAGATCGTTCGCTTCGACGCCCGCGATAAGAAACTGACCGGCACATGGAAACTCAGCGACTGCGAATCTCCATCCGGCCTCGCCATTGACCGGGAGCATCGGAAACTCTTCGCCGTCTGCGATGGCAAGAAAATGGCTGTGGTCGACACCGAGAGCGGCAAGCAGATTGCATCGGCAGCCATCGGCGATGGTCCGGATGCGACGGCTTTCAGCCCGAAGCGACAACTCGTATTCAGCTCGAACGGCGAAGGGACTTTAACCGTCATCGACGCGGCCAACGGATATAAGGTGCTCGAAACCCTGCCCACGGCACGTGGCGCCCGCACCATGGCGTACGACGAAACGACGGATCGCGTGTATCTGGTTACAGCGAAGTTCGGCCCGCTTCCCGAGCCGACTGCGCAGACTCCGCATCCGCGGCCACAGGCATTGCCTGACACTTTTGAGGTTATCGTCGTCGGGCGAAAGTAAGAGGGACGAAACTAAGATGAACGAGGGGGGCCGGTTAAATTCCCGGCCCTCTTTTTTGCAGACTACGGTTTGCTCTCGTTGGGCAGCTTCGGTTCGACTTGCGGAGTGGCTGGTTCCTTTGGTCCGAGCAAAACTTGCAGACCCACATAACCGATCCAACTCGGCTGACCGTTCGACGTGGTAATGGTCTGAAAGCTTCGCCCACCCATCAACAGAAGATTGAGTGTTTTCGCCTTGTTCAGCGCCTGGCGTCCGCCTAGGCCCAAGGTCGTCTCGCGCTGTTTCGGGCCGCCGCTGGCGAATTGTCCAACACCGAGTCCCGGCGAAACGCGATTCGCGTCCTGTTCGTCATAGATCTCTAGGTAAGCCTCGGTGCGGTCGCTAAACTCGTGCCCGACCAAGAGGCCGCGGCCCCAACTTTGCGGAACTGAATGATTCCCGAAGTTGTAACCGACCTCTCCCAGCAGGCGGATGGGACCCACTCGGCCATTGACCTCGAGGGGAAGAAAGAATGTGGGGCCCGAGGCTACGAGGCCACGCTGAACGGCTCTTGTCGGATTGTTGAGAAAGAGTTGCGGGTAAGTCGAGACACTGAAATTCACCAACGACTCCGGCGAATCTTCTGCTCCCGGTGAATCGCCCGAGTCCCCAGCCGGTTCACTGGTTTGGTCGCCATGGTGGCCGAAGACTGCGGGCAGTCCAGTGCCGAAGCGATTCTTCACCCAGGGATCATTCGGATGATGCTCGTAGAATCGCCACTTAATCCCCAGCAGGCTTTCGCCCAAGCCGCCGATCACTTGGCCCGGAACGGCCGGTTCGGTGGGCGTGGCTGCCTGGGGGCGCGTCTCTTCGATGGCAATCGGGATTTCATACTTCAGCTGAATGCGGTCGCCCAGACCATAGTTGATATCGAAATCCGGTACCTGGTATTCGCCGGACGCGGGATTTCGTTCGCCAATCCAACCAAAGTTAATCTCCCAGTGCCGGTTGCCGGGAGTCTCTGGATCGTCCGTTCGAAATGGCGGTCCGCCCTGAGCTGCCGCGCTGGCAACCAGCAAGAGGGGCAAGATGAATCGACGAACCCAGTGAGCGTTTCGGAAACCCCGTTGCTTTTCACGCGCCGGGCAACGAGAGTGAAAACGAGTCGGGTTCATCAACACGATGATAAGTATGACACCTTAAACTTGGCTGAAGGGTTCTGGATAGCGTTGGGAGCCAACGAGGTCTTCGCCAGTCAACCTCTCGATTGAGAAGAGTGGAAGGGACACGTCTACCATTTATCCTTCCCCGAGATAAAGGCCAAACCCTAAATGAATATGCAGACTGATCCTTTATCATAGGAAGTGCCGGGACGCCGGAGTCGTTTCATTGTTCTGAGGCTTAGCAGGAGACGGCGTGACTCTTTCATGGTAACGGTAATGCCGAACTTGAAGACTGGCCGTGGCGCCGCTCGCCGCCGATTCTGGTTGGCGATGTCGGGCTTTGCCATGGCGCTGACTTTGGTTCCCTTTTCCTATAAGGTCGAACGTCGCCTGGAGACAGCGGTTCACATCAAGGGCGGAGAATCCGAAAAGGTCGACCTGGAACTGGCGCAGCAGTTCCAGTCTCCGTACGCGCATCGCTTGGTTTTGGTTATCAGCGGCGTTCCCGACATCGATTCCGCAAAAGGCGCAGATGTATTGGGCTTCTTAAGCAGTTCCTTGCGGAGTATGCCGGGGGTGTCGGGTGCCGTCTCGAGTCTGGATTGGCCGGATCCTTCGTTCACTGGGGACAATGGCGGGGCGTTGATTATCGTTGGGCTGGACCCGCACGACGAAAATGTCGAGGCGTTGGTTCCCAAACTGAGGACAAGGGCAGACTGGATGGTGGGTCAGCTCAAGTCGCAATATCCTAATATCAAGCTTGAGATTACGGGTGAAACGCCACTGACCTTCGACCTGCGCAAGGTGAGTGCAGATGACGTCACCCATGCCGAGAAACGAGCGATGCCGGTCACTCTCGTGCTGCTGGTGCTGGCTTTCGGCAGTGTTGTGGCCGCGCTACTGCCGCTGGGAGTTGGAGTCCTCTCGATCTCGATGGCGCTGGGTGCCGCGGCGTTACTCGCGCATTATCTGCATCTCTCGATTCTGGTGCAGAATCTGGCAACGATGCTGGGCCTTGGCTTGGGCATTGATTATGCATTGCTGATGGTGAGCCGGTTTCGGGAAGCGTTGGCCGAGGGATATGACAACGGCCAGGCGGCCGACCTTGCGGCCGGGCAAGCAGGACGAACACTGCTCATCTCGGCTACGACAGTGGCAATCGGATTTTCAGCGCTGCTAACTGTGCCCATCAGCGAACTGCGCTCCATTGGGGTCGCTGGCCTGCTGGTCACCGTTTTGAGCGTGATGCTGTGTACGTTCATTCTGCCTTGGGTGCTTGGTCTGCTCGGGCATCGGATCAATGCCGGCAGAGTGCGTCTCCCGAGCAAACGATTGGAAACGCGGGCCAGCCTGTGCGCGGCGAGCGAACGCTGGGTGCGGTGGGGTGGCATCATAACCCGCAGGCCTTGGACAGCTTTGCTCGTCGCGGGAATTCCGCTGCTGATCCTCGCCGTCCAGGCACGAAAGATCTCGCCCGGGATTCCCGACCGTGATTCGCTTCCGGCCGCAGCCGAGTCGGTGAAAGCACTTCACACGCTTCAGCGCATGGGGCGGTCGGGGATTGTGGAGTCTCTCCGAGTGGTGCTGGAGCTGCCGCCGCAGTCTCCGCCACTTTCGCCCGCTGGCTGGCTTGCCGTCAGTCGCTTGACGAAGAATTTCCAGAGCGATCCTCGGGCACAAGAGGTCTTGTCTCTTCCAACCCTCACAGGGATGGCTGACAATGCGGATGCTCTCAACGATGTGCCGGAGACGATCCGCACGAGTTTTCTACGCAGGGATGGCCAAGCTACCTTGATCGAGTTGCTGCCCACCGCGGCTCTTACGCCCAACCAACAGATACGGTGGGTGCGAGAGGTGCGTTCGTCCGATGTTGCGGCGATCACGGGTGTGCCCGGCGCTGTGCTGCGCGTGGGTGGGGTTCCCGCACAAGACGCAGATTATGACTTAGTGGTAAAGCAGCAGTTGCCCAGGGTGATCTTTGGCGTGGTGTTGGGGAGCTTGCTGGCGCTGATGATCGGGTTACGTTCGATAGTTGCGGCGGTCAAAGCGATTCTGCTCAATCTACTCTCGGTTGGGGCTTCGTTCGGCGCGTTGGTTGTCGTTTTTCAGGAAGGGCACGGGAGCAAACTCTTTGGCCTCGATGGACCGACCGGAAACGTGTACCCGATCGTGCCGATTCTTTCCTTTGCCATCGTCTTCGGATTGAGCATGGACTATGAAGTTTTCCTGGTCGCCCGCGTCCTCGAAGAACGGCGGCGCGGTCTATCCGAGAAATCAGCGGTGATTGAGGGGTTGGCGCGGACGGCGGGGCTCATCACGAGTGCCGCGGCAATCATGATTGCCGTCTTCACCGCCTTCACCATGGGGAGCTTTCTCGTCGTGCAAATGCTGGGCTTTGCGCTCGCCGCAGCCGTGTTCATCGACGCGACAGTAGTCCGGATGGTTGTCGGGCCGGCGCTCTTGCAACTTGCGGGTGACTGGAATTGGTGGCCCTTTGGCTTATACGAGGCGCCGGTAACGGCTGAAAAGGAGCTTGTCCCGTGACGGCGAAAACGGCGGATGATCGAGAGACAGCCCCAGTCCTCGCAAAAGCCTAATTAAGCGATTCGACTTATTTCACTTTCTCGTCTTGAGGGCTGGACTGGCTGATCGCGAAATCTTTGCGCCCAAGATTGGCCTTTGCTGAGCCGGTTTCGATTACCATGATCGAGGAGCCGGGTTTGCCCTGCAGCTTCGCTTCCACCTGCGTTGCAGACCAAACGCCGCTGATCTGCCGCAGCCCGTAGTAAATGAATTCCTTCTGCTGACTCGTCCCGCGAAGCGTCTTCACCACATGCACCGGATACAGAATGCTGGTGTCGATCCACGATGTTTCCGAATCGTAATAGCTCCGATCCTGTGGGCCAGCCGTGCTCTTCAGGACAAAACAATCGCGAGCGCCATATTTCTCCGCAGGCAGGAGTTTCTGATTCTTCCAGAAGAGTTGATTCTCGACCATGTCTTCATAAGAGAAATCGGTTCCTACCAGGGGGTCGTTCCAACGTTCGAAGGGCAAGACGCTGGAGGTCTTCTCGCCGGGAAGCTGTGCCTCGATGGTCACGTGCCCATTCGCGCTCATCTGCAGAAGAAGGCTCGTCTTCTCTGAGTTCGGTCCGGAGATCTCGCACAGCAGATGCAGGCCATCGGGAAACCAGTGAGCCTTGGCAACAAACTTGTAGTTCGTGCGCTTGCCATCGCCTTCCACCCTTGTGAGCCGCCCTGTGACGCGGTAGTCGAATTTTTGAATACGCTGGCGCGAGCCAGACAGCACCGTCTCGAGGTCAGAGGGCGCCGCGAAAGCCCGTGATGGATGCACGAGCGACAACAGCAGTAGTAAAGCGATGGATGCCTGAATCGTCCCACAGGCGCGATTTGCTAATTTGGCCTGTGGACCCCGGCCAGACTTGCGACTGCGAGAGAGCGTTACGACGCGGCGCAGGAAGATCATAATTAATGTATACAGCCAAAGTCTGTCCAGCGACCATACACGATGACTGGTAGTGATCCGCCTGAAGTTCCAGACCGCGCTAGCGCCGAGCGACTAATTCGCGATTAACTACAAAGACAGGTGATCGATGTCGCCCATGGGATCTACTCCTGCCTTTCTCGTGGAGTTGCCTGATCTAGGGGTTGACTGCCCTGACCTCCACGCCTCGCCAAAGCAGAGAGATGGATCTATCAAATTGTGTCATTAATTTCTCCGGATCAGTCGGTCAAAAGTCGACCGCAGTGTTCGGAAAATCAGAGCATGTCATTGAGAGGTCAGGGATGGTGAGCGCGGTAGGAATCGAACCTACAACCTACTGATTAAGAGTCACGTAGGGCTCAACATCCATTTTCTCGCAACTCACAATTAACCAATAACTTACACAAGTCTTGCGCGCACAGAGGACCTCTTCGAAATGCTTGAAACGTTCGCGATATTTGGCAACGTACAGCCACAATTACAGCCACACGTTTTCATCCTGTCGCGAACATTGTTGTTCGAGATTGGAATTCGAAAACGCTCCCTAACGTAGTTCCATACACTTAGACCGCGGCAGATGGCATCTAACGCGGCTAGTTCGGTGCAATTTCGTGTTAACGGCACGGAAACGGCACGGGACGGACATGAAAAACTGAACGCACGCGGAGCGCGGACCCTCGCTTTGGGGGGTTGGACGCTGGAGAGCTACCTAACTCATATTGTGTTAACAACCGAACCGCCGGGACGTCTGATGACGACTGCCCCCGATGCGGAATATCAAATTCCCGGCAACTTGTGCGTGGTCGGGCTCGACGATGTCGGCGGCTTCGGCACGGGTGCGAATCTCTCTACCGCCCCGTTCTCTCGAATTTTCGACGCCCGATACAATCCCAGCCTCGAACGCGTTGCCTTCGTCCATCAACATCAACACTTTCCGAATCGACACTTTCGACTTTGGATAAGCCCTCCAGATCGCCCGATTGCAGTCACGAGGACTTCCTGCGAAATGCCGAAGATCCTAGCTTTTGGGTTGCATTCGGATTCTTCTTGTTGATCTCGCTCGTTGACCTTAGGTTATCGCCGTGAAAGGGCGCTGTCAGGCTGGATCACGTTGTAATTACAAGGCAGCGGTCGCTCTGCAATGCCCTGTAAGGAACGAAGGATAACAGCAAGGAACACCTTTTGGTTGTACCGTTCTTGTACCGCGAGCTTGTGAATGAAACGGTGTGAAAACGGTGGAGATTTAATTGCGATTTCGCCACGACCGCAAAGTGTCACGCTGCGGCTTTCTGCAATAGATCCTCGATTTTTTTGTCCAAATCCCTCGCGACCTCTAGTGCGTCGCGATTCCCGTAAGGGGCTAAGAAGCTCGCCATCCTGTCATATGACAAATGGACGCCATCGGCGCGCTCGTCCACAAGCACGGTAACCGGCGCGTAAGAGCCCGCATCTGGGACATGCTTGACCATTTCCTT